>NZ_JAGGOO010000058.1 GCF_018614415.1 Streptomyces sp. ISL-12
CCACCACTCCCGCCCCCACCCCCGAACCCGCAGCCGCCGACGTCGAAGAACCCCCACAGGGGCCACCCGCACCCGAAGACGAAAGCAGCACGGGCGGTGCGGGTGGGAAAACAAAGGAGGCCGAAGCCGAAGGCGAGGCCAAAACCCCCGCCACCCCACCCGCACGCATCCGATCCCGCGCCCCCCACCTCCTCCCCGCCCACAAGGCCGCCGCCGCCACCCTCCGCAAAAAAGACCTCACCGGCACCCGCGCCAAGGTCTACCTCGTCCTCGACCGCTCCGCGAGCATGCGCCCGTACTACAAGGACGGCTCCGCCCAGGCCCTCGCCGACCAGGCGCTCGCCCTCGCCGCGCACGTCGAGGCCGACCCCGCCGTCCCCGTCGTCTTCTTCTCCACGGAGATCGACGGAACGACCACCCTCACCCTCACCGACCACGAGAACAAGATCGACACCACCCACGCGGAGCTGGGCCGCATGGGCCGCACCAGCTACCACGCCGCCGTCGCCGAGGTCCTCTCCCTCCACGACAAGTCCGCGGACCCCACCGCCCCCGCCCTGGTGATCTTCCAGACGGACGGCGCCCCCGACGCCAAGACCCCCGCCACCCAGGCCCTCGCCGAGGCGGCGAAGACGCACCCCTCCCTCTTCTTCTCCTTCGTCGCCTTCGGCGACCCGGAGAACAAGGCGTTCGACTACCTCCGCAAGCTCAGGACCGGCAACACGTCGTACTTCCTCGCCGGCGCGACCCCGCGCGAGCTGACCGACAAGGAGCTGTACGAGGGCGTCCTCGCATCCTGGCGCCCGGAAACGCGGGTGAGTGGATCTCCCCAGGCCAAGTAGGATTTCGACCATGGCGGCCACTGGAACCGAGAAGCAGGGGGCGAAGGCGTTCTACGTCTCGACCCCCATCTACTACGTCAACGACGCTCCTCACCTGGGCCACGCCTATACGACCGTCGCAGGCGACGTGCTCACCCGCTGGCACCGCCAGCGCGGTGAGAAGGTGTGGTACCTCACCGGCACGGACGAGCACGGTCAGAAGATCATGCGCACGGCGGAGGCGAACGGCGTCAGCCCGCAGCAGTGGGCGGACAAGCTCGTCACCGAGTCCTGGGAACCCCTGTGGGAACACCTCGACATCGCCAACGACGACTTCATCCGCACCACGCAGCAGCGGCACACCGACCGCGTCCAGGAGTTCGTGCAGGACCTGTACGACAAGGACGAGATCTACAAGGGCGGCTACGAGGGCCCGTACTGCGTGGGCTGCGAGGAGTACAAGCTCCCCGGCGAGCTGCTCGACGGCGAGGGCGAGTACGCGGGCCAGAAGCTGTGCCCGATCCACAAGAAGCCGGTGGAGATCCTCAGCGAGGAGAACTACTTCTTCAAGCTGAGCGCGTACGGCGAGAAGCTCCTCGCCCACTACGAGGCCAACCCGGACTTCATCCAGCCCGAGTCCGCGCGCAACGAGGTCGTCAACTTCGTCCGCCAGGGCCTCCAGGACCTCTCCATCTCGCGCTCGACCTTCGACTGGGGCATCCCGATCCCCTGGGACGAGAAGCACGTCATCTACGTGTGGATCGACGCACTGCTGAACTACGCCACGGCGGTCGGCTACAACCAGAACCAGCAGAAGTTCGAGGAGACCTTCCCCGCCGACGTGCACCTGGTCGGCAAGGACATCCTCCGCTTCCACGCGGTGATCTGGCCGGCCATGCTGATGGCCCAGGGCCTGCCCCTGCCCGGCAAGGTCGCCGCCAACGGCTGGCTGATGGTCGGCGGCGAGAAGATGTCGAAGTCGAACCTGACCGGCATCAAGCCGCAGGACCTGACCTCGCACTTCGGCGTGGACGCCTACCGCTGGTACTTCCTGCGCGCCATCGCCTTCGGCCAGGACGGCTCGTTCTCGTGGGAGGACTTCTCCGCCCGCTACACCAGCGAGCTGGCCAACGACTACGGCAACCTCGCTTCCCGCGTCGCCGCCATGGTCGGCAGGTACTTCGGCGGCTCCCTGCCCGAGGCCACGGCCGACGGCGCGGCCGAGGAGGCGATCCACGCGGGTCTCGCCAAGGCCGTCACCGAGGCCGACCGCAAGATCGGCGACGAGCTGGACTTCCAGGGCGGCATCCTGGCCGTCTTCGACTTCGTGAAGCAGGTCAACGGCTACATCACGGAGCAGGAGCCGTGGAAGGTGGCCAAGGACACCTCGGACGAGGGCAAGGCCCGCCTGGCCACCATCCTCTACACGGCCGCCGAGGCGCTCCGCGCCGTCGCCGTCCTGCTCAACCCGGTCATGCCGGAGACCTCCCAGAAGCTCTGGGACTCCCTCGGCGCGGAGGGCTCCCTGGGCGCCCTCGCCGAGCAGCGGATCCAGGACGCCGCGGACTGGGGCCGGCTGCCGGCCGGCTCGACGGTGACCAAGGGCGCGGTCCTCTTCCCGCGTCTCGAGGAGAAGCCGACCGCGTAACACACGTGCCACAAGCGCGGGGCCGGGGAGAGCGGAACCTTCTCCCCGGCCCCGCGCTCTGCCACGATCACCCCAGGCGGGCCGTCCGGCCGTCGCCGCAGCTCATCCGGGGGGACAGATCCCATGGCCCTGTTCGGCAACGCCCACAGCATCAACCCGACACAGGCGGCCCAGGAGTACGCGCGCCTGCTCGGCCACGGCGAGCAGGTGCACGCCGCGTACCTGCTGATCCGCGACACCATCCTCTTCACCGACCGCCGCCTGATCCTGATCGACAAGCAGGGCATCACCGGCAAGAAGACGGAGTACCACTCCGTCCCGTACCGCAGCATCACCCACTTCTCCGTCGAGACGGCCGGCCACTTCGACCTCGACGCCGAACTGAAGATCTGGCTCTCCGGCACCCCCGCGCCCCTCCAGAAGACCTTCACCAAGGGCGTCGACATCTACGAGGTCCAGGCGATCCTGACCCAGTTCGTGGCCCGCTAGGACCTGGTGACGGTTTCCGCGCCACCACCGCTTCACGCCTCATTCACCCGACGTATAAGGTTTGCTCACCCGTGCGGTCATATCGAACGCACATCCCCCGCACGGGTGTGCGTCGCGGTCGCGCCGACCGGTACGCAGCCGAGTCCGCCCGCGTACCGAGGGACTGTCGTGAAGCGCATCCTCATCCGCTCCGGAAAGAGCCCGTTCCGCGTGGCCACCCCGACGGAGTTCATCCAGCAGGATCTGATCGGCACCAACACCGGCAACCTGCTGTTCAGCGACTCCGCCCACAAGATGCTCTCGGCACCGGACACCGAGGTGACCTCCAACGGCATCCGTACCGACCCCTCGGCCCGCCGCGCCGCGGAGATCAACGAGCAGTACGACGTGTTCGTCGTCCCGCTCGCCAACGCCTTCCGCCCGAGCTTCCACGCCTCGCTGGACCGGCTCTCCACCCTGATCGAGCAGCTCACCATCCCGGTGGTGGTCTTCGGCGTCGGCGCCCAGGCCCCCGACGACTACGACACCGGCGGGCTCGGCCCGATGGCGGCCTCCGTCAAGCGCTTCGCCTCCGCGGTCCTGGAGCGGTCCGCCTCCATCGGCGTCCGCGGCGAACTGACCGCCGGCTATCTCAACAGCCTGGGCTTCAAGGACGTCGACATCATCGGCTGCCCGTCGATGTTCCTGTACGGTGCCACGTTCCCGGAGATCCGGACCGCCGAGCTGACCGCCGCCTCCCGCGTCGCCGTCAACCTCTCGCCGGACGCGATACCCGTCGGCGACATCGCCGGCATCGCCCGGCACGCCTGGGAGCACTACCCGCACCTCACGTACTACGCGCAGAACACCGACGACGCCGAACTGCTGCTCTGGGGCGACACCACCCCCGAGTCCGGCGTCACCGACCCCTTCCCGCGCCACCTCACCCACCCCCTGCTGCGCGAGAACAAGGTGCGCATGCCCCTGGACCCGGCGACCTGGATCAAGGAACTGCGGGACTACGACTTCGCCTACGGCACCCGCATCCACGGCAACGTCGCCGCCCTGCTCGCCGGCACCCCCAGCGTCGTCCTCACCCACGACTCGCGCACCCTGGAGCTGTGCCGGTACTTCGACATCCCGCACCGGTCGCTGGCGGAGCTGCCCGCCGACACCGACCCGCGCGACCTGTACGAGAACGCCGACTTCTCCGCGATGCTCAAGAACCACGGCGAACGCTTCGAGCGGATCGTCGCCTTCCTGGACCGCAACGACCTGAAGAACACCTACACGCACGGCGACGGCGGCGCCGCCTTCGAGACGCGGATGGCCGCTCTCGACCTGCCCGCGTCGATGCCGGTCTGGGACGGTACGGACGACGGGCAGCTGCGCTACCGCTTCAGCCGCCTGCGCGAGCAGCTCACCACGGTCTCCGAGAAGACCCGTGAGCAGGCGCGGAAGCAGGCCAAGCAGGCCAAGGAGCTGCGCGCCGAGCTGGCCGCCGCCGAGCAGCGCGCCGAGGAGACGGCGAAGCGGCTGGACGCCGTCCAGGCGGAGCTGCAGGCCGCCCGCAAGACCCTGGCCGCCGTGGAACGCAAGGTCAACGGCATCGACAAGCGGCTCCTGGTCCGCCTGGGCCCGGCCCTGCGCCGCCGCACCCGCAAGCTCTCCGGCGGCGGCGACAAGGGCTGACCCGACCGCCGCACACGCGAAGGCGCCCGGGACGGATGACGTTCCGTCCCGGGCGCCTTCGCGCGCGTACCGCCGTCCTACTTCGGCTGCGGCTTGCGCACCGACAGGTGCAGCTCCCTGAGCCGGGACTCGTCCAGCTCCGTCGGGGCGCCCATCATCAGGTCCTGGGCGTTGCCGTTGAGCGGGAAGGCGATGGTCTCGCGGATGTTGGGCTCGTCGGCCAGCAGCATGACGATGCGGTCGACGCCGGGGGCGATGCCGCCGTGCGGCGGGGCGCCGAAGCGGAACGCGCGCAGCATGCCGGCGAACTCGCGCTCGACGGTCTCCGCGTCGTAACCGGCGATCTCGAACGCCTTCAGCATGATGTCCGGCTCGTGGTTCCGGATCGCGCCGGAGGACAGCTCCACACCGTTGCAGACGATGTCGTACTGCCAGGCGAGGATGGACAGCGGGTCCTGGGACTGGAGGGCTTCCATGCCGCCCTGCGGCATCGAGAACGGGTTGTGGGAGAAGTCGATCTTCCCCGTCTCCTCGTCCTTCTCGTACATCGGGAAGTCCACGATCCAGCAGAACCGGAAGACGTTCTCCTCGAACTGCCCGGCGCGCTTGGCGGCCTCGACCCGCACCGCGCCCATGATCTTGGAGACCTCGTCGAACTCGCCCGCGCCGAAGAACACCGCGTGCCCGGCGGCCAGCGACAGCCGCTTGGTCAGCTCCGCGACGTTCTCCTCCGTCAGGAACTTCGCGATCGGGCCGGTCAGCGAGCCGTCCTCGCCGACCCGGACCCAGGCCAGGCCCTTGGCGCCCTGGGAGACTGCGTAGTCACCGAGCTGGTCGAAGAACTTGCGCGGCTGGGCCGCGACGTCCGGCACCGGCAGCGCGCGCACGTGCTTGCCGGCGAAGGCCTTGAACTCCGAGCCCTCGAAGATGTCGGTGATGTCCACCAGCTCCAGCTTGGCGCGCAGGTCCGGCTTGTCGGAGCCGTACTTGAGCATCGCCTCGCGGAACGGGATGCGCGGGAAGGGAGAGGTCACTTCCCGGCCGTTGCCGAACTCCGTGAACAGCTCCGTCATCAGCTGCTCGATCGGCTGGAAGACGTCCTCCTGCTCGACGAAGCTCATCTCGACGTCGAGCTGGTAGAACTCGCCCGGCGAGCGGTCGGCTCGGGCGTCCTCGTCGCGGAAGCAGGGCGCGATCTGGAAGTAGCGGTCGAAGCCCGAGATCATCAGCAGCTGCTTGAACTGCTGCGGCGCCTGGGGCAGCGCGTAGAAGCGGCCCGCGTGCAGCCGGGAGGGGACGACGAAGTCGCGGGCGCCCTCGGGGGAGGTGGCGGTCAGGATCGGCGTCGCCATCTCGTTGAAGCCGAGGGCGACCATCTTGCTGCGGATCGAGGAGATCACCGACGTACGCAGCATGATGTTGCGGTGCATGCGCTCGCGGCGCAGGTCCAGGAAGCGGTACTCCAGGCGCCGCTCCTCGTTCACCCCGTCCTCGGTGTTGATGGTGAACGGCAGCGGCTGGGCGGCGCCGAGCAGCTCGACCTCGCCGACCTCGACCTCGACCTCACCGGTGGGCAGGTCCGGGTTGACGTTCTCGGCACCGCGCGAGACGACCTTGCCGTCCACCCGGACGGTGGACTCCTTGGTCAGCTTGTCCAGCGCCTCGTACGCGTCCGTGCCCGGACGGGCGACGAGCTGGGTGATGCCGTAGTGATCACGCAGATCGATGAAGAGGATGCCGCCCAGGTCGCGCCGATTGTGCAGCCAGCCGCTCAGCCGGACGTCGCTGCCGACGTCAGAGGCGCGGAGCTCGCCGCAGGTGTGGGACCTGTACCGATGCATCGTCGTTCATCCAGTCTTCGCGGATCGGGGTGGGCGTTTCACGTGAAACAACCCCAGCGTACCGGGCGGCCGGTCCCCGCTTCCTCCCCATTGGCTCCGCCGCGGCCGTCACCCCGCCACGACCACCGGCACCATCGACGATCGGCACCGCGGGACCACCGGCATCACCACGACCGGTGGCAACCTGCGATCACCTCTCCATAGAGTGGAGCAATGCGCACTGGTGAGCCCCTGCCCGCTGTGGGGGACGTCCTGGCCGCCCTCGCGACCGGCCTGTGGCACTGGGACACGGCCACCGGGCTCGTCACGGTCGACGCCGAGGCGGCACGGCTGCTCGGGCTGCCCGCCCGCCGGGTGAGTCTCCAGCAGACCGAGGTCCGCTCCCGGCTGCACCCGGTCGACTGGAACGAGATCATCGGCGTCGTCCGGCTCGCCGCCACCGAGGGCACGGTCGCCGAGGTCCGCGTCCGGATCGTGGACGGACAGGGGCGGGTCGTCCGGGTGGCCCGCAGCCGCTCCAAGCCCTCCTTCGACCCCGGGAGCAAGACCTACCGGGTGGTCGGCACCCTCCAGGAGGTCACCGAACCGTCGCCGGGCACCGCCGCCGGGAGCGGCGCGGTCACCGGTGACTGGCGCCGCTCCCGCGAGGCGTTCCTGCTGGACGCGGGCCGGGCACTGGCCGAGGCGCGGTCGACGGAGGAGGTGCTGCGGGTCGCGGCGGGGCTGTCGATGCCGGGATTCTCGCCGGACGGGCTGGCCGTCTTCGGCGTCGAGGGCGACGAGCTGGCCATCATCGGCCACCGCACCCAGCCGGAGCGCCAGGACAGCCCGTTCGCCCGGATGGCGCTGGAGACCGACTACCCGGCCGCCGAGGTGGTCCGCACCGGCCGCGCCGTCTACCTCTCCTCCCCCGAGGAGTACGCCGCCCGCTACCCGCTCACCTGGCCGCTGGCCAAGTCCTTCCAGCGGCACTCCTGGGCGTTCCTGCCGCTGACCGTGGCGGGCCGCACGATGGGCGCCTGGATGGCCGCCTTCTCCTACCCGGTCACCTTCACCCCGGACGAGCGGTCGGTGCTGACCACCGTGGCCCGGATGATGGCGCAGGCCCTGTCCCGGGCGAGCGCCGACGAGACCCAGCGGGAGCTGACCGACGGGCTCCAGCGCTCCATGCTCCCCGCGGTGGGCCCGGAGATCCCGGGCGTGCGGATCACCGCCCGCTACGTCCCCACCGGCGGCGGACTCCAGGTGGGCGGCGACTGGTACGACGTGATCCCGCTGCCCCACGACCGCCTCGCCCTGGTCATCGGCGACGTACAGGGCCATGACGTACGGGCCGCGGGGCTGATGGGCCAGCTGCGCATCGCCCTGCGCGCCTACGCCTCCGAGGGCCACCGCCCCGACGCGGTGCTCTCCCGCGCGTCCCGCTTCTTCCACGGGCTCACCCAGGCCGCCGACGACCCCGGCGACACCCGCTTCGCCACCTGCCTCTACGTCGAGGTCGACCCCGCCACCGGGACCCTGGAGACCGCCCGCGCCGGCCACCTCGACCCGGGGATGCGGATGGCGGACGGGACGGTGCTGGTCCGGTCCACGGCCGGCGGGCTGCCGCTGGGCGTCGACCCGGACAGCGACTACCCCACCACGCGGCTCGCCCTGGAGCCCGGCGAGACGCTGATGCTGATCACCGACGGCGTGCTGGAGACCGGCGGCCACGACCTGGACTCCGGCTGGCTGCGGCTGCGCGCCGTCCTGGAGGAGCACCGCACCAGCGGCCTGGAGGAACTGGCCGACGCGATGGTCCAGGCCGTCCACGGGCCGTCCTCCCACCACACCACCGGCCCGCTCGCCGACCGCCGGGAGGACGACATCGCCTTCCTGATGCTCTGCCGGACGGGGAAGGACGACAACTGCGGCGACGCGGCCCACCCCCGTCCGCCGGGCCGCCGCACGATGCTCACGGTCGCGCAGGCCGAGCCGGAGCGGATCGGCACCGCGCGGCGGCATCTGCGCGACCTGCTGTACGACTGGCCCAGCGAGGACCAGAAGGACTCCGCGGTGCTGCTGCTCTCCGAGACGCTGACCAACGTCCTGGTGCACACCGACACCGACGCGCTGATGGTCGCCGAGGTCACCGGCGATCCCGGCGGGCGCCGCATCCGGGTCGAGGTCACCGACGCCGGCCAGGACCTGCCGCACAAGCGCACTCCGGGCGAGATGGCGTCCTCCGGGCGGGGCCTGATGCTGATCGAGATGCTCGCCGACGAGTGGGGCGTCACCCCGCGCGGCGAGGGCAAGAGCATCTGGTTCGACCTCTACGAGTCCGCCGTGCCGGTGGCGGGGCCGGTCTCCGCGTAGCGGTTCTGCACCTCGTGCACGATGCCGACCCCGGCGGCGGTCAGCGGCACCGCCAGCAGCATCCCCAGGATGCCCGCGACCGAGGCCCCCGCGGTCAGCGCCAGCAGCACCACGGCCGGATGCATCCGCACGGTACGGCTCTGCACCATCGGCTGGAGCACGTGCCCCTCCAGCAGCTGCACGGCGACCACCACGCCGAGCGCCCACAGCGCGATGACGAACCCCCGGTCGGCGAGCGCGACGAGCACCGCCACCGCGCCGGAGATGAACGCGCCGAGGTAGGGAATGTACGCGCCGACGAAGACCAGCGCCCCGAGCCCCAGGGCCCCCGGGACGCGCAGCACCAGCAACCCCACCGTGATGCAGGCCGCGTCGATCAGGGCGATGATCGTGGTCCCCCGCATGAACCCCTCGACGGCCCCGAAGGCCCGCCGGGCCATCGCCTCCACCATGTCCCCGCCGCTGTGCGGCACCAGCGCCCGTACGGTGCCGGCCGCCCGGTCGGAGTCGCGCAGGAAGAAGAAGACCAGCAGCAGCGCCAATACGGCCATGGCGGCGGTCTCCCCGACCACGCTGACCCCGCTGATCACCCCCGAGGCGGCCGTCCCGCCGAACTTGCCCAGCAGCTCCCGGGCGTTGGAGGCCAGGTCGTCCACCGAGGTGCCGACCGCGCCGAAGTGCTCGGCGAGATCCCGCGCGGAGGCCTTCAGGGACGCCACGATCTGATCGCCGGTGTCGATGAGCGCGGCGACCACGATGTACACGGCCCCGCCGACCACCGCGACCACGGCGACACAGGTGAGCCCCGCGGCCAGCGACCGCTGCACGTGGGCCGCCACCAGCCGCCGGTACAGCGGGCGCAGCAGCGCGGTCCCGAGCAGCGCGAGCAGCGCGGGGATCACGGCGGTCCGCAGCTCCACGCAGAGCCTGATGCCGAGGTAGCCGACCCCGGCGGCGAGCAGGAGAACGGCACACCAGGCGGCGAACCGACGGACCGGGACGGGAAGCAGCTGCACTCCCCCAGCCGACCACGCGCGAGGTGGGCCGTCCCGTCAGGACGGCCCACCCGGGTGACGTACCGTCAGCCGACCACGCGTCAGGCGTCCGGCCCCGTCTCCGACATCCCGTGCACCGCCGGAACGCTGCCCAGCCGCCCCTTCTGGAAGTCCTCGAAGGCCTGCTGCAGCTCGTCGCGGGTGTTCATCACGAACGGGCCGTAGTGGACCATGGGCTCCCGGATGGGCCGCCCGCCGAGCAGGACGACCTCCAGGTCGGGGGTGTTCCCGTCCTGCTTCTCGTCAGCCCGCACGGTGAGCGAGGAACCGGCGCCGAAGACGGCGGCCTGCCCGGTGTGCACCGGCCGGCGCTCGGCGCCCACGGAGCCGCGCCCGGCGAGGACGTACGCGAGGCCGTTGAAGTCCTCGCGCCAGGGCAGGGTCAGTTCGGCGCCCGGCGCGAGCGTCGCGTGGATCATGGTGATCGGCGTGAAGGTGGAGCCGGGCCCCTGGTGGCCGTCCAGCTCGCCGGCGATGACCCGGACCAGCGCACCGCCGTCCGGGGAGGCCAGCAGGGCCACGCTGCCGCCGCGGATGTCCTGGTACTTCGGGGCCATCATCTTGTCCTTGGCCGGCAGGTTCACCCACAGCTGGAGCCCGTGGAAGAGGCCGCCGGACATGACGAGGGACTCCGGCGGCGCCTCGATGTGCAGCAGGCCGCTGCCCGCCGTCATCCACTGGGTGTCGCCGTTGGTGATGGTGCCGCCACCGCCGTGGCTGTCCTGGTGGTCGAAGATGCCGTCGATGATGTAGGTGACGGTCTCGAAGCCGCGGTGCGGGTGCCAGGGGGTGCCCTTGGGCTCTCCGGGCGCGTACTCCACCTCGCCCATCTGGTCCATCATGATGAACGGGTCGAGGTGGCGGTAGTTGATCCCGGCGAACGCGCGGCGCACCGGGAAGCCCTCGCCCTCGAAACCGCTGGGCGCGGTCGTGACGGTGAGCACGGGGCGCGCCACCGCGTCCGCGGGCGCGGTCACGCGGGGAAGCATGAGCGGGTTCTCGACGGTCACGGCAGGCATGTCGACCTCCTTGGGCGGCGTGCGTTCCACTTTAGTTGAGCGTTGAACTTCTTGCTACCCCAGAACGGCGAGAGCCCGGAGGGCATTCCCTCCGGGCTCCACCGGTATACGCGGCCGGTCTCAGCCGTACATCCGCCGCATCGCGAAATCGACCATCTGTTCGACGGCCTTGGCGTCGAAGACCATCCGGTGCTCCCCCTCCATGTCGAGGACGAACCCGTACCCGGTCGGCAGCAGGTCGAGCACCTCGGCACCGGTGATCACGAAGTACTTGGACTCCTTGCCCGCGTACCGGCGCAGCTCCTTGAGCGTGGTGAACATGGGGATCACCGGCTGCTGGGTGTTGTGCAGGGCGAGGAAGCCGGGGTTGTCGCCGCGCGGGCAGTAGACCTTCGAGGTCGCGAAGACCTGCTGGAAGTCCTCGGCGGCCAGCTGTCCGGTGGTGAAGGCCCGCACCGCGTCCGCGAGCGAGGGCGGGGACGGCTCGGGGTACAGCGGCGGCTGCTGCCCGTATCCGCCGGACATCGGCTGCTGCGGCGGGGCGTACTGCTGCTGCGGGCCCGCGGTCTGGTCGTAGCCGTACATGACCCAAAGCCTAGCGAGTGAAGGGTCACAGATGGAGCGGTCGGGGTTGCGACTTATTACCGACGGGTAGCATCATCGTAGCTACCAGCCGGTACGTGGCTGGTACGTGGAACAGGCGCGAGGAGTCAGTGCCTCGCCGATCTCGCAACGGAGCTCAGTCATGGGGCACTACAAACCGAATCTCCGCGACATCGAGTTCAACCTCTTCGAAGTGCTGGGACGCGACGAGGTGTACGGCACCGGTCCGTTCGGGGAGATGGACGTCGACACCGCCAAGAGCGTCCTGGAGGAGCTGACCCGCCTCTCCGAGAACGAGCTGGCCGCCTCCTTCGAGGACGCCGACCGCAACCCGCCGGTCTTCGACCCCGAGACGAACACCGCCCCCGTCCCGGCGTCCTTCAAGAAGAGCTACCAGGCCTTCATGGACTCCGAGTACTGGCGCCTCGGCCTGCCCGAGGAGATCGGCGGCACCACCTCCCCGCGCTCCCTGATCTGGGCGTACGCGGAGCTGGTCCTGGGCGCCAACCCGGCCGTGTGGATGTACTCCTCCGGCCCGGCCTTCGCGGGCATCCTCTTCGACGAGGGCAACGAGGTCCAGAAGCAGATCGCGAAGATCGCGGTCGAGCGGCAGTGGGGCTCGACCATGGTGCTCACCGAGCCGGACGCGGGCTCGGACGTCGGCGCCGGCCGCACCAAGGCGGTCCAGCAGGAGGACGGCTCCTGGCACATCGAGGGCGTCAAGCGGTTCATCACGTCCGGCGAGCACGACATGTCGGAGAACATCCTCCACTACGTGCTGGCCCGCCCCGAGGGCGCCGGCCCCGGCACCAAGGGCCTGTCCCTCTTCCTCGTGCCGAAGTACGAGTTCGACGTCGAGACCGGCGAGCTGGGCGCGCGCAACGGCGTCTACGCCACCAACGTCGAGCACAAGATGGGCCTGAAGGCCTCCAATACCTGCGAGATGACCTTCGGCGACCGCCACCCCGCCAAGGGCTGGCTGATCGGCGACAAGCACGACGGCATCCGCCAGATGTTCCGCATCATCGAGTTCGCCCGCATGATGGTCGGCACGAAGGCCATCTCCACCCTGTCGACGGGCTACCTCAACGCGCTGGAGTACGCCAAGGAGCGCGTCCAGGGCCCCGACCTGGCCAACTTCATGGACAAGACCGCGCCCAAGGTCACCATCACCCATCACCCCGACGTCCGCCGCTCGCTGATGACGCAGAAGGCGTACGCCGAGGGCATGCGCGCCCTGGTGATGTACACCGCGGCCGTGCAGGACACCATCCAGGTCAAGGAGGCGAACGGCGAGGACTCCGCCGCCGACCACGCCCTCAACGACCTGCTGCTGCCGATCGTCAAGGGCTACGGCTCGGAGAAGGCGTACGAGCAGCTCGCCCAGTCGCTCCAGACCTTCGGCGGCTCCGGGTTCCTCCAGGAGTACCCGGTCGAGCAGTACATCCGCGACGCCAAGATCGACACCCTGTACGAGGGCACCACGGCGATCCAGGGGCAGGACTACTTCTTCCGGAAGATCGTCCGCAACCAGGGCGCCGCGCTGAACTCGCTCGCCGAGGACATCAAGAAGTTCCTCGCCCTCGGCACCGGCGGCGACGAACTGGCGGGCGCCCGCGAGCACCTCGCCAAGGCCGCCGTCGAACTGGAGGCGATCGTCGGCCAGATGCTCACCGACCTCGCCGCCACCGAGCAGGACGTCAAGAACATCTACAAGGTCGGGCTCAACACCACCCGCCTGCTGATGGCCTCCGGTGACGTGATCGTCGGCTACCTGCTGCTCAAGGGCGCCGCGGTCGCCGCCGAGAAGCTGCCGGCCGCGTCCGCGAAGGACAAGGCGTTCTACACCGGCAAGATCGCCGCGGCGAAGTTCTTCGCGGCGAACGTCCTGCCCGGCGTCACCCTGGCCCGCAAGGTCGCCCAGGGCGTCGAGCTGGACCTGATGGAGCTGGACGAGGCCGCGTTCTAGGCACCGTGCCGAGGGCCCGCTCCCGGTGGACGACGACCGGGAGCGGGCCCTCGCCCGTCGTGCGGGTGAACGCCCCGTCGTTAAGGTGGCCCCATGAGCGAACCCCCCCGCTTCGACCGCGGCCACACCGATGACCTGATGTCCTTCCTCGCGGCGTCCCCGACGCCGTACCACGCCGTGGCGAACGCCGCCCAGCGACTGGAGAAGGCGGGCTTCAGGCAGGTCGCGGAGACGGACGCCTGGGACGCCACGAGCGGCGGCAAGTACGTCCTGCGCGGCGGCGCGATCATCGCCTGGTACGTCCCCGAGGGCGCCGATCCGCACACCCCCTTCCGCGTCGTCGGCGCCCACACCGACTCGCCCAACCTGCGCGTCAAGCCGCGTCCCGACACCGGGGCGCACGGCTGGCGCCAGGTCGCCGTGGAGATCTACGGCGGCCCGCTGCTGAACTCCTGGCTCGACCGCGACCTGGGCCTGGCCGGCCGCCTCACCCTGCGCGACGGCTCGGCCCGCCTCGTCAACGTCGACCGGCCCCTGCTGCGCGTCCCGCAGCTCGCCATCCACCTGGACCGCAACGTCACCGCCGACGGCCTCAAGCTCGACAAGCAGCGCCACCTCCAGCCCGTCTGGGGCCTGGCCGGCACCGTCGGCGACGGCGACCTGATCGCCTTCCTGGAGCAGGAGGCGGGTCTCGACGCCGGTTCGGTCACCGGCTGGGACCTGATGACGCACTCCGTGGAGGCCCCGGCGTACCTGGGCCGCGACCGGGAGCTGGTCGCCGGACCGCGCATGGACAACCTGCTCTCCGTGCACGCGGGGGTGGCCGCGCTGGCCGCCGCAGCGACCGACGCGGCCGGACTGTCGTACATCCCGGTCCTCGCCGCCTTCGACCACGAGGAGACCGGCTCGCAGTCGGACACCGGTGCGGACGGGCCGCTGCTCGGCACCGTGCTGGAACGCTCGGTGCTGGCGCGCGGCGGTACGTTCGAGGACCGGGCCCGTGCCTTCGCCGGCACCGTCTGTCTGTCCTCCGACACCGGCCACGCCGTCCACCCCAACTACGCGGAGCGGCACGACCCGACGCACCACCCGCGCGTCAACGGCGGCCCGATCCTCAAGGTCAACGTCAACAACCGGTACGCGACGGACGGTTCGGGCCGCGCGGTGTTCGCCGCCGCCTGCGAGAAGGCGGGCGTCCCCTTCCAGTCGTTCGTCTCCAACAACTCCATGCCGTGCGGCACGACGATCGGCCCGATCACCGCCGCCCGGCACGGCATCCGGACCGTCGACATCGGCACCGCCATCCTGTCGATGCACAGCGCCCGCGAGCTGTGCGGCGCCGACGACCCGCGGTTGCTGGCGAACGCGCTGGTGGCGTTCCTCCGGTCGTAGAACGGCCCGACACCGCATGGGTGTTGCCTCCCGGGGTAACCGAACGGAACCGGATCGACCGGAAAGACCGGAACCGACCGGATCTACAGGGAGGCGACAGTCATGGGCCTCGGCGGGTGCATCATCCTCATCGCCGTGGGAGCCATCCTCACGTTCGCGACCGACTGGGACATGCAGGGTGTCAATCTCGACCTGGTCGGCGTCATCTTCATGATCGTCGGCCTGATCGGTGTCGCGACCTTCAGCAGCATCGCCCGCAGGCGGCGCGTCGTGATGCCCCCGACGACCCCGGTCGTCGAGGAACGGCCCCACTCGCGCGACGGCTACAACAACGGTTACGGCGCCTGACCGCCCCGGCGTGACTCAGGCGTCCGGCCCCGCCGGCGCGCGCTCCGACAGCGCGGGTTCCATCAGCGCGGGTTCCATCAGCGCGGGTTCCATCAGCGCGGGTTCCGTCAGCGCGTGTCCCGTCGTCGCGTCCACGTGGTCCGGCACCTCGTCGTGGCGGTCGCCGACGGTGGAGGTGCCGGTGGGCTCCAGCACCAGGATCCGCGTGGGGACGGGGGCGTACGGCTTGTGTTCCGTGCCGCGCGGGACCGTGAAGACCGAGCCCGTGGGCAGCACGACCACGCGTTCGCCGGCCGGCTCGCGCAGGGCGATGCGCAGCTCGCCGTCGAGCACGAGGAAGAACTCGTCGGTGTGGTCGTGGACGTGCCACAGGTGCTCGCCCTCGACCTTGGCGACCCGGACGTCGTAGTCGTTGACGGTGGTGACGATGCGAGGGCTCCACTGCTCCGTGAAGGAGGCGAGGGCGGTGGCGAGGGAGACGGGTTCCTTGGTCATGGGGCCATCGTGCGGGCTGCCGTACGGGCCGCACGAGTGCTAGGAATCGCACATGCCGCACGATTCCTCTCAGCCGTCTCCGCCTGTTCGGCCCTCCCGGCCCTCCCGGCCGCACCGGGTCGCCGTGGTCGTCGACGAGGGCACCAACCCGTTCGAGGTCGGCTGCGCCACCGAACTGTTCGGCCTGCCCCGGCCCGAGCTCGGGCTGCCGGGCCCGTTGTACGAGACGACACTGTGCGGACCCACGCCCACTGTCCGGATGAACCACGGGTTCTTCGGCATCGCCGGCCTGCCCGGCCTGGACGTCGTGGACACGGCGGACACGCTCGTCGTCCCCGGCCGGCCCGACAACGTGGTGCCGCGCGGCCCGGAGGTCCTGGACGCCATCCGGCGCGCGCACGCCCGGGGCGCCCGCGTCGTCAGCCTGTGCACCGGCAGCTTCGCGCTCGCCGAGGCCGGACTGCTCGACGGACGGCGGGCCGCGACCCACTGGATGTGGGCCGACTCCTTCCGCCGGCTGCACCCGCGCGTGCTGCTGGAACCGGACGTGCTGTTCGTGGACGAGGGGGACGTGCTCACCGCGGCGGGCAGCGCGGCCGCGCTCGACCTGGGTCTCCACCTCTGGCGCCGCGACCACGGCGCCGAGATCGCCAACGCCGTGTCCCGGCGGCTGGTGTTCGCCGCCCACCGGGACGGCGGACAGCGGCAGTTCGTGGAGCGGCCGGTGCCCGACGTGCCGGACGCCTCGCTGGCACCCCTGCTGGCCTGGGCGCAGGAACGCCTGGGGGAGCCGCTGACGGTGGCGGACCTGGCCGCCCGCGCGGCGGTCTCGCCGGCCACCCTGCACCGGCGGTTCCGGGCGCAGCTGGGCACGACGCCGCTGGCCTGGCTCACGGCGGAACGCGTGATCCTCGCGCGGCGGCTGATCGAACGCGGCGAGGAGCGGCTGGACGTCGTGGCCGCCCGCGCCGGACTGGGGAGCGCCGCGAACCTGCGGGCGCGGCTGCGCCGGGAGACCGGACTCAGCCCCTCGGCCTACCGCCGACGTTTCGGACCGGCCACCGGGGAAGCGATCCCCGTATGACATCCCGTAAGAGATTCCTCGTGTACGACCGGCTCCTCGGCTTCGGTGACGACTACTGGATCGAGGACGACCGGGGCGACAAGGTCTTCCTCGTCGACGGCAAGGCGATGCGGCTGCGGGACACCTGGGAGCTGAAGGACACCCAGGGACGGGTGCTCATCGGCATCCACCAGAAGATGTTCGCGCTGCGCGACACCATGGTGATCGAACGGGCCGGCGATCCGCTGGCCACCATCAAGCGCAAGCGGCTGTCGCTGCTGCGCAACCACTACCGGGTGGCCCTGGCCGACGGCAACGAACTGGACGTCAGCGGCAAGATCCTCGACCGGGAGTTCGCCATCGAGTACGACGGCGAACTGCTGGCCGTCATCTCCCGCCGCCTGCTGACCGTCCGGGACACCTACGGCCTGGACGTCGTCCACGAGGACGCCGATCCGGCGCTGCTGATCGCGCTGACGGTGTGCGTGATCCACTTGGCGGAGAAGGAACGGGAGAAGGAACGCGAGAAGGAGCAGGAGTAGCAGCAGGAGAAGCAGCAGGAGAAGCAGCAGGAGAAGCAGCAGGAGTCAGCAGGAGAAGCAGCAGGAGAAGCAGCAGAGGGCCGCTGAGCGGGTGCCCGGCGCCGGGTGGGGCACCACCCTGGCATTCGAGGCGTCAACACGGGCCTACGATCGTCACACGAAAGCACTGCCGGGGTGCCGCACAGCAGCGTAACTTAGCCTCCCAAGACGCCCGCCGACCGCCGCCCGTCCACCTTGTACCGACCGCCTGTACCGACCGCCGAGGGGTCCCGTTCCGTGAGTCTGCATCCCACCCTCCAGCCCTACGCCGACGCCTGGACTCACTCCATCGAAGCGATATCCGAGCTGGTGCAGCCGCTCGTGGAAGCAGAGTGGAACCGCCGTACGCCGTGCCCCGGCTGGTCCGTGCGCGATGTCGTCTCCCATGTCATCGGCCTGGACTCGGAGATGCTCGGCGACCCGCGTCCCATCCACACGCTCCCGCGCGACCTGTTCCACGTCACCAACGACCACCAGCGCTACATGGAGATGCAGGTCGACGCCCGCCGGCACCACACGGCGCCCGAGATGACCTCCGAGCTGGAGTACATGATCATCCGGCGCAACCGGCAGCTGCGCAACGAGTCGCGCGACCCCGGCGCCAAGGTGCGCGGCCCGCTCGGCGCCGAGCTGACCCTGGAGGAGTCGATGCGCCGGCACGCCTTCGAGGTGTGGGTGCACGAGCAGGACCTGCGCACCGCCCTCGGGCACCCCGCCGACCTCGACTCCCCCGGCGCGCACGTCGCCCGTGACGTGCTGCTCGCCGAGCTGCCGCGGATCGTCGCCGAGGACGCGGACGCACCGCGCAGTTCGGCCGTCGTCTTCGACGTCCACGGGCCCGTCGAGTTCCTGCGCACGATCCGCGTCGACATCCAGGGCCGCGGCACCCTGGAGACGGCCCCCGCGCTGGGCCCCGTCGCCACCCTGACCCTCGACTGGGAGACGTACGTCCGCCTGGCCTGCGGCCGGGTGACGCCGGAGGCGGTGGCCGACCGGGTGAAGGCGGAGGGCGACCCGGAGCTGACGGCGGCGATCCTGCGGCACTTCACCGTCACCAAGTGACGGGCGTCATCGGGTGACGGCCGCCCTCGGGTGACGGCCGCCCTCGGGTGACGACGGCCACCGGGGGTGGCGCGCACGGGTACCGGGGCTACAGGACGGTGTCCGGGGGAGAGCCGAGCTGGCGCAGGGCGCCGGCCAGGCCCCAGTTGAACCAGCTCTCGGCGATCTTCCCGTCGTCGAAGCGCAGCGTGACATGGCCGGTCGCCTCGAACGACGCCCCGCTCGGCGGGTTCCCCTGGTACGCGCCGGTGTGCCGGCCGCGCAGGACGAACCGGGCGCAGACGAGGTCGCCCTCGGCCACCATGCTCTGCGCCCGGTGGGTGAGGCCGAAGGCCTCCATCAGCTCCCGGTACACCCGCGCGGCCTCGGCGAGGCCCACCGACTCCTGGGCCATGTTCGGGTCGTGCTCGACGTAGTCGGGGGTGCAGTGCCGGGCGTAGACGGGCCCGCGGTCGTGGTCCGCCGTCTCCTCCAGCAACCGGCGGGCAAGGGTCTTGTTGTCCATGTCCATGTCCGTGTCGGTGACCATGTCCGTGTCCATGACCCGTTCCTACCGGGGCCCGCTCCTCCCGGGCCGTGCCGCCACGCGCGGTCACACGGGAACGTGCACCGACGACACCCGACTGGCCACCAGCCGCTCCCGCTCCCGCCGCGCGGCCCGCCCGCGCAGCCGCAGGATCTGCGAGACGCCCAGTGCCTGGAGCACGAACACCGCCGAGAAGGCGACCGTGTAGTCGTCGCCGGTGGCGTCCAGCAGCACGCCGATGGCCAGCAGTGTCGTCATCGAGGCGATGAAACCGCCCATGTTGGTGATGCCGGAGGCGGTGCCCTGACGCTCCGGCGGGTTGGCCGGGCGGGAGAAGTCGAAGCCGATCATCGAGGCCGGTCCGCAGGCGCCCAGCACCACGCACAGCACGATCAGCAGCCACATCGGCGCGTGCTCGGCCGGGTAGGCGAGCGTCGCCGCCCACAGCAGCGCCGTGGCGCCCACGGTCGCCAGCGCCAGCGGCAGCCGCGCCCGGTGGTGCCGGGCGATGATCTGGCCGTAGACCAGGCCGACGACCATGTTCGACAGCACGACGAGGGTGAGCAGCTCGCCGGCCGTGGCGCGGGTCAGGCCCTGTGCCTCGACCAGGAACGGCAGGCCCCACAGCAGCAGGAACACCATCGCCGGGAACTGCGTGGTGAAGTGCACCCACAGGCCCAGCCGGGTCCCCGGCTCCCGCCAGGAGGCGGCGATCTGGCGGCGTACGTACGTCGCCCCCTGGTGCGGCACCGGCTCGGGCTCGTGGCCGTCGGGGTGGTCCTTGAGGAAGAGCAGCAGCAGGACGAGGACGACCACGCCGGCCAGCGCACTGCCGGCGAACGCCGCCGTCCAGCCGATGCCGTGCAGCAGGCGGGCGATGACCAGGGTGGAGACCAGGTTGCCGGCCATGCCGGCCAGTCCGGCGAGCTGGGCGACCAGCGGCCCGCGCCGGGCCGGGAACCAGCGGGTGCCCAGGCGCAGCACGCTGATGAAGGTCAGCGCGTCACCGCAGCCCAGCAGCGCCCGCGAGGCCAGCGCCGTGCCGTAGGAGGGGGAGAGGGCGAAGCCGAGCTGGCCCAGCGTGAACAGCACCGCGCCGATGGCCAGCACCTTCTTGGTGCCGAGCCGGTCGACCAGCAGGCCGACGGGTATCTGCATGCCGGCGTAGACCAGCAGCTGGAGTATGGAGAAGGTGGACAGCGCCGAGGCGCCCACGTGGAAGCGCTCGACGGCGTCCAGTCCCGCGACGCCCAGCGACGTGCGGAAGATGACGGCCACGAAGTAGACGGCGACGCCGACGCCCCAGACGGCGAGCGCGCGCCGGCCGCCCGGGGGGTCGCCGGGCAGCGTGGTGCCGGCGCTGCTCATCGGACCTCCCCCCGGGCCAGGTGGGAGACCCAGCCGACGTGCCGGCCGACGACGGCGACGGCCGCCTCCGCGTCGCCGGCGCGCAGCGCGTCGAGGATCTCCTGGTGCTCGGTGATGGTCTTGGCGATCCGGTCGGGGTGGGAGTGCATGACGGCGACGCCCATCCGCAACTGGCGGTCGCGGAGCTGGTCGTAGAGGCGGGAGAGGATCTCGTTGCCGCCGCTGCGCACGATCTCGGCGTGGAAGCAGCGGTCGGCGACGGCGGCGGCGGCGAAGTCCCCGGCCGCGGCCCGCTCCTTGTGCTCGTCGAGCAGCTCGGCCAGCCGCTCCAGCAGCGCGGGCGAGGCCGGTACGGCCTTGCGGGCGGCGTGCTCCTCGACCAGCAGCCGGGTCTCCACCACGTCCGCGATCTCCTGCGCGGAGACGGGCAGGACGAGGGCGCCCTTCTTCGGGTAGAGCCGGATCAGGCCCTCGACCTCCAGCCGCAGCAGCGCCTCGCGCACCGGGGTGCGCGAGACCCCGGTGGCCTCGGCCAGTTCGCCCTCGGTCAGCAGGGTGCCGCCTTCGTAACGGCGGTCGAGGACACCTTGCTTGACATGTGTGTAGACGCGGTCGGCGGCGGGGGGTTGCTTCACGGCCATGGTCATGCCCACAGGATAGATACAACAGGGACGCATGAAGAGGCTCGTCCATCATGCGGACACTTCCTCCGTCACAGAGCAACCATCCACCCCTGTCATGAGTCGAATACAGTCGCGGCATCATGCTGTTCAGATGATGAACTGACCTCAACTCGGCCGCACCGCCGGTGAATTCCACACAATCGGGGTACTACACGTGAATACCGTCAATCAGGGCTTTCGCCTCCGCAGGGCCGTCGCCGTCGCCGTGACGAGCGGCACCATGGTGGCGACCGGTGTCCTCACCGCGGCGCCGGCCCAGGCCGCCACGACGCCGTCCATCACCGCCAAGGGCGGGTTCGTGATGAACAGCGCCAACGGCAAGACGCTCTACAGCAAGTCCGCCGACACCAAGCGGCTGACCGCCTCCACCACGAAGATCATGACCGCCAAGGTCGTGCTCTCGCAGAAGAACCTGAACCTCGACTCCAAGGTCACCATCAAGAAGGCCTACAGCGACTACATCGTCTCCAAGGGCGCCTCGTCGGCCCGGCTGATCGTCGGCGACAAGGTCACCGTCCGCCAGCTCCTCTACGGGATGATGCTGCCGTCCGGCTGCGACGCCGCGATGGCGCTGGCCGACAAGTTCGGTTCCGGCTCGACCGTCTCGGCCCGCACCAAGAACTTCATCAGCAAGATGAACTCCACGGCCAAGAGCCTGGGCATGACCAAGACGCACTTCGACTCGTTCGACGGCATCAGCAACGGGTCCAACTACTCGACGCCGCGCGACCTGACCAAGCTCGCCCGCAGCGCGATGAAGAGCTCCACCTTCAAGACCGTCGTGAAGGCCAAGTCGTACAAGGCCAAGACCATCACCAAGACCGGGTCCACCCGCACCATGGCGACCTGGTCGAACACCAACACCCTGCTCGGCTGGAACGGCACGCTGGGCGTGAAGACCGGCTCCGGCTCCTCCGCCAAGTACTGCCTGGTGTTCGCCGCCACCAAGAACGGTGAGTCGGTCGTCGGCGCGGTGCTCACCTCGTCCTCCGCGGCCAACCGCACCTCGGACGTGAAGAAGCTCGTCAACTACGGCTACTCGAAGATCAGCTGACGCTCCGTCCACGGCTTCGCGCGAGGGGGTCCACCGCCGGCGGGCGGTGGACCCCCTTCGCCGTGCTCGCTAGGCCCAGGTGATCAGCCGCTTGGGCTGCTCCAGGATCGCGGCCACGTCGGCCAGGACCTTGGAGCCCAGTTCGCCGTCGACCAGACGGTGGTCGAAGCTCAGCGCCAGCGTGGTGACCTGACGGGGCTTCACCTTGCCCTTGTGCACCCAGGGCTGGAGCTTGATCGCGCCGATCGCGAGGATCGCCGACTCGCCGGGGTTGAGGATCGGTGTGCCGGTGTCGACACCGAAGACGCCCACGTTGGTGATGGTGACCGTGCCGCCCTGCATCGCGGCCGGGGAGGTCCTGCCCTCCCGGGCCGTGGTGACCAGCTCGCCCAGCGAACGGGCCAGTTCCGGCAGCGTCTTGGCGTGCGCGTCCTTGATGTTCGGCACGAGCAGGCCGCGCGGGGTCGCGGCGGCGATGCCCAGGTTGACGTAGTGCTTGACCACGATCTCCTGCGCGGCCTCGTCCCAGGCGGCGTTGATGTCCGGGTGGCGGCGGATCGCGACCAGCAGGGCCTTGGCGATCAGGAGCAGCGGGTTGACCCGCAGGCCCTCGAACTCCTTGTCCTGCTTCAGCTCCTCGACCAGCTTCATCGTGCGGGTCACGTCGACCGTCACGAACTCCGTGACGTGCGGCGCGGTGAACGCCGAGCCGACCATCGCCGCGGCCGTCGCCTTGCGGACACCCTTGACCGGGACGCGGGTCTCGCGGGCACCGCCGGACGGCACCGCCGCCGGGGCGGCGACGGAGGGCGCCGGTGCGGGGGCCGGCACGGCGGCCGACGCGGCGGCCGGTTCCGTGGCTGCGGCGGGCGCCACCGCCGCGTGCACGTCCTCGCGCGTGATGATGCCGTCCGGCCCCGACGGGACCACGGTCGTCAGATCGACGCCGAGGTCCTTGGCGAGCTTGCGCACCGGGGGCTTGGCCAGGGGGCGCTCCCGGGTGACCGGCGCCTGCCCGTTCAGCTCGGCCTGGATCGCGGCGGCCGGTGTGGCGGCGGGGGCGGTGGCCGGGGCGGCGGCGGGCTCCGCGGGCGTCTGTGGTGCCGGTGGCGTCAGCGGCACCTGTGATGCCTGTGGCACCTGCGGTGCCTTGCGCGGGCGGCGGCGGGTCGAGGACGCGGCCACCCCGTAGCCGACCAGGACCGGCTGGCGGCCCTGCGGCTGCTCGGGCTCACCGGCCGCGGACGCCTCGGCCGGTTCCCGCGCCACCGTCTCCCGGGCCGGCTCGACGCCCGTCCCGCCGCCCGTGTCCACCGCGATGATCGCCGTGCCCACGTCCACCGTGGTGCCCTCGGGGACGTGCAGCGCGCGGACCACGCCGTCGTAGGGGATGGGCAGCTCGACCGCGGCCTTGGCCGTCTCGACCTCGCAGACCACCTGGCCGTCGGTGACCGTGTCGCCGGGCTGGACGTACCACTTGAGGATCTCGGCCTCGGTGAGTCCCTCGCCCACGTCGGGCATCTTGAACTCGCGCACCGCGCCCACGGACGCTTCCGTCATCGTCGTCACGACCCTCTCCTCAGTACGCCAGCGAGCGGTCGACGGCATCCAGCACCCGGTCCAGGTCGGGCAGGTACTCCTCCTCCAGACGCGCCGGCGGGTACGGCGCGTGGTAGCCGCCGACCCGGAGCACCGGGGCCTCCAGGTGGTAGAAGCAGCGCTCGGTGATCCGCGCGGCGATCTCCGCGCCGGAGCCGAGGAAGACCGGCGCCTCGTGCACCACGACCAGGCGGCGGGTCTTCTCCACCGAGGTCTGCACGGTGTCGAAGTCCAGCGGGGAGACCGAGCGCAGGTCGACGACCTCCAGGGACCGGCCCTCCTCCGCCGCCGCGTCGGCCGCCTCCAGGCAGAGCTTCACCATCGGGCCGTACGCGACCAGGGTGAGGTCGGTGCCCTCGCGGGCCACCCGCGCGGCGTGCAGCGGGCCGGGAATCGCCTCCGGGTCGACCTCGCCCTTGTCCCAGTAGCGCCGCTTGGGCTCGAAGAAGATCACCGGGTCGTCGCTCTGGATGGCCTGCTGCATCATCCAGTAGGCGTCCGAGGAGTTGGACGGCGTGACCACCTTCAGCCCCGCCACGTGCGCGAAGAGCGCCTCGGGGGACTCCGAGTGGTGCTCGACCGCGCCGATCCCGCCGCCGTAGGGGATGCGCACGACGACCGGCAGCTTGATCTTGCCCAGCGCGCGGGCGTGCATCTTCGCGAGCTGCGTGACGATCTGGTCGTACGCCGGGAAGACGAAGCCGTCGAACTGGATCTCCACCACGGGGCGGTAGCCGCGCAGGGCGAGGCCGATCGCCGTGCCGACGATGCCGGACTCGGCGAGCGGGGTGTCGATGACGCGGCCCTCGCCGAAGTCCTTCTGCAGGCCGTCCGTCACCCGGAACACACCGCCGAGCTTGCCGACGTCCTCGCCCATGACGAGGACCTTGGGGTCCGTCTCCAGGGCGCGGCGCAGCGACTCGTTGATCGCCTTGGCGATCGCCATCTTCTCGGCCATGATCAGACCCCCTCGGCCTCGGTGTCGGCGAACGACGCCTGGTAGGCGACGAACTGGGCGCGCTCCTCGTCGACCAGCGCGTGGCCGTCCGCGTACGCGTGCTCGAAGAGGGCCAGCCGGTCCGGGTCCGGCATGGCACGGACCACTTCGCGCACTCGTTTGCCCAACGCCTCGCTCTCGGTCTCCAGTTCCGTGAAGAATCCCTCGTCCGTGTGGTTTGAGGCCTCCAGGTGGCGGCGCAGGCGCAGGATCGGGTCCTTCGCCTCCCAGGCGATCCGCTCGTCGTCGTGGCGGTAGCGCGAGGGGTCGTCGGAGGTGGTGTGGGCGCCCATCCGGTAGGTGTACGCCTCGATGAGCGCCGGGCCCTCACCGCGCCGGGCCCGCTCCAGCGCCCAGCGGGTGACCGCGAGGGAGGCGAGGACGTCGTTGCCGTCGACGCGGACGCCCGGGAAGCCGAAGCCCTCGGCGCGCTGGTAGAGCGGCACCCGGGTCTGCTTCTCGTTGGACTCGGAGATCGCCCACTGGTTGTTCTGGCAGAAGAAGACCACCGGCGCGTTGTAGACCGCGGCGAAGTTGAACGCCTCCATGACGTCGCCCTGGCTGGAGGCGCCGTCGCCGAAGTAGGCGAGGACGGCCGAGTCGGCGCCGTCCATGGCGACGCCCATCGCGTAGCCGGTGGCGTGCAGCGCCTGGGAGCCGATGACGATGGTGTAGAGGTGGAAGTTGTTGCTGTTGGGGTCCCAGCCGCCGTTGTTCACGCCGCGGAACATGCCCAGCAGGTTGGTCGGGTCGACCCCGCGGCACCAGGCGACGCCGTGCTCGCGGTAGGTCGGGAAGACGTAGTCGTCCTCGCGGGTGGCCCGGCCGGAGCCGATCTGCGCGGCCTCCTGGCCGAGCAGCGACGCCCACAGCCCCAGTTCGCCCTGGCGCTGCAGCGCGGTGGCCTCGGCGTCGAAGCGCCGGGTGAGCACCATGTCGCGGTACAGGCCGCGCAGCTCGTCGGGGGTGACACCGGCGACGTACGGGTCGAACTCGGCGTTCTTGACGCGCTTGCCCTCGGGCGTCAGCAGCTGCACGAGCTGCGGGTCGGCGCCCTTGCCGGCGGCGCGGGTGCTGCGCGTGGTGCGTTTGGTACCGGTGGTGCCGGCTGCCTTGGTGCCGGTGGTACCGGCGTTCCCGGCCTTGCTCCCGGCGCTGCGTCGCGGCTTGCGCGCGGCAGTGCTCTCCACGGTCACGTGTGCTCCTCCGTCGGTCCGGCCCCCGGGTTCGCCGGGAGGCGGTGCGGCTCACCCGCGTCCGGCGGGCGCACGGGGTGGGTGCGCCGGAGCCGGGTGCGGGCGTGGCAGGTGCCCCGGCGAGCGTCCTGCAAATAGCACGTTACCCAGTGCGCCACATTTCTGTGAAACCCCTCCTGACCTGCGTTTTTACTTGGGTTTCCTAGTAAATCGGCAAAGTCGGGAACAGGCACTGGTCACAGCGTCGCAGGGGGCCGGGACAACGGCACGTTATCCCGGCCGCCCCGGGCGCGGGAAGAGTCCGTTCGCGACGCCGGTTCCGTACGCGAAGGCGGGAAAAGCACCACTTCGGGAACACACCGGGCGCGCTCCGATGCGCCCCCTGACGGACTGGCGACCGAAAGCGACCATCGATGACTGTGTGTGAGAAGGCCCAGCTCACACAGGATTCCGGTGCCCTAGCATCAGCGGCGTGCCGCGCTTATGTGTACCAACCACTGTGCCTCACGCGCCCCCTCTGGGCGCCCTTCTCCCCCAGTACCGCGCCGGTTCCGCGCTCTCCTGCGAACCCGTCGACCAGGGCCTGCTCAACCGCGGCTGGCGCCTGTGCACCACCCGCGGCCGCTTCTTCCTCAAGCACCACTTCGACCCCGAGACCGCCACGCCGGCCGCCATCGACCGCCAGCACCGGGCCACCCGGCGCCTGGCCCGCCTGGGCGTCCCGGTCGCCCCCGCCCTGCCCGGCCGCGACGGGCGCACGGTGGTCGTGGTCGGCGGCCACTGCTACGCCCTGCACCCGTGGATCGAGGGCCGGCACCGGCACGGCGGCCAGCTCACCGAGGCCCAGTGCGAACGGCTCGGCGCGCTGCTGGGGGCCGTGCACGCCGGCCTGGAACAGGTGATGCCGGGGTCCGAGCCGCGGACGCCGTCCCGGACCGGCGCCCCCGGCGTCCCCGACCCGGCCGCGAGCGCCGACCCCGCCGACACCTTCGCCCTCATCGACGACCTGCTCGCCCAGGTGCGCCGGCACCGCCCCGCCGACTCCTTCGACGCACTCGCCCGGCACCGGCTGCTGGAGCGCCGCGAGCTCCTCGAACGGCACGCCGACCGGCGTCCCCCGCGCGGCGGCGCGGTGGGCTGGGTGCACGGCGACTTCCACCCGTTCAACCTGCTCTACCAGGGGGAGGCGCCGGCCGCGATCGTGGACTGGGACCGGCTCAGCGTGCGCCCGCGCGCGGAGGAGGCGGTACGCGCCGCAGCGATCTTCTTCGTCCGCCCCGCCGGTCCGCTCGACCTGCTGAAGGTACGCGCGTACGCGCGCGCGTACCGGCGCACGGCGGGCGCGACGCCTTCCCAGCTGGTGGCCGCCGTGCACCGGGTGTGGTGGGAGCGGCTCAACGACTTCTGGATGCTGCGCTGGCACTACGAACGCGACGACCGGCGGGCCGACCCGCAGTTCCCGGCGGCGTCGGCCCTCGCGGTGTGGTGGACCCGGGAGTACGAGGCGGTGTGCGAGGCGTTCGCCGACTGACCCGACCGAGCGGGACCGGCCGGGGCGGGGTGCCCGCCCGGTAGGGCGGGGTGCCCGCCCGGTAGGGCGGGGTGCCCGCCGGTGCTGGCGTCCGCCCGGTACGGGGCGGGGGCCGAACGGTGCGGGGTGCCCGGCCGATACGGGCCGGGGGGGCCGAACGGTGCGAGGCCTCCGGCCGATACGGGGCGGGGAGGGCCGAACGGGGCGAGGCGTCCGGCCGGTACGGGCGTCCAGCCAGTGCCGGGCAGGGTACCCGCCCGGCGTCGGGTGGCTCAGCCGCCCAGGCCGCCCAGGCCGCCGTCGTCCTCCTCGCCCTCGCCGTCGCCGCCGGTGTCGCCGGTCGCGGTGTCCGTGGGCTGGGCGCCCCCGGTCTCCCCGCCGTCGCCGCCGGTGTCGTCGGTCGCGGTGTCCGTGGGCTGGGCGCCCCCGGTCTCCTCGCCCGACGGCTCCACGCTGGTCTCCTGGGACTGCGTCGCGGTCGGCGTCCACGACTGCTGGTACGACGGCGACGTCCAGTTGCCGCCACTGTCGCTGCCGGTGTTCTCCCCGGTGTCCGTCTCGCCGGTGGACTCGTCGGTGGCCTCGTCGTCCGGCGACTCGGAGGTCTTCTCCTCGCCGGTGCTCTGCGTGGCGCTCGGCGACGTGGACGTGCCGGTCTTGCCGCCGCCTTCGCTCTCGCCCTGGTTCAGCGCCAGCGCGACGCCGCCCGCGATGGCGATCACCGCGAGCACGGCCAGGATCCACAGCTTGCCCCGGCCGCTGCCCCCGTTCCCGTGCCCCTCGAAGCCGCCGTCGTCACCGCCGCCGTAGCCGCCCGGCAGGATCGGCTGGGGGATCTGCGCGGTGCCCGAGTGGTCGGGGTGCGGCAGCGCGGTCGTGCCGGCCATGCCCATCCCGGCCGCGGGCGTCTGCCGCCCGTCGTGGGCGACCGGGCCGGTGTTCCAGGTGCCGGTGTGGCCGCCCTGGTCGTACAGCATCTGCAGCCCGTACTGGACCAGCCCGCGCATCTCCTCGGCGGTCTGGAAGCGGTCGTCGGGCTCCTTGGCCAGCGAGCGCATGACGAGGCCGTCCAGCTCCGGCGGGACCGCGTCGGAGACCTCGGACGGGGGCGTCGGGATGTCCTGGACGTGCTGGTACACCACCGACAGCGGGGTCTCGCCGGTGAACGGCGGGCGCAGTGCGAGGAGTTCATAGAGCAGGCAGCCGGTGGCGTACAGGTCGGAGCGGTGGTCGACGGCCTTGCCGAGGGCCTGCTCCGGGGAGAGGTACTGCGGGGTGCCCATGACCATGCCGGTCTGCGTCATCGTCGTCGACGCCCCGTGCAGGGCGCGGGCGATGCCGAAGTCCATCACCTTCACGGCGCCGCTGTTGGTGATGATGACGTTGGCCGGCTTGATGTCGCGGTGCACGATGCCGTGCTGGTGCGAGTAGGCCAGCGCCTCCAGGACCCCGGAGACGATGATCAGCGCCTGCTCGGGCCCGGGCGCCTCAGCGTTCAGGAGGAGGTCGCGGATGGTCCGTCCCTCGACGATCTCCATCACGATGTACGGCACGGACTGGCCGCCGACGAAGTCCTCACCGGAGTCGTACACGGCGACGATCGCGTGGTGGTTGAGCCCGGCCACGGACTGCGCCTCGCGCGTGAAGCGGGCCTTGGAGACCGGGTCCTCGGCGAGGTCGGCGCGGAGCAGCTTGACCGCCACGGTACGTCCCAGGCGGACGTCCTCCGCGGCGAACACCTCGGCCATGCCGCCCCGCCCGAGTCTGCGGGTCAGCCGGTACCGGCCGTCGCCGACCAACCCGCCGTTGCCCCAGGTCTCCGGCGCGTCCGACATACCGCCGCCAGTCGCCTCGGGTTCGGACGGGCCCTGAGCGCGTTGCTGCTGTGCCATCAGTCCTCGCCGTCGTTTCTGCCCGCGGTACGCGCGGTGTTGTGTCACGGTCTCCGTCGGCCACGCTACAGCCTCCGCGCTAGCCTCCGGTCCGAGATGGGCGCCGGGCCCGGCACGTGACGGACCGGTCATGAAACCGTGCTTCCGTACTGTCGTGCAAATTCTGTGTACCGTCCGCGCCCGCGCTGTAACGCATCCATGACGCTTCCTTCGCGTACGGTCACGGATCGGGCACCGCGCTTGACGTGTCGGAGCCCTTCGGCAGACTTGGCGGAATCGCGGATTCGATCAAGTCTTCCCTTCCGCCGTTCCCGGCCAGGGTCGCATCGTCGCGAGTGACCTTCGCCACGGTCCCGGTCGTGCCGGTGGGCGTGGTCGCCGACGGTTCGCCGTGCGCCGGAGCACGAGGAACGCCGAAGGCCCGGCAGTCCTCGCTGCCGGGCCCTGCGGGTTCGGTGGTCCAGGGGTGAGCGGACGCGCTGAGGTGGTCTAGAGGTACGGCCCGCCCGAGCGGCCGCCCGGGTGGGGGCCCTCCTCGGCGTCGCCGATGCCGGGCGGGAGGGCGCGGCGCATCTGCTCCAGCTGGGCGCGGGCGGCCATCTGCTGGGCGAACAGGGTGGTCTGGATCCCGTGGAACAGACCCTCCAGCCAGCCGACCAACTGCGCCTGGGCGATCCGCAGTTCCGCGTCGCTGGGGGTCGCCTCCTCCGTGAAGGGCAGGGAGAGCCGCTCCAGTTCCTCCACCAGCTCCGGCGCGAGACCGTCCTCCAGCTCCTTCACCGAGCTGGAGTGGATCTCCTTGAGCCGGGCCCGGCTGGCGTCGTCCAGGGGAGCCGCGCGCACCTCCTCCAGGAGCTGCTTGATCATGCTGCCGATGCGCATGACCTTCGCGGGCTGCTCGACCTGGTCCGTCACCGGGGTCTCCCGGGCGTCCTCGTCTCCGTCACCGCCGCCGCTGAGCGCCATGCCGTCCTGGCCGACGACCAGGATCTGGGGGTTCTCCGACGACCTGTCGTTCCTCGGCATCTCCATGCCGTCATTCTCTCGCACGCCCCCACCGCGTCACCGGGGCGCCCCTGCCCGAACCGGGTTCCCCGCGTTCGGCTCCACCCGGAATGCCGGAATGGTCGGTGAGTGTGACGCTTGTTCCGTCGATCTTGACGGCAAGCACGGCAGGTATGACGGGCATGACAGGCATGACAGGCACGACAGGTACGACAGGCACCGAGAGGGGGTCACCGGCGTGACTCCACGGCGGGACACACCTCGGAACACACCTCGGGACACACTGCGGGTCACGGCGCTGGCAGGGCTCCTGGGGCTGAGCACGGTCGTGTGCCCCTGCGCGGCGAGCACGGCGTACGCGGCCGGCACGGCGTACGCGGCCGGCACGGCGTACGCCGTGAGCGCGACCCGCGCGGCGTACGACCCGGGCCCCGCGTCACCGGACGCCGTGACGTCCGCCCCGCCGGCCACGCGTTCCGCCCGGCCCTCGCCTCCGTCCCCCTCAAGGTCCACGCACGCCTCACCGGGCAACCGCCCGGATCCCTCCCGCGCCGGGAGCCGGGCCGGCGAGGGGCGGCAGCGACCGGGGCGGGACGAGGACGTGATGGAGACACGAGAGGCGGGGGAGACGCAGGGGGCGAGGGAGACGGACGCCGGGCCCAAGGAGAAGGGAAGGAGCAGCGCCGTACCGGTCGGCCCGGACGACGCCTCCGCGGGGCCCGGGGAGACCGGACTGGCACCTTCCGAGACTCCGGTACGCCGTCCCGCTCCCCGGCCCGTCGCACACACCGAGGACGGGTCCGGGCCAGCCCCGCGGATCCTGCCCCTGGGCAGCGGGCTGGTCCTCGTCGGGCTCGGCCTGGCCCTCGCCTTCGTCGGTCTCCGGCTGCGCCGGACATGAGCGGGGCGAGCGCGACGCCCGTACCACGGCCGCTACGGCGCGACCAGCAGCACCTTCCCGATGTGGCCGCTCTCCTCGACGATCCGGTGGGCGGCGGGCGCGTCGTCCATCGGCAGCTCCCGGTCGACGATCGGGCGTACGTGGCCCTCGGCGAGGAGCGGCCAGACATGCTCGCGTACGGCAGCCACGACGGCCGCCTTCTCCTCCTTGGGACGGGCGCGCAGCCCCGCGGCGGTCACGGCGGCGCGCTTGGCGAGGAGGGTGCCGATGTCCAGCTCCGCCTTCCGGCCGCCCTGCATGCCGATGATCGCCAGCCGGCCGTTGAAGTTGAGCGCCTGCACGTTGCGGTCCAGGTACTTGGCGCCCATGTTGTCGAGGATGACATCGGCACCGGCGCCGCCCGTGGCCTGCTTGACCTCGGCGACGAAGTCCTGCTCCCGGTAGTTGATCAGGATGTCCGCGCCCAGCTCGGCGCAGCGCTCCAGCTTCTCGCCGGTGCCCGCCGTCACGGCGACCTTGGCGCCGACCGCCTTGGCCAGCTGGATCGCCATGGTGCCGATGCCGCTGGAGCCGCCGTGCACGAGGAAGGTCTCGCCGGGACGGAGGTGGGCGATCATGAAGACGTTCGACCAGACGGTGCAGACCACTTCGGGCAGCGCCGCGGCGTGCTTCAGGTCGACGCCCTCGGGGACCGGCAGCAGCTGCCCGGCCGGGACGACGACCTTCTGGGCGTAACCGCCGCCCGCCAGCAGCGCGCACACCTCGTCGCCCACGGACCAGCCGGAGACGCCGGTGCCGAGGGCGGCGACGCGTCCGGAGCACTCCAGGCCGGGGTAGGGGGACGCGCCGGGCGGCGGCGGGTAGAAACCCTGCCGCTGCATGATGTCGGCCCGGTTGACGGCGCTGGCCGTCACCTCGACGAGGACCTCGCCCTCGCCGGGCACGGGGTCGGGGACCTCGGCCCAGACCAGCGCCTCGGGGCCTCCGGGTTCGGGGATCGTGATCGCATGCATGAAGGGGACGCTACTCCCGCCAGCCCCGCCAGCCCTGCCCGGCCCGCCCGACCCGGCCGCCCGCCTCCCGCACGCGCCCCTTTCCCGCCCCGCCCGGACACGGTCCCCGGCCGCCGCCGTCCCCCGGGAAAACCCTGTGCGCGAGCGATGAGTTCGCGGGACGGTAAAGGTCTTCCCATGCGTGGGCCAAGAACGCGGAAGGACTCTCAGCATGAGCACGCAGACGTCCGGCCTCGCGATCGAAACCGCGGGCCTGGTCAAGACGTTCGGCGAGACCCGCGCCGTCGACGGGGTGGACCTCCGGGTGCCGGCCGGCACGGTCTACGGCGTGCTCGGTCCGAACGGGGCCGGCAAGACCACCGCCGTGAAGATCCTCGCGACGCTGCTGCGGCCGGACGGCGGCCACGCCCAGGTCTTCGGTCACGACGTGGTCCGCGAGGCGGACGAGGTACGCGGCCGGGTGAGCCTCACCGGGCAGTACGCGTCCGTGGACGAGGACCTCACCGGCACCGAGAACCTGGTGCTGCTCGGCCGGCTCCTCGGCCACGGCAAGGCGGCCGCCCGGCAGCGCTCCGGACAGCTCCTGGAGGCCTTCGGACTGACGGACGCCGCCGCCAAGCAGGTCAAGCACTACTCCGGCGGCATGCGGCGCCGTATCGACATCGCCGCGTCCATCCTCAACACCCCCGACCTGCTCTTCCTGGACGAGCCGACCACCGGTCTGGACCCGCGCAGCCGCAACCAGGTGTGGGACATCGTGCGCGCGGTCGTCGCCCAGGGCACCACCGTCATGCTGACCACCCAGTACCTGGACGAGGCCGACCAGCTGGCCTCCCGGATCGCCGTCATCGACCAGGGCAAGGTGATCGCCGAGGGGACCAAGGGCGAGCTGAAGGCGTCCGTCGGCGCCGGTTCCGTCCATCTGCGGCTGCGCGACGCGGGCCGGCGGCCCGACGCCGAGCGGGTCCTGCGTGACCTGCTGGTCGCCGAAGTACAGCTCGAGGGCGATCCGGTGGCGCTGACCGCCCGGCTGAGCGCGGCGGCCGAGGAGACCGCCGCCGACCAGGCCGCCCGCGCGCTCACCGCGCTGACCCGGGCCGGCATCACCGTCGACAACTTCTCCCTGGGGCAGCCCAGCCTCGACGAGGTCTTCCTCGCGCTGACCGGCCACGACACCGGGCAGGACACCGGCTACGACACCGGGCAGGACCCGGCCCCGGGCACCGGCGAGGGCACGGACGACACGAAGGACGGGGTGGCGGCATGAGCACGGTCACGAGCACCGGGAACAAGGACCTCGCACCGGTCAGCACCGAGTCCCTGGCCGCCCTGCTGGTCTCCGGCGAACGGCCCCCGCGGCCCAGCTCTCTCTCGGCGTCGCTGACGTTCGGCTGGCGCGCGATGCTCAAGATCAAGCACGTGCCGGAACAGCTCTTCGACGTCACCGCGTTCCCGATCATGAACCTGCTGATGTTCACGTACCTCTTCGGCGGTGCGCTGGCCGGTTCACCGGGCGACTACATCCAGTTCGTGCTGCCGGGCATCCTGGTGATGTCGGTCGTCATGATCACGATGTACACCGGGGTGTCGGTCAACACCGACATCGAGAAGGGCGTCTTCGACCGCTTCCGTTCGCTGCCGATCTGGCGGCCGGCCGCGATGGTCGGCTACCTGCTCGGTGACGCCCTGCGCTACACCATCGCCTCGGTGGTGATGCTCGTCGTCGGGCTGATCCTCGGCTACCGGCCGGACGGCGGGGTCGGCGGTGTGGTCACCGGGATCGCCCTGCTGCTGGTGTTCTCGTTCGCCTTCTCGTGGATCTGGACGATGTTCGGGCTGATGCTGCGCACCGAGAAGGCGGTGATGAGCGTCAGCATGATGGTGATCTTCCCGCTCACGTTCCTCTCCAACGTCTTCGTCGCCCCGTCGACCATGCCCGGCTGGTTGCAGGGGTTCGTCAACAACAGCCCGATCACCCACGTGGCCTCCGCGGTGCGCGGTCTGATGGCGGGTGACTGGCCGGCCGACGAGATCGCCTGGTCACTGGGGTGGTCGGCGCTGTTCCTGCTGGTCTTCGGCCCGATCACGATGCGGCTCTACAACCGCAAGTGACCCGCCCGGCCGGTCAGTCCCTGGGCAGGGGACGGGCGTCCGGCGCGACCTGCGTGCTGGGCGTCGCCCGGACGATCGTGATCAGCCGGTCCGTCAGTTCCAGCCCGCCGACGGCGGGGTCGTCGTACCCCAGTACCCGGTGTCCGCGCAGCACGCTCACCACCAGGTCATCGACCTCCCGCGGTCCCCTGCCCACCTCGGCCTTTATGACGGGCCGCTCCACGATGTCGAGACCGCTGCCCTGGCTGATGAGGTCCTCCATCACCATGCCGGCGGCGGGGCTGAGCACGGAGAGCCCGAGCAGCCGGCCCGCGGCGCTGGCGCTGGTGATCACGGCGTCGGCGCCGGACTGCTTCAGCAGCGGCGCGTTCTCCTCCTCGCGGACCGCGGCCACGATCTTGGCGCCTTTGTTGAGCTGCCGGGCCGTCAGCGCCACCAGCACCGCCGTGTCGTCGCGCTGGGTCGCGATGATGATCTGCCGTGCCCGGTGCACCTCGGCCCGCTTGAGCACCTCGCTGCGGGTGGCATCGCCTATCACCCCGGCGAAGCCGTCGGCGGTGGCGGCCTCGATCGCCTTGCCGCTCGGATCGACCACCACCACCTGTTCCTTCCGCAGCCCCGTCGCGCAGACGGTCCGGACCGCCGACCTGCCCTTCGTGCCGAAGCCGACGACGACGGTGTGATCGCGCAAGGTGGACCTCCAGCGGTTCAGTCGCCATTCCTCCCGGGTGCGTTCGGTGAGGGCTTCCAGCGTGGTGCCGACCAGGATGATCAGGAACAGCACGCGCAGGGGCGTGATGACGAAGATGTTGGTCAGCCGGGCGGCGTCACTGACCGGTGTGATGTCGCCGTACCCGGTGGTGGAGAGGGTGACGGTCGCGTAGTAGAACGAGTCGAGGAGATCGACGGAACCGTCGGAGTTGTCGTTGTAGCCGTCGCTGTCGGCCCACACGATGAACGCGGTCGCCACCAGGACGATCAGGGCCCAGGAGAGCCGCTTCCCGACCTGGCGGAACGGGTGTTCCACCAGCTTTCTCGGGAGCCTCACCTTATGGGTCACGAGGTGTTCGTCCGCCTGGCGCGCGATCGCGTCCTGGCCGGGAAGTTTCACGTGAAACACACTCCGATTCCGCCGGTGGCCCAGGGCAGCGAGAGCACCTCGGCCTCCTGACCCGGCCGCACCCCACCCGGCGGTACGACCGCCAGGGCGTCGGCGGCCGCGACCCCCCGCAGCATGGCCGGTCCGTTGTAGTGCAGCGGCACGGCCCCGCCGCCCCGCAGGACCACGGGGACGAGCCGGGTGTCGTGCGGGTGGCCGTGCGCCTCACCGCGCAGCGGCAGGGCGTACGGCTCCGGGGCCGGGCGGGCCGCCAGGGTCCGCAGCAGGGGCCCGACGAGCGTGAGCAACCCGGAGACGGCGGCGAGGGGGTTGCCGGGCAGCCCCACGAGGTGCTGCTCCTCCCCGGTCCGCGCCAGCAGCATGGGGTGACCGGGTCTCACCTGGACGCCGTCCACCAGAAGTTCGGCGCCTACGCGGCGCAGGGTGGGGTGGACGTGGTCGACCGGTCCCCCGGCGGTCCCGCCGGTCGTCACGACGAGGTCGGCGCCGGAGGCGGTGACCGCCCGGTGCAGGGCTTCGGCGTCGTCGCCGAGCCGGCGCACCGCGATCACCTCGGCGCCCAGCGCCCGCAGCCAGGAGGGCAGCATCGGGCCGAGCGCGTCGCGGATGAGGCCGTCGTGCGGCAGGCCCTCGGTGAGCAGCTCGTCGCCGAGGACCAGGACCTCGGCGCGGGGGCGGGGCACCACGGTCAGCGCGTCGTACCCGGCCGCCGCGGCCAGTCCCAGCACCGGCGGGGTCACCAGGGCACCGGCCGGCAGGAGTTGATCACCGCGTCCGCACTCCTGGCCGCGCGGGCGGATGTCCTGGCCGTGCACGACCGCGCGCGTGGCGTGCAGCCGGTTCTGGGTGTCGGTACGGCCGTGTTCGCTGCGGAGCACGCCCGTGGTGCCGACGGGGACACGGGCACCGGTCGCGATCCGTACGGCCTCGCCGTCGGCGAGGAGCGGGTGCTCGGCGTGGCCCGCGAGGACGCCCTCCTCGCGCACGGTCCAGGGGCCGGGTCCCGCGACCGCCCAGCCGTCCATCGCCGAGGTGTCGAAGGAGGGCAGATCGGTGAGGGCCGCGAGGGGCGCGGCCAGGGTGAGCCCGAGGGCCGCGTCGACGGGGACGGAGACCGGCGACCGGCCGGCAGCGGAGGCCCCGGCCCGGCCGGCCCGCTCGGCGGTCCGCCGCGCGTCGGGCCAGGGGGCGGCGTGGTGGCGGGAGCCGTCCCGGCGGGGGGCCGGGCGGGGGGCATCTCGGTGGGGGTCGTCTCGGCGGGGGGCCCGGCGGGAGTCGGCCATGTGGTCGGCGCGGTCGTCGCCGCGGTGGCCGCCGCGGTCGTCACCGACATGGCCGCCGCGGTCGTCGCCGCCGTGGCCGGACTGGTCGTCGTCCCAGTGGTCGACCCGCTCCTCAGCCCGCGCGTCGTCCCGCTCACCGGCCGCGTCGTCCCGCTCACCGGCTCGGCGGTCCTGCCGCTGAGGCCCGCGTACGGGTTCGCGGCCGTGATCGTGATCGTGATCGTCGGAGACGGGACCGCGGTTGTCGCTCACGAGGGCGAGCGCTTCCTCGACATCGAGGTCCTCGGCGTCCAGCCCCGTCCCGCCGGAGCGGGCGGTCATCCGGCGTCCGGACGGCTGCCCGGGGCGGCGTCGGCCGCACCCGCGCCCGAGGGCCGGGCCGTCGTTCCGGAGGCGCCTTCCGCCTCCCAGCACAGGGCGAGCGCCGCGGCCTTGCGGGCGGCGTCAGCGACGGCTTCCGGCCCGCCACCGGCCCGTGCGGCCGCGTAGCCGACGAGGAAGGTGGTCAGCGGGGCGGCGGGCCGGGCCACGCCGTGGGCGGCGTCGCGGGCCAGGTCGAGCAGGAGGGCGGTGTCGACGTCGAGATCGATGCCCAGTTCGTCCTTGGCGGCGGAAATCCATTCATCCAACACGTGCCCATGCTCCCTGATGCGTGCCCTAGCGGTGGCGATGTCGTCCCAGGTGTCGCAGTCGAAGGACGCGACGGGATCGGGGACGCGAACGAGTCGCAGCCCCGCGGTCAGCCGGCGCAGGGGCAGCCCGGTGAGCCCTGCGTGCGCGGCGGCCAGTGCGGCGAGTTCTCGGCGGAGCGCCGACGCCCGGTACGCGGCGACGAGGGGCTGGTCGCGTCCGTCGGCGTCGGTGAGCAGCGCGCCCTCGGCGGTGGCGGGCGCCGCGGCGACAGCCGTCAACAGGGCTTCCACGGTCGCCCCGTCGAGGAACGGCAGGTCGGCCGAGAGCACGACGACGTACTCCGCCGTCGTACGGCTCAGCCCCGCCGCGAGCGCGGCGACCGGTCCGGCGCCGGGCGGATCCTCACGGGCCCACACGACGGGCCGTACGGTCGGCCGCGGGCCGGCGACGACCACGGTGGCCGCGGCTCCGGCGCAGGCGGTCAGCACCCGGTCGAGCAGCGCGCGCCCGCCGACCCGGACGCCGGGCTTGTCCGCGCCGCCGAGCCGCCGGGCGGCACCGCCGGCCAGCACGACGGCGTCGTGGACGACGGGGGCGGCCCCCGCCTCGGGGACGCCGCCGGGGCCGCCGGAGGACTCGTACGCGCTCACCCCCCGAGTATGCGTGCCGGGGAGATCGCAGGGAACGCAGGGGGAGCGCCTCGGCCGGAACACGGCCGGGGCCGCGGTCAGAGCGTGCGCAGCAGCACCGCCGGCTGCTCCACGCAGTCCGCGACGTACCGCAGGAATCCCCCCGCCGTGCCGCCGTCGCACACCCGGTGGTCGAAGGTGAGCGACAGCTGGACGACCTGGCGCACCGCCAGTTCCCCTTCGTGCACCCAGGGTTTGGCCGCGATCCGGCCGACACCGAGCATGGCGGCCTCGGGGTGGTTGAGGATCGGGGTGGAGCCGTCGACGCCGTACACGCCGTAGTTGTTCAGCGTGAAGGTGGAGCCGGTGACATCGGCGGGGGCCAGGGTGCCGGCGCGGGCGGCCTCGGTCAGCCGGGCCAGCTCGGCGGTGAGGGACTCGGCGTCCCGGGTGTGCGCGTCGCGGACCACCGGCACCACCAGGCCCCGGTCGGTCTGCGCGGCGAAGCCGAGGTGGACGCGGTCGAGCCGGACGATCTCCCGGGCCTGGGTGTCGACGGTGGCGTTGAGCTCGGGGAAGCGGGCGAGGGCGGCGGTGCAGATCCGGGCCAGCAGGGCGAGCAGGGAGATCTTCGGCTCCCCGGCCGCGTTCATCGCGGCGCGTGCCCGGGTCAGCTCGGTGGCGTCGGCGTCCACCCAGACGGTCGCGTCCGGTATCTCGCGCCGGCTGCGGGTCAGCTTGTCGGCGACGGCGCCCCGGACGCCCTTGAGCGGCACGCGGTGGCCGTCCGCGGGGGCGGTCTCCTGCCGGACGGGGGCCTGTGCCGCGCGTACGTCCGGCTCACCGCGCGCCACCGCCGTACGGCCCCGCGCGGCGGCGGCGCGCAGCGCGTACTCCACGTCGGCGCGCAGGATCAGCCCGTCCGGGCCCGAACCGGACAGCTCACGCAGGTCCAGGCCGTTCTGCCGGGCCAGCCGGCGCACCAGCGGGGAGATGACCGGCACCGGCCCCTCGGCCCGCTCGGCGTCCGCCGCCCGGCCGTTCACCCGGTCCGGGGGTCCGCCCACGGGCACCGGCTCGGTCCGCACCCGGCGCCGCCGCGCGGGCGCCCGCGCGGTCCCGTACCCCACGAGCACATTGCCCGAGCCTTCGTCCCGCCCGCCCGCACCCCCGGCACCGTCTTCCGCACCCTCACCAGCACCCGCACGGGAACCGGCACCGACTCCGACCCGCGCCCCCGCACGCACACCGGAACCGTGACCCCCGTCGCCCCCGAGGTCACCATCGGCCACCGTCAGCAACGGCGCCCCGACCGGCACTTCCGTGCCCTCGTCGCCGAAGCGCTCGGTGACGGTCCCGCCGTAGGGGCAGGGCACCTCCACCATCGCCTTGGCCGTCTCGACCTCGACGACCGGCTGGTCGACGGCGACGACGTCACCGACCTCGACCATCCAGCGCACGATCTCCGCCCCGGTGAGCCCCTCACCGAGGTCGGGGAGCCTGAACTCCCGCACCTGTGCTGCCATCAGCTCTCGGCCTCCCATTGCAGACGCGCCACCGCGTCCAGGACACGGTCCACCCCGGGCAGGTGGTGGCGCTCCAGCATCGGCGGCGGGTACGGGATGTCGAACCCGGCCACCCGCAGCACCGGTGCTTCCAGATGGTGGAAGCAGCGTTCGGTGACCCGGGCCGCGATCTCCCCGCCCGGACCGCCGAAGGAGCCCGACTCGTGGACGACGACCGCGCGTCCCGTCCGCCGCACCGAGGCGCACACCGTCTCGTCGTCGAACGGCACCAGCGAGCGCAGGTCGACGACTTCGAGGTCCCAGCCCTCGGCCCGGGCCGCCTCCGCCGCCTCCAGGCAGACGGGCAGGGACGGTCCGTACGTGATGAGCGTGGCGCTCCGCCCCGAGCGCCGCACCACCGCGCGGCCTATCGGTTCAACGGGTGCCGGCTCCTCGGGGTTCCAGGCGTCCTGGGACCAGTACAGGCGCTTGGGCTCCAGGAAGACCACGGGGTCGTCGGAGGCGACGGCAGCGCGCAGCAGCCCGTAGGCGTCGGCGACGGTCGCGGGCGTGACGACGTGCAGGCCGGGGGTGGCCAGGTAGTACGCCTCGGAGGAGTCGCTGTGGTGCTCGACGCCGCCGATGCCGCCGCCGTAGGGGATGCGGACGGTGAGCGGGAGGGGCATCGTCCCGCGCGTGCGGTTGCGCATCCGGGCCACGTGGGAGACGAGCTGCTCGAACGCCGGGTAGGCGAAGGCGTCGAACTGCATCTCCACCACCGGGCGCAGCCCGTACATCGCCATGCCGACCGCGGTGCCGAGGATGCCGGCCTCGGCGAGCGGCGTGTCCGTGCAGCGGTCCTCGCCGAACTCCTTCGCGAGTCCGTCGGTGACCCGGAAGACGCCGCCGAGCGTGCCGACGTCCTCGCCCAGGACATGGACGGCCGGGTCGGCGGCCATGGCGTCGCGCAGCGCGCGGGTGAGGGCCTGGGCCATGGTGGCCGGCCGGGCGGCGACGGTGGTCATCGCGCCCCCCCTTCCGACACGGCCCCGGCGGCGGCGTCCGGCTCCGCCTCGTCATCGAGCTCCGCCTCCGCCTCCAGCTCCGCCCGCAGCCGCTCCCGTTGTTCGCGCAGTTGCGGGGTCGGTTCGGCGTAGACGTGGGCGAACAGGTCCATGGGGTCCGGCCGCGGGTCCTGGTGCATCCGGGCGCGCAGGCCGGCGGCGAGCGCCTCGGCGTCCTCGCTGGCGGCCCGGACGGTGTCCTCGTCGAGCAGTCCGCGCCGGGTCAGCTCGCGCTCCAGGAGGTCGACGGGGTCGTGTCCGCGCCAGGTGGCGACCTCGGCGTCACCGCGGTAGCGGGTCGCGTCGTCGGCGTTGGTGTGGGCGTCCAAGCGGTACGTGATCGCCTCCACCAGGACCGGGCCGCCGCCCTCGCGCGCGTGCCGTACGGCGTCGGACAGTACCTCGTGGACGGCGACGGCGTCGTTGCCGTCGACCAGGCGGCCGGGCATGCCGTAGCCGACGGCCTTGTGGGCCAGCGACGGGGCCGCGGTCTGCTTCTCGAGCGGGACGGAGATCGCGAAGCCGTTGTTCTGGACGAGGAAGACGACCGGCGCGCGCTGGACGGCGGCGAAGTTCAGCGCCTCGTGGAAGTCGCCCTCGCTGGTGCCGCCGTCGCCGACCATGGCCAGCGCGACCACGTCGTCGCCCTTGAGGCGGGCGGCGTGCGCGAGGCCGACGGCGTGCGGGAGCTGGGTGGCGAGCGGCGTGGAGAGGGGGGCGACCCGGTGCTCGTAGGGGTCGTAGCCGGTGTGCCAGTCGCCGCGCAGCAGGGTGAGCGCCTGGACGGGGTCGACGCCGCGGGCGATGACGGCGAGTGTGTCGCGGTAGCTGGGGAAGAGCCAGTCGCGGTCCTGGAGCACCAGCGCGGCGGCGATCTCGCAGGCCTCCTGCCCCGTGCTGGAGGGGTAGACGGCGAGCCGGCCCTGTTTGGTGAGGGCCGTGGCCTGCGCGTTGTACCGCCGGCCCGCCACCAGCCAGGTGTGCAGGGTCCGCAGCAGCACGGGGTCGGCCCGGTCGGCCGCGTCGGTGCCGAGGACGCGGTACGGCTCGGCGTCGGGCAGCAGCGGCGCGGGGTCCGTGCGGGGCTGCCAGGCGGGCGGCGGAGCGGGCCGGTACGCGCCCCGCTGCTCCGTGACCGTCATGACGGCACCTCCTCGTGGGAGTGGTTCGCGGCACCGCCACGGGTGTGACGGGTCTCACCTACCGATTGTTTGGTCGCCGGCACATTTTGGCTACAGCGGCCCCGGGGCTGTGGACAAACGGTTCTGCACAGCCTGAGATGGACGCAGTACGTCCATGGTAGAGAGGCGGGGGCAGATGGCAGCTGAACAAATGGCCGATCGCCCGGAGGACGCCCTCGGCCCGGACACTCCCGGGCCGGACACTCCCGCCACGACCGCCTCCGCCCGGGACGCCGCCACCACGGCGATCCCCGCCGAAAACACCAGCACCCCAGCCACCCCCGCCACAACGGCCCCCACCCGCGACCCCCCCACCACAGCCACCAAGTCCCCAGCGGGCCCCACCCGCGACACCAGCACCACAGCCACCC
>NZ_JAGGOO010000005.1 GCF_018614415.1 Streptomyces sp. ISL-12
CGTACTGAGCCTGGCACGCGTGCCAGGCTCAGTACGGCAGAGTCGCCAGTACGGGGACGCGTGCCAGGCTCAGTACGGCAGAGTCGCCAGTACCGGGGCGCGTGCCAGGCTCAGTACGGCAGAGTCGCCAGTACCTGGAATCCGCCGTCCGGTCGGGGGCCGGCGGTGAGGGTGCCGCCGTGTGCGGCGATCCGCTCCTTCATGCCGACGAGGCCCATGCCGCCGCCGGGCACGGCCTGCCGGTGTCCGGGGCCGGGGCCCTCGTCGGCCACGTCGATCGTCAACGTGCCCCGTTCCGCGGTCAGCCGGACCCGGCAGCGGGTCGGCGCGGCGTGCTTGACGGCGTTCGTCAGGGCTTCCTGGACGATCCGGAACGCGGACAGCGCGACACCGTCCGGGGGTTCCTCGGCATACCGGGACCGCAGGTCGACGGTGACGCCGGCCGCCTCGGCCGTGCGGACCAGCGAGGGCAGGTCCGACAGTCCGAGGACCGGCCGGAGGTCCTGGGCGCCGGCCGGCTGTTCCCGGCGCAGCACCTTGAGGGTGGCCCGCATGTCCTGCAACGCCCTGCGGCTGACGTCCTCGATCACCGTCAGGGCTTCCCGCGCCTCCTCCGGGTGGGTGGCGATGACGTGGTTGGCGACACCGGCCTTGATCGCGATGAGGCCCACGCTGTGGGTGACGACGTCGTGGATGTCACGGGCGATGCGCAGGCGTTCCTCGGTCTTCGCCTGCTCGGCGGCGTGCTCGATGGCACGCCTCGTGCTCTCCCGCCGTTCCCGCACCGCCGTCCCCGCCGCCCAGGTGGCGCCGAGGACGAGCAGGACGAACACGACCTGCACGGGCCTGGTCCCGCCCTGGTAGCTCTGCCCTCCCGCCACCGTGAGCAGGGCCGCGCCCGCCGCGCACAGCCCGGCGACGAACACCACGGACCGCCCCGGCCGCTGCCGCCTCGTGGTCGCCACGACGTACAGGGCGTACGCCGCGGCGAGGAACGGGGCCGGTCCGACGCCGACGGCGAGCGCCACGCAGGCGGCGGACAGCGCCACCCCGAAGGCCGGTACGGGCCACAACCGCCGCGCCACCAGCGGCAACGCGGCGCTCAGCGACAGCAGCCATACAGTGCCGCCGCCCACCTCGCCGCCGGTGGCGGGGCGCAGCAGGGACACCTGCGGGAGCAGTGCGAAGCCGAACGCGGCCAGCACGTCGAGAACGATCAGGCGCCGACGGGGGAGATCACCCATGCCGTGAACGTATGCCGTCGGTTCGCGGTGCGTCCATGTCTCGGTACGAGTCTTGGGTGCGAGTCCTGGTGCGAGTCCTGGTGCGAGTCCTGGTACGACATGGATCTCCGCGACGGGTTTGCGATTTGCTGGGAATTCCCTGCGTATCGGTCATCGCCACGCCGGCTTCGTGCGGCGGGCGCCTGATCCAGGCGTCCCCCGGTCGCGGGCCTTCCGTTTCAGCCACCGGTCCACCGTGTCCACGCGGTGTCCGGGCCGACTGGATCATCGCCCGGCGGCCGCTGGTCCGGATCAGAAACCGCTGGTGATACGTCCGTCTGTCCGGGTTTCAACGGTTCCGGAACCGCTCCGGCACACGCCCCCCGGCCCAGGCCTGACCGCTGACCGATAGTCGCTCACCAAGCGGAATGATATCCCCTCACTTAAGAGGCGAACTTGCGTTCTCCTCGATCGCTTACGCATACTCGGCACCAGCAGTGCCATGCGCCCTTCCGCTTTCACGCGAATTTCATGCGAATGAATGCTGACCAGAAGGAGACCTGTGCATCAGTGGTTGTCACGGTCGCCTCTCTCAGTCACCTCGGACGCAATCGGCACCTCTCTCGCTCGTCGCCCAGCGCCTCAGCTCCGCGACCGGGCATCTTCTTTCGCAAGGCGCCGAGTGCGCCCGTATCACCACCTTCACCTCTCTTTATGAATTAGCGAACAGAAGGGGTGAACCACGCGCTCAGGCGCGCGAAGCAAAAGAACCAAAACGGGGGTACATCATCATCGAGAAATCAAGCTCCGCTTGGCATCAAGTAAAGGAGGGCCCTTCGGATGAAGAACGCCCTGACAGTGTTCGACACCGGCCGAAACTGTATCAGCGGATGTCCAGGAGGTGCAGGGACGTGGAAATCAACCTGTTCATCATCAGTGACGACCCGATTACCCTCGCCGGGCTGGAATCGATCGTCGATCAGAACGAGAAGTTCCTCGTCATCGGCCGGTCCGTAGGCGGCGCCGACGGTATCCGATGTCCCGAGGACCCCGAACTGCGACCCCACGTCATCATTATCGGCGAGCCGTCCTCGAAGAGAACCCTGTGCGAGGACGCTCAGCAGATCGCCGCGCTGTACCCCAGCGAGAAGTCGCGGCCCAAAATCATCGTGGTGTCCCAGAACGACGACGACGACACGATCGTCGCCGCCCTCCGCGTGGGCGTCAACGGCTATCTTTCGCGCATAGAGTCGCCCGAAGAGCTGCTCCACTCCATCCAGCTGGTGGCCAAGGGGGGCGCCGCTTTCAGTCCGACCGTCGCCTCTCGACTCAGCCGGTACTTCTCTGCGACGCACGTCCTGCCGGAGCTGGCGGGGTTCTCCGAGCTGACCGACCGCGAAATGGAGATACTGGAACTGCTCGCCAGCGGTATGGGAAATCAGCAGATCGCACGCCGGCTCTTCCTGGCCGAGAAGACGGTACGCAATTACGTGTCGCGGATTTTCACCAAACTGGAGGTGCACGACCGGGCCATGGCGGCAGTGGTGGCCCGCGACGCCGGACTCGGCGGACAACCAGACGTCCTGGTGCCGCAGGGCATCGGGGCCGAGGGGGCCCCGTAGGGCCGCGCTCACGCGTCCTCACCTCGCCGCACGGCCAGGGTCAGTCTCCGCGCCGAGGGGCGGCCCGGCGATGATGTCCGGGGCCTTCAGTTCGGCCCAGACCGTCTTCCCGATCCCGCCCTTCCGCTCCTCGACGCCCCAGCGGTGGGCCAGCGCCTCCACCAGCATCAGCCCGCGGCCACCGGTCTCCTCGTCGTCGGGCGTCCGCACCTCGGGCCGGCCGGGGCCCGCGTCGCTGACCTCCACCCTCAGCAGCCCGTCCGCCGGCAGCCGCGCGATCCGGACGCCCACCTGCCGGCCGGGCGGCACGGGTACGCGCAGCGCGTTCGTCACCAGCTCGGAGAGGAGCAACTCCGCCGAGTCGACGGTGTCTTCGGCCATGCCCCAGGCACCGAGCAGTGCGTGGACCAGCGCGCGGGCTCTCGGCACGCTGCGGTGACTGCGGGGCAGTCGGAAGGTGGCTTCGTTGTGTGCAGACATGGCAGCCCCCAAGGGGTCGACGTGCGGTCGGTGCCCCGCAGAGTGGCCAGTTGGGCCGCGGGACGCCGATGTCCATGTCCGGCAGGATGTAGGCGCACCAAGCGAATCTGCAACGTTGCCGATGAAGATGGCCGCAATCTTCCACCTTTCGAGTTAAGCGCGGCCTTGGCGTCCACGTCTCTGCTAAACGTGTCGGCATGCTTACCAAGAGCACCACTGCGAATCCGTCTACCGTGCTTGGCCGCCAACTCGGCGAAGAACTGCGTCGGTTGCGCGAGGCCGCCAAGCTGACCACGACCCAGGCCGCGGAGGCTCTCGACTGCACGAAAGGCAAGATCAGCCGGATCGAGAACGGCCGGGTGGCCGTTCGACTGCCGGATCTGACCGCAATGTTGCACGCCTACGGCGCGGCGGACACTGATCTCGCAGAACGACTGGGCGCTCTGGCGCGAAAGGCCAACAGGCGGCGCAGGCAAGGGTGGTGGAACCAGTACGGGGCCGTCCTCGCCGACACGTACCGCGACTACATCGCGCTGGAGGCCATGGCCGGCGAGATCCGCACCTTTCAGGCGCAGCTCGTTCCCGGTCTGCTGCAGACTCCGGAGTACGTCCGTGCCGTGACGGTGGCGTCGCGGCAGTGGCAGACGGCGGACGAGATCGAGAAGTTCGTGCAGGTACGCCTCGCCCGGCAGGAACGGCTCGCCGGTGACTCTCCCCTGCGACTGTGGGCCGTGCTGTCAGAGGCCGTACTGCTTCAGCAAGTTGGCGGTGCGACCGTGATGCGAACACAGTTGGAGCACCTGCTGACTGCCTCCGAGCGGCCCAACGTGACCGTCCAGGTCCTGCCGTTCTCGCGCGGAGCGCACGCGAGTATGTTCGGCCCGTACGTAGTACTGGGGTTCCCGGAGGAAGCAGCGCTCGATGTGGTGCTGGCGGACAACCCGACCGGCTCCATCTGGCTGGAGCGGGAGGCGGAAGTCGCCCGCTACCAGGACCTTTTCGATGCCGCTCGCACGTCGGCGCTCTCTCCCGTGGAATCCCGCGCCATCATCCGACGCAGGGCCAAGGAGCACCGAGCATGAACCGCATACGCCGCAGCACGCCGGACCTGTCGGGTGCGAAGTGGCGCAGCAGCAGCTACAGCGGCGGCAACAACGAGTGCGTCGAGGTCGCCGACGACGTACCGGCGCTCATACCCGTCCGCGACAGCAAGCGCCCCACCGGCCCCGCGCTCGCCTTCTCCGTCGGGGCCTGGGCCGCCTTCGTCGATGGCTTGCGCGGGGCCGGGCGGGTCGGTCAGTAGCAGGGGGTGCCGTCGTCCTCGCGCCACTTCAGATCGGTGACGTACATCGGCATGGTGAAGTAGCTTCCCGAGACGCCGCTGACGCACGTGGTGCGCTCGGTGCCCTGTCCGTCGCTCTGGACGACGTACGTCATCGTGACGTCACGGGACGTGTTGTTGTAGAAGATGTGGCCCGGGGCGCTGCCGGTCCACTCGGTCTCGGTCGTCAGTGACGGGGTCATGTCCGTGTCGCCGTACCAGTACTCGGGCCACACGCAGAAGCTGCCCACCGGGCAGTTGCCGGAGGACCACGCCGAAGCGGTGGGGGCGGACGCCATGACGCCGAGGAAGGCGGCGGGAACGGCGGCGAGGGCGAGGGCTCTTAAGCGCATGAGGGCTCCATCCGTGAGGGGGCGCCTCACGCTAAGGGCGTGGATGTTGAAAGGTCAAGGATCAATCCGCGGTCACAGCGGGGCACGGGCGGGCACCGTCACTGTTTCGGGGACGGCTTGATTGATCGGGGCTTTGCGTCCGTATCTCCTGGCGTACGAGTCGTTGGTTCCGTGTCGTCGTCCTGGAGGCGCCGTGCGCATGTCCCGCAGCAGGATCGGGGTCGTCGTCCTGTTCGGTGTGCTGAGTCTGACCCTCACCGCCCTCGCCTTTCCCGCCGTGGTCGGGCTGGAGACGAAGGACGGCGGGCAGGACCGGCTCGTGGCCAGTACGCGGTACGGGCCGGTGACCGAGGCCGACCGGGACTTCGTGGTGAAGGTGCGGGCGGCCGGGTTGTGGGAGTACCCGTTGGGCGAACTGGCCATGAAGCGCGGTACGTCGGAGGCGATGCGGGAGGCCGGGGAGCATCTCGTCGTCGGGCACGCCGGGCTCGACGCCGAGTGCCGCGAGGTCGCGACCGAGCTGGGGATCACGTTGCCCAACAAGGCCAGTCCGCAGCAGCGGGAGTTCGTGTCGACGGTGACGGGGAAGCGGGGGAAGGAGTTCGACTCGACCGCGGTCACCATCATGCGGGTGACCCATGGGCAGATCTTCCCCGTCATCGCCGACATCCGCGCGACGACGCGGAACACCCTCGTGCGGGAACTGGCCGACCTCGCCAACGACACCGTCCTGGACCACATGACCGTCCTGGAGAAGACCGGCCTGGTCGGGTACGGCGACGTCAGCTTCAAGCAGACCGCCCCGGCGAAGCTGCCCAAGGACCGGGTCACGCCGCCCCCGCCGCAGCCGGGGGAGCCGACCGCCGTGCTCACCCCGCGGCCGGACCTGAACGTACGGACCGGCGGTCCGACCGTCGCGCCGGCCGCCACGCCGACCGGGGGCTGACCCGGGGGCTGACCGGGTCAGACGAGCAAGTCCGCCGGCGGGTGCGGTTCGTGGCCCGCCTCCGTGAACGCCGTGAGCGCCTCGACCAGCGCGGCCCGCTGGCCGGGGGCGAGGCGCTGGACGACCGCCGCGATCTCGCGGCGGCGGCGCGCGGTGACGTGGTCCACCGTGCGCCGGCCCTCCTCGGTGAGGCGCAGCAGGGTCTCGCGCCGGTTGTCCGGGTTGGTCCGGCGGTCGACGAGACCCGCCCCGATCAGCCGGTCGACCATGCGCATCGCCGTCGACGGCGCGACCTGGAGCTGCTCGGCGAGAGCGACGAGTTTGGTGGTGCCCCGGGTGGAGAGCACCACCAGCATCCGGAACTGCGGCAGCGTCACCCGCTCCTCCACCTCGGCGAGCGACCGCGCCGAGATCGCCACCAGCAGCCGCGACGCCGTCAGCACCGCACGGGTGACCGCGTCCACGTCGTCCCTGGTTCCCACGGGCGGCTCAGGGGACCCCGTGGGCAGCTCGCGTGCCCTCACGGGCGTATCGCACTCCGGCATACGTACTTTCTACCGTGCCGGAGCCCCGCTCATCGGCCCTGACCGGAAAAGCTTTTCCGCCTATCGGGCAGAGGCCGCAGAGGTACCAGAGGCAGCCAGAGGCAGCCAGAGGCCTCAGAGATCGCATAGGTCGCGGGAAAGGACCAGTGGCCCTCCTCGTCGCCTTTGGCCTGTGCAAGGGTTGGCGCCGACGTCCCGATCTGGAAAGGCGATCATGGCGCGTACCGACACCGCACCCCGCCGCCCCCGGCCGCTCACGGGGTGGCGGCGCCTCGTCGCCCGGCTGCCGGTGTTCCTCTTCCGCGTGGGGCTCGGTCCGGTGCTGGGCCGGCGGCTGCTCCTGCTGCACCACACCGGCCGGGTCAGCGGGCTGCGGCGGCACGCGGTCCTGGAGGTGATGTCGTGCGACCGGACCGTACCGAGCTGGACCGTCCTCTCCGGCTCCGGGACGCGGGCGGACTGGTACCGCAATCTGCGCGGCCAGCCCAAGACCGTCATCCAGTTCGGCCACCGCCACCACGCGGTCACCGCCCGGTTCCTCCCGGCCGACGCGGGGGCCCGGATCATGGCCGACTACGCTCGACTGCGCCCGGCGAACGCGCGCCGCCTGTGCGCCTGCCTGGGGCTGCCGGTGGACGGCAGCGAGGGGGCGTACCGCGAGGCGGGCCGCGCCCTCACGTTCGTACGGCTCGACGCCGACTGAGGACACGAGAGGAAGAGGTGATCGTGAGCGCTCCCGGGCCGGGCAGCGGCGGAACGCCGGACGAGGTCTGGCAGAAGTTCCTCATGGACAGCGAGGACGCCATACGGGCCTCCGCGCCCCGCGAACCCTCGGCGCGGGACCGGACACCGGGGTGGCGGCCCGCCCCGGTGGCCGCCGAGCCGACGGAGGCCGTCGGTGAGCTGTGGCAGCCGGACGACCCGGAACCGGCCTGGCGTGAACTGGACGGACGGGCGCGGTTCCGCCGCGTCGCCCGGGTGCTCGCCACGGCGGCGGCGGTCGCCCTCGCCCTGACGGTCTGGTCCCAGCTGACCACCGGCTCGGAGGCGCCGTCCGGCGGGCCCGGTGACAGTTTCGTCGAGCGGGTGGAGGAGGCCCCGGCGCCCCTGCCCACGGCGGCTCCCGCGCCGGCCTCGGGACCGGCCTCGGTACCGGCGTCCACGCCGGCCACGGCCTGGACGGTCGGCTGATCGTCCCGACGGGCGAGGTCAGGCGCTGCGGCGGCCGGACGCCGTCTTCTTCGCGGGGGCCTTCTTGGCCGGGGACTTCTTGGCCGAGGTCTTCGCGGCAGGCGTTTTCGCGGCCGAGGTCTTCTTCGTCGTGTTCGCCTTGCCGCTCGCCTTGCCGCCCGGCTCGGCCGCCGTCGCCTTCTTCGTCGCCTTCATCGTCTTCGTCGGCTTCGTCGGCTTCGTACTCGCCTTGGCCTCCGTTCCCGCCGGCTTCGCCGTCGTCTTCTTCGTGGACGGGGCCGCCCGCTCGCGTTGCGGCAGCTCCCTGACCTCGGCCTCCTCCTCTCCCCCTGCCTCCCCGCGCGACTCCCGCGCCGCCCGCACGCTGTTCTCCAGGGCCGCCATCAGGTCCAGCACCTTGCCGGAAGCGGCCGGGCGCGGGGTCTCCGGAGGCGCCTCGCCGGCCGACTTGGCGGCGATGACCTCCTCCACCGCCTCCCGGTACTCGTCGTGCAGCTCGCTCAGGTCGATCTCGCCGAGCGTGTCCATCAGGGCGTCCGCGAGGTCCAGCTCCTGGTCGCGGACGGTGACGTCGGTGTCGGGGGCGACGCCCTCGGGGGCGCGTACCTCGTCCGGCCACAGCAGGCCGTGCATCGCGATCGCGTCGTCGACCACGCGCAGCATGCCGAGGCGCTCGCGGCCCCGCAGCGCGTACTTGGCGATGGCGACCCGGTTGCTGCGCTTGAGCGCCTCGCGCAGCAGCGTGTACGGCTTCGCGGCCGGGGCGCCGCTCGCGGCGAGGTAGTACGCGGAACTCAGCTGGAGCGGGTCGATGCGGTCCTCCGGGACGAAGGCCACGATCTCGATCGTCCGCGCGGTCGGGATCGGCAGGGCGGACAGGTCCTCGTCGGTGATCGGGACGATCGAGCCGTCCGCGTCCTCGTAGCCCTTCCCGATCTCCGCCTGGGAGACCTCGCGGTCCTCCAGTTCGCAGACCTTGCGGTAGCGGATGCGACCGCCGTCCTCCGTATGGATCTGGCGGAAGGAGATCGAGTGGTTCTCGGTCGCGTTCACCAGCTTGATCGGGATGCTGACCAGGCCGAACGAGATGGCGCCGTTCCAGATGGATCGCACGTTCCGCACCTTTCCGAGCCAGTGGGGGCGTTTTGTACCGCTTTCGTGAGATTCTCATCGTATGGCGCCTATCACCGAGGTGGAGGGGCGGCGGGTGGCCCTCAGCAACCTGGACAAGGTGCTGTATCCCGCGACCGGGTTCACCAAGGCCGAGCTGCTGCACTACTACGCGACCGTCGCCGGCGTACTGCTGCCGCACCTGCGGGACCGGCCGGTGTCGTTCCTGCGGTACCCGGACGGGCCGGACGGGCAGGTCTTCTTCGCGAAGAACGTGCCGCCGGGTACGCCCGACTGGGTCACCACGGCCGAGGTGCCGAGGTCGGAGGGGCCGGCCCGGATGGTGCTGGTGCAGGACCTGGCGAGCCTGATGTGGGCGGCGAACCTGGTGACCGAGTTCCACACGCACCAGTGGGTCGCGGACGATCCGGGCGAGGCCGACCGGCTGGTGTTCGACCTGGACCCGGGGCCGCCCGCCACCGTCGTGCACTGCTGCGAGGTCGCCCTGTGGCTGCGGGAGCGGCTGGCGGCGGACGGGATCGAGGCGTACGCCAAGACCTCCGGGGCGAAGGGGCTGCATCTGCTGGCCGGGGTGCGCGGGGCGTCGTCGGAGCGGGTGTCGGAGTACGCCAAGGCGCTGGCCGTGGAGGCGGAGCGGGCCATGCCGGAGCTGGTCGTGCACCGGATGACGCGGAGTCTGCGGCCGGGGAAGGTGTTCGTGGACTGGAGTCAGAACGCGGCGCGGAAGACGACGGCCGCGCCGTACACCGTGCGGGCGCGTGCGGAACCGGGCGTCTCGGCGCCGGTGACGTGGGAGGAGGTGGCGGGGTGCCGGTCGGCGCGGGAGATGGTCTTCCTCCCCGGTGATCTGCCGCGGCGGGTGGCGGACCGCGGTGACCTGCTGGCCCCGCTGTTCGACCGGCGGGCGGCGGGCACGCTGCCCTGACCGCCGGCGGTTCGGGACGGCGGTCCGCAGGCCGGAGCGGCATCACAGAGGCCCAGGCCGCGCCACAGAGGGCCAGGCCCGCGTCGCAGAGGGCCAGGCCCCGTCACAGAGGCGCAGGCCGCGTCGCGGAGGCCCAGGCCCCGTCGCGGAGGCCCAGGCCCCCTCGCGCAGGACAGGGGACCGCGCCGCAGAAGCCAAGGCCGCGTCACAGCCGCGCCCACGTCCTCCGGTCCCGGGCCATCGCGTGCAGGCCCTCCACGTCCGCCGGTTTGAGCACGCCGCCGAGCCCGGCGAGCCTCAGCAGCTCCCCGTCCGAGAGGACCCGCAGTCCACGCGGCGGCGGGTCGGTGAACGTGACGTCGGCCGGGCCCAGCAGGGCCAGGACGGGGCGGACCTCGGCGGTCAGCGCGTAGGAGGCGCGGTCGGCGTCGGCGCGGACCCGGCGCAGTACCGGCCGGGGCTCGTGGCGGCCCAGCGCGACCAGGGGGTCGGTGATCCGCACCCGGGCCTTGCGGGCGTACAGGGCGTGGACGGCGAAGAGGCCGCCGGGGCCGATCAGCAGGTGGTGGACGCGGTCGCCGCCGGGCAGCGGGACCGAGTGCAGGGTGCGCCAGCCCGCCCCGTCGAACCGGTCGAGGACCTCCCCCACCGCCTGTTCGGCGGCGAGCGCGCGGCGGCGCGGGTCGGGGCGCAGGCGGCGCGGCGGGCCGGGGTCGCGGTCGAGGGCGACGAGGAGGGCCTCGCCGGGGCGGTTGGGGGCCAGGTCGTCGTCGGGGTGCAGGGACAGCCGGGCCAGCTCGGCGGGGGTGGGGACGGGAGGCGGGCCGACCGTCACCGGGCCGGTGAGGAAGGGGGCCAGAGCGTCCAGGACGTCCGCCTCGCGGTCCTCGCCGATCAGGTTGACCCGGGCGGCCTCACGGTCGTACCAGGCGATGTTCCGGCCGTCCGGGAGGCTGACGTAGAGCCGTTCCCGGCCGTGTCGCCAGGCCGGTACGACGCGCAGCCGGCTCATGCGTCCTCACCCCTCACCCGCATACGCCACCCCCTCGACCATGGGAACAGGCGGGGTGCTCCCGGGGCAAGAACCCGGCTACCGTTGGGGGCAGTTGCGCCCGCGGGGCAGGCCCGACGGACGTGAGGGCGGGGAGGCTTCGGTGCGCATCCCTGGGGAACGGCCCGACGTGCCGGTTCCGGACAGTCCGTGGAGCGAGATCGTGCCGGGCCTGTGGATGGGCGGGCACGAGTACCGCACCGGGCCCGGACGACTGGCGTTCGCCTCGGTGGAGGACGAGTTCGACCTGGTGCAGACGCTGCTGCGGCTGCCCGGGTACGGGCCCGCACCGGGCGTCGAGCACCAGGTGTGGGCGATCCCGGACGGCCCGCTCGACGGGACCCAGCTCGCGGGAGTGATGCGGCTGGCGCAGGGCGCGTGCGCGGCGCTGGACGAGGGGCGCAGGGTGCTCGTCCGCTGTTACCACGGGTACAACCGGTCCGGTCTGGTGGTCGCGCACGCCCTGGTCCGCCGGGGCGTGGGCGCCGAGGAGGCGATCCGGCTGATCCGCGCCCGGCGCTCGCCGTGGGCGCTGCACAACGAGCTGTTCGTGGCGTACCTGCGGACGGGTCTGCCGACCGTCCGCCTCCTGGAGGAACTGGCCGAGTGACGGCACCCGGCCCCCGCCCACCTGGACGGACCGGCCGGACGGCGGCTCCCGGCCCGCCCACCGAACGAACTGCCCGGGCGGCAGCCCCGGCAGCCCCTCGCGAATGGCGCAGTGCGACAGGCGGCGCTCCATCGACGCTCCTAATGTGGCGATCAGTCACGTTCGACCCGTGTACGTCCCTCATGGAGGTCATGCCATGTCCCTGCGTTCCCGTTCCTCCTCCCGTCACTCCTCGGGCCGCTCCCTCCTCGTCCGCCGCCTCGCCATAACGGCCGCGGCCGGCGCGCTCGCCACCGCCGCCGCCGTCACCCCCGCCGCCGCGGGCGACGAGTGGGGGGACGACCCGGGGACGAGCAGCTACCGGGGCGACGGCGGCGACCCGGGATACGACGAGGGCCGCGGAGGCCGCGACCAGGGCCGCTACCGGGGCGTCGTCACGGCCGACCGGCTCGCGCTGCGCAGCGCGCCGAACCGCGGTTCCGAGGTCATCCGCTACGTCCACCGGGGCGAGAAGGTCAGCATCTACTGCAAGACCGGCGGCGAGTCCGTGAAGCGCAACCCGATCTGGTACCTCCTGACGGACGGCACCTGGGCGTGGGGCGCGGCCCGCTACATCGACAACGTCGGCCCGGCGCCGCGCTGGTGCTGATACATGCCGAAAGCCCAGCGAAGCCGCTCATTGGGTAAGTTCCGGACATGACGAAGGCCGGAACCGGACCCGGACTCGCCGTGGCGGCGGCGGACGCGCCCGCTCCCGTCGGCCGCCTCCCCCGGCGCCGCGGCATCGAGCTGGCCCTGATCGTGGTGGCCGTCCTGCTCTCCGTGTTCGGCTACTGCAACGTGGGCGTCGCCCAGCACGGCACCCTCCCGCCCGGCGCCGCCGGTTACGGCGCCGGGCTCGGGCTGCTGGCGCTGCTGGCGCACCTCGCGGTGCGGCTGCGCGCCCCGTACGCCGATCCGCTGCCGCTGCCCATCGGGGTGCTGCTCAACGGCCTGGGCGCGGTGCTGATCTACCGGCTCGACCTGGAGACGCCGGGCGACCGGGCGGCCCCCACCCAACTGGTGTGGTCCGCGCTCGGCATCGGTCTGTTCATCGCGATCGTGCTGGTCCTGCGCGACCACCGCCTGCTCCAGCGCTACACGTACCTCTGCGTGGCCGTGGCCCTGGTCCTGCTGACGCTGCCGATCCTGTTCCCGGCGGTGAACGGCGCCCGGATCTGGATCCGGATCGCCGGGTTCTCCATCCAGCCCGGCGAGTTCGCCAAGGTGCTGCTCGCGGCGTTCTTCGCCGCGTACCTGGCCGCCAACCGCGGCGCGCTGGCGTACGCGGGGCGCCGGGTGTGGGGGCTGCAACTGCCCACCGGCCGGGTGCTCGGCCCGATCGTCGCGGTCTGGCTGGTCAGCGTGGGCGTCCTGGTCCTGGAGCGGGACCTGGGCACCTCGCTGCTCTTCTTCGGCCTGTTCGTCGTCATGCTCTACGTCGCCACCGGCCGCACCGGCTGGATCGCGCTGGGCCTGCTGCTCGCCGCGCTCGGCGCGGTCGCCGTGGGCTGGCTGGAGCCGCACGTGCACAGCCGGGTGGAGGACTGGCTGCACCCGTTCGCCTCCATCGAGGCCGGGCAGGGCCCGGGCCAGCTCGCCCAGTCGCTGTTCTCCTTCGCCGCGGGCGGGGTGACCGGCAGCGGGCTGGGGCTCGGCCACTCCGTCCTCATCGGCTTCGCCGCCAAGTCGGACTTCATCCTGGCCACGGCCGGGGAGGAGCTGGGCTTCGCCGGCCTGTCCGCGATCTTCCTGCTGTACGCGCTGCTGGTGGACCGGGGCTTCCGGGCGGGGCTGGCCCTGCGCGACCCGTTCGGACGGCTGCTGGCGGTGGGCCTGGCCTCCCTCGTGGCGCTCCAGGTGTTCGTGATCGCGGGCGGGGTGACCGGGCTGATCCCGCTGACCGGGATGGCGATGCCGTTCCTGGCGCAGGGCGGCTCCTCGGTGGTCACCAACTGGGCGATCGTGGCGCTGCTGATCCGGCTGAGCCACTCCGCGCGCGGGCAGGGGCCGGACGCATGACCCGGCACATCCGGCACGCCGCCTTCTTCTGCCTCCTGCTGCTGGCCGCGCTGCTGGTGAACGCCGCCCGGGTCCAAGTGGTCCGCGCCCCGGAGTACGACGCCAACCCGGCCAACCGCCGCCCCGCCATCGCCCGCTACCAGCAGCCGCGCGGCGACATCCTGGTCGGCGGCCGGCCCGTCACCGGCTCCCGGGACACCGGCGAGCACCTGCGCTTCGAGCGGACGTACGCGGACGGGCCGATGTGGGCGCCGGTCACCGGCTTCGCCTCGCAGGAGTACGGGACGACCCTGCTGGAGCACGCCGAGGACGGGCTGCTGTCCGGCGCCGACCCGATGCTGGCGCCGCTGCCGCTGTGGAACGACGTCACGGGTTTCCCCAACCCGGGCGGCGACGTGGTGACGACCCTGCACGCGGGGGCGCAGAAGGCGGCGTACGAGGGGCTGGGGCGGCGCAAGGGGGCGGTGGCCGCGATCGAGCCCGCCACCGGACGGATCCTCGCGCTGGTCTCCACGCCGTCCTACGACCCCGGGGAGCTGTCGGGGAACGGGCAGGCGGCGCTGCGCACCTGGCGGCGGCTGAACGACGATCCCGACCGGCCGATGCTCAACCGGGCGGTGCGGCGGACCTATCCGCCGGGGTCGACCTTCAAGGTGGTCACCGCGGCGGCGGCGCTGGACGCGGGGCTGGTCCGCGACCTGGACGCGCCCACCCGCTCCCCCGAGCCGTACACCCTGCCCGGCACCCGCACCCGGCTGACCGACGAGGAGCCGGGGTGCGCGGACGCCTCGCTGCGGGAGGCGTTCGAACGGTCCTGCAACACGGTGTTCGCCAAGCTCGGCGTGGACGTCGGCGTGACGGCCCTGACGGCCACGGCGGAGGGGTTCGGCTTCAACGACGACGGTCTGCGCATCCCGTTCTCCGTGGCGCGCAGCACCTTCGACACCTCGGTGGACCGGGCGCAGCTCGCGCTGTCGGCGATCGGGCAGTACAACACGCGGGCCACGCCGCTCCAGATGGCGATGGTGGCGGCGGCGGTGGCGGGCGGGGGGCAGGCGCGGACGCCGTACCTGGTGGAGCGGACGACGCGGGCGGGCGGCGGGATCGTCTCGGCGGCCGGGTCGCGGCCGGCGCGGCAGGTGATGCGGCCGTCCACGGCGGTACGGCTGAAGGAGCTGATGACCGGGGTGGTGGAGAGCGGTACGGGCGGGAACGCCGCGATCCGCGGGGCGACCGTCGGCGGCAAGACCGGCACCGCGCAGCACGGCGTCGGCAACTCGGGGACGCCGTACGCCTGGTTCGTCTCCTGGGCGCAGGGGGCCGGGGGCCTGGAGCCGAAGGTGGCGGTCGCGGTGGTGGTGGAGGGCACGGCGGCGGACCACGGGGACGTCAGCGGGAACGGGCTCGCGGCGCCGGTCGCGCGGGCGGTGATGGAAGCGGTGCTCAAGGGCTGAGACGCGGGGTACCGGCGGGCGGCCGGGCCCCCTTACCGTCCGGTGCCATGACCGACACGACAGCGTACGAACTCGCCCAGGTGAACATCGCCCGCCTCAAGGCACCGCTCGACTCCCCTCGGTTGAAGGACTTCGTCGACGCGCTCGACCCGGTGAGCGCCGACGCCGACGCGGCGGACGGATTCGTCTGGCGGCTCCAGGGCGAGGCGGGCGACGCGACGGACGTGCCCGTCTTCGGGGACTCCTGGCTGATCGTCAACATGTCGGTGTGGCAGGACGCGGACGCGCTCACGGCCTTCATGTACGCGGGGCGGCACCGGGAGATGCTGGCGCGGCGCCGGGAGTGGTTCGAGCGGGTGGCCGAGGCGATGACGGCCCTGTGGTGGGTCCCGGCGGGACACCGGCCGACGGTCGCCGAGGCGGAGGCCCGGCTACTGCACCTGCGGGCCAACGGACCGACGCCGTACGCGTTCACCCTGCGGCGCTCGTTCCCGGCGGGGGCCTCGGAGCCGGTGGCCCTGGAGGTGCCGGAGGGGCTGGGGTGCGGGGTGTGAGGGGCTAGGGCCTGTCGTTTGGATCACGCCGCAGACGCGGGGTCTGGCACGCGCATCTGCGGCGTTGTCGTCACTCGCCGAC
>NZ_JAGGOO010000059.1 GCF_018614415.1 Streptomyces sp. ISL-12
ACCTAGGGCCTGTCGTTTGGATCAGGACGCAGGACACCGGCGGGACTTGTCCATGCCGGTGAGCGGGGTCTGGTGCGTGCGGCTGCAAGGCGGAGGAGGGAGTCGACGCGATGGGGGTCCTCCCGCGCGAGCGCAGCCGAGCGTGGGGGAGTCGACAACCGACGACAACGCCGCTGGGGGTCCCCCACGCCGTTCAGGCAGTGGGGGAGCGCGTGCCGGACCCCGCGTCCGCGGCGTGATCCGAACGACAGGCCCTGGCTCGTCCGGCGCGCAGGTACCGTTCACCCTCATGCGCACCCTCCTGATCATGGGCCCGGGCGGCAGCGGCCGGACGACCGTGGCCGCCGCCACCGCGCTCACCGCAGCCCGGTCCGGAACCCGCACCCTGCTGCTGGGCGCCGACCCCGAGGACACCCTCGGCGCCGCGCTCGGGGTGCCCACCGGCTCCACTCCGGCCGCCGTCGAGGCCAACCTCACCGCCTGGCGGCCCGACCCGGCCCGGGGGTTCCGGGACGGTCTCACCGCCCTCCAGGAGCGCGCCTCCGCCGCCCTCGACCTGCTCGGCGCCGCCCGCCTCGACCCCGAGGAGCTGACCCCGCTGCCCGGCGCCGGGGAACTGGCGCTGCTGCGCGCCCTGCGCGACGCCGCCCTCGCCGAGGAGCACGACCTGCTCGTCGTCGACCTGCCGCCCGCCCCGCGCGCCCTCGCCCTGCTCGCCCTGCCCGAGGAACTCCGCCGCTACCTGCGCCGCCTGCTGCCGCCCGAACGGCAGGCCGCCCGCGCCCTGCGCCCCGTCCTCGGCCGCCTGGCCGGCGTTCCCATGCCCACCGAGGCGCTCTACGAGCACGCCGCCCGCTGGGACCTGGAACTCGCCGCCGTCGAAGCCGTCCTCACCGACCGGAACACCGTCGTCCGGCTGGTCGCCGAACCCGGCCCGGCCGGCACCGACGCGGTACGCACCGCCGCCCTCGGCCTGGCCCTGCGCGGCCTGCCCGTGGAACTGCTGGCCGCCAACCGGACCCTGCCCGAGGACGCCCCCGCCGACAGCTGGCTCGCCGGACCCGTCGCCCAGCAGCGCAAGGCCCTGGAGGAGTGGCAGGGCGCCCACGACGTCCATGTCCTGCCCCACCTCGGACACGATCCGCGCGGCACCGACGACCTCGCCGCCCTCGCCGTGCCCGGCGTCAACCCGGACACCGCCCCCGTCGAGTGGCCCGTCACCGACCTCCCCCACTCTCGGCTCCGCTCGAGCGGGGGGACCCCCACCGCCGACGACGGCGTCCTGGTCTGGCACCTCCCGCTGCCCGGCGCCGCCCGCGACGAACTGGACCTCGTCCGGCGCGGCGACGAACTCGTCGTCACCGCCGGCCCCTTCCGCCGTATCGTTCCGCTGCCCTCCGCGCTGCGCCGCTGCACCGTGGACGGGGCCGCCCTGCGGGAGGGCCGGCTGAGCGTACGGTTCGCGCCCGACCCGCGGCTGTGGCCCCGGAGCCGGTGAAGCCGTGGCGGCCGTTCGGGTAACGTCGTAGGGACGAACCGTAGTCAGGAGTCCGTCATGAGCGAAGAGCTCCCGCAGCCCGACGCCGCGGGCGACGAGGCCGCCGGGCAGGACCGGGCGGCGGCCGGCGAGCGGCGGGCGGCCGACGCCGACGCCTGGGCGACGGCGGCCGCCGAGGACCTGGAGGCGGAGAAGGCCCGCCGCCGCGCCGCCTACGGGCCGCCCCCCGGCTCGGCCGCCGAGGAACTGCGCCGCCTCGTGGACACCGTGGCCGACAAGCTGTCCGGCCTCCAGTCACCGCTGCTCGGCCCGGTCGCCGGTACCGCCGCCCAGCAGGTGGTCCGGCAGGTCGTCCAGCAGGCCAAGGCCGCCGTCGAACCGGTCATCGAGCGCAACCCGGACGTCTTCGACCACCTCGCGGCGGCCGGCGGCGAACTGCTCGCCGCCTACCGCTCCGCCGTCCAGCGCCAGGAACACCGCTGGACCAGCCAGGAGCCCGACCCCCGGGACGGGGACCCGCGTGACGACGAGGGCGGCCCGGACGCCGGTCCCGGCCAGCGCATCGACCTGGACTGACGGGCCCCGGCAGCGGCGCCTCGGGTACGGTTGGCCATAGCGGGGCTCGACCGAAACTGAGGGATTCATGGGACTCACCATCGGCGTCGACATCGGCGGCACGAAGATCGCGGCCGGGGTGGTCGACGAGGAAGGCAACATCCTCTCGACCTTCAAGGTGCCGACCCCCACCACGCCCGAGGCCATCGTGGACGCCATCGCCTCGGCGGTGGAGGGAGCGCGCGCCGGGCACGAGATCGTCGGCGTGGGCATCGGCGCGGCCGGTTACGTCAACCGCCAGCGCTCCGAGGTCTACTTCGCGCCCAACATCGACTGGCGCAACGAACCGCTCAAGGAGAAGGTCGAGGCCCGCGTGGGCCTCCCGGTCGTCGTGGAGAACGACGCCAACGCGGCCGCCTGGGGCGAGTACAGGTTCGGCGCGGGCAAGGGCCACCGCAACGTCATCTGCATCACGCTGGGCACCGGCCTCGGCGGCGGCATCATCATCGGCAACAAGCTGCGCCGCGGCCACTTCGGCGTGGCCGCCGAGTTCGGCCACATCCGGATGGTGCCGGACGGCCTGCTGTGCGGCTGCGGCTCGCAGGGCTGCTGGGAGCAGTACGCCTCCGGCCGCGCCCTGGTGCGCTACGCCAAGCAGCGCGCCAACGCCACCCCCGAGCGCGCCGAGACGCTGCTCGGCCTCGGCGACGGCAGCCCCGACGGCATCGAGGGCAAGCACATCTCGATGGCCGCCCGGCAGGGCGACCCGGTCGCCGTCGACTCCTACCGCGAGCTGGCCCGCTGGGCCGGCGCGGGCCTGGCGGACCTGGCCTCGCTCTTCGACCCGTCGGCGTTCATCGTCGGCGGCGGTCTGTCGGACGAGGGCGACCTGGTCCTCGACCCGATCCGCAAGTCGTACAAACGCTGGCTGGTCGGCGCCCACTGGCGCCCGGTGGCGGACGTGATCGCGGCCCAGCTCGGCAACAAGGCCGGGCTCGTAGGAGCAGCGGACCTGGCCCGCGAACCCGACCCGATCATGTAGACAAGCGGTGTTCTCAAGGGGCGCGGGGGCTGTATCGATGTGCGGCCGGCGCCGCGTGGCGCGACCAGCCACAACGCACCGGCACTCGCGCACGCTCCCCCCGCGCCCCACCCCCTTGGGCGTACATTGATCGACATGCCGCAGTTCCCCAACTCCCGTACCGAACCCGACGGTTCCGCCGTCATCCGCGTCCTGAGCTACAACATCCGCTCGATGCGCGACGACACCGACGCCCTCGCCCGCGTCATCGGGGCCTGCGCCCCCGACCTGGTCCTCCTCCAGGAGGCCCCCCGCTTCTTCCGCTGGCGCAAGAAGCTCGCCCGGCTCGCGGCCGCCTCCGGCCAGGTGATCCTCTCCGGCGGCGGCACCGCCGCGGGACCCGCGCTGCTGTGCTCCCTGCGCGCCACCGTCGAGCGCACCGAGGACGTCCTGCTGCCGCTCACCCCCGGCCTGCACCGCAGGGGCTTGGCCACCGCCGTCGTCCGCTTCGGCGGCGCCCGCGTCGGCGTCCTCAGCTGCCACCTGTCCCTCCAGAAGGACGAGCGCTACGAGCAGAGCGGCCTGCTGCTCGACCGGCTCGCCGCCCTCGGTGTCCCGCACGCCGTCGCGGGCGGCGACCTCAACGAGCGCCCCGACGGCCCCGCGTTCCGGCGGGTCGCCAAGGACCTCCAGGACTGCTGGGCCACCGCCCCCTGGGGCGACGAGCACACCTCGACCCCCAGCCGCCCGCACCAGCGCATCGACGCCCTCTTCGCCACCCCGGGCATCGAGGTCCTCGCCTGCGGCGTGCCGCGCGGCCTGCCCGGCGTACGGGAAGACGACCTGAGGGCGGCCACGGACCACCTCCCGGTCCTGGCCGCCCTCAGAATCCCCGCGGGTCTCTAGCCCTCCCGCGTCAGACCACCGCACCCCGGCCGGGATCGTCGTCCTCGTCGTCGTCCGTGCGCATCCGCATCACCAGCGTGGCGAAGCCGCCGAGGAAACCGCCGATGCACACGGTCGTCAGCCACCAGGTCATCTCCCAGCCCAGCAGGATCGCCACCAGCAGCAGGAGCGGGCCGCCCAGCACACCGAGCCAGGCGAACCGGGCGGTGACGTCGCCCTCCGGCAGCGGCGGCGGCTCGGGCGGCACGAAGTGGCCCTCGTCGTCCTCGCCGAGGTCGTCCTCGGCGGGCTCGGCCAGGCTGTGGTCGCGCGGACCGACCCCCGGCGCGAACGCGACCGAGCTGCCCAGCGGCTTGGCCGGGGAGGGCTCCCCGGGCTTCTGGGGCTTGTCGGACTTCTCGGCGGGCTCCGGTGCCCCGCCGTCGTCGTTGGTCTCCGGCTCCAGCAGCGCCAGGTCCTCGACCGACTTGAACGGCTTGGCGCCCGGCGGGTCCGGCGGCTCCTCGCCGTAGCCGGCGACGATCGCGGCCCAGGCGGCGTCCTCGTCGAACGGCACGTGCTGCTCCTGCGGGGCGCCCGTGCCAGTACCTTCGCGCTCTGCGCGCTCCCCGCGCTCCTCGCGGTCCTCACGGTCGGAGTCGTGCTCAGCCACCTGCGGCCGTCCCTTCCTTGCCGAGACCGGGCTCCGGCTCCTTGACGAGACCGGGGGCGAGCCGGGCGACGAAGGCGACGCTCTCCGCGTGGATCCGGTCCGCGTCGTGGTCCAACGTCGCCACGTGGTAGCTCTGTTCCAGCAGGATCTCCGTCACGTCCACCGACGACACCCGGCCCAGGATCCGGGCCGAGTCGGCGGGCGGCACCACATGGTCGCGCGGGCTGCGCATCAGCAGCAGCGGCTGGGTGACCTGCGGCAGATCACGGTCGACGACCCGGAAGAAGTCGCGCAGGGAGTACGCCGCGTGCAGCGGCACTCGGTCGTATCCCAGTTCGACGCTGTTCGGCTTGGCGATGTCGCTGGCGATGCCCTTGGTGGCCGGTACCAGGTGGCGGACCACCGGGAGGGCGTGCGGCGCCAGGCCGTGCATGCGGTTGGCCGGGTTGACGACCATGACACCGCTCACCGCGTCGCCGTGCCGCGCCGCCAGCCGCAGCGCCAGCGCGCCGCCCATCGACAGCCCCGCCACGAACACCCGGGAGCACCGCTCGCGCAGCGCGCGCAGCTCGCGGTCCACCTCGGCGTACCAGTCGGGCCAGCCGGTGAGCTGCATGTCCTGCCAGCGGGTGCCATGTCCGGGCAGCAGCGGCAGCGCGACCGTCAGACCGTGCCCGGCCAGATGCCGGGCCCAGGGGCGCAGTGACTGCGGGGAACCGGTGAAGCCGTGACAGAGGAGGACGCCCACCTCCCCGCCCTCCTGGCGGAACGGCTCGGCTCCTGCGAGGACCGGCACGTCTTTGACTCCTGTTCGTCAAGGGGCTGGCGCCGCTGGCACGTCGTGGTGCGGGTACTTCACCGTACGCGACCCCACGGACACCGACCAGGGCCGCAGGGCCCTTTGCCGGTGCTCCGGGTTATGGTCTGTGCGACACATACAGGAGGCACTCGGTTGTTGTACGGCGCGATGAAGGTCACCGTCGGCGGTTCGCTGAAGCTAGCCTTCCGACCCTGGGTGGAGGGGCTGGAGCACGTTCCCGCCACCGGGCCCGCCATCCTGGCCAGCAACCACCTGTCGTTCTCCGACTCGTTCTTCCTGCCGGCGGTCCTCGACCGCAAGGTCACCTTCATCGCCAAGGCCGAGTACTTCAACACGCCGGGCGTCAAGGGACGGCTGACCGCCGCGTTCTTCAAGGGCGTCGGCCAGCTCCCGGTGGACCGCTCCGGGGCGCGCGGCGCCGGCGAGGCCGCGATCAAGAGCGGCATAGAGGTCCTGGAGCGCGGCGAGCTGTTCGGCATCTACCCCGAGGGCACCCGCTCGCCCGACGGCCGCCTCTACCGCGGCAAGCCGGGCGGCCTCGCGCGCGTGGCGCTCGCCACCGGCGCCCCCGTCCTCCCGGTCGCCATGATCGACACCGAGAAGATCCAGCCGCCGGGCAAGGTGGTGCCCAAGCTGATGCGCCCCGGCATCCGCATCGGCAAGCCACTGGACTTCACCCGCTACCAGGGCATGGAACACGACCGGTTCGTGCTCCGCGCGGTGACCGACGAGGTCATGTACGAGATCATGAAGCTCTCCGGCCAGGAGTACGTCGACATGTACGCGACCGCCATGAAGCGGCAGCTCGCGGACGCGGCGAAGGCGGAGAAGGAAGCGGAGAAGGAGGCGGCCAGGGAGGCCAAGGAGGCCAGGGCCGCCCTCGCCCGCGCGGAGAAGGAACAGGCCGAGAAGGAGTGCGCCGCGCAGGCGGACGACGGGGACGAGAGCCCCGGGTCCTGACGGGATCCGGACGGGGGTGGGGGAGATGGCCAGGCGCGAGCGGGTCATGCGGATGTCGGTCGAGCAGCCCCTGTGGCGCGCGCTGACCGCCTACCGCGTGCTCACCATGGTCTACGCGATCGGTCTCTTCACCACCGCCCACGAGCACTTCACCCGCCCCTGGCTCGCCGTCGGCTACTACGTCGTCCTGGTCGCCTGGACGCTCGCCACCCTCCCGCGGGTCGCGAACGCCGCCGCCTGCACCAAGCGGTTCCTCACCCTCGACCTCACCGTCGCCCTCACCGGCATCCTGCTCACCCCGCTCGCCGACACCTCCGAGCGCATCACGGCCGGCGGCCCGACCCTGCCGTCGATATGGACCGCCGGTTCCGTCCTGGCCTTCGCGATCAAGGGCGGCTGGCGCTGGGCCGCCGTCGCCTCCACCCTGGTCGCCGCCGCCAACCTGGTCGAGCGCGGCAGCCCGGCCCGCGACACCGTCCACAACGTCATGCTCGTCTGGGTCGCCGCCATCGCCATCGGCTACGTCGTCGAGGTCGCCCGCGCCTCCGAGCGCACCCTCGCCCGCGCCCTGGAGATCGAGGCCGCCACCCGGGAGCGGGAACGCCTCGCCCGGGACATCCACGACAGCGTGCTCCAGGTGCTGGCCATGGTGCAGCGGCGCGGCGCCGTCCTCGGCGGCGAGGCGGCCGAGCTGGGCCGGATGGCCGGCGAGCAGGAGATCGCCCTGCGCACCCTCGTCTCCGGTGGCCTGGTCCCCGTCTCCCGGGTGTCGGAGGACGCCGCCGACGGCGCCGTCGTACGGGCCGTGGACGAACCCGCGAGCCAGGACCCGGACGCCCCCGCCGACCTGCGCACCCTGCTCGCCCCGTACGCCGGCGCCCGCGTCAGCCTCGCCGAGCCCGGGGCGCCCGTGGAGCTGGCCCCCGCAGCCGCCCGGGAGGTCGCGGCGGCCGTCGGCGCCGCCCTGGACAACGTCCGCGCGCACGCCGGCGAGGACGCGCGCGCGTGGATCCTCGTCGAGGACGAGCCGGACGAGGTGATCGTCACCGTCCGCGACGACGGCCCCGGCATCCCGGAGGGCCGCCTCGCCCAGGCCGAGGGCGAGGGACGGATGGGCGTGGCCCTGTCGATCCGGGGCCGCCTGCGCGACCTCGGCGGCTCCGCCGAACTGATCTCGGTGCCGGGCCAGGGCACGGAGGTCGAGCTGAAGGTACCGAAGGACGCGACGGGCGTGACACCCGCGCACGCGCGGGGGAAGGCGGCAGGACATGACTGAACAGCGGGGGCCGATCAAGGTCATGGTGGTCGACGACCACCCCATGTGGCGCGACGCGGTCGCCCGGGACCTGGCCGAGTCCGGCTTCGAGGTGGTCGCCACCGCCGGCGACGGCGACCAGGCCGTACGCCGGGCCAGGGCCGCCGCGCCCGACGTCCTCGTCCTCGACCTCAACCTGCCCGGCAGACCCGGCGTCCAGGTCTGCAAGGAGGTCGTCGGCGCCGACCCCCGGGTGCGCGTCCTGGTGCTGTCCGCGAGCGGCGAGCACGCCGACGTCCTGGAGGCCGTGAAGTCCGGCGCCACCGGCTATCTGCTGAAGTCCGCCTCGACCGGCGAACTCCAGGACGCAGTCCGCCGCACCGCCGCCGGCGACCCCGTCTTCACCCCGGGCCTGGCCGGACTCGTCCTCGGCGAGTACCGCCGCCTCGCCTCCGAACCGGCCCCCGCCCCCGACACCGACACCCCCGGCGCGCCCCGCCTCACCGACCGCGAGACCGAGGTACTGCGGCTGGTCGCCAAGGGCCTGAGCTACAAGCAGATCGCCGAACGCCTGGTCATCTCCCACCGCACCGTCCAGAACCACGTCCAGAACACCCTCGGCAAACTCCAGCTGCACAACCGCGTGGAACTGGTGCGGTACGCGATAGAGCGGGGCCTGGACGACGCGTGAACCGCGGGTCCGGACGGCGCCTGACCCGCGCGTCCGGCCGACCGGCACCGCCGCGCCGGGCGCCCGGCAGCCGGGCGCCCTATATTCGGGAGCACCAGCCCAGCGAGACGGGAGCGTCCGCGTGGAGATCCTCGCCTTCGGAGTGCAGGCCGACGAGCAGCCCCTCATCGAGCGGGCCTTCGCGGGCCGCGCCGAGGTCCGCTGCCTCGACGTCTTCCTCAACGAGGACACCGCCCCCATCGCCGCCGGCCACGAGACCGTCTCCACGTCGGTCAACGCCGACCTCGGGGCGTCCGTCCTGGAGATCCTCGCGGCGGGCGGCACCCGGATGGTCGCCCAGCGCTCCACCGGCTTCAACAACATCGACCTGGACACCGCCGAGCGCCTCGGTCTGACCATCGCCCGGGTCTCGTCCTACTCGCCGTACTCGGTCGCCGAGTTCGCCTGGGCGCTCGCGATGGCCGTCAACCGCCGTATCGTGCGCGCCTCCACCCGCACCCGTGACTTCGACTTCCGCCTGAACGGCCTGATGGGCCGCGACATGCACGGCCGCACCGCCGGCGTCCTCGGCACCGGCAGGATCGGCGAGGCGTTCGCCAGGATCGCCCACGGCTTCGGCATGCGGCTGCTCGGCTGGGACGTGGCGGAGAACCCCGCCTGCCTGGAGCTGGGCATGCGCTACGTCCCCAAGGACGAACTCCTCGCCGCGTCCGACCTGGTCACCCTGCACGTCCCCCTGATGCCCGCGACCCGCCACCTGATCGACGCCGCCGCCCTGAAGGCGATGCGGGACGACGCGATCCTGGTCAACTCCAGCCGCGGCGGTCTCGTCGACACCGCCGCCCTCGTCGGCGAGCTGCGCGCGGGCCGCTTCACGGGCGTCGGCCTGGACGTGTACGAGGCGGAGGCGGGCCTGTTCTTCCTCGACAAGTCCCTCACGGCCGTCGAGGACGACACCCTGGCCCGCCTCGTCACCTTCCCGAACGTCCTGGTCACCTCGCACCAGGCGTACTACACCGAGGACGCCGTCGGCCAGATCGTCGACGCCACGGTGCGCAACGTCCTGGACTACCGGGCCGGCCGCCGCTCGGAGAACGTGCTCGTGCCGCGCAGCTGACCCACCAGCTCCCGCACCACCGCCGCGCCGTTCAGCGACAGCACCGACTCGGGGTGGAACTGCACGGACGCGAAGCCGGCTCCGCGCAGCGCGTGCACCTCCCCGCCCGCCGACCGGCTGACCTCGATCCCGTGCGCGGCCAGCTCCTCGTACTCCTCGTCGTCGCAGCGCGCCACGAAGCTGTTGTAGAAGCCGACGGTCTCCCGCCGCCCGAACAGGTCGATCTCCGTCTGCGCCCCCTGGTACGGCACTTCCTTCCGTACGATGTCCAGCCCCAGCTCGGCCGCGATCAGCTCGTGCCCGAGGCAGACCCCGAGCACCCCGTGCCGGTGCTCGCGCACGAGGTCGGCGGTGAGCGAGCGCAGCAGCCGCATCTTGGGATCGGTCAGGTCGGCGGGGTTGCCGGGGCCCGGTCCGAGCACCACCGGCCCGGCAGCGTGCCCGAGCACCGCGGCCCGCAGCCCCGGCTCGTCGTACCGCCGGACGGTCACCTCCAGACCGCCCGAGCGCAGCACGTGCGCCAGCATCGCGGTGAAGGTGTCCTCCCCGTCGACGACCAGGGCGTGCCCGGGCAGCTCCCCGGAGCGCTCCTGCATCCGCAGCCAGAACGGCGCCAGCGACGACCGGCGCCCGTCCAGCGCGGCGCGCACCCGGGGGTCGTCGGCCAGCCTGGGCCGCGTGGTCTCCCGGCCGGGCCGTCCCGGCCGTACGCCGAGGGCGGCGAGCACCCCGGCCGCCTTGGCGTGGGTCTCCGCGACCTCGCCGGCCGGGTCGGACCCGCGTACCAGCGTCGCCCCGACCGGCACCCGCAGCCGCCCGTCCGCGTCGATGTCGGCGGTCCGGATGAGGATCGGCGAGTCGAGGGTCTGGGCGCCTCCGGAGTCCCGCCCGATCAGCGCCAGCGCCCCCGCGTAGTAGCCCCGCCCGCCGTCCTCGTGCCGCTCGATGACCCGGCAGGCGTTCTGCACCGGCGACCCGGTCACCGTCGCCGCGAACATCGTCTCCCGCAGCACGTCCCGCACGTCCAGCGAGGACTTCCCGCGCAGCTCGTACTCGGTGTGCGCGAGGTGCGCCATCTCCTTCAGGCGCGGTCCGACGACGACGCCGCCCATGTCGCCGACGGTGCACATCATCTTCAGCTCCTCGTCGACCACCATCGACAGCTCCTCGATCTCCTTGGAGTCGGCGAGGAAGCCGAGCAGGTGCTCGGGGGTGGGGCCCTCGGCGGGATAACGGTACGTGCCGCTGATCGGGTTCATGACGACCGTGCCGCCGCTCATCCGCACATGCACCTCGGGACTGGCCCCGACCAGCGTGCGGTCCCCGGTGTGCACCACGAACGTCCAGTACGCGCCCCGCTCGCCCGCGAGGAGCCGCCGGAACAGCGCCAGGGCGTCGGCCCGCCCGAATCCGGGGATCTCGCCCCGGTACGTCCGCCGGATCACGAAGTTGGCGCCCTCGCCCCGCCCGATCTCCTCGTCCAGCACCCGCCCGACGATCCCGGCGTACTCCTCGTCACCGACGTCGAAGCCGCCGCCCTCGACCCGGACGTCGTGCGCGGGGAGCTGTTCCATGGCGGCGGCGAGCGGGATCTCGTACCGCTCCTCGGGGGTGAGCGCCAGCAGCGGGGTGCCGTCGTCGCGGACGTCGAAGCCGCGCTCGCGGATCTGGCGGAAGGGGATCAGCGCCAGGCAGTCGTCGGGGAGGCCGGCGAGCCGGTCGTACTCCGCGACGGGCCCGAGCAGCAGTTCCACCGTCTCCTGGTCATGCCCGGGAGTGCGGCGCCGCAGCAGGGCGAAGGGGCGGGGGTCGTCGAGGAGAGCGGGCAGATGGGGCAGGCGGGACAGGTTCATCGGTCGTCGTGTTCCCTCTGTGAAGGAGAGACGGACCCGGAGCCGGAAACACCGAAGGCCGCCTCTCGGGCGGCCTTCGCGAAGTCTGAGTACGCGCAGTCAGCGGGCCGCCGGAGGAGCGGTCCACCACCAGTTCTGGGTCGAATGCGCGAACATGCCACGCACCCTACCGCATGCCCACGCTGCGTATCCGTCGTCTCATTTTCTGGTCACCGGCCGGAGGGCCCGACATCACCCCGTAATGTTGAGGTCGTGACCGTGAACGCTAAGACCAGCGCGAGCGCTGGCAACACCTGGCGAGACCTGCCCGCGGCGCAGCAGCCCGAGTACCCCGACACCGAGGCTCTGCGCGCAGTCGTTGCGGAGCTGGAGTCGTATCCGCCGCTCGTCTTCGCGGGCGAGTGCGACCAGCTGCGTGCCCGGATGGCGGCCGTCGCCAAGGGAGAGGCGTTCCTCCTCCAGGGCGGCGACTGCGCCGAGGCGTTCGACGGGGTCTCGGCCGACCACATCCGCAACAAGCTCAAGACGCTGCTCCAGATGGGCGCCGTCCTGACCTACGCCGCGTCCGTGCCGGTCGTGAAGGTCGGCCGGATCGCGGGCCAGTACTCCAAGCCGCGCTCCAAGCCGACCGAGACGCGCGACGGCGTGACGCTGCCGACGTACCGGGGCGACTCGGTCAACGGCTTCGACTTCACCGAAGAGGCCCGGATCCCGGACCCCGAGCGGCTGAAGCGGATGTACCACGCGTCCGCCTCCACGCTGAACCTGGTGCGCGCCTTCACCACCGGTGGTTACGCCGACCTGCGCCAGGTGCACGCCTGGAACCAGGACTTCGTGAAGTCGTCCCCGTCGGGCCAGCGCTACGAGCAGCTCGCCCGGGAGATCGACAACGCGCTGAACTTCATGCGGGCCTGCGGCACCGACCCGGAGGAGTTCAAGACCGTCGAGTTCTACGCCTCCCACGAGGCGCTGCTGCTCGACTACGAGTCCGCCCTGACCCGCGTGGACTCCCGTACGGGCCAGCTGTACGACGTCTCCGGGCACATGGTGTGGATCGGTGAGCGCACCCGGCAGATGGACCACGCGCACATCGAGTTCGCCTCGAAGATCCGCAACCCGATCGGCATCAAGCTCGGCCCGTCGACCACGGCCGAGGAGGCGCTCCAGTACATCGAGCGCCTCGACCCCGAGCGCGAGCCCGGCCGGCTGACCTTCATCGTCCGGATGGGCGCGGACAAGATCCGCGACAAGCTCCCGGAGCTGGTGGAGAAGGTCACCGCGTCCGGTACCACGGTCGCCTGGGTGACCGACCCGATGCACGGCAACACCTTCGAGGCCGCCTCCGGCCACAAGACGCGCCGCTTCGACGACGTGCTCGACGAGGTCAAGGGCTTCTTCGAGGTCCACAAGGAGCTGGGCACCCACCCGGGCGGCATCCACGTGGAGCTGACCGGCGACGACGTCACCGAGTGCGTGGGCGGCGGCGACGAGATCTTCGTCGACGACCTGCACCAGCGCTACGAGACGGCCTGCGACCCCCGGCTCAACCGCAGCCAGTCGCTGGACCTGGCGTTCCTGGTGGCGGAGATGTACCGGGACCAGTAGGGAAGCCGCTTCGCGGACGTAAATGGGGCGCGGGTCACATACGATCCGCGCCCCCGCCGCTTTTGCGGTACCTGAGGGATGGGTAAGGTTAGGTTTGCCTCACCGGCCCGGCCGGTAGGGCGCAACCATGACCCCGCCCGGGAGGTGAACCGCGTGTTCGTCTGCTCTTGCTTCGGTGTGACCGAGGAACAGGTGAAGTCCCACGCGGACGCCGGTGCCTGCACACCGCGGCAGATCGCCTCCGCCTGCAAGGCCGGCACCGACTGCGGCGGCTGTGTCCGGCGCATCCAGGCGCTGCTCGGCCGCGGCGCCTGCCCCCGCCGGCAGCTGATCGACCAGGGTGCGCCGACCCCGCTGACGGCGGAGCTCCCGGAAGCCGCCTGAGCCTTCTCGGTGCTTTCCCGGCTCTGGGCGGAGCCTGCTCAGTGGGTCGAGAAGCCGCCGGTGCCCGGCCCTGACGCGTCCGGCTGGGACTGCTCGATCACCGTCGACAGGTACAGCGACTCGCCCAGCTTCTCGATCAGTTCGAGCTGGGTGTCCAGGTAGTCGATGTGGTGCTCCTCGTCGGCGAGGATCGCCTCGAAGACGTTCGCGGACGTGATGTCGTTCTTGCTCCGCATCACCGCGATGCCCCGGCGCAGCCGGTCGATGGCCTCGACCTCGATCTCCCGGTCCGCCTGGAACATCTCGGTGACCGTCTGCCCGACCCGGACGTGGAAGAGCCGCTGGTAGTTCGGCAGACCGTCCAGGAGCAGGATGCGGTCGGTGAGGACCTCCGCGTGGCGCATCTCGTCGAAGGACTCGTGACGCGTGTACTCGGCGAGCTTCGTCCAGCCCTTGTGGTCCTGCAGTTTCGAATGCAGGAAGTACTGGTTGATCGCGGTCAGCTCGGCGGTCAGCTGCTCGTTGAGGAATTCGATGACCTCGGGGTCGCCCTGCATCGCAGAGGCTCCTTCCACACGAAAACTGGCAGGTTGCGCCGCATGATTGCATTGGTTCCGAAGATCGTCCAGTAAGTCTGCACTTAGTAAGTAAGTCCTGGCTTAGTCAATTTGTGGTTTATTGCCGGAATTCAAGACTGACTTTAAATGGGCCCGTTCTCGGACAACGGCCCCGGTCTGTCAGGATGGAGACATGGGTCAGCCGGTGGGACGCGAGTCGGGAGAAGGTGCTTCGAGAGGGGCGGCACAGCCCGATCTCCCGCCGGGGCAGCGGCTCCAGCGCGGCTGGCCGGTCACGCACTACGGGCCGGTCCCCAAGTTCCGGCCCGAGCGCTGGGAGTTCCGGGTCTTCGGCGCCACCGCCGACGGCGAGAAGCACTGCTGGAACCACGAGGAGTTCACCGCCCTGCCGTACACCACGGTCGTGGGCGACCTGCACTGCGTGACGAAGTTCAGCATGCTCGGCGCCGAGTGGGGCGGCGTCCCCGCCCGTACGGTCCTCGGCATCGCCCCGCCCGCGCCTTCCGTCACCCATGTGATGGTGTGGGCGGAGTACGGCTTCAGCTCCAACCTGCGCCTGTCCGACTTCGCGGCAGAGCGCACCCTCTTCGCCACCCACAAGGACGGCGAACTGCTCACCGCCGAGCACGGCTTCCCGCTCCGGCTGGTCGTCCCGCACCTGTACGCCTGGAAGGGCCCCAAATGGGTCCGCGGCATCGAGTACATGACCGCCGACCGCCGCGGCTTCTGGGAGGAGCGCGGTTACCACAACATCGGCGACCCGTGGCGCGAGCAGCGCTACTCCTACCAGGAGGAGCCGGGGGAGGGGCCCGAGCTGTAGGGCCCGAGCTGGAGGGGCTCAGCCGTCCCGGAGCTTCTTCAGGCGCTCCACGTCCGCCGCGTGCCCCTCCTTGCCGCCGGGCGTCTCGATGACCAGCGGTACGCCCGCGGTCGCGGGGTGCGCCATCAGCTCGCGGAACGGGTCCTCGCCGATGTGACCGGCGCCGATGTTGGCGTGCCGGTCCTTGTGGGCGCCGGCCACGTCCTTGGAGTCGTTGGCGTGGATCAGCTTCAGCCGGCCCTCGCCGACGGTGTCCACCAGCAGGTCCAGGGTCTGCCGCATGCCGTCCGGGCCGGCCAGGTCGTGTCCGGCGGCGAAGATGTGGCAGGTGTCCAGGCAGACGCCCAGCCTCGGATGGGCGTCCAGCGCCTCGAAGTACGGCCCGAAGTCCCAGGTCCGCGCGCACAGCGAGGCGCCCTGCCCGGCGGTCGACTCCAGCAGCAGGTACGGGTCGTCGTCGTGGGTCAGCTCGTCCAGGAGCGGCAGCAGGCGCTCCCGTACCTGCGCCAGCGCCACCGCCCGCTCCCGGCCGCCGGTCGCGCTGCCGGTGTGCACCACCACGCCGAGGGCGCCGATCTGCCGACCCCGGCGCAGCGAGTGCCGCAGCGACTCGACCGACTTCTCCGCGGTCGCCTCGGTGTGCGAACCGAAGTTGATCAGGTACGGAGCGTGGACGTAGGCGGGGATCGACTCCGCCGCGCAGGCCGCGCGGAACGCCTCGTCCTGCTTCGGGTTGCCGACGGGGGTGGCCCAGCCGCGCGGGTTGGCGACGAAGACCTGGACGGCCTCGGCCTTCAGGTCACGGGCGTAGGGCAGGCCCACGGAGTGCAGGCCGCCGGCGACGGGGACGTGGGCGCCGACGGGGTTGCGGCGGGCGGGCGGGGGCGAAGGTGGTGTGCTCATGTCCTGGTCCAGGATGCCAGGCCGGCACGGGGCGGTCGTCGGCGGATCTTCGGCGGGCGGTCGGTGGAGCGGTCAGCGGATCGTCAGGGTGATCTTGGAACCCTTCGGTGCCGTGTCGCCGCCCTCGACGGACTGGCTCTTGACGGTGTCGCCGAACAGGCCGAGCAGTCCGCGGTCCTCCTCGACCTCGAAGCCGGCGTCCTCCAGTTCCTGCCGCGCGTCGTCGACGTCGTCACCGACCACGTCCGGGACCTCGATCCGCTCCGGGCCCTTGGAGACCGTCAGCGTCACCGTGTCGCCCTCGGCGACCCGCTCGCCGTCGCCGGGCGACTGCCGCGCGACCTGGCCCGCGTCGTAGTCGTCGGAGTTCACCCGCTCCGTGGCGACCTCCACCTTCAGGCCGGCGTCCTCCAGTTCGGCGCGCGCGTCCGCCAGGTCGTCGCCGGTGACGTCCGGGACGTCCACCGCCCTGCCCTTGCTGACGGTGAGGGCGACGGCCGATCCGGCGCGCACCGTGGTGCCCGCCCCGGGGTCGGTGGAGATCACGAAGCCCTCGGGGACGTCGTCGCTGAAGGCACGGGTGACCATGCCGGGCTCCAGTCCGTCCTCCTTCAGCACCGACTTGGCCCGGTCCAGGCGGTAGCCCTCCACATCGGCCAGCTCCACCGTCTTCGGCCCGTCGGAGACGGTGAACGACACCGAGTCGTTGTTCCGGATACGGGTGCCCGCCGCCGGGTCGGTGCTGATGACCGCGCCCCGCTCCACCGTGTCGCTGTACGCGTGCTCGATGTCGCCGACGTCCAGGCCGGACTTCTCCAGCCGGGCCTTGGCCTGTGCCTCGGTCTTCTCCAGCAGCGGCGGCACCTCGGTGAACTGTCCCGAGTTGATGTACCAGACGCCCGCGCCGACGCCGAGCGCCAGCAGGACGGCGACGACGATCGCCAGCGGGCCGCGTCGCAGACCGGGGCCGCGCCGCGGCGGGGGCGGCGGCGGGTCCAGTCTGCTGGTGCGGTCGTAGCCGTCCGCGGCAGGTGCCTCGTCCTCGTTCACCGGCAGCGGACGGATCATGGTCAGCGCGCGCGGGATCACGCTCGTACGGTCGTCGGCGTTGTCGTGCGCGCCGGACAGCGCCTGCGGCGGTACGGCGTCCAGCTGGGCGGCGGTGAGCGCCGCGCGCGCCTCGCGGGCCCGCGCGAGCAGCGCCACCGCGTCGTGCGGGCGGATCTCGGGGTTGCGCGCGGTCGCCGTGGCGACCAGGTCGTCCAGCTCGTACGCCAGGTCCGGCACGGCGGCGGACGGCGGCGGCACGTCCTCGTTGAGGTGCTGGTAGAGCACCTGGGCGGGGGAGTCCCCCTGGTGCGGCTTGGCGCCGGTCAGCATCTCGTACAGGACCACACCGCACGCGTAGACGTCGACGCGAGGGTCGGCGGTGCCGTGCTCGATCTGCTCGGGCGCCAGGTAGGAGACGGTGCCCAGGACGGCGCCGGTGGTGCTGGTGACCGTGTTGACGGCGCGGACCAGGCCGAAGTCGGCGACCTTGACCCGGCCGTCGTCCCCGATCAGCACGTTCTCCGGCTTCATGTCGCGGTGCACGAACCCCGCGCGGTGCGCGGCGCCGAGCGCGGCCAGTATCGGCTCCAGGATGTCCAGGGCGGCCCGGGGCCGCAGCGCCCCGCGCTCGCGCAGCACGTCCCGCAGGGTGCAGCCGGAGACGTACTCCATCGCCAGGTAGACGTAGCCCCCGTCGGTGCCCTGGTCGAAGACCTGGACGACGTTGGGGTGGGCGAGCCGGGCGACCGACTTGGCCTCGCGGATGAACCGCTCGACGAACGTGCCGTCGGCCGCCAGCGTCGGGTGCATCACCTTCAGCGCGAGCACACGGTCCAGGCGGGTGTCCACGGCCCGGTAGACCGTGGCCATCCCGCCGACCGCGATCCGCGCGTCGACGCGGTACCGGCCGTCGAGCTCCTGCCCGACCAGAGGGTCCTGAAGGGTCGTGTCCACGCAGGTGAGTGTACGAGCCGTCGCTGACAGACGGCTGTGTACGACCGCCGCCCGGGCGCTACCGCGACCGACCTGTGACGCACCCCACGCGGCGGCGGCCGGGCGGCCGCCGCCGCGCCCCGGGTCAGAACGCGGGCCGCTCCGGGTCCAGGGCGGCCATGCCGGACGTCGGGGAGGAGGCCTCGGCGAAGTGCCGGCGCGGGATGCGTCCCGCCCGCCGGGCCAGCCGGCCGGCCTCCACCGCGTGCCGCATCGCCTCCGCCATGAGGACCGGCTCCTGCGCCCGGGTCACCGCCGAGGCGAGCATCACACCCGCGCAGCCCAGCTCCATCGCCAGCGCCGCGTCCGACGCCGTACCGGCCCCGGCGTCCAGGATCACCGGTACGCGCGCGTGTTCGACGATCAGCTGGAAGTTGTGCGGGTTGCGGATGCCGAGCCCGGAACCGATCGGCGAGCCCAGCGGCATGACCGCCGCGCAGCCGACGTCCTCCAGCTTCCGCGCCAGTACCGGGTCGTCGTTGGTGTACGGCAGCACCGTGAAGCCGTCGTCGACCAGGGTCTCGGCCGCGTCCAGCAGCTCGACCGGGTCCGGCAGCAGGGTGCGCTCGTCGGCGATGACCTCCAGCTTGACCAGGTCGGTGCCGAGGGCCTCGCGCGCCAGGCGGGCGGTCAGCACGGCCTCCCCGGCGGTGAAGCAGCCCGCCGTGTTGGGCAGCACCCGGATGCCGAGCCTCTCCAGCACCGACAGCACGGAGCCGTGCACGGACGGGTTCACGCGCCGCATGGCGACCGTCGTCAGCTCGGTCCCGGACGCCACCAGGGAGCGCTCCAGCACGTCCAGGCTGGGGGCCCCGCCGGTGCCCATGATCAGGCGGGACGTGAAGGACGTACCGCCGAGGACGAAGGGATCGTCGGCCATGGTTCTCAGCCTCCTTGCACGGCGGTGAGTACTTCGACGCGGTCGCCGTCGGACAGCGCGGTGTGCGACCACCGCGCGCGTGGGACGACGGTTTCGTTGAGGGCGGCGGCCACCCCGGACGGCGCCTCGGTGAGGGTCCGTACGAGGGTGTCGAGCGCCGTTCCGGGGGACACCTGGCGCGGCTCCCCGTTGACCGAGATGCTGATGCTCATGCGGGCTGCTCCGTGGGTGCGGGGGCGGGCGCCTGGACGGGCGCCTGGGTGGTGCCGAACCGGCCGGGGGTGAAGGGGCGGGCCTCCTCGGGCAGCTCGCCGGTGGTCAGGACGTGCGCCATGACGTTGCCGGTGACCGGGGTGAGCAGCACGCCGTTGCGGAAGTGCCCGGTGGCCAGCAGCAGGCCGTCCAGGGCGGTCGGGCCGAGCAGCGGCGCGTTGTCCGGGGAGCCGGGGCGCAGGCCCGCGAGGGTCTCCGTCAGGGGCAGCTCGGTGATGCCCGGGACCAGCTCGTGGGCGTCGCGCAGCAGCTCGTAGACGCCGCCGGCGGTGACGGTCGTGTCCCAGCCCAGCTCCTCGCTGGTCGCGCCGACGACGAGTTCGCCGCTTTCGCGGGGCACCAGGTAGAGCGGGTTGCCGCGGACCACCGCGCGGACGGTGCGGTGGAGCAGGGGCGGCTGTCCCGGCGGCATCGTCAGCCGCAGCACCTGGCCCTTCACGGGCCGCACCGGCGGCAGCACGCCCTCCGGTACGCCCGCCAGACGGCCGCTGAGGCTGCCCGCGGCCAGGACGACCTGCCCGGCCGCCAGGGCGGTGCCGTCGGCCGTCACGAGGCCCGTGGCGCGGTCCCGGGCGACGGTGAGCCGCTCGGCCGTGGTCCGGTGGAAGCGCACGCCCGCCCGTTCGCAGGCGGTCAGCAGCGCCGCGGCCAGCCGCCGGGGGTCGATCTGGTGGTCGCCGTCCACCCGGAGCCCCCCGCGCACGCCCGGCGCGAGCATCGGCTCCAGGCGCCGGCAGTCACGCCCCGACAGCCACTCGGACTCCAGCCCCGACTGCCGCTGGAAGGCGTGCAGCTCCCGCAGGTGCGCCCGGTCGTCGGAGTCGAGCGCGACGGCCAGGGTGCCGCAGCGGCGGTAACCGAGGTCGTGCCCGGTGGCTTCGGACAGCTCCGCGGCGAAGGCGGGGTAGCGGCGGACCGAGGCGAGGTTCAGGGCGAGCAGGGTCTGCTCGCCGTAGTGCAGCTCGGTGACGGCGGCCAGCATCCCGGCCGCCACCCGGGCGGCCCCGCCGCCCGGCGCCGGGTCCACCACCGCCGTGACCAGCCCGCGCTGCGCGGCCCGCCAGGCGGTGACCAGGCCGATGATCCCGCCCCCGACGATCAGGACGTCGAACGCGTCGGATGCGTCGGATGCCTCGGACGCGGGTGACATGGGTGACATAGGCGTCCAGCCCCTCCCTTCGCCGGCATGACCCGGATCAGGTTCGTACGGTCGGAGGCCGCCAGCCTCCCTCTCAGCCCGGTGCGTCCGGGCTCCCGCGAGTGCCTTACGTTGGCCACCCTAACTGTTCGATGTCCGCCTCTGTAAGGGAGTGTCCGCCGGTGGCACGTTCGCTCGACGGTCTCGTGTTCGTCCCGGTCGCCGACCAGGCGCCCGGCCAGGTCGGCACCCGGACCCGCTTCACCTACCACGAGCAGGACGGCGCCGTCTGGGCCGAGTACGCCGGCGGCGACGTCGTCCGCGGGCACCTGGTGGGGACGCGCGAGGGGGACCGGCTCGACTTCCGGTACGTGCAGCTCAGGACGGACGGCTCCACGGCCGGCGGGCACTGCGTGTCGGACGTCGTCGGCCTGCCGGACGGGCGGGTACGGCTGGAGGAGAGCTGGGAGTGGGAGTCGGCGGAGGGCAGCGGGACCAGCGTGGTGGAACAGGTCCGGTGACGGCCAGGGCCGGTGTGCGGCAGGTATGGCAGGCGCTGGCGTGCGGCAGGTGTGCAGCAGGTGTGCAGCAGGTCACTGAACGTGCCCCCTGACCGACAGTGAGTCAGGTGTCTAAGGTGATCAGGTGAGCGAGCAGACGCAGGAGCGAGGCGGCTCCGCGCGGCGCGTGGTCGTCGTGGGCGCGGGCATGGCCGGCGTGCAGACGGCGGTCGCCCTGCGCGAACAGGGCTTCACCGGCACAGTGACACTGATCGGCGCCGAACCGCACCAGCCGTACGACCGGCCCCCGCTGTCCAAGGCCGTCCTGCTGGGCACCGCCGAGGGCTCCGCCTTCGACGTCGACTTCGAGGCGCTCGGCATCGAGCTGCGGCTCGGGCGGGAGGCGCTGGGCGTCCGACCCGGCGAGCACCTGCTGGACACCTCCGCGGGGCCGGTGCCGTACGACTCCCTCGTCCTCGCGACCGGCGCCGAGCCGCTGCGGCTGCCCGGCGCGGAGGACGTCCCCGACGTCCATCTGCTGCGCACCCTGGACGACGCCGAGCGGCTGCGCCCGGTGCTCGCCCGGCAGCACGACATCGTGGTCGTCGGCGCGGGCTGGATCGGCGCCGAGTTCGCCACCGCCGCGCGGGAGGCCGGGTGCGCGGTGACCGTCGTGGAGGCCGCCGACCGGCCGCTCGCCGGGGCGCTGCCCGCCGAGGTCGCCGCCCCGATGACCGACTGGTACGCCGACGCGGGAGCGGTGCTGCGCACCCACGCGCGCGTGAAGCGCGTCGAACCGGGCGCCGTGGTCCTCGACGACGGCACGCGCGTGCCCGCCGGCGCGGTCGTCGTCGGCATCGGCGCCCGGCCCGCCACCGCCTGGCTGGCCGGCTCCGGGATCGCCCTCGGCACCCACGGCGAGGTCCTGGCCGACGACCGCCTGCGCACCTCCGTCCCCGACGTCCACGCGGTCGGCGACTGTGCCTCCTTCCCCTCCGGCCGGTACGGGGAGCGGCTGCTCGTGCACCACTGGGACAACGCCCTCCAGGGGCCGCGCACGGTGGCCGCCGACATCATCGGCGCCGCCACGGGGGAGCCGCCGCCGGTGTACGACCCGGTGCCGTACTTCTGGTCCGAGCAGTTCGGCCGCTTCGTCCAGTACGCGGGGCACCATCCGGCCGGCGACACCCTGGTCTGGCGCGGCGACCCCGCCGGGCCCGCCTGGACCGTCTGCTGGCTGCGCGCGGACCGGCTCGTCGCGCTGCTGGCGGTGGGCCGGCCCCGGGACCTGGCCCAGGGCCGTCGGCTGATCGAGTCGGGCGCGGCACTGGACGCGCGGCTCCTGGCGGACCCGGCCAGGCCGCTGAAGTCGGCGGTGGCGTGACGGGGGAGCGGGGTCGCGGGGCGAGGGATCACGGGGTGTGGTCTCGGCCCGTCCGCGCTGGTCGGAGGGGTCCGGCTTCCGCGTGTCAGTGGCAGATGGCAGGCTTGAGGGGTGACCGAGATTGACGCAAAGATCGATGCTCTCGTCCCTGCCTGGCTCACCCTTCCCGACATCGCCGAGATGCTCGACGTCGAGGTGACCCGGGTGCGGCAGCTGGTCAAGGACGGCCAGCTCATCGCCGTACGCCGCGGTGAGAACCGCGCGCTGCACGTCCCCGCGGCCTTCATCGACGGCGACAAGGTCGTCAAGGGCCTGTCCGGGACGCTGACGCTGCTGCGGGACGACGGCTTCACGGACGAGGAGATGCTGGAGTGGCTCTTCACGCCGGACGACAGCCTGCCCGGCACGCCGGCGCAGGCACTCAGTGAGAATCGCGGTACGGAGGTGAAGCGCCGCGCCCAGGCGCTGGCGGTCTGACCTGCCCGCCTGGCCCCCTCCGGCGTGCGGGCCGCGTCCCGCACGCCGCCGGGCGGGGCTGACCCGGCCCGGCCGCCCCGCCCGAACGGGGCGGCTCTCCATCCATCACCCACATCTCCATCCATCACCCACACGGGGGACGCACCACCCATGCCCGAAACCGCCGCCGTCACCGCCCGCGACCGCCTCGCCGACGCCCGCCTCTACCTCTGCACGGACGCCCGCAAGCGCCAGGGCGACCTGCCGGAGTTCCTGGACGCGGTGCTGGCCGGCGGCGTCGACATCGTGCAGCTGCGGGACAAGGGCATGGAGGCGGCGGAGGAACTGGAGCACCTCTCCGTGTTCGCCGAGGCATGCGCCCGGCACGGCAAGCTCCTCGCGGTCAACGACCGGGCGGACGTCGCCCACGCCGCCCGCGCCGACGTACTCCACCTCGGCCAGGGCGACCTCCCGGTGCCCGCCGCCCGCGCGATCCTCGGGGACGACGTCCTCATCGGCCGCTCCACCCACGCCGAGTCCGAGGCCGCCGCCGCTGCCGCGCAGGACGGCGTGGACTACTTCTGCACCGGCCCCTGCTGGCCCACCCCCACCAAGCCCGGCCGCCACGCCCCCGGCCTGGACCTGGTCCGGTACGCCGCCTCCCTCCGCACCGACCGCCCCTGGTTCGCCATCGGCGGCATCGACCTGCGCAACCTGGACCAGGTCCTCGACGCGGGCGCCCGCCGGGCCGTAGTCGTCCGCGCGCTCACCGAGGCCGACGACCCGGGCGCGGCGGCGGCCGAGTTCGCCGAGCGGCTCAGGAGCGCCGCCGATGTCCAAGGGATGGACAAGTAGCCGACAATACGGACAATTCTTCGACTCCGGTTGGGTGACCGGGGACCCCTGGTTAACCTGCCGGTATGGCCCTCGGAACGGCATCCACCAGGACTGATCACGCGCGCACCGTTCGCGACATGCTCGCGACCGGAAAGGCGACGTACTCGTTCGAGTTCTGGGCGCCCAAGACGGAGAAGGGCGAGCGCAACCTCTGGAACGCGCTCCGCAGGGTCGAGGCGGTGGCCCCCAGCTTCGTCTCCGTGACCTACGGCGCGGGCGGCTCCACCCGCGCCGGCACGGTGCGGGCGACCGAGCGGATCGCCTCCGACACCACGCTGACCCCGGTCGCGCACCTCACCGCCGTCAACCACTCCGTCGCCGAACTGCGCAACATCATCGGGCAGTACGCCGACGCCGGCATCCGCAACATCCTCGCCGTGCGCGGCGACCCGCCCGGTGACCCGATGGGCGACTGGGTGCCGCACCCCAAGGGCCTGACCTACGCCGCCGAACTCGTCGAACTCATCAAGGAGTCGGGCGACTTCTGCGTGGGCGTCGCCGCCTTCCCGGAGATGCACCCGCGCTCCGCCGACTGGGACGAGGACGTGACGCGCTTCGTCGACAAGTGCCGGGCCGGCGCCGACTACGCGATCACGCAGATGTTCTTCCACCCCGAGTCCTATCTGAGACTGCGTGACAAGGTCGTCGCGGCGGGCTGCGAGACCCCCGTCATCCCCGAGGTCATGCCGGTGACCAGCGTGAAGATGCTGGAGAGGCTGCCGAAGCTCAGCAACGCCTCGTTCCCCGATGATCTGAAAGAACGGATCCTCACAGCAAAGGACGATCCGACCGCTGTACGCTCCATTGGCATCGAGTTCGCCACGGAGTTCTGCGCGCGGCTACTGGCCGAAGGTGTGCCCGGGTTGCACTTCATCACGCTCAACAACTCCACGGCGACGCTGGAAATCTACGAGAACCTGGGCCTGCACCGCTCACCGCGGGCCTAGACCGGCCGCACGTACATACGACACACTGCGTAGCGGTCACTGGGAGAGGGGCGTACATGGGCTGGGCGGTCCTCTACATCGCGTTCGGCATCGTCGCGCTGTGGCTGCTCGGTGAGGTGCTGCTGCAGTACAAGGCGCGCCTGCGCTGGCGGCTGTTGGCCTTCGCCGGGTTCCTCGGCGTCGTGCTCGGCGTGCTGATCCCGTCGGTCGTCGTCATCGCGCTCGGCGCGATCGCCTTCGCGATCGGCCAGACCTACGTCACCCTGTCGTTCCGCCGCGGCTTCGCGGAGGGGTGGGCCGTCCAGGCCCCGGCGGGCCTCGTCGGCAGCAAGCGCCGCCGCCCCGAACCGGGCCGGAGAGAACCGGAGTTGGAGGTCTCGGGCCTGGAGGCGGCCGAGCCGGGCCCCGGTGGCGAGCACCCGCCCGCCGGCCCCGACGGCACCTCCTCCCTCCAGGACACCGCCGCGTACGGCTACGGGCGCGACGACCAGGACGACGTGTTCGCCTCCGGGCGCCCCACCGACACCCCGGCCGAGGGGACCCCCGTCTACCAGCCGCTGCCGATGCCCGACGACACCGGCACCTACGGCACCTACGACACGGCGGGCTACGGCGGCCAGGACCAGCAGCAGACACCGGCCGCGCAGACCGCGGACGGCTCCTACTCCTACGACTACTCCGGCTACGGCCAGCAGCAGTCCTACGGCTACGACGCCACCGGCCAGGAGCAGTACGCCGCCTACTCCGACCCGTACATCGGCACCCACACCTACGGCGGCACCGGGTACGACACCGGCTACGACACCACCGGGCAGCAGCAGGGGTACGCCCCGCAGGGCTACGGGCAGCAGGACCAGTACGGCACCGGCGGCTACGGCGGCGAGACCCCGGCCGGCGGGGTATGGGTCCCGCAGCAGCGCAGCACCGACGACGCGTACGGCGGCGATCTCCCGCCGGAGCAGCCCTATCCCTACCAACAGGGGGACGGCCAGCACGGGGCACAGGGGCAGCCGCAGGGCGGCCAGGGGTACGACGAGCAGCAGTACCGGTACTGACCCGGGCCCCGGCCCCGCCCCGGCGGCCCGGACGACCGGCCCGCCTCACCGCGAGCCGCGGAACTCCGGCCCCTCCACGATCAGCCCCGCGACCAGCGCGCCCGACATCCCCGCGTGCGGCAGGCCGCCGCCCGGATGCGACCAGCCGCCCACGGTGAACAGGCCGCCCACGCGCGTGGTGTTCGACGGGTGCAGCAGCCGCCCGCCGGCCGCGGCCAGGGCCGGCGCCGGAACCGCTCCGCCCTCGGCACCGGTCGCCTCCGCGACGTCCGCCGGGGTGTGCGTCTCGTGCCAGAGTAGACGGTCGCGCAGCCCGGGGACCGCGCGCTCGGCGACGGCCATCAACTGCTCCGCCCGTTCACTGTGATCCTCCCCGTCCGCCGCCGGTACCACCGCCGTGAGGACGGCCGCCTCGTGCTCCGCGTCCGGTGTCAGCGCCGGGTCGTCCGGCCGCAGCACCGTCACCGTCGGCCGCGCGCTCATGCCGGGGGCGTCGCCGAACAGGGCGGCCAGCTCGGCGTCCCGGTCCGGCGCGTGCACCACCGTGCGGTGCGCGACGCCCTCGGGCCGGCCGCCGCGCAGCGCCAGCAGCACCGTCAGCCGGCTCGCCCCGCCCCGCCGCGCCGGGACCTCGCCGGCCTCGCGTATCCCCGCGCCCCCGGTGAGACGGTCCAGCACGCCGGGCGCGACACCTGCGACCACGAAGTCGGCCTCCGCCACCGTGCCGTCCGCCAGCTCCACGCCCGCCGCCCGGCCGTCCTTCTCGGTGACCGCCGCGACCTCGGTGCCGAAGCGGAACTCCACCCTGCGGGCCAGGCACCGCTCGTACACCGCCCGCGCCAGCTCGCGCAGACCGCCGCGGACGTACCAGACGCCGAAGGCGTGCTCCATGTACGGCAGCACCGCGGCGCTCGCCGGAGCCGTACGGGGATCGAGGCCGTGGGCCAGGGCGTGGCTCTCCAGGAGCGCGGCCAGCCGGGGGTCGCGCAGCTCCCAGGCGCCGACCTCGGCGAGCGTGCCGGCCCGGCGGGTGCGCAGCAGCCGCTTGTGCGGGACGGCCGGGTAGGGCTCGCGCTCGCCCAGCACCCGCCAGTCGGGCCACAGCGGCTCCTCCAGCAGCGGCCGGCGCGTCCGGTCCCAGGCCTCGCGGGCCCGCACCAGGAAGTCGCCCCAGCGCTGACCGGCGCCCGCGCCGAGCCCCTCGTCCAGCGCGCCGACGACGCCCGCGCGTGAGGCGTTGGGCAGCACCACCTCGGTGCCGTCCGCGAAGACGTGCCGGGACGACGGGTCGACCTGCACCGTCTCGACGCACTGCTCCAGCGGCTCCTTGCCGGTCTTGACGAAGAGGTCCCGCCAGACCGCGGGCAGCGGCAGCAGACCGGGCCCGGTGTCGAAGGAGAAACCGTCCCGCTCGAAACGGCGCACCGCCCCGCCGTACGTCCCGGTGCGCTCGTACACCGTCACCCGGTGGCCCGCGACGGCCAGCCGGGCCGACGCCGCCAGCGCGCCCATCCCGGCGCCGATCACCGCAATCCGTGCCATGCCAGGGACTTTATCCGCCACCGCTGACAATCCCGTCGGGAGGGCCCTGACCTGCGGTCTTCCGCGCGGTACCGGGCCGGGGGAGTTCCGGAGCGGGCGCGGTGCGCACCAGACGGGGGAGGGAGGGCGTGGGGAGGGGAGCGCAGGGCTGAGTATCCGTACCTAGGCGGACAGTTGAGTACCCGCACGGATGGGGGCCGACCTGCGGAAACGAGAGAGTGAGGGCACGGAGAGGGGCACGGCCGCGGCACCGGCGACACGGGGCGCCGGAGCGGTGGCCGGGCCCACGATCCGCTCCTTCCGCCGGCCGAGACCGGCGGGAGCGAGGCACGGGGGAACCCGGAGGACGGCCGTACGGGGGAACGTGAGGCGGTCCGACGGGGGAACGTACGGGGGACGTACGGGGGAGCAACAGGGAGCGCCGGTCCGGCGGTGGCCCGCGGGGGACGCGGCCACAACGGACCGGCGCTCTCCCGTGTGCCCGTCCGCCCGCCCCGAGCCGGTCACCGCATCGTGCCCGGCACCACCCGAAGCGACTCCTGCGCGAACTCCTGATCGAGGCAAAAGTCCAGGTCGGAACGGATTGTCAGTGCCATACCCCACGATGGGTACTCACGGCACCCGTGCCGTCACACAGACGACAGGAGGTTCGTCATGGCCAACTCCTCCGCGGCCGCCGCCCGTCGGCGCCGCGCCACCGGCCCTGCCCCCTCACTGACCGGCCCGGCGAGCGACGTGCACCCCGTGCTGCGCCGGGCCACGGCCCCGCCCGCCGCCCTCGACCTCCTCGCCCAGGCCCACGCCGGACTGGACGAGGCCGCCGTCCTGGAAACCCCCAACGAGCGGTACGCGCGGGCCCACCTCGCCGCCCTGCGCACCGCGGCCGCCGTGCTCGCGGCCCGGGGCCGCCCGGAACCCACGGCCAGGGCCCGGGCCCGGATCCGCAGCGCCTGGGAGGTGCTGCCCGAGATCGCGCCCGAGCTGACCGAGTGGAGCGCGCTGTTCGCCTCGGGGGCCCGGCGCCGCGCCCGGGCCGAGGCGGGCATCAAGGGCGCGGCGAGCAGTCGGGACGCCGACGACCTCGTACGCGACGTGGCGATGTTCCTGCGCCTGGTGGAGCGGATGCTGGTCCTCCAGCCGGTCCTCCCGCAGCCCCGTGCCGACGGCGACCGGCCGGAGAGCGGCGGGCCCCCCGGCCCCGGTGACCCTCGGGACGGCGCTCCGGAAGCCCCGGGGCGCGGCCTGCCGGACGCGGGGTGACCCTCGGATGCTCCCCTGATTCCGGGCCTGATCCCGAGCCTGGTCCCGGGCGGTTCGCCCCCGGTGGCACGTGGCACCAGCGGAGTGACCGGGCAGGGCGGAGGAGGTCATGAGGAGGCAATAGGGTGGGAGACGCCTGAAGTCTCCCCCCTTCCTCACCGGGCAGAGGGGAGGCAGCCCGTTCGCTCCGCCGCGCAGAGGCGGTGCCGCGCCGAGGAGTCAACTGCCGTGTCGGACCCGTCGCGCCCCCGCGCCTCCCTCCGTACCGCCGTGGTCTGGGAGGTTCTCAGGGACGCCCTCGACCGCCGCGTCAAGGCCACGGGACGGCCGGCGCTGGACGTCCTCGACACCGGGGGCGGCAGCGGCAACTTCGCCGTGCCCCTGGCCCGCCTGGGCCACCACGTCACCGTCGTCGACCCCAGCCCCAACGCCCTGTTCGCCCTGGAGCGCCGGGCCGCCGAGGCGGGCGTCGACGACCGGGTGCGGGGCGTGCAGGGCGACGCCCACGGCCTCTTCGACGTGGCCGAGCGCGGCGGGTACGACGCCGTGCTCTGCCACGGCGTCCTGGAGTACGTCGACGACCCGGCCGAGGGCGTCCGCAACGCGGTGGCCGCCCTGCGGCCCGAGGGCGTCCTCAGCCTGCTCGCCGCCGGCCTGGGCGGCGCGGTCCTCGCCCGCGCCCTCGCCGGGCACTTCACCGAGGCCCGCCAGGCCCTCGGCGACCCGGACGGCCGCTGGGGCACCGGCGACCCCGTCCCGCGCCGCTTCACCGCCGAGCAGCTCACCGCCCTGGTCGAGGGCGCGGGCCTGACGATCGGCGCCGTCCACGGGGTGCGGGTCTTCGCCGACCTCGTCCCCGGCGTCCTGGTGGACACCGAGCCCGGGGCCCTGGACGCGCTGCTGAAGCTGGAGGCCGCCGCGGCCGAACTCCCGGCCTTCCACTCCGTGGCCACCCAGCTCCATGTGCTCGGTGAGACCCGAGGGACCGACGGGACCTGAAGGGTCTGAGCCACCTGGCGGGATATGGCCCTGATCAGCTACTTGCGTGCACATGGAGTACGCCACAGGCCCCCCGAACGGGGGCCCGGCGCCGTATGATCGAAGGAGACCGCCCGGCATGACGGGCCGGCCGCTGGGGAATGGAAATCTAGCGGGCCGGGACGTCCATGGCGGAAACCGGTTGGCCAATTGGCGTAGAGGGGCGGGTTTCACGGGGGCGATTCCCTGCCTATCCTGAAGGGACCCCCCGGGTCGCCCCGGCGACTGCACGATGAGGAGGACGCCGTGCCGCTCTCGGAGCACGAGCAGCGCATGCTCGAGCAGATGGAGCGAGCGCTGTACGCCGAAGATCCCAAGTTCGCGACAGCGCTCGAGGGAAGCGGGCTGCGTACGTACACCCGGCGACGGGTCTACCAGGCGGTCGCGGGCTTTCTCGTAGGTATCGCACTCCTCATGGCCGGAATGGTCGCCAAGCAGGTCTGGCTCAGCGTGGTGGGCTTCCTCGTCATGCTGGGCTGCGCGGTCCTCGCGGTGACCGGCTGGCGCAAGGCCCCCAAGCCGGGCGAGCAGCCCGCCGCCGGAGCCGCGCCCCAGGCACGCCGCCAGGGACGGCCGAAGCGCTCGATGATGGACCGCATCGAAGAGCGCTGGCAGCGCCGCCGCGACGAGCAGGGCGGGCACTGACCGCGCTGACCGGACCGGGCCGACGGCCCGGACGGCATGAGTGACGACGTGAGTGAGGGGCGGCCACCGACCGGTGGCCGCCCCTCACTCGTTCTTCGCCCGTTCTACGGCCGTGCTCAGCTCTCGGCCCCCCGGCCCCTCGGCCTGCGCGGGGCGGGACGGGCCGACGCCACACGGTGCTTGAGAGCGGCCCAGCGGGCCGCCGCCGCCCAGATCACCCGTACGGCCGAGCGCGGTGCGAAGCGGGCGCGCAGCCGCGCTCCCCGGCCGGCCGTGGCCCCCAGCCCGGCCGCCGCCCGGTACACGTCCTCCGCCAGTACCGTGGCCGGACGCGGGCGGGGAGCGTAGAGGACCTGCTCCACGGCGTCCGCCACCCGGTGCACGGCCGCGGCGGCCGGCGGATCGAGCCGCCCCAGCCGCACGACCCGGGCCGCGGCCTTGCGCGGGGTCCGCGACTCGTCCGGCGCGATGCCGTAGTCCCACGCCGTGTCCGTCAGCTCCTGCCAGGCCGCCAGGGTGCGGGCCGCCGCGTCCGCCGCGCCGCGGCCGTGCGCCCCGAGCCGCAGCGCCCGCCGACGGGCCCGCCACAGCATCGGGAAGAGCGGGACGACCAGGACCAGCAGCACGCCCAGCGCCCAGGCCAGCCGGACGTACCACTTCGGGCCGTCGTCGCCGGCGGCGAGCGCGGCCTGCGGGGACTCGCTCGCGCAGGCGTCCAGCTTCTTGTCCTGGGCCGTGCAGCTCTCGCTCGCCGACGCGGAGGCGGACGGCGCCTCCGACACCTCCTGGGACGGGCGGGCGGCGTCCGGCAGCGTGGTGCCCGGCGAGTCCGGCACGGTGTACGACGGTATCGAGCCGCGGTTGGGGGTCGGCTCGAAGCGGGTCCAGCCGACGCCCTCGAAGTACAGCTCCGGCCAGGCGTGCGCGTCCCGCAGGCCCACCGACACCGTCCCGTCCGCCTGCGGGGAACCCGGGGCGAAGCCGACCGCGACCCGGGCCGGTATGCCCAGGGAACGGGCCATCGACGCCATGGCGAACGAGAAGTGCACGCAGAAGCCCTGCTTGTCCCGCAGGAAGCGGGCGATCGCCTGGGAGCCGCTGCCGACCTGCACCTGGGTGTCGTACTCGAAACCGCCGGTGACCGCGAAGTACTCCTGGAGCCTGACGGCCTGGTCGTAGGCGTCGGTGGCGCCCGCGGTGACCTCCCGGGCGGTCCGGGACACGATCGCCGGCAGCGAGTCGGGCAGCTCGGTGAACTCGCGTTCCATCGCCGCCGAGGGCTCCGGCGCGGCGGCCAGCTGCTCCGCCGTCGGCCGCACCTCCAGGCTCTTGACGTCGTACGTCAGACCGCGGGTGTTCTGGCCGTGGTCGCCGACCAGGGTCATGCCGACCGGTTCGTACCGCCAGGCGCCGCTGACCAGCACGCCGCTCGGCGGGTACGGCATCGGCAGCCAGTCCTGGGCGTACCAGTCCGCCGCCGAGATCGTGGTCCGCGTCTCCCTGCGCTCGACCTCGGGGCCGAGTCCGGGGGGCGTGGGGAAGGCGCCGTCCGGGACGGAGGTGATCTGCCGCTTGGACGGCTTCCAGGTGGTGCCGTCGAAGTCGTCCAGGGAGACGATCCGCAGATAGAGGTCGGAGATGTCGCTCGACTCGGTGCGGACGAAGAGGACCTGGCGGTTCTCGTCCACGTTCAGGCTGTCGCGCAGGGACACCAGCGGGTTCACCGCCGAGATGGTGCCGCCGCCTCCGTCGCCGGAGCCCACGCCCGTGCCGGCGCCGCCCAGCAGGCCGCCGTTCATCGCGGGCAGACCGAGCGGCACCACCAGGGCGACGCCCAGCGCGACCACGCCGATCCGCCGGCCGGTGCGGACCGGGGCGAGGGCACGGGCCGGCCCGGCGCCCGGGGCGCGGGGGGCACCGCCGAAGACCCGGCCCCACTGGGAGAGCCGCTCACGGCCCTCGGCCAGCAGCAGCATCAGATAGCCGGCCGCCGCGACCAGGAACCACAGCCAGTCGGTGCCGCCGTCCGACAGCCCCGCGGCCACCGAGTACAGCGCCAGCAGGGGCAGACCCGCCGGAGCCGCGCCGCGGAAGGTCACCGCGAGGGTGTCCACCAGCAGGCCGATCACCAGCACGCCGCCGACCAGCATCAGCCGGATGCCGTCGGACTCCAGCGGCGCCGGGATCGCGTACCGCGCGATGTCGTCGCCGCCCTGCTCCAGCAGCCCGGCGAAGTGCCGGAAGGTGTCCGGGCCGGGAACCAGACCGGCGAACGACTGCTCGCGGGCGAAGGCCAGGGTCAGCAGCACCAGCGCGGCCAGGGCCTGTGCCGCGACCGTCAGCCACCGGGCCGACGGGACCCGGCGGACCGCCGCGCCCACCCCGGACTGGATCGCCAGCAGCAACGCGGCCTGCACGATCCAGGTGGCCGGATCGACCAGCGGCAACAACGCGCACGACGCCATCAGCGTGGCCGCCCACGCGCACAACGCCATCCGTGCCCGCCCGCTCATCGCACGCCCTCCCCGCCGTTCGCCGTCATGAGGCCGGAGCGTTCCTGTTCCGCCCGGCGCCACCGTTCCTCCAGTGACGCCCCGCGCTCCACGCCCACGGCCGTCCAGCCGGACTCGCGCAGCAGCCGCAGCCGCAGCCGCAGCCGCTCCGCGTGCTCGCCCGACGGGCCGGGGACGTCCGTCGGTTCCCGCAGCCAGGTGTCGCTGTCCAGGACGAAGGCGAGGGCGCCGCCGCTGCGCCGGCTCATCTTGGCGGCGACCGCCGCCTGCTCCTCGTCCAGGTCGCCGAAGAACGCCACCAGCAGTCCCTCGTTGCCGCCGCGCAGCACGTCGTAGGCCCGGGACAGGCCCGTGTGGTCGGAGTGGTCGATCACCGCGAGGGTGTCCATCATCAGCCCGGCCGCGTCCGCCGTCTCCTGCGTGGCGCCCGCGAAACCGTCGGCGCCCTCGCCCGGCACCGAACTGCCGGTGTCCGTCAGCAGCCGGACGGAGAAGCCCCGTTCCAGCATGTGCACCAGGACCGACGCCGCGCCCGACACCGCCCACTCGAAGGCCGAGTCGGGCCCGGCCCCCTCGTAGGCGATGCCCCGGGTGTCCAGCAGGACCGTGCAGCGGGCCCGCTGCGGCTGTTCCTCGCGGCGCACCATCAGCTCGCCGTAGCGGGCGGTGGAGCGCCAGTGCACGCGGCGCAGGTCGTCGCCGTGGCGGTACCCGCGCGGGATCACGTCGTCCTCGCCCGCCAGGGCCAGTGAGCGCTGCCGCCCGTCGCCGTACCCCTTGGCCTCGCCGCCCAGGCGTACCGGGGGCAGCGGTTCCACGCGCGGGATCACCGTGAGGGTGTCCTGCGCCGAGAAGGAACGGGTCAGTTCGCACATGCCGAACGGGTCGGTCAGACGGAGCTGGAGCGGGCCCAGGGGGTAGCGGCCGCGCAGGTCGGAGCGGACCCGGTAGGAGACCTCCCGGCTGCCGCCCGCCTCGACGCGGTCGAGGACGAAGCGGGGGCGGGGGCCGAGCACGTAGGGCACGCGGTCCTGGAGCATCAGCAGGCCGGTGGGCAGCCGCGAGACGTTCTCCACGCGCAGGTGGACCCGGGCCTCGCCGGTGGCCGGTACGCGCGCGGGGGAGAGCCTGCGGCTGCCCGCGACCCGGTACCGCGTGCGGTACAGCACCACCGCGCACACCAGCGGCAGCACCGCCAGCAGCAGCCCGACCCGGAGCAGATCGCTCTGCCCGAGGACGTACGCGCAGATCGCCGCCGCCACGCCGGCGGCCAGGAAGGAGCGGCCACGGGTGGTCAGACCGGCCAGCGCGGTCCGCAGACCGCCCCCGTCCCCCCGCTCGCCCTCCGCCCGGCCCGTCCCCCCGGCGGTCATCACAGCCTCCGCGGCGGCTGCTGACCGTACGCCGGCCCGTAACCGCTCGGCGTCCGGCCGTCGGAGGGCACCGGGGTGCGCTGGAGGATCTCCTGCACCACCTGTTCGGAGGTACGGCGGTTCAGCTGGGCCTGGGCGGTGGGCAGCAGCCGGTGCGCCAGCACGGCGACGGCGAGTGCCTGCACGTCGTCCGGCAGCGCGTACTCCCGGCCGCTGAGGGCGGCGGTCGCCTTCGCCGCGCGCAGCAGATGCAGGGTGGCGCGCGGCGAGGCGCCGAGTCTGAGGTCGGGGTGGTCGCGCGTGGCGGAGACCAGGTCCACGGCGTACCGCCGCACCGGCTCGGCGACGTGGACGCCGCGGACCGTCTCGATCAGCTTCAGGATCTCGTGCGCGTGCGCCACCGGCTGGAGGTCGTCCAGCGGGTTCACCCCGCCGTGCACGTCGAGCATCTGCAACTCGGCCTCGGCGCTGGGGTAGCCGATGGAGACCCGGGCCATGAAGCGGTCGCGCTGGGCCTCGGGGAGCGGGTAGGTGCCCTCCATCTCCACCGGGTTCTGCGTCGCCACCACCATGAAGGGGCCGGGCAGCTCATAGGTGTTGCCGTCGATGGTGACCTGCCGCTCCTCCATCGACTCCAGCAGCGCGGACTGGGTCTTGGGCGAGGCGCGGTTGATCTCGTCGCCGATCACCACCTGGGCGAAGATGGCACCCGGCTTGAACTCGAAGTCCCGGCGCTGCTGGTCCCAGATGGACACCCCGGTGATGTCGGACGGCAGCAGGTCGGGCGTGAACTGGATGCGCCGCACCGAGCAGTCCACGGACCGGGCCAGCGCCTTGGCCAGCATGGTCTTCCCGACCCCCGGGACGTCCTCGATCAGCAGATGTCCCTCGGCGAGCAGCACCGTCAGGGAGAGCCGGACGACCTCGGGCTTGCCCTCGATCACGCCCTCCACCGACTCGCGTACCCGCTCGACCACAGCGGTCAGATCAGTGAGACTCGCTCGATCGTCATAGGTCGTCACCCGGTCCTCCTCGGTCTTTCCCCTTGCCCCCGTAGGAGCCCCCGGACCACGGACACCCCGCGGAAGAGGTCCCGCGCGGCACCGCTCCCCGCATTCTTGCTGCCGTTACCGATTCGTGTCACTCGCCTGTGGACAACTGCCCGCGATATGTCGGACCTTGCGGTCTTTCGCGTGTCCTATCGATGTGCTGTCACCCGATGTCACCCGAGGCCGCTGACGCCACCCGGGCCCGGACCGCGCCGCGCCCGGACCGGGCGCGGCCCGGTCCGGTGCCTCGGGTACGGCGTGTCAGGCCGGGTCGATCTCCCGCAACCGGCCGGTCCGCACGTCGAAGACGAAGCCGCGTACGTCGTCGGTGTGCGCCAGGAACGGGGAGGTGCGCACCCGCTGGATCGACTGCCGTACATCCTGGTCGACGTCCCGGAAGGACTCCACCGCCCAGACCGGGCGCTGGCCGACCTCCGTCTCCAGTTCGGTGCGGAAGTCCTCGGTGAGGGTCTCCATGCCGCAGCCGGTGTGGTGGATGAGGACCACGCTGCGGGTGCCCAGCTTGCGCTGGCTGACGGTCAGGGAGCGGATCACGTCGTCGGTGACCACACCGCCCGCGTTGCGGATGGTGTGGCAGTCGCCGAGGTTCAGGCCGAGCGCGGCGTGCAGGTCGAGTCGGGCGTCCATGCAGGCCACGACCGCGACGCGCAGGACGGGACGGGCGTCCATCCCGGGGTCGGCGAAGTCGGCGGCGTAGCGCGCGTTCGCCTCGACGAGGCGGTCGGTGACGGTGCCGCCGCCGGTGGCGGCGTCGGAGCCTGCGGGAACAGATGCAGAAGTCGTCATATCCCTGACGTTACTGGTCACCGGCGCGCACGGCCCGCCGTGAAGACGGACAAAGAACGCCGGGGAGCCCTGGTGTGAGCTAACCCACAGGAGTGGTCACCGTGCGTCCGTACGGGTGAAGTGCCCCCGGATCCCGCTTCCCGGGCCCCCGGGCCCGCGACGCGCAGGCCGGTTGATTGACCGGGAGACAGGGTGGACTAAAGTGACGCGAAGCGGGAGGCGAGGCTCTCCCCGCTGGACTGAAACCCCGGAGACCTGGGCGCCGTGGTGCCCGTACTCCCCACGTGCGCGGCGCGTACGTACGGCTCGGCCTCCTCCCGCTCCCGGCCGGCCGACGCTTCCGGCGCCGGCAGGTTCCCCCGTCACGGGGGTCCCCGCCCCGCCGGGGGAGGATGGGGACCCGACGGTGCGTGACGCCGCGCCGGATCCGAGAGGCCGACCCCCCTTGAGCCAGAGTCGACACGTCCCGGTGATGCTCCAGCGGTGCCTGGACCTGCTGGCGCCCGCCCTGGAGGAACCGGGGGCGGTGGTCGTCGACTGCACCCTCGGCCTCGGCGGGCACAGCGAGGCCCTGCTGGAGCGCTTCCCCGAGGCCCGGCTCGTCGCCCTGGACCGCGACAAGGAGGCCCTGCGCCTGTCCGGCGAGCGGCTCGCCCCCTACGGCGAGCGCGCCACCCTGGTGCACGCCGTCTACGACGAGCTGCCCGACGTGCTCGACCGGCTCGGCGTCCCCCGCGTCCAGGGCGTGCTGTTCGACCTCGGCGTCTCCTCCATGCAGCTCGACGAGGCCGACCGCGGCTTCGCGTACGCGCAGGACGCCCCGCTGGACATGCGCATGGACCAGACGACCGGCATGAGCGCCGCGGAGGTCCTCAACACCTACCCGCCGGGCGAACTCGTCCGCATCCTGCGCGCCTACGGCGAGGAGAAGCAGGCCAAGCGGATCGTCTCCGCGATCGTCCGGGAGCGGGAGAAGGAGCCGTTCACCAACAGCGCCCGGCTGGTGGAGCTGATCCGCGGCGCGCTGCCGCAGGCCGCCAAGCGCACCGGCGGCAACCCGGCCAAGCGCACCTTCCAGGCGCTGCGCATCGAGGTCAACGGCGAGCTGTCGGTCCTGGAGCGGGCGATCCCGGCCGCCGTCGAGGCGCTCGCCGTCGGCGGACGGATCGCCGTGCTGTCCTACCACTCGCTGGAGGACCGGCTGGTCAAGCAGGTCCTCGCGGCGGGCGCGGCCAACACGGCCCCGCCGGGGCTGCCGGTGGTCCCCGAGCGGTACGCGCCCCGGCTCAAGCTGCTCACCCGCGGTGCCGAACTTCCCACCGAGGAGGAGATCGCCGAGAACCGTCGGGCGGCCCCGGCGCGGCTGCGCGGCGCGGAGCGGATCAGGGAGTCCACCGAGTGAACCGAGTCAGGCCCGAGCGGCGGGGACGGTACGGGCGCGGCCCGGACCGGGGAGGGGAGGGGCTGTGAAAGGCGCACCGGAACTGAGGGGCAGGGCCGCCCGGCTCGCCCGGCTCTTCCCGGCCGGCGGCGGGGGAGGGCAGGCCGCCCGCACCCCCTTCGTCGTCCTCGTCGTGCTCCTGCTCGGCGGCGGGCTCATCGGACTGCTGGTGCTGAACTCCGCGCTGAGCGAGGGGTCGTTCCAGCTCGACGACCTGGAGCAGCAGACCAAGGAGCTGACCGACGAGGAGCAGGCCCTCCAGCGGGACGTCGACGCCTACTCCGCGCCCCAGGCCCTCCAGCGCCGGGCCCGTGAGCTGGGCATGGTGCCCGGCGGCGACCCGGCCTTCCTCGCCCCCGACGGCACGGTCAAGGGCTCCCCGAGCCCCGCCGCGGGCGCGACGCCCCTGGTCCTCGCCCCCGAGGCGCTCACGCAGGCCACCCCCGCCCCGACGACCCCGACCCCCGGCAGGTGACGGAAGTGCCCGACGACTTCGGCAGGCAACCGACGCGCCGCCGGGTGCCCGTCCGCGCCGCGGCCTCCTCGGCCCTCGCGCCCGCGGCGGCCCTCGCGCCCGCGGCGCTCACCGCGTCGCCGGGCGCGGCGGCCCCGGTCCCCGCCGGCTCGCTCGCTCCCGCCCCGACGACCCCGACCCCCGGCAGGTGACGGAAGTGCCCGACGACTTCGGCAGGCAACCGACGCGCCGCCGGGTGCCCGGTCCCGCGCGGCCGGCCCGGCCCGGCGGTACGCGGCAGCCCGGCCCCGGAGCCCGCCCGGCCCGCCGTCCGGCCCCGCCCCGCGGCGCGGCCCCGCGGACCATCCGGCTCGGCAGCCCCCGCCCCCGGCTGCGCCTGGTCGGGTTCGCCCTGGCGCTGGTCCTGATCGCCTTCGTCGTACGCCTGCTCCAGGTGCAGGCCGTCGACGCCGGCACGTACACCGCCAAGGCCGAGCTGAACCGGTACGTCGTCCACACCCTGACCGCCGCCCGCGGCGGCATCACCGACCGCAACGGCGTGGCCCTGGCGACCACCGTGGACGCCTACGACATCACCGCCGACCCCACGATGTTCACCCGAGAGCAGCTCAAGGTCGACGACGGGCCCGAGCAGGCGGCGGCGCTGCTCGCCCCGATCCTCGGCGAGGACGAGGAGGAGCTGGCGGCCACCCTGCGCCCGGACAACAAGCAACTGCGCTACGTCCGTCTGGCCCGCGCCCGCACCCCGCAGGAGTGGAACCAGATCCAGGACCTGAAGACCGCCCTGTCCAAGAAGGCGGAGACGGACCAGTCCACCGTCAACGTCCTCGCCGGCGTCTTCGCCGACCCCAGCAGCAAGCGGATCTACCCCAACGGCGACCTCGCCGCCGGGGTGATCGGCTGGGTCAACTCCGAGGGCGAGGGCAGCGGCGGCCTCGAACGCCAGCTCGACAAGATACTGGCCGGCGAGGACGGCGAGATCCGCTACGCCCAGTCCGGCGGCCACCAGGTCCCCACCGTCGGCCGCAACGAGACGCCCGCCGTGCCCGGCAGCGACGTCGAACTGACCCTGGACCGCGACATCCAGTGGGCGGCGCAGGACGCCATCACCGAGCAGGTGAAGGAGTCCGAGGCCGACGGCGGCTACGTCATCGTCCAGGACACGCGGACCGGCGAGATCCTCGCCATGGCCAACTCACCCGGCTTCGACCCGGGCGACCTGGCCCACGCCGACCCCGACGCGCTCGGCAACGGCGCCCTCCAGGACGCGTTCGAGCCCGGCTCCACCGCCAAGGTGATGTCGATGGCCGCCGTACTGGAGGAGGGCGCCGCCACCGCAGACACCCACGTCACCGTCCCCAACCGGCTGCACCGCGGCGACCGCCTCTTCAAGGACGACATCGACCACCCCACCTGGTACCTCACGCTCAACGGCGTGCTCGCCAAGTCGAGCAACATCGGCACCATCCTGGCCACCGGCGAGCTCGGCAAGACCCAGGAGGAGGCCAACCAGGTCCTCTACTCCTACCTGCGCAAGTTCGGCCTCGGCAGCTACAGCGGCCTCGGTTTCCCCGGCGAGACGAAGGGCATCCTCGCCGCGCCCGGACAGTGGTCCACCTCGCAGCAGTACACGATCCCTTTCGGCCAGGGCGTGTCCGTCAACGCGCTCCAGGCGGCCTCCGTCTACTCCACGATCGCCAACGGCGGCGTACGGATCGAACCGACGCTGGTGAAGGGGACGAAGGACGCCGAAGGCGGGTACACGCCCGCCGAGAAGCCGAAGAAGACGCGGGTGATCAGTGAGAAGACCGCGAAGACTCTGTCGCAGATGCTGGAGTCGGTCGTCGACGACGAAGAGGGCACCGGCACCAAGGCCCGCATCCCCGGCTACCGGGTGGCGGGCAAGACCGGTACGGCCAACCGAGTGGATCCGGCCACCGGCCAGTACAAGGGGTACACCTCGTCCTTCGCCGGGTTCGCGCCCGCCGACGAGCCCCGGGTCACCGTCTACTGCGCCATCCAGAACGCCACCGAGGGCAGCTACTTCGGCGGCCAGATCTGCGGCCCCGTCTACAAGCAGGTCATGGAGTTCGCCCTGAAGACCCTCCAGGTCCCGCCCACCGGCACCGACCCCGCGAACCTCCCGGTCACCTTCAAACCCTGACCCGTTTCCGACGCAGTACCGAGCCACCAGGAACCACCCCGTGACAACGATCACCCCCGATCCCGGGAACCAGAACGGCCCCCGCCCCTCACTTCGCGGGCAGGCGGGTGCGCCCGGTACGCTCACCGCCGTGCCACAGCCTGATCAGTCCCAAACCACCCAGAAGGGCCACCCCGTGACCTACCCGGGACCGCCCCGGCCGGCGCGGGTCTCCGCCACACCCCTCGCGGAGCTCGCCGGTCAGCTGGGTGTCACCGCCCCGGAGGGCGACGCCGCCGTCACGGGCATCACCCACGACTCGCGTGCCGTCCGCCCCGGTGACCTGTACGCCGCCCTGCCCGGCGCCCGTGCCCACGGCGCCGACTTCGTCACCCAGGCCGCCGGTCTGGGCGCCGCCGCCGTGCTGACCGACCCGTCCGGTGCCGAGCGCGCCGCCGCCACCGGACTGCCGGTGCTGGCGGTCGAGGACCCGCGCGCGGAGATGGGCGAGCTGGCCGCGACGATCTACGGACACCCCGGCCGCGACCTGCTCCAGATCGGCATCACCGGCACCTCCGGCAAGACCACCACGGCCTACCTGGTGGAGGGCGGTCTGCGCACCGAGAAGGCCACCGGCCTGATCGGCACGGTCGAGATGCGCATCGGCGACGAGCGCATCAAGTCGGAGCGGACCACGCCCGAGGCCACCGACCTCCAGGCGCTCTTCGCGGTGATGCGCGAGCGTGGCACCGAGGCGGTCGCCATGGAGGTCTCCAGCCACGCCCTGGTGCTCGGCCGGGTCGACGGCTGCGTCTTCGACGTCGCCGTCTTCACCAACCTCAGCCCGGAGCACATGGAGTTCCACTCCGGCATGGAGGACTACTTCCAGGCCAAGGCGCAGCTCTTCACCCCGGAGCGCAGCCGGCTCGGCGTGGTCAACGCCGACGACGAGTACGGCCGCCGGCTCGCCCGCGAGGCCACGGTCCCGGTCGTCACCTACTCGGCCGAGGGACACCCCGACGCCGACTGGCGGGCCGAGGACGTGGAGGTCGGCCCGCTGGACTCGGCGTTCACCGTGGTCAGTCCGAAGGGCGAGCGGTTCACCGCCCGCTCCCCGCTGGCCGGGCCGTTCAACGTGGCCAACACCCTCGCCGCGATCGTCGCGCTCGCCGCCGCCGGCCTCGACCCCCGGGCCGCGGCCGACGGGGTCGCGGCGGTGCCGGGGGTGCCGGGCCGCCTGGAGCGGGTGGACGCCGGACAGCCGTACCTCGCGGTGGTCGACTACGCGCACAAGACCGACGCGGTCGAGTCGGTCCTCAAGGCGCTGCGCAAGGTGACCGAGGGCCGACTGCACGTCGTCCTCGGCTGCGGCGGCGACCGGGACACCACCAAGCGGATGCCGATGGGCGCCGCCGCCGCGCGGCACGCCGACACCGCCGTACTGACCTCCGACAACCCCCGCTCCGAGGACCCGCTCGCGATCCTCGCCACCATGCTCCAGGGCGCCGCCTCCGTGCCCGCCCACGAGCGCGGCGAGGTGCAGGTCTTCGAGGACCGGGCCGCCGCCGTCGCCGCCGCCGTGGCCCGGGCCGAGCCCGGCGACACGGTGCTGGTCGCGGGCAAGGGCCACGAGCAGGGGCAGGACATCGCCGGGGTGGTGCGTCCCTTCGACGACCGCCAGGTGCTCCGCGAAGCCATCCAGGAGAACCAGGCCCTTCAGCAGACCCAGGCCATCCAGAAGACCCAGGGATGAAATCCCGCATGATCCAGGGGATGTACTTGTGATCGCCCTCTCTCTCGCCGAGATCACAGAAGTCGTCGGCGGGCAGATGCACGACATACCGGATCCGTCGGCCGAGGTCACCGGACCGGTCGTCCGGGACTCCCGCGAGGCGGGACCCGGCAGCCTCTTCGTCGCCTTCGTCGGCGAACGCGTGGACGGCCACGACTTCGCGCCGGCGGTCGTCGAGGCGGGAGCGGTGGCCGTGCTCGGCTCCCGGCCCGTCGGCGTGCCCGCGATCGTCGTGGACGACGTCCAGGCCGCCCTCGGCGCCCTCGCCCGCCACGTCGTACGGCGCCTGGGGGCCACCCTGGTGGCGCTCACCGGCTCGGCGGGCAAGACCAGCACCAAGGACCTCATCGCGCAGGTGATCGGGCGCAAGGCGCCGACGGTGTTCACGCCGGGCTCGCTCAACAACGAGATCGGGCTGCCGCTGACCGCCCTGACCGCCACCGAGGAGACCCGTTTCCTCGTCCTGGAGATGGGCGCCCGCGGCATCGGCCACATCCGGTACCTCGCCGGACTGACCCCGCCGAAGATCGGCCTCGTCCTCAACGTCGGCTCCGCGCACATCGGCGAGTTCGGGGGCCGGGAGCAGATCGCGCAGGCCAAGGGCGAACTCGTAGAAGCCCTTCCGGAAGACGGCACCGCGGTCCTCAACGCGGACGACCCCTACGTACGGGCCATGGCCGCCCGAACGAAGGCGAAGGTGATCCTTTTCGGAGAGTCCGGCGAAGCGGACGTTCGCGCCGAGAACGTGCGACTAACGGACACCGGACAGCCCGCGTTCAGGCTTCACACACCCTCCGGTGCAAGCGATGTGACGATGCGCCTGTACGGTGAGCATCACGTGTCGAACGCGCTCGCCGCGGCCGCCGTCGCCCACGAGTTGGGCATGTCCGCAGACGAGATCGCCACCGCGCTCTCCGAGGCGGGCTCCCTCTCCCGCTGGCGGATGGAGGTCACCGAGCGCCCGGACGGCGTGACGCTCGTCAACGACGCCTACAACGCGAACCCCGAGTCCATGAAGGCCGCGCTGCGCGCGCTGGCCGCGATGGGCAACGGACGTCGTACGTGGGCGGTGCTCGGCAAGATGGCCGAGCTCGGGGACGAGGCGCTCGCCGAGCACGACGCGGTCGGACGGCTCGCCGTCCGGCTCAACGTCAGCAAGCTCGTCGCGGTCGGGGGCAGGGAAGCCCAATGGCTGCAACTGGGCGCATACAACGAGGGTTCGTGGGGTGAGGAGTCGGTGCACGTGTCCGACGCACAGGCGGCGATCGACCTGTTGCGCAGCGAGTTGCGCCCGGGGGACGTCGTGCTCGTGAAGGCGTCCCGTTCGGTGGGTCTGGAAGCGGTCGCCACGGCGCTGCTCGAGACCGGCACCGAGGGTGAGGTAGCCGCCCGATGATGAAGCAGATCCTGTTCGCGGGAGTCATCGGTCTCTTCCTGACGCTGGTCGGCACCCCGTTGCTGATCAAGCTCCTCGCCCGCAAGGGCTACGGCCAGTACATCCGTGACGACGGCCCGCGCGAGCACGCCAGCAAGCGCGGTACGCCGACGATGGGCGGTATCGCCTTCATCCTGGCGACCGTCGCCGCGTACTTCCTGGCCAAGATCATCACCAGCTACCTGGAGCCCGACCCCGACGTCGACGCGGCGCCGACCTTCTCGGGTCTGCTGGTGCTCGGCCTGATGGTCGGCATGGGTCTGGTCGGCTTCCTGGACGACTACATCAAGATCGTCAAGCGGCGTTCGCTGGGTCTGCGGGCCAAGGCGAAGATGGCCGGCCAGCTGATCGTCGGCATCGCCTTCGCGGTGCTCTCGCTCCAGTTCGCGGACAGCCGCGGCAACACCCCGGCCTCCACCAAGCTGTCGTTCATCACGGACTTCGGCTGGACGATCGGCCCGGTGCTGTTCGTGGTCTGGGCGCTGTTCATGATCCTGGCGATGTCCAACGGCGTGAACCTCACCGACGGCCTGGACGGTCTGGCCACCGGCGCCTCCGTCCTCGTCTTCGGCGCCTACACCTTCATCGGCGTCTGGCAGTTCCAGGAGTCCTGCGCCAACGCGCAGACCCTGACCAACCCGGGTGCCTGCTACGAGGTACGGGACCCCCTCGACCTGGCGGTGGTCGCCTCCGCGCTGATGGGCTCCTGCCTGGGCTTCCTGTGGTGGAACACCTCGCCGGCCAAGATCTTCATGGGCGACACCGGTTCGCTCGCGCTCGGCGGTGTGCTGGCGGGTCTGGCGATCTGCTCCCGTACCGAGCTGCTGATGGCCATCCTCGGCGGCCTGTTCGTCCTGATCACCATGTCGGTGGTCATCCAGGTCGGCTCGTTCCGGATGACCGGCAAGCGCGTCTTCCGGATGGCGCCACTCCAGCACCACTTCGAACTCAAAGGCTGGTCCGAGGTCCTTGTCGTGGTCCGCTTCTGGATCATCCAGGGCATCTGTGTGATCGTCGGACTGGGCCTCTTCTACGCGGGATGGGCAGCGGACAAGTGACCGACTCGGTGTCCTCGGAACTTCAGGGCAAGCACGTCACCGTCGCCGGACTCGGCGTCTCCGGAGTACCGGCGGCCAAGGTCCTGCACGGCCTCGGCGCGCGCGTCACCGTCGTCAACGACGGCGCGGACGAGCGCGCGCGGGCGCAGGCGGCGGAACTGGAGGCGCTCGGCATCACCGTGCGCCTCGGCGACGGCGACTCCTTGCCCGAGGGCACCGACCTGATCGTCACCGCCCCCGGCTGGAAGCCGACCAAGCCGCTCTTCACGGCGGCCACCGCGGCCGGCGTCCCCGTCTGGGGCGACGTCGAACTGGCCTGGCGGCTGCGGGGCGAGAACGCCGCCCCCTGGCTGGCGGTCACCGGCACCAACGGCAAGACCACCACCGTCCAGATGCTCGCCTCGATCCTGAAGGCGGCGGGCCTGCGCACCGCCGCCGTCGGCAACATCGGCGTCTCCCTGCTGGACGCGGTCACCGGCGAGGAGGAGTACGACGTCCTCGCGGTGGAGCTGTCCAGCTACCAGCTCCACTGGGCGCCCTCGCTGCGCGCCCACTCGGCCGCCGTCCTCAACCTCGCCCCCGACCACCTCGACTGGCACGGCTCGATGGAGGCGTACGCCGCCGACAAGGGCCGCGTCTACGAGGGCAATCGGATCGCCTGCGTCTACAACGCCGCCGACCCGGCCACCGAGGCCCTGGTCCGCGAGGCCGACGTCGAGGAGGGCTGCCGGGCCATCGGCTTCACCCTCGGCGCCCCGGCGCCCTCCCAACTCGGCGTCGTGGACGGCATCCTGGTCGACCGCGCCTTCGTGGAGAACCGGCAGAAGAACGCCCAGGAGCTGGCCGAGGTCGCCGACGTGAACCCGCCGGCCCCGCACAACATCGCCAACGCGCTGGCCGCCGCCGCCCTCGCCCGCGCCTACGGGGTGCCCCCGGCGGCCGTCCGCGACGGGCTGCGCGCCTTCACCCCGGACGCCCACCGCATCGCGCACGTCGCCGACGTGGACGGCGTGGCCTACGTGGACGACTCCAAGGCGACCAACACCCATGCCGCCGAGGCCTCCTTGGCGGCGTACGAGTCGATCGTGTGGATCGCCGGCGGCCTCGCCAAGGGCGCCACCTTCGACGAACTGGTCACGGGCGCGGCGAAGCGGCTGCGCGGCGTGGTGCTGATCGGCGCCGACCGCGCGCTGATCCGCGAAGCTCTGGCGCGACACGCCCCCGAGGTACCGGTCGTCGACCTCGACCGGACCGACACTGGGGCGATGCTCGCGGCCGTCCAGGAGGCGCGGCGGCTCGCCCGGCCCGGCGACACGGTGCTGCTGGCCCCGGCCTGCGCTTCCATGGACATGTTCGCCAACTACAACAAGCGCGGTGACGCGTTCGCACAGGCCGTTCGCGAACTCGGCGCCTGACCCGGCCTGCCGCGCCGGGTGACCACGGGAGGGACACGTGGGACGGTCCAGGCCGACGTACAGCGGAGGCTGCGATGCCCGGTAGTCCCGGCAGCCGTACCGGACGGCCGCCCGCACAGCGGACCGTCCAGCGGCCCGCCGCCCGGCGGACGACGCCCGAGAACCCGGTGCTGCGGCTGTACACCCGGCTGCAACGGGCCTGGGACCGGCCGCTGACCGCCTATTACCTGATCGCCGGCGGCAGTGCGCTGATCACCGTGCTCGGCCTCGTGATGGTCTACTCGGCCTCCCAGATCACCGCGCTCCAGCTCTCGCTGCCGGGCTCGTACTTCTTCCGCAAACAGTTCCTGGCCGCCGCGATCGGCGCCGCGCTGCTGCTCGCCGCCATGCGGATGCCGGTCAAGCTGCACCGGGCGCTGGCCTACCCGATCCTGGCCGGCGCGGTCTTCCTGATGGCGTTGGTGCAGGTGCCGGGGATAGGGATGTCGGTCAACGGCAACCAGAACTGGATCTCCGTCGGCGGCCCCTTCCAGCTCCAGCCCAGCGAGTTCGGCAAGCTCGCCCTGGTGCTGTGGGGCGCCGACCTGCTCGCCCGCAAACAGGACAAGCGGCTGCTGACCCAGTGGAAGCACATGCTGGTGCCGCTGGTGCCGGTCGCCTTCCTCCTCCTCGGACTGATCATGCTCGGGGGTGACATGGGCACCGCGATCATCCTGACCGCCATCGCCTTCGGGCTGCTGTGGCTGGCGGGGGCGCCCACCCGGATGTTCGCGGGCGTGCTCTCGGTCGCCGGGCTGCTCGGGGTGATCCTCATCCAGACCAACCCGAACCGGCTCGACCGCTTCGCCTGCATCGGCGCCACCGAGATGAGTCCCGAGGGGGACTGCTGGCAGGCCGTGCACGGCATCTACGCCCTCGCCTCCGGCGGACTCTTCGGTTCCGGACTGGGCGCCAGCGTGGAGAAATGGGGTCAACTCCCCGAAGCGCACACCGACTTCATCTTCGCCGTCACCGGTGAGGAACTGGGCTTGGCGGGGACGCTGTCGGTGCTCGCCCTCTTCGCGGCTCTAGGCTATGCGGGTATCCGCGTGGCCGGACGCACGGAGGACCCCTTCGTCAGGTATGCCGCGGGAGGCGTGACCACCTGGATCACGGCCCAGGCCGTGATCAACATCGGCGCTGTCCTCGGACTGCTGCCGATCGCCGGTGTCCCGCTCCCGCTGTTCTCCTACGGAGGTTCCGCCCTGCTGCCGACCATGTTCGCCATCGGGCTGCTGATCGCCTTCGCACGCGACGAGCCCGCTGCGCGGGCGGCGCTTGCGATGCGGCAACCTCGCTTTGGTAGAAAGCGGGGGACCGGGGGCACCGGGTCCAAGCGGAGGCCCCGGAGTTGGAACACGATGCGACGGCGTGCCTCGGCGGCACGCTCGTCCGGAGAGCGGTGAATTTCGGTGCATGTCGTACTCGCCGGCGGAGGAACCGCGGGCCACATCGAGCCCGCGCTCGCCCTCGCGGACGCCCTGCGCAGGCAGGACCCGACCGTGGGCATCACGGCCCTGGGCACGGAGCGCGGCCTGGAGACCCGTCTCGTACCCGAGCGCGGGTACGAACTGGCGCTGATCCCGGCCGTACCGCTGCCGCGCAAGCCCACCCCCGAGCTGATCACCGTCCCGGGCCGGCTGCGCGGCACCATCAAGGCGACCGAGCAGATCCTGGAGCGCACCAAGGCCGACGCCGTGGTCGGCTTCGGCGGCTACGTCGCCCTGCCCGGCTACCTCGCGGCCAAGCGCCTCGGCGTGCCGATCGTCGTCCACGAGGCCAACGCCCGCCCCGGCCTGGCCAACAAGATCGGCTCCCGGTACGCCCGTCAGGTCGCCGTCTCCACCCCCGACAGCAAACTGCGCAACTCCCGTTACATCGGCATCCCGCTGCGCCGCTCGGTGGCCACCCTGGACCGGGCCGCCGCCCGCCCCGAGGCCCGCGCCATGTTCGGGCTCGACCCCAATCTGCCGACGCTCCTCGTCTCCGGCGGCTCGCAGGGCGCCCGCCGCCTCAACGAGGTGGTCCAGCAGGTCGCGCCCTGGCTCCAGCAGGCCGGCATCCAGATCCTGCACGCGGTCGGCCCGAAGAACGAACTGCCGCAGGTGCAGCAGATGCCGGGGATGCCCCCGTACATCCCGGTAAGTTATCTGGACCGGATGGACCTCGCGTACGCCGCGGCCGACATGATGCTCTGCCGCGCGGGCGCGATGACCGTCGCCGAACTCTCCGCCGTCGGACTCCCGGCCGCCTACGTCCCGCTGCCCATCGGCAACGGCGAACAGCGGCTCAACGCCCAGCCGGTGGTCAAGGCCGGCGGCGGACTGCTGGTCGACGACGCGGAACTCACCCCCGAGTGGGTCCAGCAGAACGTGCTGCCCGTGCTCGCCGACCCGCACCGGCTGTACGAGATGTCCCGCGCCGCCGCCGAGTTCGGCCGCCGGGACGCCGACGACCTGCTCGTCGGCATGGTGTACGAGGCGATCAGCGCCGCCCGTGCACAGCGCTAGGCACATCTGACGGAGGGCAGGAAGCGTGGCCGGACCGACCACCGCCGAACGCGGCGCACGCAGGCGGGAGTCGTCCGGCCCGCCCCGCGTCCGGCGCTTCAAGCGCCCCCGCCTTCGTACGATCGTCATCCTGGCCGCCCTCCTCGTGACCCTGGGCGGGGCGGCCGGCTGGCTCTTCTACGGGTCGGCCTGGCTCCGGGTGGAAGAGGTCTCGGTCTCCGGGACCCGGGTGCTGACCCCCGAGCAGGTGCGCGAGGCCGCCGACGTCCCGGTCGGGGAGCCGCTCATTTCCGTCGGCATCGAGACCATCGAAGCGCGTTTGACGAAGAAATTGCCCCGAATTGACGTGATTGAGGCCGACCGTTCCTGGCCCGACGGAATCGAGCTGAAAGTGACAGAGCGCACTCCGGTTCTGTTGGTGCAAAACGGCGACAAGTATGTGGAAGTGGACGACGGCGGTGTCCGATTCGCCACGGTTTCCCGTGCACCCAAGGGTGTTCCCCTGCTGGAATTGGCGGTGTCCCGCCCGGGTTCGGCCGCCGCGAGCCTGCGCCGTTTCGGCGAGGACCGGCTCGCCCGGGAGGCGGTCCGGGTCGCCGGCCGGGTGCCGGACCCGGTCGCGCGTGACACCCGGCTGGTCAAGGTGCGTTCCTTCGACGACATCTCGCTGGAGTTGACCGGCGGGCGTACCGTCGCGTGGGGAAGCGGTGAAAAGGGCGCGGACAAGGCGCGCGCGCTCACCGCGCTGATGAAAGCCGCGCCCGGTGCGCGGCACTTCGACGTAAGTGTTCCCACTGCCCCGGCCTCATCAGGGAGTTGACGGGTATCGGTGCAGGCCAGCACCCTGGTTGGGCAGCGCTATGGCTGATCACATAGGGTGAAAAGAAAAACGGGAGGTTCGGCGTGTTCGTTGAACGCGCGCCACTTGTCGACTTAGTGTCCTGTTCAGAAGACTCCAGGGAACAGACACACTGGTAACCCTAAACTTCAGGGTTAGGGTTCGGGTCGGCGCTACGGACCGTCCCATTCGGCATCAGTCGTCGGGTCGCGGGGCAGCAGTGCTCCAGCGGTTCGACGACACGTAACTCGAGGCGAGAGGCCTTCGACGTGGCAGCACCGCAGAACTACCTCGCAGTCATCAAAGTCATCGGTGTCGGCGGCGGTGGTGTCAATGCCATCAACCGGATGATCGAGGTCGGTCTCAAGGGCGTCGAGTTCATCGCCATCAACACCGACGCGCAAGCCCTGTTGATGAGCGACGCCGACGTCAAGCTCGACGTCGGCCGTGAACTCACCCGCGGACTCGGCGCCGGAGCCAACCCGGCCGTCGGCCGCAAGGCCGCCGAGGACCACCGCGAGGAGATCGAGGAGGTCCTCAAGGGGGCCGACATGGTCTTCGTGACGGCCGGTGAGGGCGGCGGCACCGGCACCGGCGGCGCGCCCGTGGTGGCGAACATCGCCCGCTCGCTCGGCGCCCTCACCATCGGCGTGGTCACCCGCCCGTTCACCTTCGAGGGACGGCGCCGGGCCAACCAGGCCGAGGACGGCATCGCCGAACTGCGTGAAGAGGTCGACACCCTCATCGTCATCCCCAACGACCGGCTGCTGTCCATCTCGGACCGCCAGGTCTCCGTCCTGGACGCCTTCAAGTCGGCGGACCAGGTCCTGCTCTCCGGTGTGCAGGGCATCACCGACCTCATCACCACGCCCGGCCTGATCAACCTGGACTTCGCCGACGTCAAGTCGGTCATGTCCGAGGCCGGTTCCGCCCTGATGGGCATCGGCTCGGCCCGCGGCGACGACCGCGCGGTGGCCGCCGCCGAGATGGCGATCTCCTCGCCGCTCCTCGAAGCCTCCATCGACGGCGCCCGTGGCGTGCTGCTCTCCATCTCCGGCGGCTCCGACCTCGGCCTGTTCGAGATCAACGAGGCCGCCCAGCTGGTCAGCGAGGCCGCCCACCCCGAGGCCAACATCATCTTCGGCGCCGTCATCGACGACGCCCTCGGCGACGAGGTCCGGGTCACGGTCATCGCGGCCGGCTTCGACGGCGGCCAGCCGCCCGCCAAGCGGGACAACGTGCTCGGCTCGTCCTCCGCCAAGCGCGAGGAGCAGCCCCCCGCCCCGCCGGTCCGGCAGCCCGAGAGCCGCCCGTCCTTCGGCTCGCTCGGCAGCGTCAAGCCGAAGGAGGAGCCGGAGCCCGTCGCGCCGGAGCCGGTCAGCGACCTGCCGCCGGTCACCCCGCCGGTCCCGCCGTCCCGGACCTACTCGGACAGCGCGGCCGAGGAGCTGGACGTGCCGGACTTCTTGAAGTGATAGGACAGCGCGACACCGTGAGCGGCGCGCACTTCGCCTTCACCGACCGGTGGGGCGGGGTGAGCGCCGTTCCGTACGAGGAGCTCAACCTGGGCGGCGCGGTCGGAGACGACCCCGACGCCGTGCGGGCCAACCGGGAACGGGCGGCCGGGGCACTGGGCCTGGACGCGGACCGGGTGGTCTGGATGAACCAGGTGCACGGGGCGGACGTCGAGGTGGTCGACGCGCCCTGGGGCGCCCGGCCGGTGCCGGACACCGACGCGATCGTCACCGCCGAGCGGGGACTCGCTCTCGCCGTGCTCACCGCCGACTGCGTACCCGTCCTGCTCGCCGATCCCGTCGCGGGGATCGCCGCCGCCGCCCACGCCGGCCGGCCCGGCATGATCGCCGGCGTCGTCCCCGCCGCCGTACGCGCCATGACCCGACTCGGCGCCGACCCCGCCCGGATCGTCGCCCGCACCGGACCCTCGGTCTGCGGCCGGTGCTACGAGGTGCCCCAGACGATGCGCGCCGAAGTGGCCGCCGTCGAACCGGCGGCGCACGCCGTGACGAGCTGGGGCACTCCGGCGGTCGACGTCGCCGCCGGAGTGCGCGCGCAGCTCGAACGGCTCGGGGTGCGCGACCGGGCGCAGTCGCTGGTGTGCACGCTGGAGTCGAAGGACCACTTCTCGTACCGACGCGACCGCACCACCGGGCGGCTCGCGGGCTATGTCTGGCTGGACTGATGGGGCATGACGGAACGTAAGGACGAACTCGCCGCCAATCTGGCGAAGGTGGAGGAGCGCATCGCCGCCGCGTGCGCCGCCGCCGGCCGGGCCCGCGAGGAGGTGACCCTGATCGTGGTCACCAAGACCTATCCGGCGAGCGATGTGCGCGCCCTGGCGGAGCTGGGCGTGCGGCACGTCGCCGAGAACCGGGACCAGGACGCGGCACCCAAGGCCGCCGCGTGCGCGGATCTGCCGCTCACCTGGCACTTCGTAGGTCAGCTGCAGACCAACAAGGTACGATCCGTGGTCGGTTACGCCGGTCTCGTGCAGTCCGTCGACCGCTCACGGCTCGTCACCGCCCTGTCCAAGGAGGCGGTACGGGCCGGGCGCGAGCTCGGCTGTCTCGTCCAGGTCGCCTTCGACGCGGGGGCGGACGGGCGGGGCGAGCGGGGCGGCGTGGCACCCGACCAGGTCGGAGAACTGGCCGGCCTCGTGGCCTCGTCGCCGGGGCTCCGGCTCGACGGACTGATGACGGTGGCCCCGCTGACCGGGGAGTACGCCGGGCGCCAACAGGCCGCGTTCGAGCGCCTCATGGATGTGGCGACCGACCTGCGTCGCGCCCATCCGGCTGCGAACATGGTCTCGGCAGGGATGAGTGCGGACCTCGAACAGGCCGTGGCCGCCGGAGCGACACATGTGCGCGTCGGCACTGCGGTACTCGGTGTCCGCCCCAGGCTCGGGTAACGTCGCCAAGAAGTCGGACCACAGCAGAAAATATGGTCATTACCGCCGAAAGGCGGAAACAACGACCTCGTGGATCGCGGGCATTTGGCAGTCGTCAGCCGATCCACCACAGAGCGGAGGACTCAGAGCATGGCCGGCGCGATGCGCAAGATGGCGGTCTACCTCGGCCTCGTGGAGGACGATGGGTACGACGGCCGGGGTTTCGACCCCGACGACGACTTCGAACCCGAACTCGACCCGGAGCCCGAACGGGATCACCGGAGGCATGAACCGGCGCATCAGGGGCATGGTTCACATCAGCCACAAAGGGACGAAGAGGTGCGAGTCGTACAACCGCCCGCGCCTCGCGAGCCGGTGGCCCGGTCTGCTTCGCTACCCGCGGAATCCGGGCGACCCGCCCGGATCGCGCCCGTGGCATCCATCACACAAGAACGCGCGAGCCTGGAAAAGAGCGCACCGGTCATCATGCCCAAGGTCGTCTCCGAACGAGAGCCCTACCGGATCACCACGCTTCACCCACGGACCTACAACGAGGCCCGTACCATCGGGGAACACTTCCGTGAGGGCACTCCGGTGATCATGAATCTCACGGAGATGGACGACACGGACGCGAAGCGACTTGTCGACTTTGCGGCTGGTCTGGTGTTTGGTCTTCACGGCAGTATCGAGCGGGTGACGCAGAAGGTGTTCCTGCTGTCTCCTGCTAACGTCGATGTCACGGCGGAGGACAAGGCCCGCATCGCAGAGGGCGGGTTCTTCAACCAGAGCTGAGACGTAACACCGGTGAGTCGGGTCAGGGGAGAGGGAAGCAAGGGTCATGAGCGTGGTCCTGGATGTCGTCTACATCGCGCTGATGTGCTTCCTCATCGTGCTGATCTTCCGGTTGGTCATGGACTACGTCTTCCAGTTCGCCCGCTCGTGGCAACCCGGCAAGGCGATGGTGGTCGTACTGGAGGCCACCTACACTGTCACCGATCCACCGTTGAAGCTCCTGCGGCGGGTCATTCCGCCGCTGCGTCTCGGGGGCGTGGCGCTCGACCTGTCCTTCTTCGTACTGATGATCATCGTCTACATCCTGATCTCGATCGTGAGCCGGCTGTGAGCGATGAGAGAGATACGGGCTTGCCGAATGCCGACGACTACGTTGAGGTGAAGAGATGCCGTTGACCCCCGAGGACGTGCGGAACAAGCAGTTCACGACCGTCCGCCTCCGAGAAGGCTATGACGAGGACGAGGTCGATGCCTTCCTCGACGAGGTCGAAGCCGAACTGACCCGTCTGCTCCGCGAGAACGAGGACCTGCGCGCCAAGCTGGCCGCGGCCACGCGCGCGGCCGCGCAGAACCAGCAGAACATGCGCAAGCCCCCGGAGCAGCAGCAGGATCAGCAGCAGGGTGGCCACCCCCAGCAGGGCGGCATGCCCCAGCAGGGCGGCATGCCTCAGCAGGGTGGGATGCCCCAGCAGGGCGGGATGCCCCAGCAGGGCATGCGCGGTCCGGGTGCTCCGGTGCCCGCCGGCATATCGGGCCCGCCGCAGCAGCAGATGGGTGGCCCCATGGGTGGTCCGCCCCAGCTGCCGAGCGGCGCCCCGCAGCTGCCCGCCGGTCCCGGCGGTCAGGGCGGCCCGCAGGGTCCCGGTCCGATGGGCCAGGGTCCGGGGCCGATGGGCCAGGGCCCGGGTCCGATGCAGGGCCAGATGGGTCCCGGTCCGATGGGCGGCCCCATGGGCGGCCCGCAGGGTCCCGGCGGCCCCGGTGGTCCCGGCATGCCCGGTCAGGGCGGCCCTGGTGGCGACAGCGCCGCGCGCGTTCTGTCGCTGGCCCAGCAGACCGCCGACCAGGCGATCGCCGAGGCCCGGTCCGAGGCCAACAAGATCGTCGGCGAGGCGCGTTCGCGTGCCGAGGGTCTGGAGCGGGACGCCCGCGCCAAGGCCGACGCCCTGGAGCGGGACGCGCAGGAGAAGCACCGCGTCGCGATGGGCTCCCTGGAGTCCGCTCGCGCCACGCTGGAGCGCAAGGTCGAGGACCTGCGCGGCTTCGAGCGCGAGTACCGCACGCGGCTGAAGTCCTACCTGGAGTCGCAGCTGCGTCAGCTGGAGACCCAGGCCGACGACTCGCTGGCCCCGCCGCGGACGCCCGCCGCCGCCTCGCTGCCGCCGTCCCCGGCGCCGTCGATGGCTCCGGCCGGTGCGAGCGCGCCGTCCTACGGTGGCAACCAGTCCATGGGCAGCGGTCCGGGCGCCTCGTCCGGCCCGTCGTACGGCGGTCAGCAGCAGATGTCGCCGGCGATGACCCAGCCGATGGCGCCGGTGCGCCCGCAGGGGCCGTCGCCGATGGGGCAGGCGCCCTCGCCGATGCGCGGGTTCCTGATCGACGAGGACGACAACTGAGCAGTGCTGAACGGTAGTACGGCGTCGTAGTCGGCAGCGTTCAAGGCGGGTCCCGGGTTCTTGAGCCCGGGACCCGCCTTTTTGCGGTCCGTTCTCGGAGGCGGGCGCGGACCGTACGCGAGAGGCCCGGCTCCCCGTGGGGGAACCGGGCCTCTCGCGTGTTGCTTACGCCTTGCGGAGACGGAACGTCAGGGACAGGCCCTCGTCCCTGAAGGCGTCCCCGTACGTGCCGTCCGCCTCGCCCTCGGCGAAGTCGGTGGCCAGGACCTCGTCGGCGATCAGGGCCGAGTGCCCGGTCAGGGCGGCGACGACCGCCGGGTCCGTGGCCGTCCAGCGCAGGGCGATGCGGTCGGCGACGTCCAGGCCGCTGTTCTTGCGGGCCTCCTGGATCAGGCGGATCGCGTCCCGGGCGAGGCCCGCGCGGCGCAGCTCCTCGGTGATCTCCAGGTCGAGGGCGACCGTGGCACCGGAGTCGGAGGCGACCGACCAGCCCTCGCGCGGGGTCTCCGTGATGATCACCTCGTCGGGAGCGAGGGCGATCGTCTCACCGTCGACCTCCACCGAGGCCGTGCCCTCCCGCAGGGCGAGGGAGAGCGCCGCCGCGTCCGCGTTCGCCACGGCCTTGGCGACGTCCTGGACGCGCTTGCCGAACCGCTTGCCCAGGGCGCGGAAGTTGGCCTTGGCGGTGGTGTCGACCAGGCTGCCGCCGACCTCGGAGAGGGAGGCGAGGGACTCGACGTTCAGCTCCTCGGTGATCTGCGTGTGCAGTTCGGGGGAGAGCGCGTCGAAGCCCGCGGCCGCGATCAGCGCGCGCCGCAGCGGCTGGCGGGTCTTGACGCCGGACTCCGCGCGGGTGGCGCGGCCGAGTTCGACCAGGCGGCGCACCAGGACCATCTGCTGCGACAGCTCCGGGTCGATCGCCGACAGGTCGGCCTCGGGCCAGGAGGACAGGTGCACGGACTCCGGGGCGCCCGGGGTGACCGGCACGATCATGTCCTGCCAGACCCGTTCGGTGAGGAACGGCGTCAGCGGGGCCATCAGCTTGGTGACCGTCTCGACGACCTCGTGCAGGGTGCGCAGCGCCGCCTTGTCGCCCTGCCAGAAGCGGCGGCGGGAACGGCGTACGTACCAGTTGGACAGGTCGTCGACGAACGAGGACAGCAGCTTGCCGGCGCGCTGGGTGTCGTAACCCTCCAGGGCCTGCGTCACCTGGTCGGTGAGGGCGTGCAGTTCGGAGAGGAGCCAGCGGTCCAGGACGGGGCGGTCGGCGGGGGCCGGGTCGGCCTCGCTCGGCGCCCAGCCCGAGGTGCGGGCGTACAGGGCCTGGAAGGCGACCGTGTTCCAGTACGTGAGGAGCGTCTTGCGGACGACTTCCTGGATGGTGCCGTGGCCGACGCGGCGGGCCGCCCACGGGGAGCCGCCGGCCGCCATGAACCAGCGCACCGCGTCGGCGCCGTGCTGGTCCATCAGCGGGATCGGCTGCAGGATGTTGCCCAGGTGCTTGGACATCTTGCGGCCGTCCTCGGCGAGGATGTGGCCGAGGCAGACGACGTTCTCGTACGACGACTTGTCGAAGACGAGCGTGCCGACGGCCATCAGGGTGTAGAACCAGCCGCGGGTCTGGTCGATGGCCTCGGAGATGAACTGCGCCGGGTAGCGGGACTCGAACAGTTCCTTGTTCTTGTACGGGTAGCCCCACTGCGCGAACGGCATCGAGCCCGAGTCGTACCAGGCGTCGATGACCTCCGGCACGCGCGTGGCCGTCTTGCCGCAGCCGTCGTGGCGGCAGGCGAAGGTGACCTCGTCGATGTACGGGCGGTGGGGGTCGAGGCCCGACTGGTCGGTGCCGGTCAGCTCGGTCAGCTCGGCGCGGGAGCCGGCGACCGTGAGGTGGTCGTCCTCGCAGCGCCAGATGGGCAGCGGGGTGCCCCAGTAGCGGTTGCGGGAGAGCGCCCAGTCGATGTTGTTGTCCAGCCAGTCGCCGTACCGGCCGTTCTTGACGGTGTCCGGGAACCAGTTGGTCTTCTCGTTCTCCTGGAGGAGACGGTCCTTGATCGCCGTGGTGCGGATGTACCAGGACGGCTGGGCGTAGTAGAGCAGCGCGGTGTGGCAGCGCCAGCAGTGCGGGTAGCTGTGCTCGTACGGGATGTGCTTGAAGAGCAGGCCGCGGGTGTCGAGGTCCTCGGTGAGCTGTTCGTCGGCCTTCTTGAAGAAGACGCCGCCGACCAGGGGGAGGTCCTCCTCGAAGGTGCCGTCGGGGCGGACCGGGTTGACGATCGGCAGGCCGTAGGAGCGGCACACCTTGAGGTCGTCCTCACCGAAGGCGGGGGACTGGTGGACCAGGCCCGTGCCGTCCTCGGTGGTGACGTAGTCGGCGTTGACGACGTAGTGGGCCGGCTCGGGGAACGCGACCAGCTCGAACGGGCGCTGGTACGTCCAGCGCTCCATCTCGGCGCCGGTGAAGGTCTGGCCGGTGGTCTCCCAGCCCTCGCCGAGGGCCTTCTCCACGAGGGGGGCGGCGACGACGAGCTTCTCGTCACCGTTGGTGGCGACGACATAGGTGACCTCGGGGTGGGCCGCCACGGCCGTGTTGGAGACCAGCGTCCAGGGCGTGGTCGTCCAGATCAGCAGCGCGGCCTCGCCGGCCAGCGGGCCGGAGGTGAGAGGGAAGCGGACGTAGACCGAGGGGTCGACGACCGTCTCGTAGCCCTGGGCCAGCTCGTGGTCGGACAGGCCGGTGCCGCAGCGGGGGCACCAGGGGGCGACGCGGTGGTCCTGGACGAGGAGGCCCTTGTTGAAGATCTCCTTCAGGGACCACCAGACGGACTCGACGTACTCCGGGTCCATCGTGCGGTACGCGTCGTCGAGGTCGACCCAGTAGCCCATGCGGGTCGTCAGCTCGGTGAAGGCGTCCGTGTGGCGGGTCACCGACTCGCGGCACTTGGCGTTGAACTCCGCGATGCCGTACGCCTCGATGTCCGGCTTGCCGCTGAAGCCCAGCTCCTTCTCCACCGCCAGCTCCACGGGCAGGCCGTGGCAGTCCCAGCCGGCCTTGCGGGCCACGTGGTAGCCGCGCATGGTGCGGAAGCGGGGGAAGACGTCCTTGAAGACGCGGGCCTCGATGTGGTGGGCGCCCGGCATGCCGTTGGCGGTGGGGGGACCCTCGTAGAACACCCATTCGGGGCGGCCCGCGGACTGCTCCAGGCTCTTGGCGAAGATCTTCTGCTCGCGCCAGAAGTCGAGCACCGCGTGTTCGAGCGCGGGCAGGTCGACCTGGGCGGGTACCTGGCGGTACAGCGGCGGCGTATTCAACGCGTTTCCTCCGGCGGACGTGCTGCCTTCCGTCGGAGGGACGAGAGCTTTGCGCTCCCGCGGTACCACCCTCCTTGGCTCCCGGTGCGCCTTGTGCGCCGGTGAGCCCCCTCATTGGGGCGCGATGCCGGGTCTACTCGCCGCGTCCGGTCCGGTGCGGCTTTCTTCCGGCGGCTCCGGGGTGATCTTCGCGTCGGGCTCGCCCCCGGGCTCACACCGTCCCCGGGTCGCTCTGGGCTGCGTACGCCGCTACTCGTCCCCATCCACGCTTTTCGCTCCGCCCAGTGTACGGCGCCCGGCGGACAGCGGCCGACCGGTTTTCGGACCGGCATACCCGGCGGGGAGCTGGGCACAACGGATGCAGGTCGGTCGAGCGGGGCGGTGCGTCCCGTTGCCGCGGGACTCAAGTCGATTTATCGTCCCAGCACGGTTCGCGTGCAAGATCACAGTTTGTGAAGGGGCCGCGGCATGGTGGCGAAGAAGACCGCCGTACGGCACTCGGGGTCCGGCGGACCCGCCCGTGCCCCGGCCTCCGGCACCTCCGGCTCCGCCGGTGGGGTGGGGGAGGGGGCGGGCGGGAAGAAGAGCACGAGCACGCGGGGCGGCGGGGAGGCCGTGGCGAGGAGGACTGCGGCGGAGAAGGGTGCTGCGGGGAAGAGCGCGGCGGAGAAGACGGCGGCCAGAAAGGTCGCTGCGGAGAAGGCCGCGGTCAAGAAGACGGCGGTCAAGAAGACGGCGGTCAAGAAGACGGCGGCCAAGAAGACGGCGGCCAAGAAGGTCGCTGCGAAGAAGGGCGCTGTGAAGCAGACCGCGGCCAAGAAGGCCACGGGGAAGAAGGCCGCGGCAGCGCCGGGCGGCGTGGCGGGGAAGAGCACGGCCAAGAAGGCGGGCGCGGCCGAGGCCGCGGAGCAGACGGGAGCCACGACGGTGGTTGCGAAGAAGACCCCTGGCACGGCCACGGCGGCCAAGACTGCGGTACCCAAGGCGCGGGGCGGCGCGGTGGAACCCGGCGACCTCGCGGTACGCCCCGGTGAGGACCCGTGGACCCCCGAGGAGGTCGAGGAGGCGCGTGGGGAGCTGCAGTCCGAGGAGGCCCGGCTCCGGGCCGAGCTGGACTCCTCCGAGCGGGCGCTGCAGGGCCTGATGCGGGACTCGGGGGACGGCGCGGGGCACGACGAGGCGGACACCGGCACCAAGAACATCACGCGTGAGCACGAGCTGGCGCTGGCCGCCAACGCGCGCGAGATGCTCACCCAGACCGCGCACGCCCTGGAGCGGCTGGACGCGGGCACCTACGGACTGTGCGAGAACTGCGGCGAGCCGATCGGCAAGGCCCGGATGCAGGCGTTCCCGCGGGCCACCCTGTGCGTGGAGTGCAAACAGAAGCAGGAGCGCCGCTGAGGTGTGCCGTACTCTCTTCCTCAGTCAGGTACCTAGGTCGAGGGACTCACGTGGCAGAGGCGGAGCGCATCATCGGTACGCCGGACACCCCGGACGAGGCGGGGGACGGGCAGCAGGAGGCCGCCGGCGCCGAGCGGCCCCGGGGCAAGCGCCGGATCGCCGTGCTGTTCGCGGTGGCCGTGTTCGCGTACGCGCTGGACCTGGTCAGCAAGATGATCGTGGTGGCGAAGCTGGAGCACCACGAGCCGATCGAGATCGTCGGGGACTGGCTGCGGCTGGTGGCGATCCGCAACGCGGGGGCCGCCTTCGGCATCGGTGAGGCGTTCACCGTGATCTTCACGGTGATCGCGGCCACCGTGATCGTCGTGATCGCCCGGCTCGCCCGCAAGCTCTACAGCCTGCCGTGGGCGATCGCGCTGGGCCTGCTGCTCGGCGGGGCGCTCGGCAACCTCACCGACCGGATCTTCCGTTCGCCGGGTGTCTTCGAGGGCGCGGTGGTGGACTTCATCGCGCCCAAGCACTTCGCGGTCTTCAACCTCGCCGACTCGGCGATCGTGTGCGGCGGCATCCTGATCGTGCTGCTGTCCTTCCGGGGCCTGGACCCGGACGGAACCGTCCACAAGGACTGAGCACCTGCCGGTGAGGGAGTGTCGATACCGTCCGGCATACTCGACCGGGTGAGCACGCTTCCCGAGATCCGTACCCTGCCCGTGCCCGACGGCCTGGAGGGCGAGCGCGTCGACGCCGCCATCTCCCGGATGTTCGGCTTCTCCCGTACCAAGGCCGCCGAGCTGGCGGCGGCGGGGAAGGTGGCGGTCGACGGCTCGGTGGTCGGCAAGTCCGAGCGGGTGCGCGGCGGGGCCTGGCTGGAGGTCGAGATGCCGCAGGCGCCCGCGCCGGTCCAGGTGGTCGCCGAACCGGTCGAGGGCATGGAGATCGTCCACGACGACGAGGACGTGGTCGTCATCGTCAAGCCGGTCGGCGTGGCCGCCCACCCGTCGCCCGGCTGGACCGGGCCGACGGTCATCGGCGGGCTCGCCGCCGCCGGGTACCGGATCTCCACGTCCGGCGCCGCCGAGCGGCAGGGCATCGTGCACCGCCTCGACGTGGGCACCTCCGGGCTGATGGCGGTCGCCAAGTCGGAGCGCGCCTACACCTCGCTCAAGCGCCAGTTCAAGGAGCGCACGGTCGACAAGCGCTACCACACGCTGGTGCAGGGCCACCCCGACCCGACCAGCGGCACCATCGACGCGCCCATCGGCCGGCACCCGCAGCACGACTACAAGTGGGCGGTCACGGCCGAGGGCAAGCCTTCCGTGACGCACTACGACCTGATCGAGGCGTTCCGCGCGGCCTCCCTGCTCGACGTGAAGCTGGAGACCGGCCGCACCCACCAGATCCGCGTCCACATGGCCGCCCACCGCCACCCCTGCGTCGGTGACCTGACCTACGGCGCCGACCCGACCCTCGCCAAGCGGCTGCGCCTGACCAGGCAGTGGCTGCACGCCGTCCGGCTCGGCTTCGAGCACCCCGGCACCGGCGACTGGGTGGAGTACGCCAGCGACTACCCGGACGACCTCCAGCAGGCCCTGGACCGGGTCAGGGAGGAGACCTACGCATGAGCGGCGGTACACCGGTGTACGAGGTGCGCGTCGCCGAGGACCCCGCCGACCGCGAGGCGTGCTTCGCGGTGCGCAAGGAGGTCTTCGTGGCCGAGCAGGGCGTCGACGAGGAGATCGAGTACGACGCCTACGACGCCGTCGCCACGCACGTCCTGGCGGTCCGCGAGGACGGCGTGCCGCTCGGCACCGGGCGGCTGCTGACCGGGGACGCGGCGGCCGGGAAGACCGGCGGCGACGCGGGCGTGGGGTCGCTGGGGCGGCTCGCCGTGACCCGGGCGGCCCGGGGGCTGGGCGTCGGGGCCGCGCTGGTGCGGGCCATCGAGGACGCGGCACGCGCGCGCGGGCTCACGGCGGTGGACCTGCACGCGCAGACCCACGCCCTCGGCTTCTACGAGCGGCTCGGCTACACGGCGTACGGTCCGGAGTTCCCCGACGCGGGGATACCGCACCGCGCGATGCGACGCGTTCTGTGACCCGGGGTTCTCGGCGGGGCGACGGGGAAGGCGAGGTGGCAGGCTGGAAGCCTGCCGTGTGATCGCCGAGACCCCTCCGGAGCGCTGACCGTGGATCAGTTGGCCCTGTTGTTCGTGCTGTTGCTCGGGGCCCTGCTGAGCGTCCCGGTCGGCGACCGGTTCGGGCTGCCGGCGCCGGTGCTGATGACGGTGCTCGGCATCGTACTGGCGCTGCTCGACTTCGTGCCCAACGTCGACATCCCGCCCGACCTCATCCTGCCCGCCCTGCTGCCGCCGCTGCTGTACGCCGCCGTACGGCGTACCTCCTGGCGGCAGTTCGCGGCCAACAAACGGCCCATCTTCCTGCTGGCCGTCGCGCTGGTCTTCGTCACCATGACCTGCGTGGCCGCCGTGGCCCACGCGATCGTGCCGGGCCTCGGCCTCGCCGCCGCCTTCGCCCTCGGGGCGCTGGTGGCGCCGCCCGACCCGGTCGCCGCCACGGCCGTCGCCGGGCAGCTCGGACTGCCCCGCCGCCTGGTGTCGATCCTGGAGGGCGAGGGGCTCTTCAACGACGTCACGGCCATCGTGCTGTACAACGTCGCCATCGCCGCCGCCGTCGGCGGGACCTTCTCGCCGTGGTCGGCCGGGTTCGACCTGGTGCTGTCGGCCGTGGTCGCCGTCGCCGTCGGTCTGGCGCTCGGGTGGGCGGCCAACAAGGTCCTCGGCCTGCTGGGGGACGCGACCCTGCAGATCGGGCTGACGCTGCTGGTGCCGTACGCCTCCTACGTCCTCGCCGAGGAGCTGCACGGCTCCGGGGTGCTGGCCGTGCTCACCACCGCGATGTTCCTCGCCGAGTACGCCTCCGACGCCGACGACGTGCTGACCCGGCTGGCCGGGCACACCGTCTGGGACGTCGTCGACACCCTGGTCACCGGGGTCGCCTTCGGGCTGATCGGCCTGGAGCTGCACAACGCGGTGCGGACCGCGTCCGGGCACTGGGCCGAGCTGCTGGGCTGGGCCGGGGCCGTGGTGGGCGTGGTGATCCTGGTGCGGCTGCTGTGGCTGCTGCCGGCGACCTGGCTGACGAAACGGCTGCACGCCAAGCGGGACCGGGACGAGGACATCCCGATGAGCCTGCGGGAGACCGTCGTCATGTGGTGGGCGGGGATGCGCGGGGTGGCCTCGGTGGCGCTGGCCCTGGCGATCCCGCTGGAGACGGACGACGGGTCGCCCTTCCCGCACCGCGAGGAGATCGTCTTCATCGCGTTCGGGGTGATCCTGGTGACGCTGCTGGTGCAGGGGCTGACCCTGCCCTGGCTGGTCGGGCGGCTCAGGGTGACGGCCGACACCGAGCAGGAGAAGGAGTTCGAGCGCACCCTCGCCCGGCGCGCGGCCAAGGCGGCCCGGCAGCGGCTGCGGGAGATCGAGGCGGTCGAGGAACTGCCGGAGGAGCTGACCGAGCAGATGCTGCGGCGCGCCTTCGACATCGGCCTGCGGATCAGCCCGGAGATCGGCGACGAGGAGCGGCGCGAGGCGCACCAGCAGCGGGCGCGGCGGATCAAGCGGCTCCGCCGCATCCAGGGCGAGATGCTGAGCGCCGCCCGGCACGAGGTGCTGGCCGCGCGCAGCGAACCCGGCGCCGATCCGGAGATCGTCGACCGGGTGCTGCGGCATCTGGACGTACGCAGCCTGCGCTGACCGCCCGCGGGGCCGCCGGGTCAGTGCGGCTGGCCCCGGGTCGGCTGGTGCGGCAGGCGGCGTGCCGCGCCGTCGGGGGAGGACTTGCGCAGGGAGGTGCGGCCGGGCGGGAGGGCCGCGTCGGCCGTGTTGACGCGGGGCAGGGCGTAGGGGTGCTCGTCGGCCAGCCAGCGGATCATCTGCTCGCGCACCTCGACCCGTACCGTCCAGATGTCGTCCGCGTCCTTCGCCGTCACCAGCGCCCGTACCTCGATGGTGTTCGGAGTGGTGTCGGTGACGGTCAGGTTGTACGCGCGGCCGTCCCAGGCCGGGCACTGGCGCAGGATGTCGCGGAGCCGTTCGCGCATCGCGTCCACCGGCGCCGTGTGGTCCAGGTACCAGAAGACGGTGCCGGTCATCTGCGGGGTGCCGCGCGACCAGTTCTCGAACGGCTTGGACGTGAAGTACGACACCGGCATGGTGATCCGCCGCTCGTCCCAGGTGCGCACGGTCAGGAAGGTCAGCGTGATCTCCTCGACCGTGCCCCACTCGCCGTCCACCACCACCGTGTCGCCGATGCGCACCATGTCGCCGAACGCGATCTGGAACCCGGCGAACATGTTGCTGAGCGTGGACTGCGCGGCGATGCCGGCGACGATGCCGAGCACCCCGGCCGAGGCCAGCAGCGAGGCGCCGGCCGTGCGCATCTCCTTGAACGTCAGCAGCATCGACGACACGGCCACCACGCCGACCACCGCCGAGACCACCCGCATGATCAGCGACACCTGGGTGCGCACCCGGCGCACCCGGGCCGGGTCGCGTTGGGCGCGGGCCTGGGCGTACCTGGTGTACGACGTCTCCACGACCGCCGCGGCGATCCGCACCACCAGCCAGGCGGCCGAGCCGATCAGCACCAGCGTCAGTATGTGGCCGATCAGGCCCCGGTGCGCCGGGAAGACCCCGGCCTCGACGTACGACCCTCTCAGCAGCGCCGCGCAGAGCAGCAGCTGGTAGGGGATGCGGGCGCGGCGCAGCAGTCCCCACAGGGGCGTCTCGTGATGCCGCTCGTCGGCCTTGCGCAGCAGCAGGTCGGTGGCCCAGCCGATGACCAGCGTGAGCACCAGCGAGCCGCCGACCACGATCAGGGGGCGGAGTATGTTCTCCATCCCAGGAACGTAACCGGCACCGGCGGACCTGAACATGCGGCCTCGGACCGGAATGTGTGACATAGGTGACCTGAGGGGCATCCCGGGCGGCTCCCGGCGGGAGCGCGGACCCGCGTTGTCGGACCCGGCTGGCACGATGGCCTCATGAACATCGTGCTCTTTCACTCGACCTTCGGCCTGCGGCCCGCGGTGCGCCAGGCCGCCGACCGGCTGCGTGACGCCGGTCACCAGGTGTGGACGCCCGACCTCTTCGAGGGACGGACGTTCGACACGGTGGAGGAGGGGATGGAGCACAACGAGAGCATCGGGCGGGAGGAACTGCTGAAGCGGGCCGTGCTGGCCGCCGCCCCGTACTCGGAGCGGGGCCTGGTGTACGCCGGGTTCTCGCTCGGCGCCTCCGTCGCGCAGACCCTCGCCCTCGGCGACCACCGGGCCCGCGGACTGCTGCTCCTGCACGGCACCTCGGACATCGCCCCCAACGCCTCGGTGGACGACCTGCCGGTGCAGCTGCACGTGGCCGAGCCCGACCCGTTCGAGACCGACGACTGGCTCAGCGCCTGGTACCTCCAGATGGGCCGGGCCGGCGCCGACGTGGAGGTGTACCGGTACGCCGGGGCCGGCCACCTCTACACCGACCCCGGCCTGCCCGACTACGACGCCGAGGCCGCCGAGGCCACCTGGCGGACGGCGCTCGGCTTCCTCGACTCGCTCCAGCAGGAGGCTCAGACCGGGTCGTAGACGCGCTCGACCCGCTGGGTGCCGCTGCGGGTGCGGTACGAGCGCGCCCAGGCGGACGTGGCGTCCGGGTCGGTGCGGTCGGACAGCACGTAGTAGTCCATCTGCGTCCGCTCGGCGGTGACGTCCAGGACGCCGTAGCCGTGCCGGTCGGTGTCGACCCAGTGGACGTGCCGGTTGGCGGCCCGGATCAGCGGCGCGGCGAGCGCGGACACCGTGCCCTCGGGGACGTCGACGAGGTCGTCGAGGTTGTCGGAGGTCACCGAGGTGACGACGAACTCGGTGGCGGCCGAGGCGGACAGCGGGTACGTCCCGGCGTTGACCGGCACGTCGTTGGCCCAGGCCATGTGGATGTCGCCGGTCAGGAAGACGGTGTTGCGGATGGCGCCCGCCCGCAGGTGGGCCAGGAGTTCACGGCGGTCGTCGGTGTAGCCGTCCCACTGGTCGGTGTTGAGGGCGAGGCCCTCCTTCGGCAGGCCCAGCAGTTCCGCCAGCGGCTTCAGCAGCTCGGCGGAGAGCGCGCCGACGGCGAACGGCGAGATCATCACCGAGTTGCCGACCAGCCGCCAGGTGGCGTCGGAGGCGGTCAGCCCGGCCTTGAGCCAGTCGAGCTGGGCGCGGCCGGTGAGCGTGCGCTCCGGGTCGTCGACGTCGCCGCTCCCGGCCAAGACCTGCTGGGAGCGGTAGGTGCGCAGGTCCAGCAGCGACAGATCGGCGAGCTTGCCGAAGCGCAGCCGGCGGTAGGTGGTGCCGGCCAGCGCCGGACGGACCGGCATCCACTCGAAGTACGCCTGCTTGGCGGCGGCCTGCCGCGCAGCCCAGGCGCCCTCCGTGGCCTCGGTGTGGTTCTCCGCGCCGCCGGACCAGGCGTCGTTGGCGATCTCGTGGTCGTCCCAGATCGCGACGACGGGCGCCGCCGCGTGCAGCGCCTGGAGGTCGGGGTCGGTCTTGTGCAGGGCGTGCCGGACGCGGTAGTCGGCGAGGGTGAGGATCTCGTGCGCGGGCGCGGTGGGGCGGACGACGGTGCCGCGCGTGCCGTACTCGCCGGTGCCGTACTCGTAGATGTAGTCGCCCAGGTGGAGCCAGGCGTCGAGGTCGCCGCGGGCCGCGAGGTGGCGGTAGGCAGAGAAGTGGCCGGCCTCCCAGTTGGAGCAGGAGACCACGCCGAACCGCAGGCCGGTGACGGCCGCGTCGGCGGCGGGCGCGGTACGGGTGCGGCCGACCGGGGAGTCGGTGCCGCCGGCGGAGAAGCGGAACCAGTAGTCGGTGGCGGGGGACAGACCCCGGACGTCGGCCTTGACGGTGTGGTCGGAGGCGGCGCGGGCGGTGACGGTGCCCTTGGCGACGACGTCCGTCAGCGCCCGGTCGGTGGCGACGGTCCAGCTCACCGGGGTGTCCGGGCCGGTCCCGGAGCCGGGTATCGCCTCGGGCACCGGGGTCACCCGGGTCCACAGCAGGATGCCGTCGGGTGGGGGTCCCCCCGCGCCTTCAAGGCAGTGGGGGAGGGTCGCCGGAGGCCACGCCGTGCAGGAAGGCGGGGGCGGCGTCGGCGGCACCGGCGGGCAGGGCGGCGGCGAGCGGGGCGGCCAGGACGGCGCCGCCGGCCGCGGCCTTGACGACCGTACGGCGGCTGGGAGCGTTCTGGGGAGATCTGAATCGGCTGGTCACGGCCGGTCAGGCTACTGGCCGGTAAGCCGGGGGAGCGGGTGAACCGGTGAGAGTTCACCCGCTCTTCGGCATCACTTCAAGGCGTCACTTCAGAGCGTCACTTCACGGCGTCACTTCAGGGCGGCGCCGACCACCTCGGTGAACTCCGCGGCGGTCATCGGCGCGTTGCCGCTGGACGTCTGGAGCTGCTTGCCGTCCATGACGAGGCTCGGGGTGCCGGTGACGCCGTCCTTGTTCTTGTTGAAGGCGTCGGACATGGCCAGCGCCCAGGCGTCGTAGGTGCCCTTCTTCACGGCGTTCTCGAACTTGGCGTTGTCCTTCAGCGCCGGGACGGTGTCGGCGATCTCGATCAGGTAGTCGTCGTCCTTGAACTTGTCGTCGCTCTCCTCGGGGTGCCACTTGGCCGAGTAGAGCGCCGACTTGTACTTCAGGAACGCCTCCGGGCTCACGTTCAGCGCGGCGCCCAGGGCGCTCATGGCGTTCTTGGAACCCTCGCCGTGCGAGCCGACCGAGAACTCGCCGTCCTTCTCGGTGTCGCCGTCGAGGAAGGTGCCGCCGACGAACTGGACCTTGTACTTGCCGTCCTCGACGTCCTTCTCCAGGGTCGAGCCGGCCGCCTGCTCGAACGCGGCGCAGATCGGGCAGCGCGGGTCCTCGTAGACCTTCAGGGTCTTCTTGGCGCTGTCCTCGCCGATGACCACGGTGGTGCCGTTCTCGCCCGTGGTGTTGGCCGGGGCGACGATCTTCGTCTCGTCGGCCACCGTCTCCCAGTGGGTGGGCTTGTTGGCCTGGACGACGGCGTAGCCGATGCCGCCGGCTATCGCCAGGACGCCGACGATGGAACAGGCGACGATGATCTGCCGCTTGGCCTTGTCGCGCTTGGCCTGGCGCTCGCGCTCCTGGCGCAGCCGCTCACGGGCCGCCATCTTCTGCTGCTGGCTGTTTCGCTTGCTCATGGTGTCGTGACTCCGTGGGGAGGCGCACACGCGGGTGCGCGGGGGTGGTGTGGGGGACTGCCGGTGCTCGGTGTCGGGTGTTCACCCGAAGGCGAGCGAGCACGGCGGTCCGCGCCGCCCCAGGGAGTGGGCGAGGACGCTGTCGCGGGCGGTGGCGGTGCGGCGGACCGGTCGCGCCGGGCGGCGCGGGGCCGGGACCGGGCGTACGGTGACCGCCGCGGCGGCCAGCAGCAGCGGCCGGAACGTGGTCGCGGCGGCCGCCCGCAGCAGCTGGGCCAGCGCGCTCTCGCCGTGCCGCAGCCAGGCGGCGGCGAGCAGGCCGACGCCGATGTGCGCGGCCAGCAGCAGCCAGGAGGTGCCGGGCGTCGAGTCGGCGAGCAGGGCCGCGAGCCGGTCGGTGCCGGCGCCGGTGACCTGGGTCAGCGGGTTGGTGACGTCGGCGTGGACGCCGGTGCCGTCACCGCACAGCACGTCGAAGCCGACCGAGCGCAGCGGACCGGCGACCGGGCCGCCCGCGGGGCCGTAGCAGACGTGCTGGCCGGTGGTGAAGACCGTGTCGGCGGCCAGCTCCAGCGGGATCAGCAGGGCGGCGATCCCGCCGTAGGAGCGCTCGCGGCCCGCCATGGCGTACGCGACGAGGAACACACCGGCCGCGACCAGGGCCACCGTGGGCAGCGGCAGCGGGACCCCGGACAGCAGCACGTGCGACGCGGTGCTGAGGGTCACGGCGAGTGCCGTGAACAGCGCCGCGCGGACGGCTCTGAGCGGGGTTCCGGATATGTCCATGGCGTAGAGAGTGTGACACGGGCTCCGGTAAAGGAACCCTAAAGGGCGGCTGTGAGGTGACCCGGGGTCACAGACCCGGGATCCGGCCGTTGCGGAACAGGTCGACGAAGATCTGATGGTCGGCACGCGCGCGTGCCCCGTAGCCGTGCGCGAAGTCCACCAGCAGGGGCGCGAAGCCGTCCTCGTCGGCCGCGATCGCCGCGTGGATGGCCCGCTCGGTGGAGAACGGCACCAGGGACTCGCCGGACTGGTCGTCCGCCGCCGCGTGCATCGCGGCCGTGGCCCGGCCGAGGTCGGCGACCACCTCGGCGATCTCCTCCGGGTCGTCGATGTCGCTCCAGTCCAGGTCGACGGCGTACGGCGAGATCTCGGCGACCAGCTGTCCCGCGCCGTCCAGCTCGGTCCAGCCCAGCCACGGGTCGGCGTGCGCCTGCAGGGCGCGCTGGGAGATCACCGTGCGGTGGCCCTCGTGCTGGAAGTAGTCGCGGATCACCGGGTCGGTGATGTGCCGGGAGACGGCCGGGGTCTGGGCCTGCTTGATGTAGATGACGACGTCGTTCTCCAGGGCGTCGCTGTTGCCCTCCAGGAGGATGTTGTACGACGGCAGCCCGGCCGAGCCGATGCCGATGCCCCGGCGGCCCACCACGTCCTTGACCCGGTAGGAGTCCGGGCGGGTCAGCGAGGACTCCGGGAGCGTCTCCAGGTAGCCGTCGAAGGCGGCCAGCACCTTGTAGCGGGTGGCCGCGTCCAGCTCGACGCTGCCGCCGCCGGGCGCGAAACGGCGCTCGAAGTCACGGATCTCCGTCATGGAGTCCAGCAGCCCGAACCGGGTCAGCGACCGGGCGTCGCGCAGCGCGTCGAGCAGCGGCCCCTGGGCGGTGTCCAGGGTGAACGGCGGCACCTCGTCGCTCTTGGCGCCGGTGGCCAGCGCGCGGATGCGCTCGCGGTACGCGCCCGCGTACACCGTCACCAGCTCGGTGATCTGCTCGTCACTGAGCGCCTTGGCGTACCCGATCAGCGCGATCGACGCCGCGAAGCGCTTGAGGTCCCAGGTGAAGGGGCCGACGTAGGCCTCGTCGAAGTCGTTGACGTTGAAGATCAGCCGGCCGGTGGAGTCCATGTACGTGCCGAAGTTCTCCGCGTGCAGGTCGCCGTGGATCCACACGCGGGAGGTCCGCTCGTCCAGGTACGGACCCCGGTCGCCGCCCTCGTGGTCGGCGGCGTCCAGGTCGCGGTAGAACAGGCAGGCGGTGCCCCGGTAGAACGCGAAGGCCGAGGCCGCCATCTTCCGGAACTTCACCCGGAAGGCCGCCGGGTCGGCGGCCAGGAGGTCGCCGAAGGCGGTGTCGAAGACGGCGAGGATCTCCTCGTCGCGGTGCTCGTCGCTGAGCTGCGGGACCGACATCGCGGGGTGCCTCCTGGTGCTGACGGTGCGTACATGCGCGTGGCGACCGGAACGGATCGTCCGACCGGACCAACGTCCGACGGCGCGCGGGAGTGCCCGCGAAACGCCTCGCTCGAAGGTACGCGGGGAGGCCCCCGGAGTGTCAGTCGCGAGGCATAGACTTCGACGCTGACCCCCCGGACTGCCCGCAGCCCGTCACCCCGAGTTTGCCCAGGAGGCCGAACGTGTCCAAGCCGCCGTTCACGCACCTGCACGTCCACACCCAGTACTCGCTGCTGGACGGTGCCGCGCGGCTGAAGGACATGTTCGAGGCCTGCAATAACATGGGCATGACACATGTCGCCATGTCCGACCACGGCAACCTGCACGGGGCGTACGACTTCTTCCACACGGCGCAGAAGGCCGGGGTCACCCCGATCATCGGGATCGAGGCGTACGTCGCCCCCGAGTCGCGGCGCAACAAGCGCAAGATCCAGTGGGGCCAGCCGCACCAGAAGCGGGACGACGTCTCCGGTTCCGGCGGTTACACCCACAAGACGATGTGGGCGGTGAACAAGACCGGCCTGCACAATCTCTTCAAGCTCTCCTCCGACGCCTACGCCGAGGGCTGGCTGCAGAAGTGGCCCCGGATGGACAAGGAGACGATCTCCCAGTGGTCCGAGGGGATCGTCGCCTCCACCGGCTGTCCCTCCGGCGAGGTGCAGACCCGGCTGCGGCTCGGCCAGTTCGACGAGGCGCTGAAGGCGGCCTCCGAGTACCAGGACATCTTCGGCAAGGACAAGTACTTCCTGGAGCTGATGGACCACGGCATCGACATCGAGCACCGGGTCCGCGACGGCCTCCTGGAGATCGGCAAGAAGCTCGGCATCCCCCCGCTGGTCACCAACGACTCGCACTACACCTACGCGCACGAGGCGACCGCCCACGACGCGCTGCTGTGCATCCAGACCGGCAAGAACCTCTCCGACCCCGACCGCTTCAAGTTCGACGGCACCGGCTACTACCTGAAGTCCACGGAGGAGATGTACGCCATCGACTCCTCGGACGCCTGGCAGGAGGGCTGCGCCAACACGCTGCTGGTCGCCGAGATGGTCGACACCACGGGCATGTTCGAGAAGCGCGACCTGATGCCCAAGTTCGACATCCCCGAGGGCTACACCGAGGTCACCTGGTTCCAGGAGGAGGTCCGCCGCGGCATGGAGCGCCGCTACCCGGGCGGCGTCCCCGAGGACCGGCAGAAGCAGGCCGAGTACGAGATGGACGTCATCATCCAGATGGGGTTCCCGGGCTACTTCCTCGTCGTCGCCGACTTCATCATGTGGGCCAAGAACCAGGGCATCGCGGTCGGCCCCGGCCGAGGCTCCGCGGCCGGTTCGATCGTGGCGTACGCCATGGGCATCACCGACCTCGACCCGATCCCGCACGGCCTGATCTTCGAGCGGTTCCTCAATCCCGAGCGCGTCTCCATGCCCGACGTCGACATCGACTTCGACGAGCGTCGGCGCGTCGAGGTGATCAGGTACGTGACGGAGAAGTACGGCGCCGACAAGGTCGCCATGATCGGCACGTACGGCAAGATCAAGGCGAAGAACGCCATCAAGGACTCCGCGCGCGTGCTGGGCTACCCGTACGCGATGGGCGACCGGCTCACCAAGGCGATGCCCGCCGACGTCCTCGGCAAGGGCATCGACCTCAACGGCATCACGGACCCCTCCCACCCCCGCTACAGCGAGGCCGGCGAGATCCGCTCGATGTACGAGAACGAGCCGGACGTCAAGAAGGTCATCGACACCGCCAAGGGCGTCGAGGGCCTGGTGCGGCAGATGGGCGTGCACGCGGCCGGCGTGATCATGTCCAGCGAGCCCATCGTCGACCACGCCCCGATCTGGGTGCGGCACACCGACGGCGTGACCATCACCCAGTGGGACTACCCGCAGTGCGAGTCGCTCGGCCTGCTGAAGATGGACTTCCTCGGCCTGCGCAACCTGACGATCATGGACGACGCCGTCAAGATGGTGAAGTCCAACAAGGGCGTCGAGCTGGACCTGCTCTCCCTGCCGCTGGACGACCCCAAGACCTTCGAACTGCTCCAGCGCGGCGACACCCTCGGCGTCTTCCAGTTCGACGGCGGCCCCATGCGCTCGCTGCTGCGCCTGATGAAGCCCGACAACTTCGAAGACATCTCCGCCGTGTCGGCCCTGTACCGCCCGGGCCCGATGGGCATGGACTCGCACACCAACTACGCGCTGCGCAAGAACGGCCTCCAGGAGATCACCCCGATCCACAAGGAGCTGGAGGAGCCGCTCAAGGAGGTCCTGGACGTCACCTACGGCCTGATCGTCTACCAGGAGCAGGTGCAGAAGGCCGCGCAGATCATCGCCGGCTACTCGCTCGGCGAGGCCGACATCCTGCGCCGCGTGATGGGCAAGAAGAAGCCCGACGAACTGGCCAAGAACTTCGTCCTCTTCCAGGCCGGCGCCCGCAAGAACGGCTACAGCGACGAGGCGATCCAGGCGCTGTGGGACGTGCTGGTCCCCTTCGCCGGCTACGCGTTCAACAAGGCGCACTCCGCCGCGTACGGCCTGGTCTCCTACTGGACCGCCTACCTCAAGGCCAACTACCCGGCCGAGTACATGGCCGCCCTGCTCACCTCGGTCAAGGACGACAAGGACAAGTCGGCCGTCTACCTGAACGAGTGCCGGCGCATGGGCATCAAGGTGCTGCCGCCCAACGTCAACGAGTCGATGTCCAATTTCGCCGCCCAGGGCGACGACGTGATCCTCTTCGGCCTCTCCGCGGTGCGCAACGTGGGCACCAACGTCGTCGAGTCGATCATCAGGTGCCGCAAGGCGAAGGGGAAGTACGCCTCCTTCCCCGACTACCTGGACAAGGTCGAGGCGGTCGTCTGCAACAAGCGCACCACGGAGTCGCTGATCAAGGCCGGCGCCTTCGACGAGCTGGGCCACACCCGCAAGGGCCTCACCGCGCAGTACGAGCCGATGATCGACAACGTGGTCGCGGTCAAGCGCAAGGAGGCCGAGGGCCAGTTCGACCTCTTCGGCGGCATGGGCGAGGAGGCGAACGACGAGCCGGGCTTCGGGCTGGACGTGGAGTTCTCCACCGAGGAGTGGGACAAGACCTACCTCCTCGCCCAGGAGCGGGAGATGCTCGGCCTCTACGTCTCCGACCACCCGCTCTTCGGCCTGGAGCACGTGCTGTCCGACAAGGCCGACGCGGGCATCTCCCAGCTCACCGGCGGCGACTTCGGCGACGGCGCGGTCGTCACCATCGGCGGCATCATCTCCGGCCTCCAGCGCAAGATGACCAAGCAGGGCAACGCCTGGGCGATCGCCACCGTCGAGGACCTCGCCGGTTCCCTGGAGTGCATGTTCTTCCCGGCGACGTACCAGTTGGTGTCGACCCAACTCGTCGAGGACGCCGTGGTGTTCGTCAAGGGCCGCCTCGACAAGCGCGAGGACGTGCCGCGCCTGGTGGCGATGGAGCTCCAGGTCCCCGACCTGTCCAACGCGGGCGCCAACGCGCCCGTGGTGCTCACCATCCCGGCGACGAGGGTCACCCCGCCGATGGTCAGCCGCCTCGGCGAGATCCTCACCCACCACCGGGGCGACAGCGAGGTCCGCATCAAGCTCCAGGGGCCGACCAAGACCACCGTGCTCCGCCTGGACCGGCACCGCGTCAAGCCCGACCCGGCGCTCTTCGGCGACCTGAAGGTGCTGCTGGGCCCGTCCTGTCTGGCGGGCTGAGCCACCGAGCCGTCCACCTGACCGAGGGGCGCATCCGGCAGCGGATGCGCCCCTCGGCGTCTACCGGCGCTCTGCGGCCGTCAGTTGTGACCGAAGCGCTTCTGCCGCTTGCCGCGCACGGCGGTGTCGGTGTGCGCCAGCGGTGGGGCGAGCTGCTCGTCCCGGGCCGCCGCGACGGGCCGGTCCGCCTGCTGCGTACGTTCGGACTTGGACTGCTTACGGTCACGGTTGTTCTTGTTCTTGGCCATGATGGTGCCTCCTGTGGGGAAATCAGTGGCCAGAGCCTCGACCAGATTCACATAGGCCGATAAAGAACGCATGTTGGACAATTACCGTCGGTGACCCGCTTCATCGGGGCGCCCGGACCGCAAACGCCACGCCGAAGATCGAGTTCCGACCGTTAACCCCCGCCCGGTCGGGCAGACTCGAAGCAAGCCCGAAGCAAACCTCCCGGAAAGAGGGTGGAAAGCGTGGACCGCTGCATCGTCCTGGTGGACGCCGGGTATCTGCTGGGGGCCGCCGCCAGTCTCCTCGCCGGGGAACCCTCGCGGTCCCGCATCACCGTCGATCACGCCGCCCTCATCCAGGGACTGCGCGAACGCGCCCAGGACGACACCCAGCAGCCCCTGCTGCGCATCTACTGGTTCGACGGCGCCCCCGACCGCGTCCCGCAGCCCGAGCACCGCCGGCTGCGCGTGATGCCCCGGGTCACCGTCCGGCTCGGCGCGCTGACCCGCAGCGACGGCCGCTGGGCGCAGAAGGGCGTGGACGCCGCGATGCACGCCGAGCTGACCGAGCTGGCCCGCAACCGGGCCTGCTCCGACGTCGTCCTGGTCACCGGCGACGGCGACCTGCTGCCGGGCATGATGGCCGCCAAGGAGCACGGCGTCGCCGTCCACCTGTGGGCCGTGCAGGCCGCCGACGGCGACTACAACCAGTCCGAGGACCTGGTCGCCGAGGCCGACGAGCGGCGCGTCCTGGACCGCGCCTGGATCACTCAGGCCGTCCGCGCCAAGGAGCTGACCGGGGTGTGCGCGCCGCCGCCCGTGCCCCGGCCGGAGATCGCCGCGATCCTCTCCGCGCCGCTGCCCGAGTCCGCGCTCGCCGCCGCGGCCGAGCGGCACCCCGAGGAGCGCCCGCACCCCGCCCCGCCCGGCGCCTCCCGCAACGGCGCGGGACCGGAGGACCGCGGCCCCGCCGCCAAGGGCGTCCCCACCCCCAAGGACCTGGCCGCCCTGCGCGCCCCCGGACCCCAGCCCGCCCAGCAGCCCCCCGCCAGTGCCACCCTGCGCTGGTCCTCCGACAAGGGCTGGGTCGACCGGCCGGCCGGCGAGCCCCCCGAGGCCGCCTCCATGCCGACGCTGGCCCAGCTCACCACCGCCGAACAGCGGTGGGCCGACCGGGAGGAGGACATCACCACGGTCGGCGGCGACCCGTACGAGGTCGGACAGGTCTTCGCCCGCCGCTGGGTGGAGCGCCTCGGCGACCAGAGCCACCTCCAGAAGCTGTCCGGCATGTACCCGCGCGTCCCGCACCGCATCGACGGCGAGCTGCTGCGCTACGCGGCCCGCTTCGGGCTGCTCGCCCACAAGGACGACCAGATCGACGAGCAGGACCGGTACGCCATCCGGGCCGGGTTCTGGCGCGAGATCGGGGTGCGGACGGCGGTGGAACACAGTCCCGCGACCGAGTGAGAGCCCCGCCGGACCCGCCCCCGTGGGCCGACCCGGGCGCGGCCCGGGCGCGCGCACCCCGTAGTCTCGTCCCTTGTGAGTACGCGCGCGGCACAGGCACTTCGACCCGGTGGCGATGCCGTGTGCGTGGTGCGGGGGCTGACCAAGACCTATCCGGCGGTACGCGGCCGGCGCGGCGCTCCGGCCGCCCCCGAGGTCAGGGCCACCGACGACGTGGCGCTGGACATCGCGCGCGGCGAGATCTTCGGACTGCTCGGGCCGAACGGGGCCGGCAAGTCCACCCTGGTGCGGCAGTTGACCGGGCTGATGCGGCCGGACTCCGGGAGCGTGCGCCTCTACGGCCACGACATCGTCCGCCACCCCGAGCGGGCCGCGCGCATCCTCGCCTACCTCGGGCAGGAGTCCACCGCCCTGGACGAGCTGACGGTCTGGCTCGCCGCCGAGACCACCGGACGGCTGCGCGGCCTCGACGCCCGGCTGGCGCGCGCGGAGACCGGCGCCGTCCTCGACGAACTCGGCCTCACCCCGATCGCCTCCCGCGCCCTCAAGAAGCTCTCCGGCGGCCAGCGGCGGCTGGCCTGCTTCGCCACCGCGCTGGTGGGGGAGCGGCCGCTGCTCGTCCTGGACGAGCCGACCACCGGCATGGACCCGGTGGCCCGCCGGGCCGTCTGGGCGGCCGTCGACCGGCGCCGCGCCGAGCACGGCACGACGGTGCTGCTGGTCACCCACAACGTCATCGAGGCGGAGACGGTCCTGGACCGGGTCGCGGTCCTGGACCGGGGCCGGGTGATCGCCTGCGACTCGCCGGCCGGCCTGAAGGAGAAGGTGGCCGGTGAGGTCCGGGTCGACCTGGTGTGGCGCGACACCGCGCCGCTGCACGTCCCCGAGGTGGCCGCGCTGCGCGACCGCGTCACCGAATCGGGCCGCCGCTGGACGCTGCGGCTGGCACCCGAGGAGGCCCGCGCGGTCGTCGCCACGGTCACCGGAGGCTCCGCCTTCGCCGCCCTGGACGACTTCACGCTGGCCACTCCCAGCCTGGAGGACGTCTACCTGGCGCTGGGCGGCGCGGCCCGGCAGGGACTGGTGAGGGCGTGAACGCCCAGGGACTGAGCATGCCGGCCGCCGAATCCGTACGTACCGAACAGGACGCCCGCCGGAGCGAAGAGGAGCAGCGCGACGTGAGTGTCGTACCCGCCGATGCCCTGCCGGGCGGTGTCCTGGCCGCCGAGGAGCAGGCCGCGCCCGCCGCGGCCGAGCTGGGGCCGAGGGCGCGGCTGTGGCCCTCCCTGGCGGCCGTCTACCGGGCGCAGCTGTCGCGGGCCCGGGTCGCGCGGATCCCGCTGCTGTTCGTGGCCACCTTCCAGTCCGTCGGCATCATGATCCTGATGCGCGGGGTGGTGGACGGCGGCGAGGAGGCACAGGCCGTGGTCGCCGGTTCGGCGGTCCTGGTCGTGGCGTTCGTCGCGCTGAACCTGCTCGCCCAGTACTTCGGCCAGCTCCGCGGCAGCGGCGGCCTCGACCACTACGCCACCCTGCCGGTGCCGCCGGCCGCGGTGGTGCTGGGCGCGGCCGGGGCGTACGCCTCCTTCACCGTGCCGGGGACCGTGGTCACGGCGGTGTTCGGCTGTGTGCTGTTCGGGCTGCCGCTCACCCATCTGTGGGTGCTGATCGCCGTGATCCCGCTGGCCGGCGCCGCGCTGGCCGGGCTGGGCGCGGCGCTGGGCCTGCTCGCGCCCCGGCCCGAGCTGGCCACGCTGCTGGGCCAGCTGGGCATGTCGGCGGCGCTGCTGCTCGGGGTGCTGCCCGCCGACCGGATGCCGGAGGCGGTGCGGTTCGCCCGGGATCTGCTGCCGTCGACGTACGGCGTGGAGGCGTTCGCGCGGACGTTCGGGGAGCGGGTCGACTGGGCCCTCGTCCTCGCCGACCTCGCGGTGTGCGGGGCGGTCGGCGTGGTGTCGCTCGCCGTCGCCACTTGGGCGTACCGCCGGGCGGCCGTCCGGTGACGCGCCGCACAGACGGGCCTGGCACGATGGCAGGGTGACCGCACCGCTGACTCCTCCTCCGCCACCCCACGAACACTCGTCCGCGTCCCACCAGGGACAGCCGGTGCCGCCGCCCGCCGGGGCGTACGCGGCCGACGGCGCGTACGGCCGGCCCGGCGAGCAGGACGGTCCGGGACTGAGGACCGAACTGTGGCAGGCCGCCGTGGCCGCGGTGTCGGTGGCGGTGTCCGGGGCGCTGCTCGGCGTGCTGTGGTGGCGGCTGGCGCCGAGCGTGCCGCTCGTCGGTGACGTGGTGGACAAGAGCTGGGTGGTCTACCTCAAGGACTCCGAGGGCGAGCAGGCGGTCGGCGTCGACGGCACGTTCACGCTGCTCGCGCTGGCCTTCGGGGCGCTCAGCGCGCTGGTCGTCTTCCTGGTGCGGCGGCGCGGCGGCGTGCCGCTGGTCGTGGCGCTCGGCGTCGGCGGCCTGCTGGGCGCGGTACTGGCCTGGCGGCTCGGGGTGTGGCTCGGACCGACGCAGGACGTGATCGCGCACGCGCGCGAGGCGGGCAAGGGAGAGACGTTCTCGGCGCCGCTGAAGCTCGGCGCCAAGGGGGCGCTGCTGGCGTGGCCGCTGGCGGGGCTGCTGGTGCACCTGGGGCTGACGGCGCTGTTCGCGCCGCGGGATCCGGAGCCGTACGACGGCGCGAGCGGCTGAGGCGGGGTCCGACCGCCCCGCCGCGCGGACCCGGGCCCGGGGAGACGCCCGGGGCCGCGCTCGCGGAACTCGGCGGCCATGGAGTGAGGTCAGGTGGGGTCCCGAGGGCCGCGGCCGTAGCGGTCGAGCGGGGCGGAGCGCCCCTGTGGGGAGTCGTGCGTGACGATCCTCCGGCGTCCGGCGTCCGCCACCGCGCCGGTCGGCGCGCCGGTTCCCGCCCGCGGCCGGTACCGGGCGTACCCGGTCACCGGTCGGACGCGCACGGCGATCCCGGCCGTGCGGGGCGCGGGGGAGCCGGGGCCCTGCGGCCCCGGCGGACGGAGGCCGGCTACCGGTGCGCCGCCAGGAACGGCAGGACGACGTCGGCCATCTCGTCGGGTACTTCCTCCGCGAGGTCGTGCCCGGCGTCGAAGACGTGGCCGGTGACGTGGTGGGCCATGAGCCGCATCTGGGACTCGTTGCGGTCGCCGATGAACGCGGAGCCGCCGAGCGCCAGGACCGGGATGTCGAGCTTCTTCTTCGCGGCCTGCCGGTTCTGTTCCGCGTCGACGAGCATCGCCCGGTAGACGGCGAGCATCGCGCGGATGCCACCGGGCATGGAGTAGCAGCGCACGTACTCCTCGATCGCGTCGGGAGTGGCACTGTCGGGGCGGGAGCGCTCGGACTTGATCATGTAGGTGATCAGTTCGCGTTCGTGTCCGGCGATCAGCATCTCGGGCACGTCCGGCTGGAAGTAGAAGCCCAGATGCCACAGATGCATACCGCCGGAGACGTTCTCGGGGGTGAGCGCGGTGTGGTCCTCGAAGCCGAAGCCGGGGAACAGCGCCTCGGCGAACACGAGGGAGCCGACCCGGTCGCGGTGGCGGGCGGCGAGCTGGTAGCCGATCACCGCGCCCCAGTCCTCGCCGAGCACGGCGTAGGTCTCGTGTCCGAGGCGGGCCATCAGCTCGGCGATGTCGTCGCTCATCGTCGCGCAGTCGTAGCCGTCCGCGGGGCGGGCGGAGTCGCCGAGACCGCGCAGGTCGGGCACGACGACGGTGCGGTGGGGCGTCAGCTTCGGGACGAGGTGGCGCCAGTGGTAGCCGGTCTTGGGCACGCCGTGCAGCAGCACCACGGCCGGGCCGGACCCGGCGGTCCGGTAGTGCAGGCTCGTGCCGTTGACGGCGGCACGGCCGGTGAGCAGGGGCGTTGCGGTGTGGTCGTACATCATGACGGGGGCTTCCTTCCTGTCCTGGGCGGGCGACGGCGGACGGGTCTTCGTTTTCTTTATCGACCGTTACAGATTCGGGGCAGGGGGAGCCCCCGGCCGAGGCCGGTGTCCCTCAGTCGAGAGCGGTCAGCGCGACGTCCACGAGGGGATCGAGGGCGCGCGCGTCCGGTGTGATCTTCGAGGAGACGAGCAGTCCGTTGAGGAAGGTGACCAGGAACGCGGCGGCCGTGTGCGGATCGTGCCGCGCCGCGATCTCGCCCCGCTCCATCGCCGCCCGCAGCACCTCGGCCAGCGCCTCGCGGCTCGCGTCCTGCATGTCGCGCACGGTGCGCCGGGTCGCCGCGTCCCGGGGCAGCCGCTCGCAGACGGCGTTGACGGCCAGGCAGCCCCGGCCGTCGCTCCTGACGGCGACGCGGATCCGCTCCGTCAGCAGCGCGCGGATCGCCGTACGGGCGTCCGCCTCCTCTTCCAGGCTGCGCAGGGCGTCCGCCGCGAGGGTGGCGCGGTAGTGCTCCAGCGCGGCCCGGTACAGGCCGTCCTTGTCGCCGAACGCGGCGTACAGGGACCCCTGTCCGATCCCCAGGTGCTGGGTCAGATCGCGCACCGAGGTCGCCTCGTAGCCGCGCGTCCAGAACAGCTCCATGGCGCGGCTCACCGCCGCCTCCGTGTCGAACTCCCGGGTCCTTGGCATGGCTCCACCGTAAACGATCTGGATCGCTCGCTCAAGAAAGCGGGTGCGGTCTGACCGTTCGCCCACCCGCGGGGCGGCCTCACGGCTGCTCACCGCCGGGGCCGGTCATCCGGACCGGCCGGCGGTCCTGGTGCGCGCGGCCTTTCCGGGGGCGCGTCCGCCGAGGGGTCAGGCGCGGCCCACCGGTGCGAGGACCGCGCCGGTCAGCTCGGCCAGGTCTCCGGGGGACAGCTCGATCTCCAGGCCCCGGCGGCCCGCCGAGACGCAGATGGTGGGGTGGGCCGGCGCCGAGTCGTCCAGGACCGTGGGCAGCCGCTTGCGCTGGCCGAGGGGGGAGATGCCGCCCCGGACGTAGCCCGTGGTGCGCTCCGCGAGGGCCGGGTCGGCCATCGCCGCCCGCTTGCCGCCCACCGCCGCGGCCAGCGCCTTCAGGTCCAGCTTGCCCGCGACCGGGACCACCGCGACCGTCAGCTGTCCGTCGACGTCCGCCACCAGCGTCTTGAAGACCCGCTCCGGCGAGACGCCCATCGCCTCAGCCGCTTCCTCGCCGTAGGACGGATGGGCGGGGTCGTGGTCGTAGGAGTGGACCGTGTACGTCACCCCGGCCGCCGTCAGGGCCACCGTCGCCGGCGTGCCCCCCGGCTGCTGCTTCTTCGCCTTCTTCGCCATGCTCGGCAGTTCCTCGGATCCGTCAGTTGAGACTCGTCGGGCCGCGCGTCAGCTCCGACGCGGGCAGCGACGGCAGCGTACGGATGACGGCCGTCTCGGTGCGCAGGAGTTTCAGCTCGTCCCGCAGGCGGGACGCGGTGTCCGGGGCCTGGAGCAGCCGCTGCTTGGTCGGCGTGTCCAGCATCATCGCGGCGGCCACCAGGTACGACACCACGCCCGGCTCGTCCGGCAGGTCGGCGCCCGTGGTCAGCGACCGCTCCCGCGCCCCCGCCAGCCGCTTCTGGTACTGGCGGAACGCCCGCAGCACGCCCTCCGCCAGCGCGCCCGCCTCGTCACCGGGCTCCTCGTCGAGGTGCTCCACCTCGGCCGTCAGGAACGGGCCGGAGGCGTCCACGGACAGCAGCCGCACCCGGGTCGTGCCGGTCGCCAGCACCTCGAAGGTGCCGTCGGGCCGCTCCCGGATCGTCGCGGCGTCGGCCACGCAGCCGACCTTGTGCAGCGCCTTGGCCGGGTCGGGGCCGAACCCCGCGGCGGCCCCGCGCTCGGGCACCGCCGTCGGATCGGGCAGGCCCGGCAGGCTCGGCGCCACCTCGTGGCCGTCGCGGATCGCCACGACGGCGAACCGGCGCGGTTCCTCCTCGGGGGTCTTCAGCAGCTCGCGCATCATGGCGCGATAGCGCTCCTCGAAGACGTTGAGCGGAAGCACCAGCCCCGGGAACAGCACCGAGTTCAGGGGGAAGAGCGGAAGCCGGACGGTGGTCACGGTCCAGAAGCCTAATGCGCGCCGGGACCGGCGTGAGAACCGCGCCCTGCGCAGACCCCCGCCGGGACCTTTCCGGCCACCGCCGCGTGGACGCCGTCGCGCACCTGGAGGAACCGGCCGAGCGGGTCGTCCGCCTCCCGGTCCCAGGGGAAGGAGGTGGCGTACGGGCCGGCCAGCCGAAGCTGCTCCAGGGCGTCCGGCCAGCGCTCCAGCCGGACCAGGACGTAGACGAGCAGATTGCGCAGCTCCGCCGGCCACGGGTCGGCCGCCGGCTGGGCCGCCGACAGCGCGAGGGCGAGATCGGCCGCCGTGTCCAGCCGGGCCCGCGCCACCGCGCCCGCGCCGCCCTCGGTGAGACACCGGAAGGCCGCCCGCAGCGGCAGCGCCCGCAGCGCCGAGCCCTCGGGGGCGTCCCGGGCTGCCGTCTCGGCGAAGTCCAGGCACTCGCGGTGGGCGCCCGGCGAGGCGGCGGCCAGGTACTCCAGGGCCGCGACATGGCAGCCGTAGTGGTGCGGGCAGCGGCGCACCGCCTCGGCCCACAGCCGCTCGAACTCGGCGTGCCCGGCGTGCCGTCCCCGCGCCGAGTCCAGCGCGACCCGCCAGGGCACCGGGTCCCGGCCGCTGTTCTCGGCGGCCTCCGTGACCATCGGGGCGATCTGCCGCAGCAGTTCCACGCGGTCCGGCGACTCCCAGCACCGGTCCACCGCCAGCCGTACGGTGACCAGCCGGCCGTCCGGGTCCTCGGGGGCGGCGGCGTGCCAGGCCCGCAGCCACTCGGGGCGGGAACGCGCGAAGGCCGCCAGCCGGGCCGCGTACCGGTCGCGGTGCTCCCACCGCTCCTGCGCACGGGTGCCGGCCAGCAGCGCGGAGGCGGGTCCGTGCGCGCCGTGCGCCGCGGCGACCAGCGCGGGCGCCAGCCGGTCGTCGGGCACGTCGAGGAGCACCTCGTCCCCGGCCGGGACACCGGCCGCAGGACCGGCCGAGGGGCCGGCCGCCGGGCGGGGAGAGGTGCCTCGCAGCCGAGTCGTGCGGCGGAGGAACGCGCGTAGACGGGCCATGGTGTCGACCATTGAAAGTCCGCGGTTCGGGACGGCGCCAGAGGGTTCACCGAACCTGTGGAAAGTTGTATGGACGGTGGTAAAGAGCGGGTAAAAGGTGAAGGTTCTTCGCGTTCTCGCGGAGTTCCCGCGGCGTCCTCGCGGCACCTTCGCGGCGTCCTCGCGGGGAGGGCTCAGTTCCGCCGCAGGGTCCGCGTCGCCCCCGCCGCGACCGTCGTGGCCAGTACCCAGCCCAGCAGGATCAGCGCCGCCGCCAGCCACTGCCAGCCGCCGGCCAGCCGCCAGTAGCTCACCTGGCCCAGGTCGATCACGGGCACCAGCAGGTCCAGCGAGAAGAGCGCCGGGTTCCACGCCGGGTGCTCGCCGCCCGTGAGCGGCGCCAGATCGGCGTACGAGAACGCCATCGAGCCGGCCGCCCACAGCACCGCCAGCCACGCCGCCGCCCGCCCCGGGCGGTAGCCGTAGCCGACGGTCCAGTCCTGGAGGTACCCCCACAGCTTGGTGCCGAGCGGCAGGCCCTCGCGGCGCCGGCGCTGCTTGGCGAGCAGCACCTCGCGGGCGTCCTCCTCCTCACTGCCCGCCTTGAGCACGGCCGCGAGCAGCTCGTACGGCTCCGGGTTGTACTCGGCGGTCGCGGCGACCACCCACTCCAGCCGCTCGGCCAGCGGGAACGGGCCCCGCGGCACCAGGTTCTCGTAGCTGAAGCCGCCCATGTGCAGCCGGCCCGGGCCCGGCCAGCTGTCCGCCCGGTCGATCAGGTTGACGACCCGCGCCCCCGACAGCACCACCCGGCCCAGCGCCGGCCGCTCCCCGAGGAAACGCAGCTCGGACGCCTGCACCCGGCGCAGCGACAGCTCCTGCACCTCGGTCAGGACGAAGCGGGCCTCCTCGCAGTCGACCGCGTCGCCGAACCGCCCGTCGTCCAGCCGTATCCCGCCCTGGCACTCGAACCGCTGGATCCGCGTCCCCTCCGCCGGCGTCGTGCCCATGAAGAGCGGGTTGCCCAGGCTCCCCGGGGACAGGTACAGCGAGCGTTCCACCGTCAACTGCGGGGCGTTCAGCGCGAACCGGGCCCGGGGGTTGCGCAGCCGGGCGCCGCGCAGGCTCAGCGAGACACCGATCTGGGCGCTGCGCAGCCGCAGCTCGCCGTGCGACTCCAGCATGTCCGCCTGGAGGTCCTGCCCGATGGACAGACCGTCCCCGGCGATCGACCGGCCGCTGCGGTCGTGGTGCACCACCGCCTGGTTGAGCAGCAGGTCGGTGCCTATCTGGGCGTCGGTCAGCCGCACCCCGCCCGGAAACCGGCAGCGCGGCAGATGCAGGTCGCCCTCGGTCTGCAGCCGGGCCGCCTCCAGCCGGGGCACGAGACAGTCCACCAGCCGGAGCGTGGTGAAACGCGCCTCCGGCAGCAGCACCTCCCGCTCGAACCGGCAGCGGCGCAGCTCCACGTAGGGCGCCACGGTGCCGCCCGCCAGGTCCATCGTGCCGCTGATCAGCACGCCGACCAGCTTCAGCGAGGACACCCGGCCGGCCAGCGCGGGCGGCCCGTCCAGCAGCAGCCAGCACACGACGCGGGCCCGCACGGTCCGCTCCGGCCCCCAGGGCAGCTCGCCGTGCGGATCGTCGGTGGCGGCGTCACCGCTGCTCAGGTCGTACACGGAGCCGTTGCGGAACGCCTGCCACATCCCCGCCTCGGCCGCCGTCAGGTCGTCGGGCAGCTCCGCGGCGCGGAGTTCTGCCACCTCGGTCACGGTGTTTCACTTCCTCCCCTGCTGCTTACGGGTCATCACCCTCGTACAACCGTTCATGCCCGCAGAGTGAGGTCGTGAATACTCTTGGTGATGATTATCTGGAGGAATCCGGGGCCGCGGTGTATCAGTGAGTGGAACGCGCGACCGGGCTCCGACGCGGGTCTGAGAGAATTGGTCGCGTGATCTCCCGAATCGATCTGCGCGGCGACGCCCTCCCCGAGGGCCCCGCCCTGCGCGTCCTGCTGCCCCGAGCCGACTTCGACGTCTCGGCCGCCCTGGAGAAGGTGCGTCCGATCTGCGAGGACGTGCATCATCGGGGCGACGCGGCGATGATCGACTTCGCCCGGCGGTTCGACGGCGTCGAGCTGGACCGGGTGCGGGTGCCCGCCGAGGCCCTGGAGAAGGCCCTCGACGAGCTGGACCCGGCCGTGCGCGCGGCCCTGGAGGAGTCCGTCCGCCGCGCCCGTCTGGTCCACCGCGCCCAGCGCCGGACCACGCACACCACCCAGGTCGTGCCCGGCGGCACGGTCACCGAGAAGTGGGTGCCGGTGGACCGCGTGGGCCTGTACGCGCCCGGCGGACGCTCGGTCTACCCGTCCTCCGTGATCATGAACGTGGTGCCCGCGCAGGAGGCCGGCGTCCCCTCGATCGCGCTCGCCTCCCCCGCCCAGGCGGAGTTCGGCGGCCTGCCCCACCCGACGATCCTCGCCGCCTGCGCCCTGCTCGGCGTCGACGAGGTCTACGCGGCCGGCGGCGCCACCGCCGTCGCGATGTTCGCGTACGGCACCGAGTCCTGCCCGCCGGCGAACATGGTCACCGGCCCCGGCAACATCTGGGTCGCCGCCGCCAAGCGCTACTTCACCGGCAAGATCGGCATCGACGCCGAGGCCGGCCCCACCGAGATCGCCGTCCTCGCCGACGCCACCGCCGACCCGGCGCACGTCGCCGCCGACCTGATCAGCCAGGCCGAGCACGACCCGCTGGCCGCGGCCGTCCTGGTCACCGACTCCGCCGAACTGGCCGACGCGGTGGAGCGGGAGCTGGAGCCGCAGGTCGCCGCGACCAAGCACGTCGAGGACCGGATCGTCCCCGCGCTCAAGGGCGAGCAGTCCGCCATCGTCCTGGTCGACACCATCGACGCGGGCCTGAAGGTCGTCGACGCGTACGGCGCCGAGCACCTGGAGATCCAGACCGCCGACGCCGCCGAGGTGGCCGGCCGGGTACGCAACGCGGGCGCGGTCTTCATCGGCCCCTGGGCGCCCGTCTCGCTCGGCGACTACGCCGCCGGGTCCAACCACGTCCTGCCCACCGGCGGCTGCGCCTGCCACTCCTCCGGCCTGTCCGTGCAGTCCTTCCTGCGCGGCATCCACATCGTCGACTACACGCGCGACGCGCTGGCCGAGGTCGCCCACCACGTGGTGACGCTGGCCGAGGCGGAGGACCTGCCCGCGCACGGCGCGGCGGTCAAAGCGAGGTTCGACTGGAAGGTTCCCGAGGGCAAGTGAGCACCACCCGCATCGACGATCTCCCCGTACGGGACGAGCTGCGCGGCAAGTCCCCCTACGGCGCGCCCCAGCTGGACGTCCCCGTACGGCTGAACACCAACGAGAACCCGTACCCGCTCCCCGAAGAGCTGGCCGACCGCATCACCGAGCGGGTCCGCGAGGCCGCCCGCGACCTCAACCGCTACCCCGACCGGGACGCGGTCGAGCTGCGCACCAGGCTCGCCGAGTACCTGACGACGACCTCCGGGCACCGCGTCGGCGTCGAGAACGTGTGGGCGGCCAACGGCTCCAACGAGGTCATCCAGCAGCTGCTGCAGACCTTCGGCGGCCCCGGCCGCACCGCCATCGGCTTCGAGCCGTCGTACTCGATGCACGGGCTCATCGCCCGGGGTACGGGGACGGGCTGGATCTCCGGTCCCCGCAACGACGACTTCACCATCGACCTCGCGGCGGCGGAGAAGGCCATCGCCGAGCACCGTCCCGACGTCGTCTTCATCACCACCCCCAACAACCCCACCGGCACCGCCGTCCCCCCGGAGACGGTCCGCGCGCTGTACGACGCCGCGCAGACGGCGAAGCCCTCCATGGTCGTCCTGGACGAGGCGTACATCGAGTTCAGCCACGGCGACTCGCTGCTGGAGCTGCTCGACGGCCGCCCGCACCTCGTGGTCTCCCGCACCATGTCCAAGGCGTTCGGCGCCGCCGGACTGCGCCTGGGCTACCTCGCCGCCGACCCGGCCGTGGTCGACGCCGTCCAGCTCGTCCGGCTGCCGTACCACCTCTCCGCCGTCACCCAGGCGACCGCGCTGGCCGCCTTGGAGCACACCGGCACCCTGCTGAAGTACGTCGAGCAGCTCAAGACCGAACGGGACCGGCTGGTTTCCGAGCTGCTCGCCCTCGGCTACGAAGTGACCGAGTCGGACGCGAACTTCGTCCAGTTCGGGCGGTTCGACGACGCCCACGTGGTCTGGCAGCAGATCCTCGACCGGGGCGTCCTGGTCCGGGACAACGGCGTACCGGGATGGCTGCGGGTCACCGCCGGCACCCCGGCCGAGAACGACGCGTTCCTCGACGCGGTACGTGAACTCAAGAAGGAGCAGACGGCATGAGCCGCGTAGGACGCGTGGAGCGCGTGACCAAGGAGACCTCGGTCCTCGTCGAGATCGACCTCGACGGCACCGGCAAGACCGACATCGCCACCGGCGTCGGCTTCTACGACCACATGCTCGACCAGCTCGGCCGGCACGGTCTGTTCGACCTCACCGTGAAGACCGAGGGCGACCTGCACATCGACTCCCACCACACCATCGAGGACACCGCCCTCGCGCTGGGCGCCGCCTTCAAGCAGGCCCTCGGCGACAAGGTGGGCATCTACCGCTTCGGCAACTGCACGGTCCCGCTGGACGAGTCCCTCGCCCAGGTCACCGTCGACCTGTCCGGCCGCCCCTACCTCGTGCACACCGAGCCCGAGACCATGGCGCCGATGATCGGCGAGTACGACGTCACCATGACCCGGCACATCCTGGAGTCCTTCGTCGCCCAGGCCCAGGTCGCCCTGCACGTCCACGTGCCCTACGGGCGCAACGCCCACCACATCGTGGAGTGCCAGTTCAAGGCGCTGGCCCGGGCGCTCAGGTACGCCTCCGAGCGCGACCCGCGCGCCGCCGGCATCCTGCCCTCCACGAAGGGCGCGCTGTGAACGGCACCTCGACCGTACTGATCGTCGTCGGCCTCTTCCTGGTCGGCGGGATCATCTCGTTCGCCAAGCAGGAGATGCCCAAGGGCCTGATCGTGCTGCTCTCCCTCGGCGCCGCGATGTGCCTGCTGGCGGGCATCCTGAGGCTGGAGGTGTGGAATTGAGCACGTCCACGAAGAAGGTCGTGGTCTTCGACTACGGCTTCGGCAACGTGCGCTCCGCCGAGCGCGCCCTCGCCCGCGCGGGCGCCGACGTCGAGATCACCCGTGACTTCGACACGGCGATGAACGCCGACGGCCTGCTGGTCCCCGGCGTCGGCGCCTTCGCCGCCTGCATGAAGGGGCTCAAGGAGGCGCGCGGCGACTGGATCGTCGACCGGCGCCTGGCCGGCGGACGCCCGGTGATGGGCATCTGCGTGGGCATGCAGATCCTCTTCGCCCGCGGCATCGAGCACGGCGTCGAGGCCGAGGGCCTGGACGAGTGGCCCGGCACGGTCGGACCGCTCCAGGCCGACGTCGTCCCCCACATGGGCTGGAACACCGTCGAGCCCCCCGAGGACTCCCAGCTCTTCGCCGGCCTGGACGCGGACGCCCGCTTCTACTTCGTGCACTCCTACGCCGTCCACGACTGGTCGCTGGAGACGCACAACCCCGCGATGACCGCCCCCAGGGTCACCTGGTCCACCCACGGCAAGCCCTTCGTGGCCGCCGTGGAGAACGGCGCCCTGTGGGCCACCCAGTTCCACCCCGAGAAGTCCGGCGACGCCGGTGCCCAGCTCCTCACCAACTGGATCGGAACCCTGTAGCGACATGGCCAAGCTCGAACTCCTCCCCGCCGTCGACGTCCGCGACGGCCAGGCCGTCCGCCTCGTGCACGGCGAGTCCGGCACCGAGACGTCCTACGGCTCTCCCCTGGAGGCCGCCCTCGCCTGGCAGAACTCCGGCGCCGAGTGGCTGCACCTGGTCGACCTGGACGCCGCCTTCGGCACCGGCGACAACCGCGCGCTGATCGCCGAGGTCGCCGGGGCCATGGACATCAAGGTGGAGCTGTCCGGCGGCATCCGCGACGACGGCACCCTCGCCGCCGCTCTCGCCACCGGCTGCACCCGCGTCAACCTGGGCACGGCCGCCCTGGAGACCCCCGAGTGGGTCGCCAAGATCATCGCCGAGCACGGCGACAAGATCGCCGTCGGCCTCGACGTACGCGGCACCACGCTGCGCGGCCGGGGCTGGACCCGCGACGGCGGCGACCTCTACGAGACGCTGGCCCGCCTCGACAAGGAGGGCTGCGCCCGGTACGTCGTCACGGACATCGCCAAGGACGGCACCCTCCAGGGCCCCAACCTGGAGCTGCTGAAGAACGTCTGTGCGGCCACCGACCGCCCGGTCGTAGCCTCCGGCGGCGTGTCGTCCCTGGACGACCTGCGGGCGCTCGCCGGACTGGTCCCGCTCGGTGTCGAAGGCGCCATCGTCGGGAAGGCCCTGTACGCGAAGGCGTTCACCCTGGAAGAAGCCTTGGAGGCTGTGTCGCGATGACATCCGAAGCCGTGCGGCGTGTGCAGAGCGGAAGTCCCTGGGAAGAGTCCTTCGGTTTCGCACGCGCCGTCGCGGCGGGCGACCGGGTCGTCGTGGCGGGCACGACGGCCTTCAAGGGCGATGTGCTGTACGGCGAGGGCGACCCGTACGAGCAGGCCAAGGTCGCCTTCGCCACCGCGCTGGACGCGGTCGGCGAGTTCGGGCTCGGCGTCGAGTCCGTGATCCGCACCCGTGTGTACCTGGCGCATTCCCGGGACGTCGACGCGGTGGGGCGGGCCCACAAGGAACTGTTCGACGCCGTACGCCCGGTCACGACCCTGCTGGTCGTGCAGGGCTTCATCGACTCCCGGGTCCTGGTGTCGGTGGAAATAGAAGCTTTTAGAGGACAGTAAGCACTGCTAAGAGGAGCCGTGGATTCATGACCCTGGCGGTCCGAGTCATCCCCTGCCTGGACGTGGACGGCGGCCGGGTCGTCAAGGGCGTCAACTTCGAGAACCTGCGCGACGCGGGCGACCCCGTCGAGATGGCCAAGGTGTACGACGCCGAGGGCGCCGACGAGCTGACGTTCCTGGACATCACCGCCTCCTCGGGCAACCGGGAGACCACCTACGACGTGGTGCGCCGCACCGCCGAGCAGGTCTTCATCCCGCTCACCGTCGGCGGCGGCGTGCGCACCGCCGAGGACGTCGACAAGCTGCTGCGGGCGGGCGCCGACAAGGTCGGCGTCAACACCGCGGCGATCGCCCGCCCGGACCTGATCCGCGAGATCGCCGAGCGGTTCGGCCGGCAGGTGCTGGTGCTCTCCGTGGACGCCCGCCGCACCGCGGCCGGCACCTTCGAGGTCACCACCCACGGCGGCCGCAAGGGCACCGGCATCGACGCCGTCGAGTGGGCGCACCGCGCCGCCGAACTGGGCGCCGGCGAGATCCTGCTGAACAGCATGGACGCGGACGGCACCAAGGACGGCTACGACCTGGAGATGATCACGGCCGTGCGCAAGCACGTCACCGTCCCGGTCATCGCCTCCGGCGGCGCCGGCAAGCTCACCGACTTCCCGCCGGCCGTCGCCGCGGGCGCCGACGCGGTGCTGGCCGCGTCCGTGTTCCACTTCGGCGACCTGCGGATCGGCGAGGTGAAGGAGACGCTGCGGGGGGCGGGGCACGCGGTGCGGTGACGCCGCGCCCCGCGCCCCTGGTGGGCGCGGGGAACCGCGCACGGTCAGGTCACAGACCGAGCTGTTTCGTCTCGTGCACCCGGGCGATCGCCTCCTTGTCCCCGTCCAGCTCCACCGCCGCCGCGCTCTGCCGCCCGAAGGCGAACAGCAGCAGCTCGGACGGCTCGCCGGTCACCGTCACCACCGGCGCGCCGCGGTGGGCGACCGCCGTCTGCCCGTCCGGGCGGCGCAGCACCAGACCCGTCGGCACACCGCGGCCCAGCAGCCGGGCCGTGCGCTCCAGACGGGACCACAGGGCGTCCTGGAAGACCGGGTCCAGCTCCCGCGGCGTCCAGTCCGGCTGGGCACGGCGGACGTCCTCGGCGTGGACGTAGAACTCCACCGTGTTGGCCGCCTCGTCGACCTGCTTGACGGCGAACGGGGAGAAGCGCGGCGGGCCGCTGCGCAGGAGCTGGAGCAGCTCCTCGTAGGGCTTCGCGGCGTACTCCTCCATCACCCGTTCCAGCCGGGACGCCAGCGGCTTGATCACGGCGCCGCCCACCGCGTCCGGCCGCCGCTCGCGCACCACCAGGTGCGCGGCGAGATCACGGGTGCGCCAGCCCTCGCACAGGGTGGGGGCGTCCGGGCCCGCGGTCTCCAACAGCTCGGCGAGCAGAAGGCGTTCACGCTTGGCGAAAGTCGACATGGGGCCAGCCTACGGCCGCGCACCGGGTCCGCACAGTGGACGGCGCCGGGCCGCCCGCCGCCCACCCGGCACAATGGACGGCATGACCAGCACGCCCCCCGGCAGGACCGGCGCACTCGACCCGGATCTCGCCGCCCGCCTCAAGCGCAGCCCCGACGGCCTCCTGCCCGCCATCGCCCAGCAGTACGACACCGGTGAGGTGCTGATGCTCGGCTGGATGGACGACGAGGCACTGCACCGCACGCTGACCACCGGCCGCTGCACCTACTGGTCGCGCAGCCGCCGGGAGTACTGGGTCAAGGGCGACACCTCCGGCCACGTCCAGTGGGTGAAGTCCGTCGCCCTGGACTGCGACGCCGACACCGTGCTGGTCAAGGTCGACCAGGTCGGCGCCGCCTGTCACACCGGCGCCCGCACCTGCTTCGACGAGGACGTGCTGCTCAAGGACGGCGACACCGCCGCGGCCGCCGGCGATCAGTAAGGTCTGCCGCCATGGACCTCGACACCTTCCGCAAGCTGGCCGCCGACCGACGGGTCGTCCCGGTCACCCGCAAGCTCCTCGCCGACGGCGACACCCCGGTCGCGCTGTACCGCAAGCTCGCCGCCGAGCGTCCCGGCACCTTCCTGCTGGAGTCCGCCGAGAACGGGCGTTCCTGGTCCCGGTACTCCTTCGTGGGCGTCCGCAGCGCCGCCACCCTCACCGAACGGGACGGCCGCACCCACTGGCTCGGCACCCCGCCCGTCGGCGTCCCCGTCGACGGCGACCCGCTCGCCGCGCTCCGCGCCACCGTCGAGACCCTGCACACCCCCCGTCAGGACGGCCTGCCCCCCTTCACCGGCGGCATGGTCGGCTACCTCGGCTACGACATCGTCCGCCGCCTGGAGAAGGTCGGCCCCGGGGAGCGCGACGACCTGAAGCTCCCCGAGCTGACCATGCTGCTCACCAGCGACCTCGCCGTGATGGACCACTGGGAGGGCACGGTCGTGCTGATCGCCAACGCGATCAACCACAACGACCGGGACACCGGCGTCGACGAGGCGTACGCCGACGCCGTCGCCCGTCTGGACGCCATGGAGGCCGACCTGTCGCGCCCGGTGGCCCAGCCGCCCGCCGTGCTGCCGCCCTCCGAACTGCCCGAGTACACCGCGCGCTGGGGCGGCCCCGACTTCCAGGAGGCCGTCGAGGACATCAAGGAGCGCATCCGCGCGGGCGAGGCCTTCCAGGTCGTCCCCTCGCAGCGCTTCGAGACGCCGTGCGCCGCGAGCGCCCTGGACGTCTACCGGGTCCTGCGGGCCACCAACCCCTCGCCGTACATGTACCTGTTCCGCTTCGACGGCTTCGACGTCGTCGGCTCGTCCCCCGAGGCCCTGGTCAAGGTCGAGGACGGCCGGGCCCTGCTGCACCCCATCGCCGGCACCCGGCACCGGGGCGCCACCCCGCAGGAGGACCAGGCCCTCGCCGACGAGCTCCTCGCCGACCCCAAGGAGCGCGCCGAGCACCTCATGCTCGTCGACCTCGGCCGCAACGACCTCGGGCGGGTCTGCGAACCGGGCTCCGTCGAGGTCGTCGACTTCATGTCCGTCGAGCGGTACTCGCACGTCATGCACATCGTGTCGACGGTGACCGGCCGCGTCGCCCCCGGCCGCACCGCCTTCGACGTCCTCACCGCCTGCTTCCCCGCCGGCACCCTCTCCGGCGCCCCCAAGCCGCGCGCCCTGCAGATCATCGACGAACTCGAACCCTCCCGGCGCGGCCTGTACGGCGGCTGCGTCGGCTACCTCGACTTCGCCGGCGACTCCGACACCGCCATCGCCATCCGCACCGCCCTGCTGCGCGACGGCACCGCCTACGTCCAGGCGGGCGCCGGCGTCGTCGCCGACTCCGACCCGGTCGCCGAGGACACCGAGTGCCGCAACAAGGCGGCGGCGGTCCTGCGGGCGGTGCACACCGCGAACCGGCTCGGCGGAAGGGACGAGGCTCACGTGAACCCCGCGTGACCGTTTCACCGGGGTTCAGGCGATAGTGGAGTACGTGACTGCTGTTCCTCACCCCCGTACCCAAGCCGCGGGACCCGCCCGGTCCGGCCGCCGTAGCCTCGCCCTCGCGCTGCTCAGCGGTGCCCTGGGCGCGGCCGTCGCCCTGCTGGCCACCCGCCAGGAGTGGTCCCACGGCACCGCGACGGTGGCCGGCGGCGACTTCCCCCTGACCGCCCAGGGCAGCGACGTCACGGGCGTTCCCGCGGCGCTCGCCATAGTGGGGCTCGCCGCGCTCGTCGCCGTGTTCGCCGTCCGCCGCACCGGGCGGTACGTCGTCGCCGTCCTGCTCGCGCTGTGCGGCGCGGGCACCGTGGCCGCCGCCGTGACCGGCGCCTCCGACAGCGCCGCCCTGGACGACCAGGCCGCGCAGGCCGCGGGCGCCACCTCGGCCACCGTCCACGCCCTCGGCCACACCGCCTGGCCCTACGTCGCGGCGGCGGGCGGCGTGCTGCTCCTGCTGGCCGGGCTGCTCGCCCTGCGCTACGGCCGGCAGTGGCCCGCGATGTCCGGCCGCTACGAGCGCTCCGGCGCCCCCCGTCCCCGCCGCGCCGCCAAGGCCGCGGACCCCGACCGCCCCGAGGAGCTGTGGAAGGCCCTCGACCGCGGCGAGGACCCGACCGGGGCCTGACGCGCGGCACGCGCGCGTGAGGCGCGATTGCGGATACGCGCGCGTGGGCACCCGCGACCGTGGCCGTGCGCGTTGCGCACCCCACCGCACACCACGCGCGCGCGTGCGGGAGAATGAACGGGAGCGTCCAGCTCAAGCACGTACAGCGACACGTACACGGCAACGAGGAGCCAGCAATGTCGGACAGCAGCCACGGCCACACCCCGGCCGCCTGGACCGGTGTCATCATCGCCTTCATCGGTTTCTGCATCGCGGGCGTCTTCATGGTCATGGCCCAGCCGGTGGGCTTCTGGGTCGGTATGGCGATCACCCTCCTCGGTGCCGTCGTCGGCGGCATCATGCGCATGATGGGCATGGGCCAGCCGAAGGACACCCACCCGGTGCACAAGACCACCGAGCCGGGACAGCGGCAGCCCGCGGGCATCAAGGCCTGACCGGACGCCGTACCCGCGCGACTCGGCCGAGGGGCGGCCGGCACCTGGGTGCCGGGGCCGCCCCTCACGCGCGCGCAGGGGGCACAATGCGGGGCATGGACGCCGACCGCCGGGACCCGCCGCACCCGCCCGCCCGCGCCACCGCCCCGCCCGACCGCGCCACCGCACGGGCCGTCCGGCTGGCCGCCCCGGCCGCCGTGCTCGCCGCCGTCGCCGGGGCCTTCGCCTACGTCGGCACGGTCGACCCCAACGAACCCGGCCACTACCCCGTCTGCCCGCTGCTGCGCTTCACCGGCGTCCACTGCCCCGGCTGCGGCGGCCTGCGCAGCGCCCACGCGTTCGTCCACGGCGACCTGGCGGCGGCGCTCCAGGCCAACGCCCTGGTCGTCGTCGGCTGTCTGGCCCTGGCCGTCCTGTGGACCGTCTGGGTGGTGCGCGCGGTGCGCGGCCGCCCGCTGCGCATCGACCTGGGCCCCGTGCACCTGTGGACGCTGGGCGTGCCCGTGCTGGTCTTCACCGTCGTCCGGAACCTGCCGTTCGGTGGCTGGCTGCACCCTTGACCGCACGCCGGACGTCCAGGTGGCGGGACCGGGCGTCAACCGGATGCGAGACCGGCGCCCTCCTGCGGATACCATCGGAACGAAGCCGTACCCGGAACCGAACCGTCTGAAAGGGGGGCCGCTCGCGTGAGTGTGCTCGACGAGATCATCGACGGAGTCCGCGCCGACCTGGCGGAGCGGCAGGCGCGCGTCAGCCTCGACGAGCTCAAGGAGCGCGCGGCCAAGGCCCCCGCCGCGAAGGACGGCGCCGCCGCGCTCAAGGGCGACGGCGTCAAGGTCATCTGCGAGGTCAAGCGCTCCAGCCCGTCCAAGGGCGCGCTGGCCGCCATCGCCGACCCCGCCGCCCTCGCCGCGGACTACGAGGCGGGCGGCGCCGCCGTCATCTCGGTCCTCACCGAGCAGCGCCGCTTCGGCGGCTCGCTGGCCGACCTGGAGGCCGTCCGCGCCCGCGTGGACATCCCCGTCCTGCGCAAGGACTTCATCGTCACCTCGTACCAGCTGTGGGAGGCCCGGGCCTACGGCGCCGACCTCGCGCTGCTGATCGTCGCCGCCCTGGACCAGCCGGCCCTGGAGTCGCTGATCGAGCGCGCCGAGTCCATCGGCCTGACCCCGCTGGTCGAGGTCCACGACGAGGACGAGGTGGACCGCGCGGTCGAGGCGGGCGCCAAGGTCATCGGGGTCAACGCGCGCGACCTGAAGACGCTCAAGGTCGACCGCGGCACGTTCGAGCGGGTCGCCCCGGAGATCCCCGAGGGCCTGATCAAGGTCGCCGAGTCCGGCGTCCGCGGCCCGCACGACCTGATCGCCTACGCCAACGAGGGCGCCGACGCCGTCCTGGTCGGCGAGTCCCTGGTCACGGGCCGCGACCCCAAGGCCGCGGTGGCCGACCTGGTGGCGGCGGGCGAACACCCGGCACTCCGCCACGGCCGGAGCTGACACCCCGGTAGGCTTGCCCCGATGACTCTCCTGCTCGCCTCGGTGTCCCGGGACCCGTACGCCCGCCTCGCGCGCGGCTGCCGGCCCCGGGGCTGCCGCGCGCCCGCTCGGCGCGTCCACGGCCGCAGGGTTCGCTACGTCATCGGTGACGAACCGGGGCAAGTCAACGGACGGCGATGGCAGCGGGCCTTCCAGGGGCGCGGGGCTGTATCCGATGTGCGACTGCCGTCGCGTGGGCGCGACCAGCCACAGACGGCCTGAAGCAGGTCGACCACCCCGCCCCCACGGCGATCCGTGTCTTCCCCACACTCACCGTGAGGTTCCCGCATGCCCAGCACCTTCTTCATCCCCGACCCCGAGAGTCAGGTCCCCAGCCCCGAAGGCTACTTCGGGGCGTACGGCGGCAAGTTCATCCCGGAGGCCCTCGTCGCCGCCGTGGACGAGGTCGCCGTCGAGTACGACAAGGCCAAGCACGACCCCGAGTTCGCCCGTGAACTCGACGACCTGCTGGTGAACTACACCGGCCGCCCCAGCGCCCTCACCGAGGTCCCCCGGTTCGCCGAGCACGCCGGCGGCGCCCGCGTCTTCCTCAAGCGTGAGGACCTCAACCACACCGGCTCCCACAAGATCAACAACGTGCTCGGCCAGGCCCTGCTGACCAAGCGCATGGGCAAGACCCGGGTCATCGCCGAGACCGGCGCCGGCCAGCACGGCGTCGCCACGGCCACCGCCTGCGCCCTCTTCGGCCTCGACTGCACCATCTACATGGGCGAGGTCGACACCGAGCGCCAGGCCCTCAACGTGGCCCGGATGCGGATGCTCGGCGCCGAGGTCATCGCCGTGAAGTCCGGCAGCCGCACGCTGAAGGACGCCATCAACGAGGCGTTCCGCGACTGGGTCGCCAACGTCGACCGCACGCACTACCTCTTCGGCACGGTCGCGGGGCCGCATCCCTTCCCGGCGATGGTCCGCGACTTCCACCGCGTCATCGGCGTCGAGGCCCGCCGCCAGCTCCTGGAGCGGGCCGGCCGGCTGCCCGACGCCGCGATCGCCTGCGTCGGCGGCGGCTCCAACGCCATCGGCCTCTTCCACGCCTTCATCCCCGACACCGGCGTCCGCCTCATCGGCTGCGAGCCCGCCGGGCACGGCATCGAGACCGGCGAGCACGCGGCCACCCTCTCCGCCGGCGAGCCCGGCATCCTGCACGGCTCCCGCTCCTACGTCCTCCAGGACGAGGAGGGCCAGATCACCGAGCCGTACTCGATCTCGGCGGGCCTGGACTACCCCGGCATCGGCCCGGAGCACTCCTACCTCAAGGACTCCGGCCGCGGCGAGTACCGGGCGGTCACCGACGCCGCCGCGATGGAGGCCCTGCGCCTGCTGTCCCGCACCGAGGGCATCATCCCGGCCATCGAGTCCGCCCACGCCCTCGCCGGTGCCCTGGAGGTCGGCAAGGAGCTGGGCCCGGACGGGCTGATCGTGGTCAACCTCTCCGGCCGCGGCGACAAGGACATGGACACCGCCGCCCGCTGGTTCGGGCTGTACGACACCGACGCCGAGGTCGCCGACGACGCCGCCGGCACCGCCGAGATCGAGGGGGACGCCAAGTGAGCGGGAACCTGCACCTGCTGGACGACACCCTCGCCGCCGCCAAGGCCGAGGGCCGCGCCGCCCTCATCGCCTACCTGCCGGCCGGCTTCCCGACCGTGGACGGCGGCATCGAGGCGGTCAAGGCCGTCATCGACGGCGGCGCCGACGTCGTCGAGGTCGGCCTGCCGCACAGCGACCCGGTGCTCGACGGCCCGGTCATCCAGACCGCCGACGACATCGCCCTGCGCGGCGGCGTGAAGATCGCCGACGTACTGCGCACGGTCCGCGAGGCGTACCAGGCCACCGGCAAGCCGATCCTCGTCATGACGTACTGGAACCCGATCGACCGCTACGGCGTCGAGCGGTTCACCGCCGAGCTTGCCGAGGCGGGCGGCGCCGGGTGCATCCTGCCCGACCTGCCCGTGCAGGAGTCGGCGCTGTGGCAGGAGCACGCCGCCAAGCACGGCCTCGCCACCGTCTTCGTGGTCGCCCCCAGCAGCAAGGACGAGCGGCTCGCCGCCATCACCGAGGTCGGCACCGGCTTCGTCTACGCCGCCTCCCTGATGGGCGTCACCGGCACCCGCGAGTCGGTCAGCTCCCAGGCCGAGGACCTGGTCCGCCGCACCCGCGCCACCACCTCCACCCCGGTCTGCGTCGGCCTCGGCGTCTCCACCCCCGCCCAGGCCGCCGAGGTCGCCCGCTTCGCCGACGGCGTGATCGTCGGCTCGGCGTTCATCAAGCGGATGCTGGACGCCCCCGGCCACGCGGCCGGCATCGAGGGCGTGCGCGCTCTCGCCGGGGAGCTCGCCCAGGGCGTGCGCGGTCACGCGTAACTCGTACGGGTGGACCTGTGACCGGGGAGGCGCGGTGCGCCTCCCCGGTTCGTTCTGCGGGGTGTGAGCGAGAAGAACCGTGAGGGAAAGCGGACCGCCCGCGAGCGGCTGGCGGCCGAGCGCGAGAAGCAGAAGAGCGCCGACAAGCGCCGCCGCGCGCTGATCGTGGGCGCCACCGTCGTCGGTGTCCTGGGCGTCGCAGCGGCGATCGGCGTGGTGGCGGCCGAGGCCGGCAAGGACGGCGGCGACGAGGCGGCGTCGGGGCCGGTCACGGCGCCCTCGGGCGCCCAGGGCAAGGACGGCCTCGCGATCCCCGTCGGCAAGGAGAGCGCCGGGTCGACGCTGACCGTCTGGGAGGACTTCCGCTGCCCCGCCTGCAAGAACTTCGAACAGACCTACCGTTCGGTGATCCATGAGCTGACCGCCGCCGGAAAGCTCAAGGTCGACTACCACCTGGCGACCATCATCGACGGCAACATGGGCGGCACCGGCTCCCGCACCGCGGCCAACGCCGCGGCCTGCGCCCAGGACGCCGGGAAGTTCCCGGCCTACCACGACGTGCTCTTCGACAACCAGCCCGCGGAGAGCGACGACGCCTACGCCGAGACCGACAAGCTGATCGAGCTGGCCGGCAAGGTCGACGGCCTCGACACGCCCGCCTTCCGCGAGTGCGTCACGAACGGCACGCACAACGGCTGGGTCGACAAGTCGGCCGCCGCCTTCCTCGACGGCGACTTCACCGGCACGCCCACCGTCCTGTTCGGCGACAAGAACATCTACGCGGACCAGTCGATGACCCCGGCGAAGCTGAAGAAGATGGTGGAGGACGCCGGCGCGTAGGCCCTCTCCCGGTGCGCCTGTTATGGACCCGTAGCCGGGCCGCCCGGCGCGGGCCCGGTCCGGCACGGTAGCGTCGGGCCTGTCATGGAACTTGCCTTCATTCCCAGCCCGTCGCGCGGGGTCCTGCACCTCGGCCCGATTCCGCTGCGCGGCTACGCGTTCTGCATCATCATCGGCGTCTTCGTCGCCGTCTGGCTCGGCAACAAGCGCTGGGTCGCCCGCGGCGGACAGTCCGGGACGGTGGCCGACATCGCGGTCTGGGCCGTCCCCTTCGGCCTCGTCGGCGGCCGGCTCTACCACGTGATCACCGACTACGAGCTGTACTTCAGCGAGGGCCGGAACTGGGTGGACGCCTTCAAGATCTGGGAGGGCGGCCTCGGCATCTGGGGCGCGATCGCGCTGGGCGCGCTGGGAGCCTGGATCGGCTGCCGCCGCCGGGGCATCCCGATGCCCGCCTACGCCGACGCCGTCGCCCCCGGCATCGTCCTGGCGCAGGCCATCGGCCGCTGGGGCAACTGGTTCAACCAGGAGCTGTACGGGCGGGAGACCGACCTCCCCTGGGCGCTGCACATCACGTCCACGGCGGACGGCCGGATCCCCGGCTACTACCACCCGACGTTCCTGTACGAGTCCCTGTGGTGCGTCGGCGTCGCGGTGCTCGTCATCTGGGCCGACCGCCGCTTCAAGCTCGGGCACGGACGGGCGTTCGCGCTGTACGTCGCCGCGTACTGCGCGGGCCGGTTCTGGATCGAGTACATGCGCGTCGACGACGCCCACCACATCCTGGGCCTCCGGCTGAACAACTGGACCGCGCTGTTCGTGTTCCTGCTGGCGGTCGTGTACATCGTGGTGTCGGCGAAGAAGCGGCCGGGCCGCGAGCCGGTGGTCGAGCCGGGCGCCGCCGATGACGACGGGGACGGCGCGAAGGCCGTCGACGACGCCCCGGGCGAGGACCAGGCCGACAAGGACGACAAGGACGACAAGGGCGAAGAGGGCACCGAGGCCGAGCAGGAAGAGAAGGACGACGCCGTTCCGCAGGACGTGACGGACGGGGCCGGTTCCGCGAAGAAGAGCTGACCGGCGGTCGTACGCCGATACGCCGACGAGGGCGCCCGGGGCCCTGTCCCGGGCGCCCTCGCCGTCCGTTCAGGTCCGCCGTGACAGTGCCAGCGTCCGCCGGGCCGCAGCGACCACCGCCGCGTCGACGAACCGCCCGTCCGGCAGCGCCTGCGCACCCTGCTCCACCGCCGCCGCCTTCAGCACCGCCTCCGCCGCGTCCAGCTCCGCCGCGCCGGGCAGGTACGCCCGCTCGATGACCGGCAGCTGCCGGGGGTGGACGGCGGCGCGGCCCAGGAAACCCAGGGCCCGGCCGTGGGCGCAGGAGGCGGCGAGCCCCTCCAGGTCACGGACGTCGGGGTGGACGGACTGGCAGGGCGGGGCCAGTCCCGCAGCCCGGGCGGCGACGACCACCCGGGAGCGGCAGAAGTCGAGGCCGGTGTCGTCCCGTACGCCCAGGTCGGCGCGGAGGTCGGCCTCGCCGAGGGCGATGCCGCGCACGGCGGGATGCGCGGCGGCGACCGCGAACGCCCGTTCCACCCCCAGCGCCGATTCCAGCAGCGGGTACAGCGGCACCCCGGCGGTCCGCTCCGCCACCCGGACGGCCTGCTCGGACGCGGTCACCTTGGGCAGCCGCAGCCCGGACAGGCCGGGCAGTCCGGCCAGGGCCGCCAGGTCGGCGGCGGCCCACGGGCCGTCCAGGGCGTTGACGCGCACGTGCACCGGCACCGGCTGCCGCGCGGTGAGCAGCTCGGCGGTGGCGGCGCGGGCGTACTCCTTGCGGTCCGGGGCGACCGCGTCCTCCAGGTCCACGATCACCACGTCGGCCCCGCAGGACAGCGCCTTGGCGACGACGTGCGGCCGGTCCCCGGGGGCGTACAGCCAGGTCAGCGGGGGCGAGGCGGGGGTGGTCATACGGCGCCCGCCTCGCGCAGGAGCTTCAGGTCGCCCGGGGTCAGGCCCAGCTCGCTGAGGACCTCCTCGGTGTCCGCGCCGTGCGGACGGCCCGCCCAGCGGATGGCGCCCGGTGTGGCGGAGAGCCGGAAGAGGACGTTCTGCATCCGCAGCGGGCCCAGCTCGGGGTCGTCGACCGTGGTGACGGTGTCCAGTGCCTGGTACTGGGGGTCGGCCATCACGTCCCGTACGTCCTGGACCGGGGCGATCGCCGCCTCGGCGGCCTCGAAGGCGGCGAGGACCTCGTCGCGGGGGCGGCGGGCGATCCAGTCGCCGACCGCCGTGTCCAGGACGTCGGCGTGCCGGGCCCGGTCGGCGCCGGTCGCGAACCAGGGCTCCTCGATCAGCTCCGGGCGGCCCACCAGGCGCATCACCCGCTCGGCGACCGACTGGGCGGAGGTGGAGACGGCGACCCAGGTGCCGTCGGCAGTGCGGTAGGTGTTGCGCGGGGCGTTGTTCGCGGAGCGGTTGCCGGTGCGCGGCTGGACGTGGCCGAGCTGGTCGTACCAGAGCGGCTGCGGGCCGAGCACGGTCAGGATCGGTTCGATGATCGCCAGGTCGACGACCTGTCCCTCGCCGGTGCGCTCGCGGGCGGCGAGCGCGGTCATCACCGCGTACGCCGTGGCCAGCGCGGCGATGGAGTCGGCGAGGCCGAACGGCGGCAGGGTCGGTGGCCCGTCCGGCTCGCCGGTGGTCGCGGCGAAGCCGCTCATCGCCTCGGCGAGGGTGCCGAAGCCGGGCCGGTGCGCGTACGGGCCGAACTGGCCGAAGCCGGTGACGCGGGTGAGGATCAGGCGGGGGTTGACCTCGGAGAGTTCCTCCCAGCCGAGGTCCCAGCGCTCCAGGGTGCCGGGGCGGAAGTTCTCGATGACGACGTCGGCGCCGGCGGCGAGGCGGAGCAGGGTGTCCCGGCCGCCGGGTGTGGACAGGTCGAGGGTGATGGCGCGTTTGTTGCGCCCGAGGAGTTTCCACCACAGGCCGATGCCGTCCTTGGACGGGCCGTGGCCCCGGGAGGGGTCGGGCCGGGTGGGGTGTTCGACCTTGACGACGTCGGCGCCGAAGTCGCCGAGCATCGTGGCGGCGAGCGGTCCGGCGAAGAGGGTGGCGAGGTCCAGGACGCGCAGACCGGTGAGCGGGGCGGGGGTCATGGGCGGGTGGCCTCCCGGTGGGTGAGGTGGGCGAGGGCGTCGAAGCCGGTGCCGTCGAAGTCCGCGACGGAGCTGGCGAGGCGGTTCTTGAGCGGGGCGGTGAAGTGGTGGGGGAGGGCGGCGGGGTCCCCGGCGAGGAGGGCGGCGACGCTGCCCGCCGTGGCCCCGTTGGAGTCGGTGTCCCAGCCGCCGGAGACGGCCCGGCAGACCGAGCCGGCGAAGTCGCCGTCGGCGTGGGTGAGGGCGGCGGCGATCAGGGCGGTGTTGGGGACGGCGTGCACCCAGTGGTACGTGGTGCCGTGACGGGCGTGGAGCCGGTCCACCACGGTGTCGAAGTCGCCGTGCGAGGCGGCCAGTTCGACGGCTTCGCGGACGGCCGTCGCCAGCCGGGAGCCGGGCGGTACGACGGTCAGGCCGGCGGCGAGGCAGGCGTGCACGTCGTGGGTGCCGGCGGCGGCGGTGGCGATCACGGCCGCCGCGAACATGGCCGCGTAGACGCCGTTGGCGGTGTGCGTGAGGACCGCGTCGCGGTGCGCCTGCTCGGCGGCGGCGGCCGGGTCGCCGGGGTTGGTCCAGCCGTGCAGGTCGGCGCGGATCAGGGCGCCGATCCACTCCCGGAAGGGGTTGCGGTGGCGGGCGGTGTGCGGCGGTTCGAGGCCGGTGAGGAGGTTGCGGTAGGCGACGCGTTCGGCGGTGAAGGCGCGGCCCGCGGGGAGTTCGTCGAGCCAGACGCGGGCCACGTCGGCGGTGGAGAAGCCGCGGCCGTGACGCCGGATCAACAGGAGGTTGAGGAGCGGGTAGTCGAGGTCGTCGTCCTCGGGCATGCCGTCGATGTTCTCGGCGAGGGAGGTGGCGGCCGAGCGGCGGTTCCAGGGGTGCGCGGCGGCGAGGTCGTCGGGGACGCCGCGGGCGGTGAAGTACGCGGCCAGCGGCCAGTTCCCGGTGGCGCGGGCGAGGCGGCGGATGGCGTCCAGGGGGAGCTTCTCCACGGGTTTGCCGAGCAGGCAGCCGACGGCCCGGCCGAGCCAGGCGGCCTCCAGGCGGGCGGGGTCCACGCCGGCCCGTCCGGCGGGGGCGGGCCAGTGGGGGCAGCGGGCCTTGATGTCCGCCAGGTCCGTCGGTTCCGCGTCGGCCGAGGGGACGGGCAGCGCGGCCAGTTCGTCCAGCAGGTCCTCCGCGAGCAGCCGCAGATAGCGGGAGGCGGGCTCGGGGGAGGCGCCCGCCCGGGCCGGGGCCTCGCAGCCGCCCGCCGCCCGCCAGCGCCCGGCGACCGCCGAGGCGTCCCGGCCGTCCTGGGCGGCCTGGCGCAGTTCGTGCCCGATCAGGTCCTCGGGCTGGACCCAGGTCAGCCGGAGCACCGCGGCCCCCCGATCCCGGCGAACGCCCGCTCGTGGGCGCGGCGGCGGTCCACGTCCCGCGCGAAGACCTCCCGGGTGACCCCGGTGAGCGCGGCGGCCGGCTCCCACAGGTCCAGCCGGCTGGCCTCCGCGACCGTCTTCGCCCACTCCTCCGGTACGGCGGAGCCCAGCGCCCCGGCGAGCGCGCCGGCCATGGTGGCGATCGAGTCGCAGTCGCGGCCGTAGTTGACCGAGCCGAGCACCGCGTGGCGGTAGTCGCCGCCGGCGACCAGCAGCATGCCCAGGGCGACGGGGAGTTCCTCGATCGCGTGCAGCCGGGAGGGGCGGCGGGCGCCGAGGGAGGGGGAGCGGTAGTCGGGGCCGACGGTGTCGTACGGGGCGACCGCCGCGCGCAGCGGGGCGAGGGCCGACTCGAAGTCCGTGTACCCGGCGGCGACTTCGCAGACCTTGCCGATCGCCTCGCGGGTGCCGTCCTTGGCCAGGGTCAGACAGGCGTCCACCACCGAGGCCGGGGTGGCGCCGGGCGCACAGGCCGCCGCGACCGCCGCGGCGAAGACCCCGGCCGCCTCCCGGCCGTACGACGACTGGTGCGCGCCCGCGATGTCGAGGGCCTCGGCGTAGGCGCCCGCCGGGTGGGCCGCGTTGACCAGGCCGACCGGGGCCATGTACATCGCCGCACCGCAGTTGACGATGTTGCCGACGCCGGCCTCGCGCGGGTCGACGTGGCCGTAGTGCAGCCGGGCGACGAGCCACTTCTCCGCCAGGAAGATCCGCTGGAGGGGGAGCGCCTCGGCCTCCAGTTCCGGGATCCAGCGCGGGTTCGTCATCAGGTCCGGGACCAGGTGCTCGGCGACCGCGTGGGCGTCGAGGTGGTCGCGGACGGTGACGTAGACCCTGATCAGGGCGTGGGTCATCAGGGTGTCGTCGGTGACGTGCCCGTCGCCCTTGTGGTACGGGGCGAGGGGGCGGGCGGTGCGCCAGGCGTCGCCGTGCCAGGGGCCGACGACGCCGTGGACGCGTCCGCCGTGCCGCTCGGTGATCTGCTCGGGGGACCAGCCCTCGACGGGGCCGCCGAGCGCGTCGCCGACGGCCGCGCCGACGAGGGCGCCGGCGATCCGTTCCGCGAGGGCGTCTTCTGCTTCGGGTGTCATGTCCCGTCGGGTCCTTCCGGTCGGGCCGGGCGCGCCGCTTCCAGGCGTCCGGCGAGTTCCACCAGGTCCGTGCCGGTGAGGCGGGGCAGCACGCAGCCGGGGAGGGTGCGGCAGGTGTCCCGCCAGGCCGCGGGGATCGCCGTACCGCCGCCGATGGCCCCGGTCAGGGCGCCCACCAGGGCCGGGGCGGAGTCCGCGACCCGGGACAGACAGGCCGCCGCCGGCACCGCCCGGGCGATCCGGCCGTCGGCGGCGGTGGCCAGGGCGAGGGCGACCGGGACCGTCTCGGCGGCGGCGATGCCGTAGCTGTAGACGTGGTCGACGATCTGGTGCTCCAGGAGGGGGACCAGGGCGAACGTGCTGTCGGCGGCCCCGGCGAGGGCCAGGGCCTGGCGGGCGTTGCGGCCGATCTCCGTCTCCTCGGGCAGCTCGGCGAGCGCCGCCGCCACGCACGCCCGTACGTCGGCGCCGGCGAGGGCGCACGCCACCGCCGCAGCCATCGCCCGCGCGCCGTGCACGCCGTCGCCGTCCTGGGTGTAGCGGGCGTCGAACTCGGCGAGACCGGCCGCGAGCCAGGGTTCGCCGGGGTGGGCGACGGCGAGGACACAGGCCCGTACGCAGGCGGCGTCGTCGAAGTAGTGCGGGTTGTCGTGCCCGGTGGCGGGCGGCCGCAGCCCGGCGGCCAGGTTGCCGAGGCCGGCCCGCACGGAGATACGGGCGCGCAGCGGCAGCACCGCCGACTCCACCTCGGGGGCGCGGTCCGCCGCCGCGGCGACCTCGGCGGCGACCGCGCTCCAGGTCAGATCGATGGCGGTGCGGATACGGCGCTCCCGGCTCAGGTCGCCGAGGGCGCCGGCGTCCCCGGCCCGCAGGACCGCCTCGGCGGCGAACGCCGCCCACTCGGCGTCGTCGG
>NZ_JAGGOO010000060.1 GCF_018614415.1 Streptomyces sp. ISL-12
GTCGGCGAGTGACGACAACGCCGCAGATGCGCGTGCCAGACCCCGCGTCTGCGGCGTGATCCAAACGACAGGCCCTAGGCGCCCGCGGGCGGTCCGCTGTCCGGTTGGTGGACCGCCGCCCAGGTCACATCGGGGGACATGGGAGGATTGGGAGCGGCGGATCAGGGCCGCGCACCCGGTCGCGCCGTGATGGACAGGGCGCGAACACCGAGGAGCACTGTTGAGCAGGTTGCGCTGGCTGACCGCGGGGGAGTCGCACGGCCCCGCACTCGTCGCGACGCTGGAGGGTCTTCCCGCCGGCGTGCCGATCACCACGGAGATGGTGGCGGACCACCTGGCGCGGCGGCGGCTCGGCTACGGGCGCGGCGCTCGGATGAAATTCGAGCGGGACGAGGTCACCTTCCTCGGCGGTGTCCGGCACGGCCTGACCCTGGGCTCCCCGGTCGCGATCATGGTGGGCAACACCGAGTGGCCCAAGTGGGAGCAGGTCATGGCCGGTGACCCGGTCGACCCGGAGGTCCTCGCCGGGCTCGCCCGCAACGCCCCGCTGACCCGGCCGAGGCCCGGCCACGCCGACCTGGCGGGCATGCAGAAGTACGGCTTCGACGAGGCCCGGCCGATCCTGGAGCGCGCCTCCGCGCGGGAGACCGCCGCGCGGGTCGCGCTCGGCGCGGTGGCGCGGTCGTACCTGAAGGAGACGGCCGGCATCGAGATCGTCAGCCATGTCGTCGAGCTGGCCGCCGCGAAGGCGCCCTACGGCGTGCTGCCGACGCCGGCCGATGTGGAGAAGCTGGACGCCGACCCGGTGCGCTGCCTGGACGCGGACGCCTCCAAGGCGATGGTCGAGGAGATCGACCAGGCCCACAAGGACGGCGACACTCTGGGTGGTGTCGTGGAGGTGCTGGCGTACGGGGTTCCGGTCGGCCTCGGCTCGCACGTGCACTGGGACCGGCGGCTGGACGCCCGGCTCGCCGCCGCGCTCATGGGCATCCAGGCGATCAAGGGTGTCGAGGTCGGGGACGGCTTCGGTCTGGCCCGGGTGCCCGGTTCGAAGGCGCACGACGAGATCCTCACCACCCCCGAGGGCATCAAGCGGGCGTCGGGCCGTTCCGGCGGCACCGAGGGCGGGCTGACCACGGGTGAGCTGCTGCGGGTGCGGGCGGCGATGAAGCCGATCGCGACCGTGCCGCGCGCCCTGAAGACCGTGGACGTCGCCACCGGCGAGGAAGCCGCCGCCCACCACCAGCGCTCCGACGTCTGTGCCGTCCCGGCGGCCGGCATCGTCGCCGAGGCCATGGTCGCGCTGGTCCTGGCGGACGCGGTGGCGGAGAAGTTCGGCGGCGACAGCGTGCCCGAGACCCGGCGCAACGTCACCTCGTTCCTCGACGCCCTGGCCATCCGATGAGCGCACCGCTGCTCGTCCTGGTCGGCCCGATGGGGGTCGGCAAGTCCACCGTCGGCGCGCTGCTCGCCGAGCGGCTCGGGACCGGCTACCGCGACACCGACGAGGACATCGTCGCCGCCGAGGGCCGCGCCATCGCCGAGATCTTCGTGGACGAGGGCGAGGCCGCCTTCCGGGCCATCGAGAAGGCGGCCGTGCGGCGGGCGCTCGCCGAGCACGACGGCGTCCTGGCCCTGGGCGGCGGCGCGATCCTGGACGAGGAGACGCGCGCGCTGCTCGCCGGGCACCGGGTGGTCTACCTCTCGATGGACGTCGAGGAAGCGGTCAAGCGTACCGGCCTCAACGCGGCCCGGCCGCTGCTCGCGGTCAACCCGCGCAAGCAGTGGCGCGAGCTGATGGAGGCCCGGCGGCACCTGTACGAGAGCGTCGCCGTGGCCGCCGTACCGACCGACGGCCGCACTCCCGAAGAGGTCGCCGAAGCCGCCCTGGACGCACTGGAGTTGAAGGAAGCATGAGCAGCGAGGCAGTCACCCGCATCCAGATCGGCGCCACCGCGGGCAGCGAGGCCTACGAGGTCCTGGTGGGCCGGCAGCTCCTGGACGAGCTGCCCGGTCTCGTCGGGCCCAAGGCCAAGCGCGTCGCCGTCATCCACCCCGAGGCGCTCGCCGAGACGGGCGACGCGCTGCGCGCCGACCTCGCCGGGCAGGGCTACGACGCGATCGCCATCCAGGTGCCCAACGCGGAGGAGGCCAAGACCGCCGAGGTCGCCGCCTACTGCTGGAAGGCGCTCGGCCAGTCCGGGTTCACCCGCACCGACGTCATCGTCGGCGTGGGCGGCGGCGCCACCACGGACGTGGCCGGGTTCGTCGCCGCGACCTGGCTGCGCGGCGTGCGCTGGATCGCCGTACCGACCACCGTGCTGGCCATGGTCGACGCGGCCGTCGGCGGCAAGACCGGCATCAACACCGCCGAGGGCAAGAACCTCGTCGGCGCCTTCCACCCGCCCGCCGGGGTCCTCTGCGACCTCGCCGCGCTGGACTCCCTCCCGGTCAACGACTACGTCTCCGGGCTCGCCGAGATCATCAAGGCCGGCTTCATCGCCGACCCGGCGATCCTCGACCTCATCGAGTCCGACCCCGAGGCCGCCCGCACCCCGGCAGGACCGCACACCGCCGAGCTGATCGAGCGGGCCGTCCGGGTCAAGGCCGAGGTCGTCTCCTCCGACCTGAAGGAGGCGGGCCGCCGGGAGATCCTCAACTACGGCCACACCCTCGGCCACGCCATCGAGAAGAACGAGCGCTACAAGTGGCGGCACGGCGCCGCCGTCGCGGTCGGCATGCACTTCGCCGCCGAACTGGGCCGCCTCGCCGGCCGCCTGGACGACGCCACCGCCGACCGCCACCGCAGCATCCTCGAAGCCGTGGGGCTGCCGCTGCACTACCGGCACGACCAGTGGCCCAAGCTGGTGGAGAACATGAAGCTCGACAAGAAGTCCCGCGGCGACCTGCTGCGCTTCATCGTCCTGGACGGCCTGGCCAAGCCCACCGTCCTGGAAGGCCCCGACCCCGCCGTCCTCCTCGCCGCCTACGGCGAAGTGGGGCAGTAGGTACCACCGCGCACCATCTGCCCGATTCGCCCCGCGCGCCGGGCACTTGGGGCCGCCCCCGGCCGTTCACCAAACGACGGCCGGGGGCGGTACCGTTCTGCGACAGAGGCGGGGCCGGCCCCGCTGTCAGCGCCCATCGCCCGCGGTGAGTGAGCCGATGGGGGCGCGCCGGTGCCGACCTCCGGCACCGGCCGCAGCGCCCCGGCGGCGGACCGAGCCCGAGAACGAGACGGAGTGGCACCGGATGCAGCACGCAGTGGGTTCTCCGCTGCCGCCGCCCCACCAGCCGGGGCACGGACCGGCCGCCGGCTGGTCACCGGCCGCACATCACCCGGAACCGCCCCCGGGAGCGCACCGGGCGTCCGCCCCCGTACCACCGCCCCCGGCACCCGGCTACCCGGGCCCGCCCCCGGCGACCCCGCCGGTCCCGCCGCACGCGCCGCCACCCCAGCACGCTCCCATCGCGCGGCACATCCCGCCCCCGCCGGAGACCACAGGGCACGTCCCGCTGCCCCCGGGTCCGCCCGTGGCCGCGTCCAGCGTGCCGCCTGTCCCCAACGCCGCCTCCGACCCGGCGACCAGCGTCCTCGCCGTACTGCTGATCGGCCCGGCCGGCGCAGGCAAGACCAGCGTCGCCAAGTACTGGGCGGACCACCGCCGGGTGCCCACCGCCCACATCAGCCTCGACGACGTGCGTGAGTGGGTCCGCTCGGGCTTCGCCGACCCGCAGTCCGGGTGGAACGACCACTCCGAGGCGCAGTACCGCCTGGCCCGCCGCACCTGTGGCTTCGCCGCGCGCAACTTCCTGGCCAACGGCATCTCCTGCATCCTCGACGACGCCGTCTTCCCCGACCGCCCGGTCGTCGGCCTCGGCGGCTGGAAACGGCACGTCGGGCCCGGCCTGCTCCCCGTCGTCCTGCTGCCCGGCCTGGACGTCGTCCTGGAGCGCAACGCCGAGCGGGCGGGCAACCGCCGCCTCACCGACGAGGAGGTCGCCCGCATCCACGGCCGGATGGCCGGCTGGTACGGCTCCGGTCTGCCGATCATCGACAACTCCCAGATCGACGTCCCCGAGACGGCCCGCGTCCTGGACGACGTACTGACCCGCTCGATCGCGAGCCCGCCGAGCTGGTGACGCAGGGGGCGCCCTCACGGAAGGGGCGCGGGGAACCGCGCACCGGCCCCCGCCGGTGGGCAGTCGACGAACCATACGTCGGCCGAAGAGGAGCCCGCAGACCTGCCGACGCGGAGAGCCGTCCCCGGCCGAAGGGGCGCGAGGCTGTATCACTGTGCGGCTCCGCCGCGTGGGCGCGCCCAGCCCCCACCGGCCGGCACGCCACACCCGCCCGTCCCCTCCCTCTGGGCGGCGGGCGCCCCCACCGCCCACTCGGCCTCTCCTGAGCGGCGCCCCCCGAGCGGAGCTCTTACGCTCGGCTCATGTCAGAGGTGTACGCGGCCCGCCGGACGCGCCTACGTGAACGCTGCAATGCGGGCGGCAGCGCGGCGGCGCTGGTCTCCCGGCCCGCCAACGTGCGCTATCTCGCCGGTGCCGCCCCGCGCGGTGCCGTCCTGCTGCTGGGTGCCACCGAGGACCTGCTGCTGTGCGGCGAGCCCCCGGACGACCGTGCCACCGACGGACGACCCGACGAGACCCTGCGGCTCCGGGTCCTGCCCGGTGCCGGCGCCGACACCGCCGTCGCCGCCGGCGGCCTCGCCGTGACCCAGGGCGCCGACTCCCTCGCCGTGGAGGAGCACCACCTCACCGTGGCCCGGCACCGCGCCATCGGCTCCGTCGCTCCCCGGCTCCGCCTGGCCGACCTGGGCCAGGCCGTCGAACAGCTGAGGGTGGTCAAGGACGAGGAGGAGATCTCCTGCCTGCGCATCGGCGCCGAGATCGCCGACCAGGCCCTCGGCGAGCTGCTCGAATCCATCCTCGTCGGCCGCACCGAGCGGCACCTCGCCCTGGAACTGGAACGCCGCCTCGTCGACCACGGCGCCGACGGCCCGGCCTTCCCCACCTCGGTGGGGACCGGCCCGAACTCCGGGCGGCCCGGTCACCGGCCCACCGACCGGCGGGTGGAGGAGGGCGACTTCCTCTCCGTCTGCCTCGGCGCCACCTACCGCGGCTACCGCTGCGAGATCGGCCGTACGTTCGTCATCGGCACCTCGCCCGCCGACTGGCAGATCGAGCTGTACGACCTCGTCTTCGCCGCGCAGCGGGCCGGCCGAGAGGCCCTGGTGCCCGGCGCCGCCCACCGTGACGTGGACCGCGCCGCCCGCCAGGTACTGGACTCCGCCGGGTACACGGAGAACCTCCCCGTGCGTACCGGACACGGCGTCGGACTCGAAATCGACGAGGACCCTCAATTGACCCCGGCGGCCATGGGTAAACTGGACGCTTGTGTGCCGGTCACCGTCGAACCGGGGGTCCACCTCCCCGGCCGGGGCGGTGTCCGGATCGATGACACGCTCGTCGTACGCCCCGAGGCGGACGGCGGACCCGAGCTACTCACCATCACGACCAAGGAGCTGCTCGCGCTCTAGCCTCGCGCTGTGCGCTTGCCCCGGGGTCGTCCACGTCACAGTCCAGTCCAGGAGATTCCGCAACCGTGGCTTCCACGAACGACCTCAAGAACGGCCTGGTGCTCAAGCTCGAAGGCGGCCAGCTCTGGTCCGTCGTCGAGTTCCAGCACGTCAAGCCCGGCAAGGGCCCGGCCTTCGTGCGCACCAAGCTCAAGAACGTGCTTTCCGGCAAGGTCGTCGACAAGACCTTCAACGCCGGTGTCAAGGTCGAGACGGCCACTGTCGACAAGCGCGACATGCAGTTCTCGTACATGGACGGCGACTACTTCGTCTTCATGGACATGGAGACCTACGACCAGCTCCACATCGACCGCAAGGTCGTCGGTGACGCCGCCAACTTCCTCATCGAGGGCTTCGAGGCCACCGTCGCCCAGCACGAGGGCGAGGTGCTCTTCGTCGAGCTGCCCGCCGCCGTCGAGCTGACCGTCCAGGAGACCGAGCCCGGCGTCCAGGGCGACCGCTCCACCGGCGGCACCAAGCCCGCCACCCTGGAGACCGGCCACCAGATCCAGGTCCCGCTCTTCATCACCACCGGTGAGAAGATCAAGGTCGACACCCGCAGCAGCGACTACCTCGGCCGGGTGAACAGCTAACCGTGGCCGCCCGCAACACGGCCCGCAAGCGCGCCTTCCAGATCCTCTTCGAGGGCGACCAGCGCGGCGCCGACGTCCTGACCGTCCTCGCGGACTGGGTACGGCACTCCCGGTCCGACACCCGGCAGCCGCCGGTGAGCGAGTACACGATGGAGCTGGTCGAGGGGTACGCGGAGCACGCGACGCGTATCGACGAGCTGATCGCCCAGTACGCGGTGGGCTGGACGCTCGACCGCATGCCGGTGGTCGACCGCAACATCCTGCGCCTCGGCGCGTACGAGCTGATCTGGGTCGACGGGACGCCGGACGCCGTCGTGCTCGACGAGGCGGTGCAGCTGGCGAAGGAGTTCTCGACCGACGAGTCGCCGTCGTTCGTCAACGGGCTGCTGGGCCGGCTCAAGGAGCTGAAGCCGACGCTGCGGAGAGCCTGACCGGCAAGGGGCGCCGCGGGGCTGCGGCATTCGAGTGACGTGCGGGCGGTACGTGGTTGCTCGCGCAGTTCCCCGCGCCCCTGGGAAGTCGCCCTCACCGGCGTGGCCTCGCACATGCCGCCGGGGTGGCCGGAACCGACTGGTTCCGGCCACCCCGGCGGCACGTTTCTGCTGGTACGGGCGGTGCTCAGACTTCCTCGTGGGACGCCACCGCGCGGCGTGCGTCCGCGTCCAGGACACCCCAGCTGATCAGCTGCTCGGTGAGGACCGAGGGCGACTGGTCGTAGATCACGGCCAGTGTGCGCAGGTCGTCCTGGCGGATCGAGAGCACCTTGCCGTTGTAGTCACCGCGCTGGGACTGGATCGTCGCCGCGTAGCGCTGGAGGGGGCCCGCCTTCTCGGCCGGCACCGTGGCCAGCCGCTCCAGGTCCAGGACCAGCTTCGGCGGCGGCTCGGCGGCACCGCCGGGCGTGGTGCCCGGAAGCAGTTCCTGCACCGGAACGCCGTAGAAGTCCGCCAGCTCGGCGAGGCGCTGCACGGTCACGGCACGGTCGCCGCGCTCGTACGAACCGACCACGACGGCCTTCCAGCGGCCCTGGGACTTCTCCTCGACACCGTGGAGGGAAAGGCCCTGCTGGGTGCGGATGGCGCGGAGCTTGGCCCCGAGCTGTTTGGCGTATTCGCTGGACATATGGCTCCCCGGACACTGTGTCGACGCGACGGGCTCGGTTTCCTGCCGCGCGGCTGGTAACTCACTGTGAGGTTACGCAGCGTTACTCTGCCGCGTCAAGCCGAACGGTCCGCGTCGACTCTTCCGGGCCGATGGCGACACGTTAGGCCATCCGAGTGACTGAGGTACTCCGATGGGATGACAGAGGCGCGATCGGGGTGGCGATGGGGTGCGGTGAGGGTGCCAGTCGGCACCTGCTACCGTGGATGGCGCAAATCCGACGTCCTTTAAGGTCCGTCCCGTGAGGCGGAGAAGGAGGTCCGTTTCCCATGGACAAGCAGGACACCCAGCCCGGTTCACCGTCCGACGCGCGGCCCGTGCTGGAAGGCCCCGACATCGCGCGGGTGCTGACCCGTATCGCCCACGAGATCGTCGAACGCGCCAAGGGCGCCGACGACGTGGTGCTCCTCGGCATCCCGACCCGGGGCGTCTTCCTCGCCCGCCGGCTCGCCGCGAAGCTGGAGCAGATCACCGAGCGCAAGGTCCCCTGCGGCTCGCTCGACATCACCATGTACCGCGACGACCTGCGCATGCACCCGCCGCGTGCGCTGGCCCGCACGGAGATCCCCGGGGACGGCCTCGACGGCCGCCTCGTCGTCCTCGTCGACGACGTCCTCTTCTCCGGCCGCACCATCCGCGCCGCCCTCGACGCCCTGAACGACATCGGCCGGCCCCGCGCGGTCCAGCTCGCCGTCCTCGTCGACCGCGGCCACCGCGAACTCCCGATCCGCGCCGACTACGTCGGCAAGAACCTCCCCACGTCGCTGCGGGAGACGGTCAAGGTCCTGCTCGCCGAGGAGGACGGTCGCGACACCGTGCTGCTCGGCGCCAAGACCGACCGGTAGCACCTCGGGCGCCGGGCCGCTTCGGCGTGCCCACGCATGCGCCGAGCTGCCCGAAACCTCCCGAATGAACTGCCTTACGGAGCCTGACAGATGCAGCGTCATCTCATCTCGGCCGCCGACCTCACCCGCGACGACGCCGTCCTGATCCTCGACACCGCCGAGGAGATGGCCCGGGTCGCCGACCGGCCGATCAAGAAACTGCCCACCCTGCGCGGCCGTACCGTCGTCAACCTCTTCTTCGAGGACTCCACCCGGACCCGGATCTCCTTCGAGGCGGCCGAGAAGCGGCTGTCCGCGGACGTCATCAACTTCACCGCCAAGGGCTCCAGCGTCTCCAAGGGCGAGTCCCTGAAGGACACCGCCCAGACCCTGGAGGCCATGGGCGTCGACGCGGTCGTCATCCGGCACGGCGCCTCCGGAGCCCCGTACCGGCTGGCCACCTCCGGCTGGATCGACGCCCATGTGATCAACGCCGGGGACGGCACCCACCAGCACCCCACCCAGGCCCTGCTGGACGCGTTCACCATGCGCCGCCGGCTGGTCGGCCGGGACGCCGGGCTCGGCAAGGACCTCGACGGGCGGCGCGTCACCCTCGTCGGCGACGTCCTGCACAGCCGCGTCGCCCGCTCCAACGTCGACCTGCTGCACACCCTCGGCGCCCAGGTCACCCTGGTCGCCCCGCCCACCCTGCTGCCGGTCGGCGTCGAGACCTGGCCCTGCGAGGTCTCCTACGACCTCGACTCCAGGCTCACCGAGTCCGACGCCGTGATGATGCTGCGCGTGCAGCGCGAGCGGATGAACGCCGCGTTCTTCCCGACCGAGCGCGAGTACTCCCGCCGCTACGGCCTCGACGGCGACCGCATGGCGAAGATGCCCGGGCACGCCATCGTGATGCACCCCGGGCCGATGGTCCGCGGCATGGAGATCACCGCCGAGGTCGCCGACTCCGACCGCTGCACCGTCGTCGAGCAGGTCGCCAACGGCGTCTCCATCCGCATGGCCGTGCTGTACCTGCTGCTCGGCGGCAACGAGCCCGCCCAGACCCGCACTGAGGAGAAGTAAGACCCATGAGCAAGATCCTGATCCGTGGTGCGAAGGTGCTCGGCGGCGAGCAGCGGGACGTACTGATCGACGGCGAGACCATCGAGGCGGTGGGCCAGGGCCTGACCGCCGAGGGCGCGGAGGTCGTGGAGGCGGCGGGCAAGGTGCTGCTGCCCGGCCTGGTCGACCTGCACACCCATCTGCGCGAGCCCGGCCGTGAGGACTCCGAGACGGTCCTGACCGGCACCCGCGCGGCGGCGTCCGGCGGCTACACCACCGTGTTCGCCATGGCCAACACCTTCCCGGTCGCCGACACGGCGGGCGTGGTCGAGCAGGTCTGGCGGCTCGGCACCGAGTCCGGCTACTGCGACGTGCGGCCCATCGGCGCCGTCACCGTCGGCCTGGAGGGCGCCAAGCTCGCCGAACTGGGCGCCATGCACGAGTCCGCGGCCGGCGTCACCGTCTTCTCCGACGACGGCAAGTGCGTGCACGACGCGGTGATCATGCGGCGCGCCCTGGAGTACGTGAAGGCGTTCGACGGCGTCGTCGCCCAGCACGCGCAGGAGCCGCGCCTCACCGAGGGCGCCCAGATGAACGAGGGCGTCGTCTCCGCCGAGCTGGGGCTCGGCGGCTGGCCGGCGGTGGCCGAAGAATCGATCATCGCCCGGGATGTCCTGCTCGCCGAGCACGTCGGCTCCCGCGTCCACATCTGCCACCTGTCGACCGCCGGGTCCGTCGAGATCGTCCGCTGGGCCAAGTCCCGGGGCATCCAGGTCACCGCCGAGGTCACCCCGCACCACCTGCTTCTCACCGACGAGCTGGTCCGGTCCTACAACCCGGTCTACAAGGTGAACCCGCCGCTGCGCACCGAGCGTGACGTCATGGCGCTGCGCGAGGCGTTGGCGGACGGCACGATCGACATCGTCGCCACCGACCACGCCCCGCACCCGCACGAGGACAAGGACTGCGAGTGGGCCGCCGCCGCCATGGGCATGGTCGGCCTGGAGACCGCGTTGTCAGTGGTCCAGGAGACCATGGTGGACACGGGTCTGCTGGACTGGGCCGGCGTCGCCGACCGGATGTCCGTCAAGCCCGCGCAGATCGGACAGGCAGCCGGCCAGGGCCGCCCCGTCTCGGCAGGTGAGCCCGCCAACCTCACCCTCGTCGACACGGAATACCGTGGCCGGGTGGACCCCGCGGGCTTCGCCTCGCGCAGCCGCAACACCCCCTACGAGGGGCGCGAGCTGCCGGGCCGTGTGACGCACACGTGGCTGCGGGGCAAGGCCACGCTCGTCGACGGGAAGCTCACGTGACACCTGTAATCCTGCTGGCCGCCGAGAAGCAATCGGCGGAAGTGACCGACTGGGCCGCCCGCATCGGCTGGGTCGTCGGCCTCGCCCTGTTCGTCGCGCTCGTCTACTGGCTGATGCGCGAGGGCTGGAAATGGCGCGGCACCCTCCAGGGGGACCTCCCGGAGCTGCCCGCCGCGCCGGAGGACCCCGGCCCGGCGACACTGGCTGTGCTGTCGATGAGCGGCCGCTACCACGGCTCCACCACCGCCGGTCAGTGGCTGGACCGCATCGTGGCCCGCGGCCTGGGCACCCGTAGCCGGGCCGTGCTGACGCTGACGGACGCGGGAGTCGACGTCGTACGCCCCGGCGCCACCGACTTCTTCGTCCCGGCCGCCGCCCTGCGCGAGGCCCGGCTCGACAAGGGCATCGCCGGCAAGGTCCTCACCGAGGGCGGACTGCTGGTCCTGACCTGGGAACACGGCGGCAAACTGATCGACTCCGGCTTCCGCTCCGACCACGCGGCCGAGCACAACGAGTGGGTCGACACCCTGAACGACATGATCAACAAGAGGGAAACGGAAGGCGCGCGATGACGACCTCCATAAGGGGAGCCGGCAAGACTCCCGCAGTACTCGTCCTGGAGGACGGCCGGGTCTTCCGCGGCCGCGCCTACGGGGCCGTGGGGGAGACCTTCGGCGAGGCCGTCTTCTCCACCGGCATGACCGGCTACCAGGAGACCCTGACCGACCCGTCGTACGCCCGGCAGATCGTCGTGGCGACCGCCCCGCAGATCGGCAACACCGGCTGGAACGACGAGGACGACGAGTCCCGGCGCGTCTGGGTCTCCGGCTACGTCGTGCGCGACCCCGCGCGCGTGCCGTCCAACTGGCGCTCCCGGCGCTCCCTGGACGACGAGCTGACCCGCCAGGGCATCGTCGGCATCTCCGGCATCGACACCCGCGCCCTCACCCGCCACCTGCGCGAGCGCGGCTCCATGCGGGCCGGCGTCTTCTCCGGCGACGCCCTCGCCGACGACGCCGCGCTCCTCGCGCGCGTGCAGGAGCAGCCGCAGATGAAGGGCGCGAGCCTCTTCGAGGAGGTCGCCACCCAGGAGGCGTACGTCGTCCCCGCGATCGGCGAGAAGAAGTTCACCGTCGCCGCGATCGACCTCGGCATCAAGGGCATGACCCCGCACCGCATGGCCGAGCGCGGCATCGAGGTGCACGTCCTGCCGGCCACCGCGACCGTCGAGGACGTCTACGCGGTCGAGCCGGACGGCGTGTTCTTCTCCAACGGCCCCGGCGACCCCGCCGCCGCCGACCACCCGGTCGCCCTCATGCGGGGCGTCCTGGAGCGCGGTACCCCGCTGTTCGGCATCTGCTTCGGCAACCAGATCCTCGGCCGCGCGCTCGGCTTCGGCACCTTCAAGCTGAAGTACGGCCACCGCGGCATCAACCAGCCGGTGCAGGACCGTACGACCGGCAAGGTCGAGGTCACCGCGCACAACCACGGCTTCGCCGTCGACGCTCCGCTCGACAAGGTCTCCGACACCCCCTACGGCCGCGCCGAGGTCTCCCACGTCTGCCTCAACGACAACGTGGTGGAGGGGCTCCAGCTCCTCGACCGGCCGGCCTTCAGCGTCCAGTACCACCCGGAAGCGGCCGCGGGTCCCCACGACGCCGCCTACCTGTTCGACCGCTTCGTTTCTCTGATGGAGGGCCAGCGTGCCTAAGCGCTCCGATATCCAGTCCGTCCTGGTCATCGGCTCCGGCCCGATCGTCATCGGCCAGGCCGCCGAGTTCGACTACTCCGGCACCCAGGCGTGCCGCGTGCTCAAGGCCGAGGGCCTGCGCGTCGTCCTGGTGAACTCCAACCCGGCGACGATCATGACCGACCCGGAGATCGCCGACGCCACCTACGTCGAGCCGATCACCCCCGAGTTCGTCGAGAAGATCATCGCCAAGGAGCGCCCCGACGCCCTGCTGCCCACCCTGGGCGGCCAGACGGCCCTGAACACCGCGATCTCCCTGCACGGCAACGGCGTGCTGGAGAAGTACGGCGTCGAGCTGATCGGCGCCAACGTCGAGGCGATCAACAAGGGCGAGGACCGCGACCTGTTCAAGGAGGTCGTCGAGGAGGTCCGCAAGAAGATCGGCCACGGCGAGTCCGCCCGCTCCTACATCTGCCACTCCATGGAGGACGTCCTCAACGGCGTCGAGGCGCTCGGCGGCTACCCCGTCGTCGTCCGCCCCTCCTTCACCATGGGCGGCGCCGGCTCCGGCTTCGCCCACGACGAGGAGGAGCTGCGCCGCATCGCCGGGCAGGGCCTCACGCTCTCCCCGACCACCGAGGTGCTCCTGGAGGAGTCCATCCTCGGCTGGAAGGAGTACGAGCTGGAGCTGATGCGCGACAAGCACGACAACGTCGTGGTCGTCTGCTCCATCGAGAACTTCGACCCCATGGGCGTGCACACCGGCGACTCGATCACCGTCGCGCCCGCCATGACGCTCACCGACCGCGAGTACCAGGTGCTGCGCGACGTCGGCATCGCCATCATCCGCGAGGTCGGCGTCGACACCGGCGGCTGCAACATCCAGTTCGCGGTCAACCCCGAGGACGGCCGGGTCATCGTCATCGAGATGAACCCGCGCGTGTCGCGCTCCTCCGCGCTCGCCTCCAAGGCGACCGGCTTCCCGATCGCCAAGATCGCCGCCAAGCTGGCCGTCGGCTACACGCTGGACGAGATCCCCAACGACATCACGCAGGAGACCCCGGCCTCCTTCGAGCCGACCCTCGACTACGTGGTCGTCAAGGCGCCGCGGTTCGCCTTCGAGAAGTTCCCGAGCGCCGACTCGACGCTGACCACGACCATGAAGTCGGTCGGCGAGGCCATGGCCATCGGCCGGAACTTCCCCGAGGCGTTCCAGAAGGCGCTGCGCTCCCTGGAGAAGAAGGGCAGCCAGTTCACCTTCGTCGGTGACCCCGGCGACAAGCAGCAGCTGCTGGAGGCGTCGGTCCGGCCCACCGACGGCCGGATCAACACCGTCATGCGGGCCATCCGCGCGGGCGCCACCCCCGAGGAGATCTTCGACTACACGAAGATCGACCCCTGGTTCGTCGACCAGCTCTTCCTCATCAAGGAGATCGCCGACGAGATCGCCGCCGCCCCCGGGCTGACCGCCGACCTGTTCGCCGAGGCGAAGCGGCACGGCTTCTCCGACCAGCAGATCGCCGAGATCCGCGGCCTGCGCGAGGACGTCGTCCGCGAGGTGCGGCACGCGCTCGGCGTCCGCCCGGTCTACAAGACGGTCGACACCTGCGCCGCCGAGTTCGCCGCCAGGACGCCGTACTTCTACTCCTCCTACGACGAGGAGTCCGAGGTCGCGCCGCGCGACAAGCCGGCCGTCATCATCCTGGGCTCCGGCCCGAACCGCATCGGCCAGGGCATCGAGTTCGACTACTCCTGCGTCCACGCCTCCTTCGCGCTGAGCGACGCCGGGTACGAGACCGTGATGGTCAACTGCAACCCGGAGACCGTCTCCACCGACTACGACACCTCCGACCGGCTCTACTTCGAGCCGCTCACCCTGGAGGACGTCCTGGAGATCGTCCACGCCGAGCAGCAGGCCGGACCGGTCGCCGGCGTCGTCGTCCAGCTCGGCGGCCAGACCCCGCTGGGCCTGTCCCAGGCGCTCAAGGACAACGGCGTACCGATCGTCGGCACCCCGCCCGAGGCGATCCACGCCGCCGAGGACCGCGGCGCCTTCGGCCGCGTCCTCGCCGAGGCAGGCCTGCCCGCCCCCAAGCACGGCACCGCCACCACCTTCACCGGCGCCAAGGCCATCGCCGACGAGATCGGCTACCCGGTCCTGGTCCGCCCCTCCTACGTCCTCGGCGGACGCGGCATGGAGATCGTCTACGACGAGACCCGGCTGGAGTCCTACATCGCCGAGTCGACCGAGATCAGCCCGTCCCGCCCGGTCCTGGTCGACCGCTTCCTGGACGACGCGATCGAGATCGACGTCGACGCGCTGTACGACGGCGAGGAGCTGTACCTCGGCGGCGTCATGGAGCACATCGAGGAAGCCGGCATCCACTCCGGCGACTCGGCGTGCGCCCTGCCCCCGATCACGCTGGGCGGCTTCGACATCAAGCGGCTGCGCGCCTCCACCGAGGGCATCGCCGCGGGCGTCGGCGTGCGCGGCCTGATCAACATCCAGTTCGCGCTGGCCGGGGACATCCTCTACGTCCTGGAGGCCAACCCGCGCGCCTCGCGCACCGTGCCCTTCACCTCGAAGGCGACCGCGGTACCGCTGGCCAAGGCCGCCGCCCGCATCTCGCTCGGCGCCACCATCGCCGAGCTGCGCGCCGAGGGCCTGCTCCCGGCCACCGGCGACGGCGGCGAGCTGCCGCTGGACGCGCCGATCTCCGTCAAGGAGGCCGTGATGCCGTGGTCCCGCTTCCGGGACATCCACGGCCGCGGCGTCGACACCGTCCTCGGCCCGGAGATGCGCTCCACCGGCGAGGTCATGGGCATCGACTCCGTCTTCGGCACGGCGTACGCCAAGTCGCAGGCGGGCGCCTACGGGCCGCTGCCCACCAAGGGCCGCGCCTTCATCTCGGTCGCCAACCGCGACAAGCGCTCGATGATCTTCCCGGCCCGCGAGCTGGTCGCCCACGGCTTCGAACTGCTCGCCACCTCCGGCACCGCCGAGGTCCTGCGCCGCAACGGCATCGGCGCCACCGTGGTCCGCAAGCAGTCCGAGGGCACCGGCCCCAACGGCGAGAAGACCATCGTCCAGCTCATCCACGACGGCGAGGTCGACCTCATCGTCAACACCCCGTACGGCACCGGCGGCCGCCTCGACGGCTACGACATCCGTACGGCGGCGGTGGCGCGGTCCGTGCCCTGCCTGACGACCGTCCAGGCGCTCGCCGCCGCGGTCCAGGGCATCGACGCCCTCAACCACGGAGACGTGGGCGTCCGATCACTCCAGGAACACGCGGAATTCCTGACCGCGGCCCGCGACTAGCAGCCCCGAGGGGGACACCGGAAACGGTGTCCCCCTCTTCATGAGGCTCTTCCCGAGGACACCACACCACCATGTACAAGACTTTCTTCTCTCTCGTCTTCAAACGGATGGACGCCGAGCGCGCCCACCACCTCGCTTTCCGCTGGATCCGGCTGGCCGCCCGCGTCCCCGTGCTGCGCACCTTCGTCGCCGCCGTGCTCGCGCCCCGCTACAAGGAGCTGCGCACCGAGGCCCTGGGCCTGCGCATGCACGGCCCCTTCGGCCTCGCCGCCGGCTTCGACAAGAACGCCGTCGCGATCGACGGCATGGCGATGCTCGGCTTCGACCACGTCGAGATCGGCACCGTCACCGGCGAGCCGCAGCCCGGCAACCCGAAGAAGCGGCTGTTCCGCCTCGTCCCCGACCGGGCGCTGATCAACCGCATGGGCTTCAACAACGACGGCTCCCGCATCGTCGCCGCCCGCCTGGCCACCCGCGAGCCCGTCTTCCGGACCGTGGTCGGCGTCAACATCGGCAAGACCAAGGTCGTCCCCGAGGAGGAGGCCGCCGGCGACTACGTGAAGTCCGCCGAGCGCCTCGCGCCGTACGCCGACTACCTGGTCGTCAACGTGTCGTCGCCCAACACGCCCGGCCTGCGCAACCTCCAGGCGACCGAGGCGCTGCGCCCCCTGCTGACCGCCGTCCGCGAGGCCGCCGACCGGGTGGTCACCACCCGCCGGGTGCCGCTTCTGGTGAAGATCGCGCCCGACCTCGCCGACGAGGACGTCGACGCGGTGGCCGACCTCGCCGTGGAACTCGGCCTGGACGGCATCATCGCCACCAACACCACCATCGCCCGCGAGGGCCTCGGCCTGACCTCCCCGCTCTCCGTCGTCAAGGAGACCGGCGGCCTGTCCGGCGCCCCGCTCAAGGCACGCTCCCTCCAGGTGCTGCGGCGGCTGTACGCGCGCGTGGGCGACCGGATCACCCTGGTCGGGGTCGGCGGCGTCGAGACCGCCGAGGACGCCTGGGAGCGCATCCTGGCCGGGGCCACGCTGGTCCAGGGCTACAGCGCCTTCATCTACCAGGGCCCGTTCTGGAGCCGGGCGATCCACAAGGGACTCGCCGCGCGCCTGCGCCAGAGCCCTTACGCCACCCTCGCCGACGCGGTCGGCGCCGATGTGAGGAAGCCCCGATGACCCGCATGACGGAGCCCTTCGGCGCGCGGCTGCGCCGTGCCATGGACGAACGCGGCCCCTTGTGCGTGGGCATCGACCCGCACGCCTCCCTGCTCGCCGAGTGGGGCCTGAACGACGACGTCACCGGCCTTGAGCGGTTCAGCCGCACGGTGGTGGAGGCGGTGGCCGACCGGGTCGCCGTCCTGAAGCCGCAGAGCGCCTTCTTCGAGCGGTTCGGCTCCCGCGGCGTCGCCGTCCTGGAGAAGTCCGTCGAGGAGGCCCGGGCGGCCGGCGCGCTGGTCGTCATGGACGCCAAGCGCGGGGACATCGGCTCCACCATGGCCGCGTACGCCGAGTCCTTCCTGCACCGGGACGCCCCGCTGTTCTCGGACGCGCTGACGGTCTCGCCGTACCTCGGCTACGGCTCGCTGAAGCCGGCCGTCGACATGGCGCGCGAGCACGGCGCGGGCCTGTTCGTGCTGGCGCTGACCTCCAACCCGGAGGGCGCCGAGGTCCAGCACGCGGTACGGGGGGACGGACGGAGCGTCGGCGCGACGGTGCTGGCCCACCTCGCGGCCGAGAACGCGGGGGAGAAGCCCCTCGGCTCCTTCGGCGCGGTGGTCGGCGCCACGCTCGGCGACCTCTCCTCGTACGACCTGGACGTCAACGGTCCGCTGCTCGCGCCCGGCATCGGCGCCCAGGGGGCCACGCCGGCCGATCTTCCCGGGGTCTTCGGGGCGGCGGTGCGCAATGTGGTGCCGAACGTCAGCCGAGGTGTCCTTCGTCACGGTCCGGACATCAGTGCGCTGCGCGCGTCCGCGGACCGGTTCGCCGAGGAGATCCGGGCCGCGGTGGCCGCGGTGTGACTCTCGCCGCATTCCCGGTGCTCACCGAGCGGTCCCGTCGGACGGGGTCCAGGACCGCTTGAGCCTGGATACATCCTCAAATCCGAGGCAGTATGTGGTAAATGTCCGTCCTCGCAGAGGCTGACCAGGACTTTTCCGCTGTTCTCGCTGACTCTTGCGGACTTGACCGCTAGTCTCCGGGAAGAGTCAACGGGCAAGCGTGTTGCTCGTAGCTCCCCTGGTGTGGGGCGACTAGGTTCCTCACCGGTCCGTATCCGACAGTTCGACATCCGAGGTGACGTAGGCGTGGCTCTTCCGCCCCTTACCCCTGAACAGCGCGCAGCCGCGCTCGAAAAGGCCGCCGCGGCTCGCCGGGAGCGGGCCGAGGTCAAGAATCGACTCAAGCACTCCGGCGCCTCCCTCCACGAGGTCATCAAGCAGGGCCAGGAGAACGACGTCATCGGCAAGATGAAGGTCTCCGCCCTCCTCGAGTCCCTGCCGGGCGTGGGCAAGGTCCGCGCCAAGCAGATCATGGAGCGACTGGGCATCTCCGAGAGCCGTCGCGTGCGTGGCCTCGGCTCCAACCAGATCGCCTCCCTGGAGCGCGAGTTCGGCAGCACCGGCAGCTGAGTCCGGACCACCCCGGTATTGCTGGAATAATCGCCGCATGGCTGCAACACCCCGGGGGACGACCCCCGTACCCCCGGAATCACGTCCGCGGCTGACCGTGCTCTCCGGCCCCTCGGGGGTCGGCAAGAGCACGGTCGTCGCTCATATGCGCAAGGAACACCCCGAGGTCTGGCTCTCGGTGTCGGCGACGACCCGTCGGCCGCGCCCCGGCGAGCAGCACGGGGTCCACTACTTCTTCGTCACCGACGAGGAGATGGACAAGCTGATCGCCAACGGCGAGCTGCTGGAGTGGGCCGAGTTCGCGGGCAACCGCTACGGCACGCCGCGCGCGGCCGTGCTGGAGCGGCTGGAGGCCGGGGAACCGGTCCTGCTGGAGATCGACCTCCAGGGCGCCCGCCAGGTGCGCGAGTCCATGCCGGAGGCCCAGCTGGTGTTCCTCGCCCCGCCCTCCTGGGAGGAGCTGGTGCGCCGGCTCACCGGCCGGGGCACGGAGCCGCCCGAGGTGATCGAACGCCGTCTCGCGGCGGCCAGGATCGAGCTGGCGGCCGAGCCGGAGTTCGACAGCACCCTGGTCAACACCTCCGTCGAGGACGTGGCGCGCGAGCTGCTAGCCTTGACGAACGTCGTGTGATCGTTACCGGTCACTGAGACTCGATCTCCGCGACTGAATCTTTCCCATCCATCGGAAGGTAGAGCGTGTCCTCTTCCATCTCCGCGCCCGAGGGCATCATCAACCCGCCGATCGACGAGCTCCTCGAGGCCACGGACTCGAAGTACAGCCTCGTGATCTACGCGGCCAAGCGGGCCCGCCAGATCAACGCGTACTACTCGCAGCTCGGCGAGGGCCTCCTCGAGTACGTCGGTCCCCTCGTCGACACCCACGTCCACGAGAAGCCGCTCTCGATCGCGCTGCGCGAGATCAACGCGGGGCTGCTGACGTCCGAGGCCGTCGAGGGCCCGGCGCAGTAACAGCAGCCTGGCGCAGTAGCAGCAGGCAAGTAGTATTTTCAGCTTCACGCTGACTTATCCACAGGCCCGGCAGCACGGCTGCCGGGCCTGTGGTGTGTGATGGGGGCATACGTTCTTCAAGGTCGGGAGAGACGGTGGACAAGCCCAAGGTCGTGCTCGGGGTCAGCGGCGGCATCGCCGCGTACAAGGCCTGTGAGCTGCTGCGCAGGTTCACGGAGTCGGGGCACGACGTCCGGGTCGTTCCCACCGCCTCCGCGCTGCACTTCGTCGGCGCGGCCACCTGGTCCGCCCTGTCCGGCCACCCGGTCTCCACCGAGGTGTGGGACGGCGTCCACGAGGTGCCGCACGTCCGGATCGGCCAGCACGCCGACCTGGTGGTGGTCGCCCCGGCCACCGCGGACCTGCTCGCCAAGGCCGCCCACGGCCTCGCCGACGACCTCCTCACCAACACGCTGCTCACCGCCCGCTGCCCCGTCGTCTTCGCCCCCGCCATGCACACCGAGATGTGGGAGCACCCGGCCACCCAGGAGAACGTGGCGACGCTGCGCCGCCGCGGCGCCGTCGTCATCGAACCCGCCGTCGGCCGCCTCACCGGCGTCGACACCGGCAAGGGCCGGTTCCCCGACCCGGCCGAGATCTTCGAGGCGTGCCGCCGCGTACTCGCCCGGGGCGTGAGCACGCCGGACCTGGCAGGCCGGCACGTCGTCGTCAGCGCCGGCGGCACCCGCGAGCCCCTCGACCCGGTCCGCTTCCTCGGCAACCGCTCATCCGGCAAGCAGGGCTACGCCCTCGCGCGCACGGCCGCCGCCCGGGGCGCCCGGGTGACGCTGGTCTCGGCGAACGCCTCGCTGCCCGACCCGGCCGGCGTGGACGTGGTCCCCGTCGGGACGGCCGCGGAACTGCGCGAGGCGGTGCTGGCCGCCCTGCCGGACGCCGACGCGGTGGTGATGGCGGCGGCGGTCGCGGACTTCCGCCCCGCGGCCTACGCGACCGGGAAGATCAAGAAGCGGGACGGTCAGGAGCCCGAGCCCCTCACCCTCGTGCGCAACCCGGACATCCTCGCGGAGATCTCCGCCGGCCGAGCCCGCCCCGGACAGGTGATCGTCGGCTTCGCGGCCGAGACGGACGACGTCCTGGCCAACGGGCGCGCCAAGCTGAAGCGCAAGGGGTGCGACCTGCTGGTGGTGAACGAGGTGGGGGAGCGCAAGACGTTCGGCGCCGAGGAGAACGAGGCCGTGGTGCTCGGCTCCGACGGCACCGAGACCCCCGTACCGCACGGGCCGAAGGAAGCCCTGGCCGACACCGTGTGGGACCTGGTGGCCGGGCGGCTCGCATGACCGTCCCGTCCGCCTCTCGGCCCACTCGCACCTCGTACATTCGTCCGTGGCGGCCCTGGCCAAGGGTGCAGCTCATTGGGCACAATGCGAGTGCCGCAGGTCACAGCCTTCTTGAGAGTCGAGACGGGTGGGCCCGCGACCGAGTGCGACCGATAAACTGTTCACGGACGTCGCCGGGTGCAGCTCCCCGTGCCGTCCGACCATGATCAGCCAGCAGCCGCTGCAACCCCAGGGAGCGTTGTGTCCCGTCGCCTGTTCACCTCGGAGTCCGTGACCGAGGGCCACCCCGACAAGATCGCTGACCAGATCAGCGACACCATTCTCGACGCGCTCCTGCGCGAGGACCCGACCTCCCGGGTCGCCGTCGAAACCCTGATCACCACCGGCCTGGTGCACGTGGCCGGCGAGGTCACCACCAAGGCCTACGCCGACATCGCCACCCTGGTCCGCGGCAAGATCCTGGAGATCGGCTACGACTCCTCCAAGAAGGGCTTCGACGGAGCCTCCTGCGGCGTCTCGGTGTCGATCGGGGCCCAGTCGCCCGACATCGCGCAGGGCGTCGACACCGCCTACGAGAATCGCGTCGAGGGCGACGAGGACGAGCTGGACCGGCAGGGCGCCGGCGACCAGGGCCTGATGTTCGGCTACGCCTCCGACGAGACGCCGACGCTGATGCCGCTGCCGATCTTCCTGGCCCACCGGCTGTCCAAGCGCCTCTCGGACGTCCGCAAGAACGGCACGATCCCTTACCTGCGCCCCGACGGCAAGACGCAGGTCACCATCGAGTACGACGGCGACAAGGCCGTCCGCCTCGACACGGTCGTGGTCTCCTCGCAGCACGCCTCCGACATCGACCTGGAGTCGCTGCTCGCCCCCGACATCCGCGAGTTCGTCGTGGAGCCGGAGCTGAAGGCCCTGCTCGACGACGGCATCAAGCTCGACACCGAGAACTACCGCCTGCTGGTCAACCCCACCGGCCGCTTCGAGATCGGCGGCCCCATGGGCGACGCCGGCCTGACCGGCCGCAAGATCATCATCGACACCTACGGCGGCATGGCCCGCCACGGCGGCGGCGCCTTCTCCGGCAAGGACCCGTCCAAGGTCGACCGCTCCGCCGCGTACGCGATGCGCTGGGTCGCCAAGAACGTCGTCGCCGCGGGTCTCGCCTCCCGCTGCGAGGTCCAGGTCGCCTACGCGATCGGCAAGGCCGAGCCGGTCGGCCTGTTCGTGGAGACCTTCGGCACCGCCAAGATCGACCACGAGAAGATCGAGAAGGCGATCGACGAGGTCTTCGACCTCCGCCCGGCCGCCATCATCCGCGACCTCGACCTGCTCCGCCCGATCTACTCGCAGACCGCGGCGTACGGCCACTTCGGCCGCGAGCTGGACGACTTCACGTGGGAGCGTACGGACCGCGTCGAGGCGCTGCGCAAGGCCACGGGGCTGTAGGCCCAGGGCGGTCTCATCCGTCTCGCACGAGGCCCGGCGATCCCATCGGGGCGCCGGGCCTCGGTGTGTCCCGGACTGCCGGACTGCACCGGCCTCCCGGACTGCCCAGGACCGGTGACCGGTGACCGGTGACTGGTGACCGGTCGCCGTCGGCTGTCAGTGGGCTTTGGTAAGAATGCAGGTGTGAGCAGCGAGAACGAGCAGACGGGCGGCGGCGCGCAGGGTGCGCCGCCCGAGCAGCTCGCGCTCATCCGGGAGAGCGTCCGCAAGGCCGCCGTGCCCCGGGCCAAGCCGCGGACCTGGCGCGGGGCGGCGCTCGCCCCAAAGCTGCCGGTCGCGCGGGTGCTGGTCGACAAGGGTGTGCTCCACCTGGACCGGTACTTCGACTACGCCGTGCCCGAGGAGCTGGACGCCGACGCGCAGCCGGGAGTGCGGGTGCGGGTGCGGTTCGGGGCCGGGCGGGGGCGGGTCAGGGACGGGCGGCGCGAGGGCGGCGGGCTCATCGACGGCTTCCTCGTCGAGCGGCGGGCCGAGTCCGACTACTCCGGGCCGCTGGCCGCGCTGGCGCAGGTGGTCTCGCCCGAGCCGGTGCTCGGGGAGGAACTGCTCGGGCTCGCGCGGGCCGTCGCCGACCGGTATGCGGGCAGCCTCGCCGATGTGCTCCAGCTGGCCGTGCCGCCGCGCAACGCGCGGGCCGAGCGGCGGGCCTCGCCCGACCCGCTGCCCCCGCCGCCCGCGCCGGCGGCGGGCTCCTGGGAGCGGTACGCGCACGGGCCCGCCTTCCTGGCGGCACTGGCGTCGGGCGGCACACCGCGCGCCGTGTGGAACGCGCTGCCGGGTCCCGGGTGGGCCGAGGAACTGGCGCGTGCGGTGGCGGCGGCCCTGGCCTCCGGGCGGGGGGCGCTCGTCGTGCTGCCGGACGGGCGGGCGGTCGCCCGGCTCGACGCCGCGCTGACCGACGTCCTGGGTGAGGGACGGCACGCGGTCCTCACCGCCGACGCCGGCCCCGAGAAGCGGTACGGGCAGTGGCTGGCGGTACGGCGGGGTTCCGTACGGGCCGTGATCGGGACCCGCGCGGCCATGTTCGCCCCGGTCCGGGATCTGGGACTGGTCGCCCTGTGGGACGACGGCGACGACAGCCACAGCGAGCAGCACGCCCCGCAGCCGCACGCGCGGGAGGTGCTGCTGCTGCGGGCGGCCCAGGACAGGTGCGCCTTCCTGCTGGGCGGCTGGAGCTGCACCGTGGAGGCCGCCCAGCTCGTGGAGAGAGGCTGGGCGAAACCGCTGGTCGCCGGCCGGGAACAGCTGCGGGCCGCCGCTCCGCTGGTGCGGACCGTCGGGGACGAGGACCTGGCCCGGGACGAGGCCGCACGGGCCGCCCGGCTGCCGACCCTCGCCTGGCAGGCCGTCCGGGACGGGTTGCGGCACGGGCCGGTACTGGTACAGGTGCCCCGGCGCGGTTACGTACCGCGGATGGCGTGTGCCGTCTGCCGGGCGCCGGCGCGGTGCCGGCACTGTTCCGGGCCGTTGGAAGGGCAGGAGGCCGGGGCGGCGTCGCGCTGCGGGTGGTGCGGACGGGAGGAGGCCGGGTGGCACTGCCCGGAGTGCGGGTCGTTCCGGCTGCGCGCCCAAGTGGTGGGGGCGCGGCGCACCGCCGAGGAACTGGGGCGGGCCTTTCCCGCCGTACCGGTGCGGACCTCCGGGCGCGAGCATGTGCTGGACACCGTGCCCGGGGCGCCCGCGCTGGTCGTCAGCACGCCGGGTGCCGAGCCCGTCGCCGAGGGCGGGTACGCGGCGGCGCTGCTGCTCGACGGCTGGGCCATGCTCGGCCGGCCCGACCTGCGGGCCGGTGAGGACGCGCTGCGGCGCTGGATCGCGGCCGCCGCGCTGGTCCGGCCGCAGTCGGCGGGCGGCACCGTGGTCGTCGTCGCCGAGCCGACGCTCAGGCCGGTGCAGGCGCTGGTGCGGTGGGACCCCGTCGGCCACGCCGTGCGGGAGTTGGGGGAGCGGGCCGAACTGGGCTTTCCGCCGGTGTCGCGGATGGCCGCCGTCTCCGGGCCGGCGGAGGCGGTGGCGGAGTTTCTCGGCGCGGTGGAACTGCCGGGGGAGGCGGAGGTGCTGGGCCCCGTTCCGCTACCGGTCACCGCCGTGGGCCGGGCGCGGCGACCGGGGGCGCCGCCGCCCGGGGAGCAGTGGGAACGGGCCCTGGTGCGGGTGCCGCCGGGGCGAGGGGCGGCGCTGACCTCGGCGCTGAAGGCCGCGCAGGCCGCGCGGATGGCGCGGGGGGGTGCTAACGGCGCGACGCGGGTATGGGTGCGGGTCGATCCGCCAGACATCGGGTGAGGCGGCGTGCGTCGGGTGCCGGGGGGAGACAAACCGAGGGAAGACGATCGAGGGGAGACACACACCGCTGCCCTCCCGGAAGGGGACGGGAGGGCAGAGAGCGGGGGAGGTGCGCCGGTCAGCCGTTGCGCGGGCCGGGGAAGGCGGTGGGCCTGGGGTCCTCGCGCAGCACGGGACTGCCCGCCGTCGGCTGGGTCGGCATGGAGCGGGCGGCGGGGACCGTGGGGACGGGGGAGATGCCCGCGCCCACGTTCACCGTGCGGGAGCCCGGGGTTTCCGGCGTGTGCTCGGATTGCGCCGGGGCGGGCTGGGCGGTGGGGCGGCGGGCGCCGTACCGGCGGTGCACCGCCTGCTTGGTGACCCCGAGGGCGGAGCCCACCGCGTCCCACGAGAAGCCGAGCGAGCGGTCGAAGTCCACGGCGGCCGTGACCAGGGTCTCGACGCTGTCCCGCAGCTCCTGGGCGAGACGGACCGTCGGCGCGGGGGCGCGCCCGTAGACGACGAAGCCCGTGGAGGGGCCGGAGCGGCGCGGGCGGTAGACGTTGCCCAACTGGGCGGTGAGCGTGCGCAGCGCGTCCACCTGCCGGCGGACCCGCTCGATGTCCCGCACCAGCAGGTGCAGGCTGGCCCGAGCCTGGGCGTCGTGAGTTGCGTGGTCGGCCATGAACAAGCCTCTCGAACCGGCGTTGAGGGGAATCGGGCCGCGCGGGCGACCCGTGTGGTCAACTCTTTCTTGACCAACGCGGGATCGCTCCGCGGGTCACGGGGTGGGGCGTGGGGGGTTGTTGTGCGCGCCCCCTGGGCCTTCGGCCTTCGGGTGTTTTCTCCCATCCGCGCACCACCCGTTTCCATTCGGTCGAGAGGTGAGCGTCGCCGGTGGGGGCCGGGCGCCGTCGGCGGCCCGCGGTGGTCCGCCTCGTAGACTGGTGCGCTGCTTGCCGACCGTTCCCGCCCGAGAGGCCCGTCCCACTCATGAAGCTGGTCTTCGCCGGTACCCCCGAGGTCGCCGTCCCCGCCCTGGACGCCCTGATCGCCTCCGAGCGGCACCAGGTGGCCGCCGTCGTCACGCGGCCCGACGCGCCGGCCGGGCGCGGGCGCCGGCTGGTCGCCTCGCCCGTGGCCGAACGGGCCGAGGAGGCCGGGATCGAGGTGCTCAAGCCCGCCAAGCCGCGCGACCCCGAGTTCCTGGAGCGGCTGCGGGAGATCGGGCCCGACTGCTGTCCCGTCGTCGCCTACGGCGCCCTGCTGCCCCCGGTCGCGCTCGACGTCCCGGTCCACGGCTGGGTCAACCTGCACTTCTCGCTGCTGCCCGCCTGGCGGGGCGCCGCCCCGGTGCAGCATGCCGTGATGGCCGGCGACGAGATCACCGGCGCCTCCACCTTCCTCATCGAGGAGGGGCTGGACTCCGGGCCGGTCTACGGAACGCTCACCGAGACCGTCCGGCCCACCGACACCAGCGGCGACCTGCTGACCCGGCTCGCCCTCGCGGGCGCCGGCCTGCTCGCCGCGACCATGGACGGCATCGAGGACGGCACCCTGAAGGCCGTACCGCAGCCCGCGGAGGGGGTCAGCCTGGCTCCGAAGATCACCGTCGAGGACGCCCGGGTCGACTGGACCGCCCCGGCGCTGCGCGTGGACCGGGTGGTACGCGGCTGCACCCCGGCACCCGGCGCCTGGACCACCTTCCGCGGCGAGCGGCTCAAGCTGGTGCAGGCGGTGCCCGCGGCCGACCGGACGGATCTCGCCCCGGGGCAGCTCGGCGTCGGCAAGAACAACGTGTACGTCGGCACCGGCTCGTACGCCGTAGAGCTGCTGTGGGTGCAGGCGCAGGGCAAGAAGCCGATGCGGGCGGCGGACTGGGCGCGCGGGGCGCGGATCGCCGACGGGGAGCGGCTGGGCGGCTGACCGACCTCGGGAGGGGGCCGTGCCCGGGCCGACGTAGGCTGATGGGTGCACCTCTTCCCACACCCGGAGCACCTTTTCGTGAGCGATCAGCCTCGTCGTCCCCGCAAACCCGGCAAGCCCTACCGGCGGCCCCAGAAGGATCCCGTCCGCATCCTCGCCTTCGAGGCGCTGCGCGCCGTGGACGAGCGGGACGCCTACGCCAACCTGGTGCTGCCGCCGCTGCTGCGCAAAGCGCGGGAGAACAGCGACTTCGACGCGCGGGACGCGGCGCTCGCCACCGAGCTGGTGTACGGGACGCTGCGGCGGCAGGGGACGTACGACGCGATCATCGCCGAGTGCGTCGACCGGCCGCTGCGCGAGGTCGATCCGCCGGTGCTGGACGTGCTGAGCCTGGGAGTGCATCAGTTGCTGGGGACGCGGATCCCCACTCACGCCGCCGTGTCCGCCTCCGTGGAGCTGGCGCGGGTCGTGCTCGGGGACGGGCGGGCCAAGTTCGTCAACGCCGTGCTGCGGAAGGTCGCGCGGGACGATCTGGAGGGGTGGATCGGGAAGGTCGCGCCGCCTTATGACGACGACCCCGAGGACCACCTCGCCGTCGTGCACTCGCATCCGCGGTGGGTCGTCTCCGCGCTGTGGGACTCGCTCGGCGGCTCCCGGGCCGGCATCGAGGAACTGCTGGCCGCCGACAACGAGCGGCCCGCAGTGACGCTGGTCGCCAGGCCCGGCCGGGCCACGACGGAGGAACTGCTCGGCGAGGAGGCGGCCGTGCCGGGGCGCTGGTCGCCGTATGCCGTGCGGCTGACCGAGGGCGGGGAGCCCGGGGCCGTCGAGGCCGTGCGGGAGGGCCGGGCCGGGGTGCAGGACGAGGGCAGCCAGCTCGTCGCGCTCGCCGTCGCGGGCGCGCCGCTCGACGGGCCCGACCGGCGCTGGCTGGACGGGTGCGCCGGGCCCGGCGGCAAGGCCGCGCTGCTCGCCGCGCTCGCCGCCGAGCGGGGCGCCTTCCTGCTGGCCTCGGAGAAGCAGCCGCACCGCGCCGGGCTGGTGGCCAAGGCGCTGGCCGGCAATCCGGGGCCGTACCAGGTGATCGCCGCCGACGGGACCCGGCCCGGGTGGCGGCCCGGCACCTTCGACCGGGTGCTCGTCGACGTCCCGTGCACCGGGCTGGGTGCCCTGCGGCGCCGGCCCGAGGCGCGTTGGCGGCGGCGGCCCGAGGACCTGGACGGGTTCGCGCCGCTCCAGCGCGGGCTGCTGCGCAACGCCCTGGACGCGGTGCGGGTCGGTGGGGTCGTCGGGTACGCGACCTGCTCACCGCATCTGGCGGAGACCCGGGCCGTCGTCGCCGACGTGCTCAAGCAGGTCCCCGGCGCCGAACTGATCGACGCCCGGCCGCTGCTGCCCGGCGTGCCGGAGCTGGGCGAGGGGCCGGACGTGCAGCTGTGGCCGCATCTGCACGGGACCGATGCCATGTATCTGGCGCTCATTCGCCGGACCGCGTGACGCCCGGGGCGACGACGGGGCCGCCCTCGGTGTCCTCCCGGACATGTCCGTCGTACGGCCGGGCCAGGCCAGGCCGCGCCGCCGTCCCGGTCGTCGGCGCCGCCGAGGCGGCCGGTGAGCTGCCGCGCGCACGGCACCGTCCCGAACACCGGCTGCCCGATGCCGCGTGTCCCCGTGCCCCGTGTCCCCGTGCCCTGCGTGCCCCGTGCCCCGTGCCCTGTGTCCGGGCGCCCGCCGCACACCCGGAGAGTGCCGGGACAGGGTCAGGTCCGTACCGGAGAGACCCGCCAGGGCCGGGCATGGCAGGCTTGGACCATGGCCGTGCAGATCAACCCCAGCATCCTGTCCGCCGACTTCTCCCGCCTCGCGGACGAGGCGAAGGCGGTGCAGGGAGCCGACTGGCTCCACGTCGACGTCATGGACAACCATTTCGTCCCCAACCTCACGCTCGGCGTGCCGGTCGTGGAGTCCCTCGCCCGCGCGACGGACACCCCGCTGGACTGCCACCTGATGATCGAGGCGCCCGACCGGTGGGCGCCCCAGTACGTCGAGGCGGGGGCCGGTTCCGTCACCTTCCACGCCGAGGCCGCCGCCGCCCCGGTGCGTCTGGCCCGCGAGATCCGGGCCAAGGGCGCCCGCGCCTCCATGGCGCTCAAGCCGGCGACGCCCGTCGAGCCGTACGAGGACCTGCTCCCCGAGCTGGACATGCTGCTGATCATGACGGTGGAGCCGGGGTTCGGGGGACAGGCGTTCCTCGACATCATGCTGCCGAAGATCCGGCGCACCCGGGAGCTGATCGCCAAGCACGGCCTGGAGCTGTGGCTGCAGGTGGACGGCGGGGTCTCCGCCTCGACCATCGAGCGGTGCGCGGAGGCGGGCGCCGACGTCTTCGTCGCGGGCTCGGCCGTGTACGGTGCGTCGGACCCGGCCGAGGCGGTGCGTGCCCTGCGCGGGCAGGCGCAGTCGGCGACCGCCGCCGCGTCCTGGGCGTGCGCTCACTGATGAACGCCGGAGAACGACCAAGAGTGACGACGGACGACGACCGGTGACCGCTGACGACGACTACTGAAGAACGAGAACGTGAACGGCTCCCGTCAGGGCTGATCGAGTGCGCCGTATCTGCGAGGATGAACGGCGAATCCAGAGTGTGAACAGCAGTGAGGAGAGCGCCGTGTCGGGTATGTCGGCGGGCCGCGCAGCCATGCGGATGGGACCCGCTGAGCTGGTCCAGGCGGCGGCCATGGCCCGCCGTTTCTACCTTGAGGGCAAGTCCAAGATCCAGATCGCGGAGGAGTTCGGCGTCAGCCGCTTCAAGGTGGCCCGGGTCCTGGAGACCGCCCTCGAACGGGACCTCGTACGCATCGAGATCCGGGTGCCGGCCGAGCTGGACGCCGAGCGCTCCGACGCGCTCCGTGCCCGCTACGGCCTGCGCAACGCGGTCGTCGTGGAGTCCCCGGCGGACGCCGAGGAGACCCCCGACCCCGAGAACCTGGGGGAGGTCGCCGCCGACCTGCTCGGCGAGCTGGTCGACGAGGGCGATGTACTGGGGCTGGCCTGGGGCCGTTCCACCATCCACATGGCGGCGGCGCTGGACCGGCTGCCGCCGTGCACGGTGGTGCAGCTGACCGGCGTGTACGACGCCGGGACCGCCGAGCGCGGCTCGGTGGAGGCCGTGCGCCGCGCCGCCCAGGTCTCCGGCGGCGACGCCCACCCCATCTACGCGCCGATGCTGCTGCCGGACGCCGCGACCGCCGAGGCGCTGCGCCACCAGACCGGCATCGCGCGGGCCTTCGAGTACTTCGACAAGGTCACCGTCGCCTGCGTCTCCATCGGCTCCTGGGAGCCCGGCATCTCCACGGTGCACGACATGCTCAGCGACGAGGAGCGCGGCCACTACGCCTCGCTCGGCGTCGCCGCCGAGATGTCCGCGCACCTCTTCGACGCCGAGGGGCGCCGGGTCGGCCGGGACCTGGGGGAGCGGTGCATCACGGTCAAGGCCGACCAGCTCCGCCGTATCCCCGAGGTCGTGGCGATCGCCGGCGGGCAGCGCAAGGCGGCGGCCATCGACGCGGTGCTGCGCTCGGGCCTGGTCACCAGCCTGGTGACGGACACCTCCGCCGCGGACTACCTGATGGCGGCGGGCCCGGCCCCCAAGGCCGCGCTCAACCGGGCTGACCCGGACGGCATGTGACGAAGCGTCAGAGATTCAGGGAGTGCGTATGACGGAGGGTGGTAGCGGGGCGACGCGGGACCCGGCGGGCCGGATCGTGGTCACGCTGGACCTGGCCGGGGTCACCGACAAGGCGGGTCTGATGGACCGCTGCGCCCGGTCGCTCGGCCTGCCCGAGTGGTTCGGCCGCAACTGGGACGCCCTCGCCGACTCCCTGGCCGACCCCTCCGTCTGGCCCGAGGGCGCCGGGGAGCGGGGGCTGCTCCTCGTCGTGGAGAACTGGCGGGAGTACGCCGAGGCGCGGCCCGAGGAGTGGCAGATCGCCGAGGAGGTGTTCGCCGAGGCCACCGACCGCGGCCCCGGCCTCTTCGTCACCCTGGGGCCCGGAGGGCCTGCGGCTCCCGGAGGGCCTGCGGCTTCCTAGGGCCTGCGGCTCCCGGAGGCTCACCGGGTTTCGGAGGTTCCTCCCAACGGTCCTGCGGACAGCCTGGACGTTCTGCCCGGGGCGGGACACGTGTGCGTCATGGGAGAATGAAGTACGTGCTCTTTCCCCCTGGCTGACCTGTCCGGGGGCCACCTCTGATCGACTGGGATGTGCAGCACGTGCGTTTCCTCAACGACATCCAGCCCTCGTACGACCTGACGTACGACGACGTCTTCATGGTGCCGAGCCGCTCGGCCGTCGGCTCGCGGCAGGGCGTGGACCTCCGCTCCCCGGACGGCACGGGCACCACCATCCCGCTGGTCGTCGCCAACATGACCGCCATCGCGGGGCGCCGCATGGCCGAGACGGTGGCCCGGCGCGGCGGCCTCGTGGTCATCCCGCAGGACATCCCGATCGAGGTCGTCACCGACGTCGTCACCTGGGTCAAGAGCCGGCACCACGTCCTGGACACCCCGATCGTGCTGGCCCCGCACCAGACGGTCGCCGACGCGCTCTCCCTGCTGCCCAAGCGGGCGCACAACGCCGGGGTCGTCGTCGACGAGGACGGCAGGCCCGTCGGCGTGGTCACCGACAGCGACCTGAGCGGGGTGGACCGCTTCACCCAGCTCGAAGAGGTCATGTCCAAGGACCTGCTGCTGCTGGACGCCGCCATGGACCCGCGCGAGGCGTTCAACACCCTCGACGCCGCCAACCGGCGCTTCGCCCCCGCCGTCGGCGCGGACGGCAAGCTGGCCGGCATCCTCACCCGCAAGGGCGCCCTGCGTGCCACGCTCTACACCCCGGCCCTCGACGCGGACGGCAAGCTGCGCGTCGCCGCCGCCGTCGGCATCAACGGCGACGTGGCGGGCAAGGCCCAGCAGCTCCTCGGCGCCGGCGTGGACACCCTCGTCATCGACACCGCCCACGGCCACCAGGAGTCGATGATCAGCGCCGTCAAGCTGGTCCGCGACCTGGACCCGAAGGTGCCGATCGTCGCGGGCAACATCGTCTCCGCCGAGGGCGTGCGCGACCTGATCGAGGCGGGCGCGGACATCATCAAGGTCGGTGTCGGCCCCGGCGCCATGTGCACCACGCGCATGATGACCGGCGTCGGCCGCCCGCAGTTCTCCGCGGTCCTGGAGTGCGCCGCCGAGGCGAAGAAGTACGGCAAGCACGTGTGGGCCGACGGCGGCGTCCGGCACCCCCGTGACGTGGCGATGGCGCTCGCCGCCGGCGCGTCCAACGTGATGATCGGCTCCTGGTTCGCGGGCACCTACGAGTCCCCGGGCGACCTCCAGCACGACGCGAACGGCCGGGCCTACAAGGAGTCCTTCGGCATGGCCTCCGCCCGCGCGGTGCGCAACCGCACGTCGGAGGAGTCGGCGTACGACCGGGCCCGCAAGGGGCTGTTCGAGGAGGGCATCTCGACCTCCCGGATGTTCCTCGACCCCGCCCGCCCCGGAGTCGAGGACCTCATCGACTCGATCATCGCGGGCGTCCGCTCCTCCTGCACCTACGCCGGTGCCGGCTCCCTGGAGGAGTTCGCGGAGCGAGCCGTCGTCGGCGTCCAGAGCGCGGCCGGCTACGCCGAGGGCAAGCCGCTGCACGCCAGCTGGAGCTGAGCGGGCGGGTACGCGGTCCCATGCTGAACGATCTCGACGAACGCATCGTGCACGCCCTCGCCGAGGACGCCCGCCGCTCCTACGCGGACATCGGGCAGTCGGTCGGGCTGTCCGCGCCCGCCGTGAAGCGGCGCGTGGACCGGCTGCGCGCCACCGGCGCCATCACCGGGTTCACCGTCCGGGTCGATCCCGCCGCCCTCGGCTGGGAGACCGAGGGCTTCGTCGAGATCCACTGCCGCCGCAACACCTCGCCGGAGACCATCCGGCGAGGTCTGGAGCGCTACCAGGAGGTCGTCGCCGCGTCCACGGTCACCGGGGACGCGGACGCGGTCGCCCAGGTGTTCGCCTCCGACATGCGGCACTTCGAACGGGTCCTGGAACGGATCGCCGGTGAGCCCTTCGTGGAGCGCACCAAGTCCGTCCTGGTGCTGTCGCCGCTGCTGCGGCGCTTCTCGTCGGGCTCACCGGCCTGAGCCGCCGGTCGGGACACCTCTGCGCCGGCCCGTCGTGAGGGTGAGCGGGGCCGCCGTGAAGACGGACGACCAGGTGCCCACCGCCAGACCGATGAGCAGGGCGAGGGCGAAGTCGGTGAGGGCGCCGTCGGCGAGGACCGCGAGGGCGGTGATGACGAGGGCCGCGCCCATGCCGGTGTTGACGGTACGGGGCAGGGTCTGCAGGATCGCCCGGTTCGTCAGCAGCGGCAGCGGGGTGGTGCGGTCGCGGGCGAGGAGTTCGCGGACGCGGTCGAAGAGGACGACGGAGTCGTTCACGGAGTAGCCGACGACCGTGAGCAGGGCGGCCAGGAAGACCCCGTCGACCGGTTTGCCGAGCCAGGCGAACACACCGGCCAGGATCAGCACGTCGTGGGCGAGCGCGCCGACGGCCGCGACGGCGAACCGCCGGCGGAACCGGACCGTGAGATACAGCAGTTGGGCGCCGAGCGCGAGGCAGAGGGCGATGAGGGCGTTGCGGCGCAGTTCGTCGCCCAGGCTGGGGCCGATCCGCTCGTCGCGGACCTTCTCCGCCGTGCCGCCGAGCCGCCCGACGGTCTCGGTGAGGGTGGCCGTCTCGGCGGCGCTCAGCCGCTCGGCGCGGACCGTGAGCCGCCGGTCGCCGGAGGACTGGACGAGCGTACGGGGGAAACCGGCGTCGGCGAGGGCGGTACGGGCCCGGTCGGGGTCGACGGGGGCGCCGGTGGAGTACTCGACGAGCCGGCCGCCGGTGAACTCGATGCCCAGGTCTAGGCCGCGGACCAGGATGCCCGAGGCGCTGAGCACCAGAACGGCGGCGGAGGCGGCCAGCCAGCGGCGCGGATGCCGCATCAGGTGCGGGTCGCGGCGCAGCAGCCGGTCGCGGACCCAGCCGGTGCTCGCGATCCCGGTGATACGGGGGCGGCGGCGCACGGCGGGACGGCCCACCGCGTACTCCGCGAGCACCCGGGTGATCAGCAGGGCGCTGATCATGGAGGCGAGGACGCCGATGCCCAGGGTGACGCCGAAGCCGCGCACCGGGCCGGAGGCGAAGAGGAACAGCAGGGCCGCGGCGATCAGCGTGGTGATGTTGGAGTCGGCGATGGCGCTGAGCGCCCCGCGGAACCCGGCCCTGAGCGCCGAGCGGGTACTCGGGCGCCCGGCGGCGGCGTGGGCTTCGCGGGCGCGTTCGAAGACCAGGACGTTGGCGTCCACGGCCATGCCGATGGCGAGGACGAACCCGGCGAGTCCGGGCAGGGTCAGGGTCGCGCCGAGCGCGGCCAGCGCGGCGTAGGAGATCAGGCCGTAGCAGGCCAGGGCCACGATCGCGAGCAGGCCCAGGAGCCGGTAGACGGCGATCACGAACAGGGCGGTCAGGGCGGTGCCGATGACGGCGGCCCGGGCCGCGGCGCTGAGGGCCGCCTCGCCGAGGGTGGCGCCGACAGTGCGCTGCTCGATCGTCTCGACCGGTACGGGGAGGGCGCCGCCGGAGATGAGCAGGGACAGTTCGCGGGCCTCGGCGTCGTCGAAGGAGCCGGTGATCTGGGTGGAGCCGCCCGGGATGCCGGTCCCGCAGGTCACGCCGGGGTCGACCTGGGGCGAGGAGATGACCGTGTCGTCGAGGACGATGGCGACCCGGCGTTCGGCGGCGCCCGCCGGGTGGCAGGCGGCCTCGGCGGTGAGGCGGGTCCAGCGGTCGCGGCCGGTGTCGGAGAAGTCGACGGTGACGTGCCGGCCGGCGCCGCTCTGCTGGTCGAACCGGGCGGCGGCGCCCTTGACGTCCTCCCCGGTCAGAGCGGCGGCGGCGAGGCGCAGGGGGTGGCCGGACTCGTCGGGGAGGGTGCGTGGGGTTTCTGCGCCTTCTGTGCCTGCTGTGCCTCCTGTGCTTCCTGTACTTCCTGTGGTTTCTGCGGTTTCTGAGGTCTCCGAGGTGTCGGTGTCGCCGAGGACGGGGTGGACGGTGAGCTGCGCGGTGCGGCCCAGTACGTCGGTGGCCTTCTCCGGGTCCTGTACGCCGGGCAGTTCGACGAGGATGCGGTTCTCGCCGGAGCGGACGAGGGTGGGTTCGGCGACGCCGAGCGCGTCGATCCGGCCGCGCAGTACCTCCAGGGTGCGGTCGGTGGCCTCGGGGCCGGCGTCGGTGGCGGGGGTGGGGCGGGTCTCCAGCACGATCTGGGTGCCGCCGCGCAGGTCGAGACCCAGGCGGACCGGTGCGGTCAGGGCGATGGCCAGGGATACGGCGATCACGGCCAGGGCGAGCAGTGAGCGGGTGCGGGTGCGGGTGCGGATGTGTGTGCGGATGTGTGTGCGGGTGCGGGTGTTCTTGCTTCGGCGTGATGAGTTGTTCCGGCGTTTCAACGCGAGCCTCCGGCAGGCATGCCGCGGCGGTCGCGAGCGCGACCGCGACGGAAGAAGGAAGGGGTGGGGCGGTGAGGTGTCAGGTGCCGGAAGCGTCGGGAGGAGCCCGGCCGCGGTCGTGGGCCGGGCGGCCGGGGGAGACGGGAGGGCACGCGGAAGGTGCCGGGACGTGCGGGCGGGCGGCGGCCGGGGTGGCCGTGCCGTGGGGGTCGGCGGTGTGGTGGTCCGGCGGGGACGGGCGCTCGGCCGAGTGGGGGTGCCGGGTCCTGAGCTGGGGCACGCAACCGACGGCACAGGGGTCGTCGGCGCGGGGGGCGGCGTCCGCACGCTCGGCGTCGGGTGCGTCGGGTGCGTCGGGTGCGTCGGGTGCGTCGGGTGCGTCGGGTGCGTCGGGTGCGTCGGGTGCGTTGGGTGTGTCTGGTGAGACGGCTGCGTCTGGTGTGGTGGCTGCGTCTGGTGTGGCGGCGGTGTCCGGGGGCCGGCCAGGGCTGGTGGACGTACGTTCGGCCGTCGCGGCCGGGCCGGGCAGCTCGCCGGCGCCTGGGTCGGCGTACGCGGGGAACGTCGGTGTCAGCAGGACGGCGAGAAGCGCGAGGAGCGCGAGGAGCGCGGAAAGGGTCGCCGCGAACCGGTGAGCGGCGGTCGGGACGGCGTCGGGCGTAGGGCGCACGCGCCGTCCCTTTCCGGGGTGGTCGGACACGGGATGCCGAGTGGGCGTCAGGGCTCGATGAGCCCGGCGCGGATGGCGTACCGGGTCAGCTCCAGGCGGTCGCGCAGGCCGAGCTTGTGCAGCAGGTTGGCCCGGTGGCGGTGCACCGTCTTGACGCTGATGAACAGGATCTCGGCGATGTCCTTCGAGGAGTGGCCCTCGGCGACCAGCTTGAGGACCTCCTCCTCGCGCGGGGTGAGGAGCTGGTCGGGGTTCTCCTCGCCGTGCCGGACCCGGTCCAGATAGTTGCGGATCAGGGCGGTGACCGCCCCCGGGTAGAGGAACGGCTCGTTGCGCATCGCGGCCCGGCAGGCGGCGACCAGATCGCGGTCGGCGACGGACTTCAGCACGTATCCGCAGGCACCGGCCTTCAGCGCCTGGAACAGGTACTGCTCGTTGTCGTGCATGGTGAGCATCAGGATGCGCAGGCCCGGCTTGAGCGCGGCCAGTTCCCGGGTGGCCTGAAGGCCTGTCAGCCGGGGCATGGCGATGTCCAGGACGGCCAGGTCGACCTCCGTGCCCCGGGCCGCCTCGACGGCCTCGGCGCCGTCCCCGGCCTCGGCGACGACCTGTAGGTCCGGCTCCCGTTCCAGGATCAGGCGTACGCCGCGGCGTACGAGGGCGTGGTCGTCGGCGAGCAGGATGCGGATCGGCGGCGCCGGGGCCGCGAACGGCGCCGGGACCGGGGTGGGTTCAGGGGGCTGGGCCGGATCGGACATGGTCAGGACTTCCTGGGGACGGGGGTGATGAGACGGATCCGGGTGCCGGAACCGGGGGTGGAGGTCAGGTTCAGGGTGGCCCCGGCGAGCAGGGCCCGTTCGCGCATGCCGCGGATGCCGGCGCCCTCGCGGGCGGCCTCGATGCCGCGCCCGTCGTCGGCGATCTCCAGCACCACCGCCTGGCCGGCGCGGCGCAGGCCGACCTCGACGCGCCGCGCGTCGGCGTGCCGGGCCGCGTTGGTCAGGCTCTCCTGCGCCACTCGGTACAGCACCAGCTCGGTCTCCTGGTCGAGGGCGGGCAGGTCGGTGTCGAAGCGGCGTGCCACGTACAGGCCGGTGTGGACGGCGAAGTCCTCCGTGAGCGAGGTCAGCGCGCTGACCAGCCCCAGGTCCTCCAGGACACCCGGGCGCAGGCGGCGTACCAGACGGCGGACCTCGTCCAGGCTGTCGCGGGTGATCTCCTGGGCCTGCCGCAGTTCCTCGCGCAGCGGCCCGTCGGCGTCGTCCGCGGCACGCCCCAGCACCAGCAGGATGGCGGTCATGCTCTGCCCGACCTCGTCGTGCAGTTCCTGGGCGATGCGGCGGCGTTCCGCCTCCTGGGCGAGCAGCACCCGCGCGCTGGAGGTGGCCCGTTCGTGCTCCAGGCGGTCGAGCATGGCGTTGAACGTGCGGATCAGCTCAGTCACCTCGCCTCCGCGACTGCCGCTTTCGCGACGATCACTGCCGCTTTCGCGACCAGTGCCGCTTTCGCGATCACTGCCGCCCTCCCGGCCATCGCCGGCCCCGCGACCACCACCGGGGCCCGCGCCCCCGCCCCCGCCGGGTACGGGCAGCCGCTGCCCGGGGCGGAGCAGATCCACCGTGGCCATCAGCCTCGTCAGCCGGCCCAGCGGGGCCAGTCCCCAGCGCAGCAGGGCGGCGTTGGCGACCAGCATGACGGCGAGACCGCCCACCAGGATGACCGCCTCGGTCAGCAGCACCGGCACCGAGACCGTCACCGGTGCCCACAGCAGCAGTGCCGTCGCGGTGCCCAGCACCAGGGCGTTGAGCCCGAAGATCCGCCAGAACAGCGACACCGGGAAGTACTCCTCGTTCCGTGCCGCCCCCAGGTGGGCGCCACAGCCTGCGATCACGATCGATACCGGCTCACTCTGCCTTGCTTCCTGCGCGCGGTCGATGGGTCTTGACCCCCATATCCGAGGCCTCGGGCACCCCTCCGCCGTCGCCACATGGTTACTGCGCTCCGGAGTGAATGGGGACCGCGCCCGATGGGTTTCCGCCGTGAGGACGAGCAGAGTCGAGGACGAGCAGAGCCGAAGGCGACCGGGCGGCGGCAGCCGTGCCCGGTGCCCCTTGGAAAGGACCCTTCCCGTGCCTCCCGATACCTCCCGGACCGACCCCCGCGCCGGACGGCTGACCGCCGACGACGCGCGCCGACGCCTCGAACACGCCCGCAGCAGCCGGGTGGCCCAGCTCCGGGCCCTCGACGAGGGCGGGCGCACCGCGGCGGACCACCTGCTCGCCACGCAGGCCGAGGCGATCGGCAAGGTCCTCAAGGAGATCGACGAGGCGTTCGCCCGTGTCGACGACGGTTCCTACGGCACCTGCCTGGGCTGCTCCAAGCCGGTCCCCGTGGAGCGTCTGGAGATCCTGCCCTACACCCGGTACTGCGTCGGCTGCCAGAGCCGTGCCACCGCGTGAACCCGGTCCGTCTTCCTCTCCCGCTCCCGCCTCGCTCGAAGGCAGGGAGGGACGAAGGGGTGAAGTGGTGAACCACCAGACCGTCGGCGACGGTGCCGTGCACCTGTCGCCGGAGGACCTCGCCGCGTTGCGGCGGAACCTGTGCGAACAACTGGACCTGGCCCGGCGCCCCGCGGCGCCGGGCCAGGCCCCCGTCCCGCTCTCCGCCTCCGCCCGCATGGTTCTCGCCGACGTCCGGGCGGCACTCCAGCGCATCGCCGAGGGCCGCTACGGCATCTGCCACCTGTGCCGGCGGCCCGTCGGCCGGGACCGCCTGATGGTCGTGGAGCAGGCCCGCTACTGCGCGCGGTGCCAGCACGTACGGGAGCCCGGGCGATGACCGTCGCACGCCGCCCCCGCACCGACCCCGGGGCCCGGCACCGGCCCTGGCCGCTGTGCCGGCGCTGCTGCGGCCTCGCCCTCGACCTGGGCAGCGTCCGTACCCGCGCCTGGATCTCCGGCCGCGGCGCGATCCTCGACGTGCCCACCGTCACCTTCCCCGGCGCCGGGGCCCACCACCCGGTCCAGCGCGGCGCGATCGTCGACGTCCCCGGGACGGCCCGCATGCTCGACCGGCTGCTCGGCCACCGGCTGCCCCGGCTCACCCGTCCCCTGGTGGTGGTCACCACGCCCGTGCTGGACGGCCCCGTCTACCGGGAACGCGCCCGCGCCGCCGTGCGGGTGCTGCGCCCGCGCGCGGTGCTGACCGTACCCTCCGCCCGTGCCGTCGCCCTGGCCGCGGAGGCCGACCTCACCCGCCCGTTGCTCGTGGTGGACATAGGCGCCCACCTCACCGAGGTCGTCCTCCTCTCCGACGGCGCCGTCTTCGACGCCCGCCGCACCGCCCTGGGCACCGTCGACCTGGCCGACGCCGACGCCGACACGGACACGGACACGGACGCTGCGGCGGAGATCGGCGAGGCCGTCGCGACCATGGTCGCCTCGATGCTCCGGCAGGACCGTACGTTCCTCACCGCCGACGCCCTGAGCCGCGGCGCCCTCCTGGCGGGCGGCGGCGCCCTGCGCCCCGACCTCACCCGCCGGCTCATCGACCGGCTGAGGGCACCCCTGCGGGTGGTTCCCGCGCCGCACACCGCGGCCGTCCGCGGCGCCGCCAGGATCCTGCGGGCCGCGCACGGCCACCCGTCGGCGGGCGGCACGCTGCCCCCGGGCTTCGGCCCGCTGCCCCGCTGAGCCCGTGGTCCGCCCCGCTGCCCCTGTGATCCCCAGCCCCAGCCCCGGCCCCGTCCCCGCGACCGCCACAGTCCCGGCCACGGGTGCCCGCGCCACGGGGCGGGCGACTACCCTCGTTGCCATGACCCGCCGACATTGACCCACCGGCCGCGCCTCCCGCGGACCGCCCAGGACGCCGTACCTCCGACGTCCGAAGCGGCTCCCCGGGAAGGCCTCATGACACCTTCACCCGCGCGCGTGCCCGCCCCCGGCGGTGTGCGGCGCCTCTCGACCGTCCTCTGCGCCTACGCGTTCTGCGACGACTTCGTCCTCCTCTACCCGGTGTACGCGCTGCTCTTCAGCGACGCCGGACTCTCCCTCGGGCAGATCTCCTCCCTCTTCGTCCTGTGGTCGGTCACCGGCGTGGCCCTGGAGGTGCCCTCCGGCGCCTGGGCGGACGCCGTCTCGCGGCGCCGGCTGCTGTGGCTCGGCCCGCTGCTCACGGCCGCCGGCTTCGCCCTGTGGGTGCTCGTGCCCTCGTACCCGGCCTTCGCGCTCGGCTTCGTGCTGTGGGGCGCCGGGGGAGCGCTCGGCTCCGGTGCCCTGGAGGCGCTGGCCCACGACGAACTGGAGCGGCTCGGCGCGGCCGACCGTTACGCCCGGGTCATGGGCCGGGTCCGCGCGGTGGGCCCGGCGGCCACCGCCGCCTCGATGGCCCTCGCCGGGCCGGTCTTCGCCTGGGGCGGGTACCAGGCCGTCGGCGCGGCAAGCGTCCTCGCCTGTCTGCTGGCGTCGGCCACGGCGGCCCGGCTCCCCGAACACCACGAACCGTCCGCCCGGGGCACGGGCGCGGGCTGGACGGCGTCCCTGCGCGCCGGGCTCGCCGGGGCCCGCGCCGACCGGTCCGTGCGCGGCGCGCTGCTGCTGGTCCCGGCCGTCACCGCGGTGTGGGGAGCGCTGGACGAGTACACGCCGCTGCTGGTCCGCGACACCGGCGTGGCCGAGGCGACCGTCCCCTGGCTGCTGCTGGTCGTCTGGTCCGGCGCCACGGCCGGCGGCCTGCTGGCGGGCGTCGGCGAACGCCGCCTCGGCACCACCGGGCTCGCCGCGCTGCTCACCGGCGCCGCCGGCGCGCTGGCCGTGGGCGCGTTGATTGGCGGCCCGGCCGGGATCGTCCTGATCGGCCTGGCCTTCGGCGGCTTCCAACTGGCCACCGTGATCGCCGACGCCCGCCTCCAGCGCCGTATCGACGCGACCGGTCGGGCGACCCTGACCTCGGTGGCGGGGCTCGGCACGGAGCTGGGCACCGTCGCGGTGTACGGCGCCTACGCGGCCACCGCGTCGGCGGCCGGCCACGGCGGCGCCTTCGCCTGGGCGGCGGTGCCGTACCTGCTGACGGCGGGGGTGCTGGCGGCCACGGTCCGGCGGAAGCGACAGCCGCCCCGGGAGGAGGGCGCGCAACGAATCGCCGTGAACCGGCCCTCCGACGCAACGAACCGCTCACCCGCGCGCAACGCCTGCTCCTTGTCCCGGCGGGAGCGGCGACCGTAGCGTCTTCCTGGCTCCCGCCTCCCCCTCCATCACCCCTCCGTCCCCGGTGAGGATCACCCATGCGCACCGCCCTGCTCCAGAGCTCCGGCCACCCCGGCTCCGTCGCCGAGAACCTCGAGGTCCTCGACGAGGCCGCGGGCCGGGCAGCCGCCGCGGGCGCCGGGCTGCTGGTGGCGCCGGAGCTGTTCCTGACCGGGTACGCCATCGGCGACGACGTGGCCCGGCTGGCCGAGCCCGCCGACGGCGACGCGGCCGACGCGATCGCCCAGACGGCCACCCGGCACGGCCTCGCCGTCGCCTACGGCTACCCCGAACGGGACGGCGACCGCGTCTTCAACTCCGCCCAGCTGATCTCCGCCGACGGCACCCGGCTCGCCGGCTACCGCAAGACGCACCTCTTCGGCCGCTACGAGCGCGACCACTTCACCCCCGGTGACCGGCCCGTCGTCCAGGCCGAGCTGGACGGTCTGACCGTCGGCCTGATGATCTGCTACGACGTCGAGTTCCCGGAGAACGTCCGCGCCCACGCCCTGGCCGGCACCGACCTGCTCCTGGTGCCGACCGCGCAGATGCACCCCTTCCAGTTCGTCGCCGAGTCCGTGGTCCCGGTGCGTGCCTTCGAGAACCAGATGTACGTCGCGTACGTCAACCGGGCCGGCGCGGAGGGCGAGTTCGACTTCGTCGGCCTGTCCGTCCTCGCCGGACCGGACGGCATCGCCCGCGCCCGCGCCGGCCGCGCCGAGGAACTGGTCCTCGCCGACGCGGACCCGGCCCTCCTCGCCGCCTCCCGCGCGGCCAACCCGTACCTGACCGACCGCCGCCCCGGCCTGTACGGCTCCCTCGCCTGACACCCCGGCACTTCCCGGCACTTTCTCCGCGTCTTCCCGACCTTCCCGGCACTTCCGGCATATCCGCGCAAGGAGTCCGCACCCCATGACGTCCACGGTGCCCAACGCCGTCGAGCACACCGACGGGCAGCAGCCGCCGATCACCATGTTCGGCCCGGACTTCCCGTACGCCTACGACGACTTCCTCGCCCACCCGGCCGGGCTCGGCCAGATACCCGCGACCGAGCACGGCACCGAGGTCGCCGTCATCGGCGGCGGACTGTCCGGCGTCATCACGGCGTACGAGCTGATGAAGATGGGCCTCAAGCCGGTCGTGTACGAGGCCGACCGGATCGGCGGGCGCCTGCGCACCGTCGGCTTCGACGGCTGCGACCCGGACCTGCGGGCCGAGATGGGCGCCATGCGCTTCCCGCCCTCCTCCACCGCCCTGCGGCACTACATCGACCTGGTGGGACTGGAGACCCGGCCCTTCCCCAACCCGCTCGCCGAGACCACGCCCTCCACCGTCGTCGACCTCAAGGGCGAGACCCACTACGCCGAGACCCTCGCCGACCTGCCCCAGGTCTACCGGGATGTCGCCGACGCCTGGGCCCGCTGCCTCGAAGAGGGCGCCGACTTCTCCGCCATGAACCGCGCCCTGCGCGAGCGGGACGTGCCGCGCATCCGGGAGATCTGGTCACGGCTGGTCGAGAAGCTCGACAACCAGACCTTCTACGGCTTCCTCTGCGACTCCGAGGCGTTCCGGTCCTTCCGGCACCGTGAGATCTTCGGCCAGGTCGGCTTCGGCACCGGCGGCTGGGACACCGACTTCCCCAACTCCATCCTGGAGATCCTCCGTGTCGTCTACACCGAGGCCGACGACCACCACCGCGGCATCGTCGGCGGCTCGCAGCAACTGCCGCTTCGGCTGTGGGAGCGCGCGCCGGAGAAGATCGTCCACTGGCCGCACGGCACCTCGCTGCGGTCCCTGCACGCCGACGGCTCGCCCCGCCCCGCCGTGACCCGCCTCGACCGCACCGCCGGCGACCGTGTCACCGTCACCGACGCCGCCGGCGACATCCGCACCTACCGGGCGGCCGTCTTCACCGCCCAGTCCTGGATGCTGCTGTCGAAGATCGCCTGCGACGACGCGCTCTTCCCCATCGACCACTGGACCGCCATCGAGCGCACCCACTACATGGAGTCCAGCAAGCTGTTCGTGCCCGTCGACCGGCCGTTCTGGCTCGACAAGGACGAGGAGACCGGCCGGGACGTCATGTCGATGACGCTCACCGACCGCATGACGCGCGGCACGTACCTCCTCGACGACGGCCCCGACAGGCCCGCCGTCATCTGTCTCTCGTACACCTGGTGCGACGACAGCCTGAAGTGGCTGCCGCTGTCCGCGCACGAGCGGATGGAGGTCATGCTGAAATCGCTCGGCGAGATCTACCCGAAGGTCGACATCAGGAAGCACGTCATCGGCAACCCGGTGACCGTCTCCTGGGAGAACGAGCCGTACTTCATGGGCGCCTTCAAGGCCAACCTGCCCGGCCACTACCGCTATCAGCGGCGCCTGTTCACGCACTTCATGCAGGACCGGCTCCCCGCGGACAAGCGGGGCGTCTTCCTCGCCGGCGACGACATCTCCTGGACGGCGGGCTGGGCCGAGGGCGCCGTCCAGACCGCGCTGAACGCGGTCTGGGGCGTCATGCGCCACTTCGGCGGGACGACCGACCCCGGCAACCCCGGGCCCGGTGACGTCTACGACGCCATCGCTCCCGTGGAACTCCCGGAGGACTGACTGACACGGAAGTCAGCCCGGCAGTGGTGTGAGCAGCATGCGGCCCGCGAAGCCGACCGCCTCGTCGAGCCGTTCGGTGATCTCCCCGACCAGGTCGGGCAGCCGGCGCATCGTCCACAGGGTGCGGGCGGCGACCCAGGCGGCGTCGCGGGCCCGCTCCAGGCACCAGGAGTTGAGCAGATGGGTCAGCGGGTCGGCGATCTGGAGGAGATCGGGACCCGGCATCAGATCTTCGCGGACGCGCTCCTCCAGCGACACGAGGATCTCGCCCACCCGGTCGAACTCATCCTCCAGGTCCCCGGGTTCGCAGTCGAGCGTACGACAGGTGTCCACGACGGCGAGCGCCAGGTCGTGCCCGATGTGCGCGTTGATGCCCGCGAGCGCGAACTGCGGCGGACGTACCTGGGGATGACGGCGGAACTGGAACAGGGGCCGCCAGCAGGCAGGCGGCCGGCGCCCGACCTCCACCGCGTCGACGGCGCCGAGGTAACGCTCGGCGAACCGTACGTCCAGCGTGCTCGCGGCCAGGGCGTCCGGGAACCGGCCGGTGTCGATGTCCCGGTCCACGGCTTCGGTTACGGTCAGATAGACCCGGTTGAAGACCGCCACCCCGTCCCGGGCTGGCAGCGTCGCGTCAAGAGCGCGCATCCGGGCGAGGACGGTGTCCATCGAGTCGATGGCCGTGGAGACGTGTCGACAGTGCGCCATGGGGGCAGAGTCGCAGCTTCAGGGGGACGGAAGGAACGGCGGGCCCGTCGCTTCCCCGGAACGGGGTAACGCGCCCGCCGCGTGGGGGAGGGGATCCGTATCGTGTCCGGCCTTCGTACCAGGCGGCTGGCCGCGCGCAGGGCCGCGCGCCGGCGTGCCGCCCGCCGTGGCCTCATGGTCGCCGTGGCCGCCGTCGTCACCGTGACCGGCACGGTCGCCGGGACGCTGTCCGCGCTGGAGGAGGACGACGCCGGCGGCGGCCGTGCGGACGAGGCCCGGCCGTCGGTGACCCGGTCGTTCCGGCCCGTCCACGAGCACGTCCCGCCGTCGCCCTCACCCTCCCCGCCGGTCTCGCGCTCCGCGCCCGCGTCGTCCGCGCCGCGGACGAGCCCGACACCCACGCCCACGCCCACGAAGACCACCGGGGAGCCGCGTACGGCCGCCCCGGCCGCCCGGCTCTACCGCCACCCCGACTCCCAGGTGCTCGACTGGGTGACCGCCCACCCCGACGACCCGCGGCACGCGGTCATCGCCGACCGGATCGCCGACCGGCCCGCCGCCGTCTGGTTCGCCGACTTCACGCCGGAGACCATCACCGGCCGGGTCCGCGCCGTCACCTCGGCCGGGGCGGCCCAGGGCCGGGTCCCGGTGCTCGTGCCGTACGCGATCCCCGACCGCGACTGCGGCGGTCACTCCGAGGGCGGGGCACCCGACCTCGCGGCCTACGACGACTGGATCGACCGCTTCGCCGCCGGGCTGGGCCCGCAGGAGGTCATCGTGATCCTGGAGCCCGACTCGGTCGCCCAGGCCGGCTGCCTGTCCGCCGCCGACCGCGCCGACCGCTTCGCCTCCCTCGCCCGCGCCGGCCGCGTCCTCAAGGAGGCCGGCCCCCGGACCCGGGTCTACTACGACGCCGGTCACTCCGGCTGGCACGCGCCCGGCAAGCAGGCCGGCTGGCTCAGGCAGGCGGGCGCCGCCTCGGCCGCCTCCTCCGACGGCGTCTTCAGCAACGTCTCCAACTTCCGCACCACCGCCGACGAGACCGCCTACGACCGCGCGGTGCTGGACGCCCTCGGCGGACCGGCGCACCTGGGCGCCGTCGTCGACACCAGCCGCAACGGCAACGGCGCCCCGGCCGACGGCGCCTGGTGCGACCCGGCCGGGCGCCGGATCGGCCGCGCCCCGACGCTGACCACCGGCGAGGACCGGATCGACGCCTACCTGTGGGTCAAGCTGCCGGGGGAGTCGGACGGCTGCAAGGGCAGCCCCGGCACGTTCAGCCCGTCCTACGCCTACGACTTGGCGCGCGGCGAGTCCTCCTCGTAGCCGTCGTCAGTCCTTGTCGTAGTCCTTGTCGTAGTCCTTGTCCTAGGTCGACGTGCCCTCGTCGAGCAGCGGCTCCTGCGTCTTGAGCAACCACGTTCACATCACTGAACCTGGGCGAGACCTGACCCGCGTACCATCTTCGAGGCGTGGACCAGGAGATCCTCTGAGGAGAGAGCCAGGTCACGCGGACAGTGACCCGAGCGCCCTCCGCCCTCGGGTCGATGTGAACGATTGACCGCTCATCTTGTACTTTTCCGTTCGGTAAGTACAGAACGGAGAGTAACGAATGTCCGGTTTCGGATGGAAGCTGCACGGAGACGGCAGGACCCTGGGACCAGGTGAGGTCGTCCGGCCGAACGAGCGGCTCACCTGGACCCGGACGATCGGGCTGGGCGCGCAACACGTCGTCTCGATGATCGGTGCGTGTTTCGTCGCCCCGGTACTCATGGGTCTCGACCCGAGCCTCGGCCTGATGGCCTCGGGTGTCGCGACCCTGTTGTTCCTCGTCCTGACGCGTGGGCGAGTCCCCAGCTACCTGGGCTCGTCGCTCTCCTTCGTCGGCGTCGCCGCCGTCATCGGCAGCCAGGGTGGCGGGCCGGCGGAGCTCACCGGCGCCTTGTTCGTCGTGGGGCTCGCCCTGGCCGTGGTCGGTCTCGTGGTCCAGCGCCTGGGCGCCAAGGTCATCCACGCGGTGCTGCCGCCGGCGGTGACGGGCGCCGTCGTCATGCTGATCGGCTTCAACCTGGCCCCGGTGGCCGCCTCCAGCTACTGGCCGCAGGACCAGTGGACGGCGCTCGCCACCATGCTCTTCACGGGCCTCGCCCTGGTCGTCCTGCGCGGCTTCTGGTCCCGGATCGCCATCTTCCTCGGCCTGGTCTTCGGCTACCTGCTCTCCTGGATCCTCGACCTCTCCCTGGGCAAGATCCACTCCATCGACGGCAGCGGCAAGGTCGTGGACCACTGGCGCCTGGACCTGACCTCGGTCAAGGAGGCCGCCTGGGTCGGTTTCCCCGACACGCACGCGCCCTCGTTCAGCGCGTCGGCGATCGTCGTGGCCCTCCCGGTGCTGATCGCCCTGGTCGCCGAGAACGCGGGTCACGTCAAGGCGGTCGGCGAGATGACCGGCGACCCCCTCGACGACAAGCTCGGCACCGCCATCGCGGCGGACGGCGCGGCCACCATGGTCTCCACGGTCGCCGGTGGCCCCGCCACCACCACGTACGCCGAGAACATCGGCGTCATGGCCGCCACTCGCGTGTACTCGACCGCCGCCTACATGTGCGCCGCGATCGTCGCCCTGTTCTTCGGCCTGTGTCCGAAGTTCGGCGCGTTCGTGGCCGCGATCCCGGGTGGAGTGCTGGGCGGCATCACCGTCATCCTCTACGGCATGATCGGCCTGCTCGGCGCTCAGATCTGGGTGCGCAACAAGGTCGACTTCAGCCAGCCGCTCAACCTGATCCCGGCCGCCGCCGGCGTCATCGTCGGTATCGGCGGCGTGACGCTGGAGATCACCGACAACTTCGAACTCAACGGCATCGCGCTCGGCACCCTCGTGGTGCTGACCGGCTACCACGCGCTGCGCTGGCTCTCGAAGGCCGCGGGCACCTCGCAGGGCGGGCTCCTGGACGCCGGGACGACCAGCTACGACGACGCGGATCAGGGAAGCGGGAAGACCAGCTGACGGAACGGGCGCATCGGGCGCGAGCGGGGCTGTTCAGCCGCTGTTCGCGCCCGTTGTCGTCTCTGCGGGCGGGGCGTCGGGTGCGCGTCCCAGGCCGAGAGCACCTGGAGCAACGCTCGTCACCGCCGCCGCCGTGCGGCGCTCTCGATCGGAAACGGAACCGCATCACCTGCGTTTGCCGAGACCCTTCTGGAACTGCTCACCACGGAGAACAGCGGTCCGACCGCTCTGTACGTCACCCTCAAGGCACAGATGACGGATCCGCTACGGCCGAGCCGAGTGCCGGTCACCACTCATACCGGACCTGAGGGGGGATCGGCCGCTTCGCCGAACATGTACGCCCCTCTGCCGCCCCCGCGTCCCCCGGGCGCGAGCGCGAGCGCCTCGAGCTTCTCACCCCCGCGAGCACGAGGTCCTCCTCTTCACCTGACGGCCCGGTGATGCCGTGCGGCGCGGCAAGCCGGCAGCAGCAGCAGCTCGTTCCCGCCCGCAGCTCATCCGATACGCCCCACGGCGGCCCCCCGGTTCTCAGGATCGGCCCAGGGTCCCCCGAGCGAGCTACCCGCCTGTCCTCTCTGGGGTGACGCGCGCCTCCGGTGGTCTCTTGTTGACTCGACTCGTCAACACAACGGCCGGGCAAGGCCGACCACCCCAGTAGCCAAGGACAACACCATGACCACAACACACAGTTCCGCGCGGCACGGTTCCCCCAGAGGCCGCCGAATCGCCGCAGCTCTGCTGGTTTCCACGCTGGCGGGAACCGCACTGGTCGCGTGTGGTGCCGACGCCGAGGGCTTACGGCCGGCCAAGGTCTCCGGCAAGAGCGTCGGCGAGACCGCGGGCGACGCCGGGATCACCTGGGGCGAGTGCCCGGCCCTGGCCGAGGGAAAGACCCGTGACCCCCACCTGGCCTGTGGAACGTTGGAGGTGCCACTCGACTACCAGAACCCGGCCGGCATGAAGATCGACGTGGCGGTCTCCCGACTGTCCACCGCACAGCCCGGGAAGCGACGTGGAGTTCTGCTGCTGAACCCCGGCGGGCCGGCCCTGGGCGGTCTCGACATGCCCGGAACCATGGCGTCCACTCTGCCGAAGTCCGTGCTGGACCGCTACGACCTGATCGGTTTCGACCCGCGCGGCGTCGAACACAGCACCCCGCAGAGTTGCGGCCTGCAGGACCCCAGCGTGGCCGGGCTCTTCCCCTACCCTGCCGCGGACGGCTCGATCACCAAGAACGTGGCCCTCGCCAAAGCCGCCGCCAAGCAGTGCGCCGACACGGTGGGCAAGAACCTGCGGTACTACAACACCGCCAACACCGCCCGCGACATGGACCGCATCCGCCAGGCGCTCGGTGAGAAGAAGATCTCCTACTGGGGCCAGTCCTACGGCACCTACCTCGGCGCCGTCTACCGCTCCCTCTTCCAGGACCGCACCGACCGGATGATCCTGGAAGGCAACGTCGACCCCACCAAGGTATGGGCCGACCAGGTGGCGGACACCTGGGGCAAGGGCATGGCCGACCGGTTCCCCGATGCCGCCCGCGTCGCCGCTGCCCAGGCAAGCACCCTCGAGCTGGGCACGAACGTCGCGCAGGTGACCCGCACCTACCTCACCCTCGCCGACCGGCTCGACCGCACGCCCGCAGCGATTCCCGGCTCATCGGTGTCGCTGGACGGGGCGCTGCTGCGGAACATGACCTACGCCCTGCTTCTGGACAACAACACCCTTCCTGTACTCGCCAAGTTCTGGAAGGCCGCCGACAACCTGACCCACGGCAGCACCACGGCCGCCGACACCGCGGTTCTCGAGCAGGTGTTCGCCGACACGCCGACGTCCCCGGGCATCCCCGCGGACAACCAGGCCACCATGTTCATGGCTCTCACCTGCGGCGACGCCGAATGGCCGCACGACGTCGACGGCTATGCCGCCCGCACCGCCGCCGACCGCGAGAAGTGGCCGCTCACCGCGGGCATGCCCGCCAACATCTGGGCATGCGCCTACTGGGACAAGCCGGTTGAGGCGACCGTCGAGGTGGTGAAGGGCGGCCCGCGCAACACCCTGATCCTGCAGAACCGCCGGGACAATGCCACCCCGTGGGAAGGCGGCGTCGGGCTGCACAGGTCCCTCGGCGCCGGCTCTGCCTTCGTCGGCGTCGACAACGGCGGGCACTACGTCTACGGCGAGGGCTCCGCCTGCGCCGACAAGGCCACCGTCGGCTTCCTGGCCACCGGCCACCTGCCGCACAAGGACGTCTACTGCACCGACGTCACCCAGAAGTGACCCGCCGGGACGCGGTGCCTCCCTGTCCGGCCCGCTGTCCGGTTGGCGTCGCGTCGATGGGGCCGTGCCCGTCGGGACAAGGCGGCACAGGTGCGTGACGCCGTCGGCGAGCAGACGGGCAAGGACGCCAGGGCGGCGTCGTTCAGGTGGAGTTTCCGGGGTGACAGGGTGACAGGGTGTCAGGACCGGGGTTGTGTCGCGGAGTGCTCGCCGGAGGCTGACACGAAGGCAGGCACGACCCCCGGTGCACGAGGTGTCGAGTCCCGATCACCCCGACGGAAGACCGTGCCTGCCCGCTCATCCTCCGCTCATCCTCCGCTCATCCCGGCTCATCCCGGCTCATCCCGGCTCCTCCGGACCCAACCCGCCGACGCCGCTCCGGCCGCCCCCGATGCCCCCCCAGCCCGCAGACCTGCCTGGCCCAGGTGCCCGGCCCTCGCCGGACTCTTCCACGACCAGCACCGCGTCCTCGTGGCGCAGGTGCTCGACGACGAAGCCCTCAAGGCCGTCGCGGACCGCGCCGACGTGGGCGCGAACGCCTGTGCCCGACGACAGGGCGGCACCTGCCCCAACCGCAGATGTGTGAGACGCTCAGTTATTTTCATGAGCAGTTTGGGCATTGAGGCGATCTTTGCGGCCTTCTTAAGGTTTGGCGTATGACGAACAACGACAAGCGTGTGCAAACCATCATGTTGGGCGATGTCGAGATCATCCGGGTGGTCGAGTGGCATGAACCGTTCCTGCCCGCTTCCGTGTTCCTGCCCGAGGTCGGCGCCGGCACATGGGCCGAGAACAAGGACTGGCTGGCACCGGACCACTTCGAGCCGGACAGCGGCAGGACGGTGGTCGCACTGCAGTCATGGGTTCTGCGCAGCGACGGGCGAACCATACTGATCGACACCGGGGCGGGCAGTGATCGCGAGCGACCGGGTATGGCGCCGTACTTCCACCGGCGCCCGAGCGATTTCCTCGACGTGCTGGCGAGCGCCGGTGTACGCCCGGGGGATGTCGATGTCGTCGTCAATACTCACCTTCACGTCGATCACGTGGGCTGGAACACCACCGACGAGGGCGGACAGTGGGTGCCTACCTTCCCCAACGCCCAATACCTCATTCCGGGCGCCGACGACGCCTACTACGGTCCGGACAACGCGCGGAGGCAGGAGCTGGCGGAAGTCGATCGCATGATCTACGACGACAGTGTCGCGCCCGTCCATCAAGCCGGACAGGCCCTGCTGTGGGACGGCCTGCATCGCATCGACGCACATCTCACTGTGGAGTCCGCGCCCGGCCACACTCCCGGCGCGTCCGTGGTGCGACTCGCCTCCGGTGGCGACCGGGCGGTCTTCGCCGGAGACACTCTGCACAGCCCGGTGCAGATCCTCGCCCCCTGCTGCAACAGCGGCTCATGCCTCGACCCGGCGCAGGCGGTGGCCAGTCGCCGCAGGATTCTCGAACGGGCCGCCGACGAACGGGAGCTGCTCATCCCCGCGCACTTCGGCGGCGCGGGAGCCCTTGAGGTCCGTCGAGAGGGTGGCGGGTTCACCCTCGGCCCATGGGCCGCGTTCGACCAGACGAGGTAGAGCGTCCATGAGGGTTCGTGCAACAGTCGACGGGCCGTCGTAGCGCCCGCCGACCGGGGATGCCTCGGGCCTTGTGCCCTTCGGGACCGGCCAACCGGCCCTGACCGGGGCCCTGGCGGTCGCGCGGTGCCGCGCCCACGCCACCTATCCTCTCCGGGTGGATGTGGTGAGCGACGCGATCTCCGCTGTGCGTCTCGGGCACCCCTCGTTCCGCCGGGTGGGGATGCGGGGCAGTTGGTGCGTACGGCTGGACCCGTACCACGGCGCGGGTGTGGGCGTCGTCATGAAGGGCAGCTGCTGGCTGCTGCCCGACGACGGCCCCCCGGTACACCTCGGCGTGGGTGACGCGGTGATGCTGCCCCACGGTACGGGCTACCTGATCACCGACTCTCCCGTCGACCCGCTGGCCGCGACGCGGAAGGCAGTCCCGCTGGAGCAGTGGCTCGCGGAGACGGATTGGCCGGTCCGACCCGACGACGAAACGGAGTTGCTCTGCGGAAGCTACCGCCTGGACGGCAGCCGCCGGCACCCGCTCATGGAGGAACTGCCGCAGGTCATCCACCTTGTCAATCGAATGGGCAGCCACCTCGAACTACGCGCCGCGATCGACCTCCTGGCCGGCGAGCTGGATCAGACACGGCCCGGCTCCAGCGTCGCCCTCCCAGGCCTGCTCGATCTGCTCTTCGTCTATATGATCCGCTCCTGGATGGCCGAGGACACCAACGGAGCATGGGCCCGGGCGCTGAGCGACCCGGTGACAGCCACCGCCCTGCGAGCGTTGCACTCGGAGCCCGCCGCGCCGTGGACCAATGAAAGCCTGGCGGCGACAGCGCGAGTCTCCCGCCCCACCCTGGCACGCCGGTTCAGCACGCTGGTCGGCCAGCCTCCGATGGCCTACCTCACCTGGTGGCGTCTGACTCTCGCCGCCACCCTCCTCCGGGACACCTCAGCAACCCTGTCGACCATCGCGGACCGCGTCGGTTACGGCACTCCGTACGCACTGTCGCACGCCTTCGAGAGGCAATTCGGTACCACGCCGGGACGGTACCGGACGACGACAGCGAATCGCTCGCCGACCGCCGACGGCAGTGCCGGCTGATCGCGCCTCCTGGTGAGCGGGAACGCCGCGCAGTCCACAGGCGGCCGCCCTCGTCACGATCGGCGTCTCCACAACGGGAGCTGTCGACGACGAGGGGACGATCAGGCCCGTGGCCTTCGCGTCCGCTGCCGGCGTCTCGCTCGACGCGTTCGCCGTGCGCCTGATCCTCGTTCCGGCCGTGATACTGCTGCTCGGTGGAGCCGCCCGGTTGTTCGCCTCCCCGGCCGCTGGACCGCTTCACGCCCTACCTCGGCCCTCGGCCTGGAAGGCTCCGTCCTCACCGGACCCGGCCGGCCGCGGGCGCACCCGACGCCCTGAGACCGAGCTGTTCCACGGTCCTGGCGCGTGGGTCCACGCCGGAAGCTCCTGCAGATCGTCAAGCGACTGTCAGGGGTTGTCGCTGTGAGACGCCGAGCTCCATGTGGCGTCGCCTGCTTCGTTCCGTGCGGCTTGTCCCGGCCATTGCCGGGGTTGACGGGCGTGCGCCGGCCCGGTGAGCGCCTGCTTAGGATGAGCGGAGCCGCTGGTGGTTGACGGCGGCAATCATCTCGTACGTCCCCAGGAGCACCACCCATGACAGCCGAAGCCCCGGCCGCGCCCATACCCGCCCTCTCGTACGGCCGGCTGGTCCCCGTCACCGTCCACTTCGACGACCTGGACGCCCTCGGCCTGCTGCACAACGCCCGCTACCCGGTGCTGGTCGAGCGGGCCTGGGGCGAGCTGTGGGAGGAGCACGGCTACCGGTACGCGGGCGACTGGGCGGCGGCCGGCGACGCCTGCAACGCGGTGAAGGAACTGCGGATCACCTACGAGGCGCCGGTCACCCGGCCCGGCGGGTACGCCGTCCACCTGTGGCTGGAGCGGCTGGGCCGGACCGGGCTGACGTACGGCTTCCGGTTCTGCTCGGCGGACGGGGCCACCACCTACGCCCACGGCACCCGGGTCCTGGTCCGGCTGGACGCGGCGACGATGCGGCCGGCGCCGTGGAGCGAGGAGTTCAGGGCCGTCGGCCGGGAACTGCTGCGTCCGGCGGACTGACCTGCACCGGGGTGCGGTCCCCGGCGCGCAGCACGCCCGCGAACGCCACCAGGCCGCAGGCCAGCACGGTCACCAGCCCGAACGACACCACCAGGCTGGTGGCCTCGGCCAGCCCGCCGATCGCGCTGGGCGCGATCAGCCCGGAGGTGTACGTGATGGTGGCGACGCCCGCGATGGCGAGGGACGGGTTGCTGCCGCTGCGGCCCGCCGCCGCGAAGCAGAGCGGGATGACCACGGCGATGCCCAGGCCCAGCAGCGCGAAGCCGGTCATCGCCACCGCCGGGTGGCCGCCGATGACCACCAGCAGACCGCCGAGCGCGGCCAGTACGCCGCTCACCCGGACCGAGCGCACCGCGCCGAACCGGTCCACGATCCGGTCACCGGCGAACCGGGACAGGGCCATGGTCAGCGTGAACCCGGTGGTGCACGCCGCCGCGAGCCCCGCCGAGGTGTCCAGCTGGTCCCGCAGGTAGACCGCCGACCAGTCCAGGCTCGCGCCCTCCGCGAAGACCGCGCAGAACCCGACCGCGCCGATCAGCACCGCCGACCTGGGCGGCAGCGCGAACCTCGGCGGGGCCTCCTCGTCCTCGGCGGGCTGGAGATCCAGTACCCAGGAGCACATGACCAGACCGAGCACCGTCAGGACGGCGGCGGCCAGCAGGTGGTGCAGCCGGGCGTCCGCGCCGAGGTGGGCGGCGAGTGTGCCGCCCGCCGAACCGATCAGGGCGCCCGCGCTCCACATGCCGTGCAGCCCCGACATGATCGACTTGTCGAGACGGTTCTCGACCTCGACGCCGAGCGCGTTCATCGCGACGTCGGACATGCCGGAGGTGGCCCCGTAGACGAACAGGGCGAGGCAGAGGGTGGCGAGGTTCGGGGCCAGCGAGGGCAGGACCAGGGACAGCGTCCACAGGGCCAGCAGGCCGCGCAGGGCGGTGCGGGCGCCGAAGCGGTGACTGATCCGGCCGGCCAGTGGCATGGCGAGGGAGGCGCCGAGCGCGGGGAAGGCCAGGGCCAGTCCCAGCTGGCCCGCGCTCACCCCGGCGTGGTCCTGGATCCAGGGCACCCGGGTCGCGAACGAGCCGGTGACGGAGCCGTGCACCGCGAAGACGGCCGCCACGGCGTAGCGGGCGCGCCGTACCTCACGCAGTTGGTAGACCACCGCACTCATTCTCGGGCCCCTCCCTCGTCTCCGCTCCCCGCACCCGGTGTGCGGCGGCGAGCGTGCGCGGCCGTGCCACCGGCCGACCGCGGGGCGTAAACTATCAGGAAGGTTGCCTTATAGATAGTGGGTATCCTCCGCGGGCCGCCCCGCCCGTCCATCTGGAAGGATCCCGGCATGCCCGCCACTCCGAGCACCGCCCGGGCCATCAACGACCGGCTCGCCCTCAGCCTGTTCCAGCGGGAGGGCCCGTTGACGGCCGCGCAGCTCAAGCAGTTCACCGGCCTGTCCCGGCCGTCCGTGGCCGACCTCGTCGAACGGCTGACCGCCGCCGGTCTGATCGAGGTGGTCGGCGAGGCGGGGGAGCAGCGCCGGGGCCCCAACGCCAAGCTGTACGGGATCGTCGCCGGGCTGGCCCACCTGGCCGCCCTCGACGTGCGCACCGAGGGCGTCTCGGTGCTCGTGTCCGATCTGGTCGGCGGCGTGCTGGCCGAGGCGTCCGGGCCGATCCGCGACGACGCCGGGACCGGACCGGCGGTGGAACAGGCGGTCGCGCTGGTGGAGCAGGCCGCCAAGGAGGCCGGGGCGGACCGGCTGCACACGGTGGGCATCGGCGCCCCCGGCCTGATCGACCCGGCCAGTGGCGACCTGCGCGACTCCGGCGGCCTGCCCGCCTGGCACCGCCGCCTGATGGCCGCCGTGCAGGAGCGGTTCCCGGAGTCCCGGGTCAGCGTCGAGAACGAGACCAACCTCGCCGCCCTGGCCGAACAGCGCGACGGCGCCGCCCGGGACCGGGACACGTTCGTGCTGCTCTGGCTGGACCTCGGCATCGGCGCCGCGCTCGTCCTGGACGGGGCGCTGCGGCGGGGCGCCTCCGGGGGCGCCGGCGAGGTCGGTTTCCTGCCGGTGCCGGGCACGACCGGCCTGCCGTCGGCCACCGACTGCGACGGCGGCTTCCACTCCCTGGCCTCGGCGTCGGCGATCGTCGCCCTCGCGGTGGAGCACGGGCTGACGGTGCCGGACGGCGGCCGGGCGGCGCCAGCCGACCCGACGCACGCCTCCGCCCCGGTCCGCGCCGCGACGCACCTCCCTGCCCTGCTCCGTGCCGCGACGCACGCCCCCGCCCTGGTCCGTGCCGCGGCGCGCGGCACGGACCCGGCCGCCGGGCGCTTCCTCGACGCCCTCGCCGACCGTGTCGCCCTCGGCGTCGCCGCCGTGGTCTCCGTCCTCGACCCAGGCTGCGTGGTACTGGCCGGGGAGGTCGGCCGCGCGGGCGGCGACGCGCTGGCCGGCCGCGTCCAACGCCGCCTGGCCCGGATGTCCCCGCTGCGCACGGAGGTACGGGCCGGCCTGCTGGGCGGCGAGGCCGTACTGCGCGGGGCGCTGCTGACGGCCCGCGACCGCGCGCAGGACGAACTGTTCGCACCGCCGGGGAGCTGAACCGGCCCGCATCACCGGACAGCCGGCCCGCATCACCGGAAAGCCGGCCCGCATCACCGAACAGTCGGCCCGCATCACCGGAAAGCCGCCCCGCACCACTGGACAGTCGGCCCGCATCACCGAACAGTCCGCCCGCATCACCGGAAGCCGGCCCGCACCACCGAACAGCCCGCCCCGCACCAGGCCGGACCGTCAGCCGGCCTCCGCGCTCCCTCGCGACGCCGCCAGCCACAGCAGTACCGCCGGCAGTACCACCGCCGTGCCCAGCAGCGCCATGAAACCCGCGCCGCTCGCCGCCGACAGGGGCGACAGATGCCCGGCGTGGAAGACCAGGTGCGGCACCGAGGAGGCCAGGTAGGCGACCAGCGCCGTCAGCACCAGCCGCCGCTCCATCGTCGCCACCGCCGCGCACAGCACCACGGCGAGCGCGAGACCGGCCCCGCCGAAGTCCCGCAGCAGATGCTCGTTGTAGGGCGGCAGATGCGACACCCAGGGCCACTTCCAGAACAGCTCCGGCAGCAGCAGCACCCACAGGCCGAGCACCAGTTGGGTGCCGGCGAGCACCCCGAGCCCCGCCCGCACCAGCCCGTCACGTCCGACCGTCGTCCACCGCACGGCGGTAAGCCTTCCCCGCCGTCGGCCGCGTTCACCACGGACAGGGGTGGCCCGGCGGCGGGCAAGGGCCGTCGTCACCGCCGCCGGACCGGTCACAAGGGGGAGGTCGCGCAGACACTAGAGAGGACTAGACCAAAGCGTCAATAGGTACGGTCCTGTCGCCGGCGAGAAGGCAGGGAGATGTGAGTCACCCCACAGCCCCCGCCCGTCTGGGTGACGATCAGACGTGGCACACTGGCTCTGTACCAGAAGCAGCGCACTCCGGGGTCGGTGAAAGTCCGAACCGGCGGTTACAGTCCGCGACCCGGTCGCCTCCAGCGACCGGTTGACCAGGTGAAATTCCTGGACCGACGGTTAAAGTCCGGATGGGAGGCAGTGCGCGGCGGACGAGCATTGTGCGCGTCGCCGGCTGTTTCGGGCCCGTCCCCGAGGGACAGGTCCGACCGACGAGCGCCGTACCGGTGCCGTCGTCCGTACGTCCTGTCGGCTGTCGACAGATGCCCCGGAGTCCGTGCCCAAGAGGCAGGAGGACCCGGGAAGTGTTCACCGGAATCGTCGAAGAGCTGGGCGAGATCACCGCCGTCGAGACCCTCGGCGACGCCTGTCGCTTCCGACTGCGCGGCCCCGTCGTCACCGAGGGCGCGCGGCACGGGGACTCCATCGCCGTCAACGGCGTCTGCCTCACGGTCGTCGACCACGAGGGCGACGAGTTCACCGCCGACGTGATGGCCGAGACCCTGAACCGCTCCAGCCTCGGCGCCCTCGCCGTCGGCTCCCGCGTCAACCTGGAGCGCCCCACCGCCGTCGGCGCCCGCCTCGGCGGCCACATCGTGCAGGGCCACGTCGACGGCACCGGCGAGATCATCGAGCGCAAGCCCTCCGAGCACTGGGAGATCGTCAAGATCTCCCTCCCCGCCCAGCTCGCCCGCTACGTCGTCGAGAAGGGCTCCATCACCGTCGACGGCATCAGCCTCACCGTCGTCGAGGCCGGCCCCGACTTCTTCACCGTCAGCCTCATCCCGACCACCCTCGCCCTGACCACGCTCGGCGTGAAGCAGCCCGGCGACCCGGTCAACCTCGAAGTGGACGTCATCGCCAAGTACGTCGAGCGGCTGCTCGCCGGCCAGGGGGAGACCAAGTGAACTGGCTCAACTCCGAGGCGTTCGTCCTGTTCGACCAGCACATCAAGTGGTCGGACATGATCGGCAACGTGATCGGTCTGCTCGGCCTCGCGCTCGGCTGGCGGCGCTCCCTGTGGACCTGGCCGGTGCAGTTCCTCTCCGGCCTCATCCTCTTCGCCGCCTTCGCCACCGCCCACCTCTCCGGCAGCGCCGGCAAGCAGATCGTCGTCATGGTGGTCGCCGCGTACGGCTACTGGCAGTGGAACCGGGGCCGGCGGCAGGCCCAGGACGGCACCGTCGCCGTCCGCTTCGCGACCTGGCGCGAGCGCGCCGCGCTGCTCGGCGCCGCCGCCGTCGGCACCCTCGCCGTCGGCGGCCTGTTCACCGCCTACCCGAGCCTGTCCTGGGACCCCTGGCCGGACGCCTACGTCTTCGTCGGCACCATCGTCGCCATGTACGCCCAGGCGCGCGGCATGGTCGAGTTCTGGTTCGCCTGGCTCCTGGTCGACCTGGTCGGCGTCCCGCTGAACTTCGCCAACGGCTTCGCCTTCTCCGGCTTCGTCTACGTCATCTACGGCGCGCTCGTCCTGTGGGGCCTGCGCGACTGGTGGCTGCGCTCCCGCAGGGGTCCGCGGCCCGTCATGGAAGGAGCGCCCGCATGAGCGCGGCACCTATCCTCTACAGCGCCGACGGTCCCGAGGACCTGATCCTCGACCCCGTCGAGCAGGCCGTCGCCGACATCGCCGCCGGCCGCCCGGTCGTGGTCGTCGACGACGCCGACCGGGAGAACGAGGGCGACCTCGTCATCGCCGCCGAGAAGGCGACCGAGGAGGTCCTCGCCTTCATGATGAGCGAGTGCCGCGGCCTGATCTGCGCCCCCATGGAGGGCGACGAACTGGACCGGCTCCGCCTCCCGCAGATGGTCGAGGACAACACCGAGTCGATGAAGACCGCCTTCACGGTCTCCGTGGACGCGACCGCCGCCCACGGAGTCACCACCGGCATCTCCGCCGCCGACCGCGCCACCACGCTCCGCCTGCTGGCGAGCGGCACCGCCGAACCCACCGACCTGGTCCGCCCCGGCCACGTCTTCCCGCTGCGCGCCCGCCCCGGCGGCGTCCTGGTCCGCGACGGCCACACCGAGGCCGCCGTCGACCTCGCCCGCCTCGCGGGCCTGCGCCCGGCCGGTGCCATCGTCGAGATCGCCGGCGAGGACGGCCGGATGCTCAGGCTGCCCGAGCTGATCCCGTTCGCCCGCAAGCACGGCCTGACGATCATCTCCATCGAGGACCTGATCGCCTACCGCCGCAGCGCCGAGCCCACCGTCCGCCGCGAGGCCGAGGTCCACCTGCCCACCGCCCACGGCACCTTCACCGCGTACGGCTACCGCTCCACCGTCGACGGCGTCGAGCACGTCGCCCTGGTCCACGGCGACCTCGGCGACGGCGCCGACGTCCTCGTCCGCGTCCACTCCGAGTGCCTGACCGGCGACGTCTTCGGCTCCCAGCGCTGCGACTGCGGCCCCCAGCTGGACGCCTCGCTGGCCCGCATCCAGGCCGAAGGCCGGGGCGTGGTCGTCTACCTGCGCGGCCACGAGGGCCGCGGCATCGGCCTGATGTCCAAACTGCGCGCCTACGAGCTCCAGGAGCGCGGCCGGGACACCCTGGACGCCAACCTGGAACTCGGCCTGCCCGCCGACGCCCGGGACTACGGCGCCGGCGCCCAGATACTCAAGGACCTCGGCGTGCGCGGCGTCCGCCTGCTGACCAACAACCCCGACAAGAGCGACGCGCTGGCCCGGCACGGCCTCACCGTCACCGGCCGCGAACCGATGCCCGTCCAGGCGGGCGAGCACAACCTCCGCTACCTGCGCACCAAGCGGGACCGGATGGGACACGACCTGCCCTGGCTGGACGCCACCACGGTGTCCACCTGCGGCAACCAGTAAGCACGACGAAGCACAGCAACAAAGCACAGCAACAAAGCACAGCGACAAAGCACAGCGACAAAGCACAGCGACAAAGCACCACAGACACACCGAGGAGAGACGTGAGCGGCAAGGGCGCACCGGACCTGTCCGTACGCAATGTGGGTGACCTGCGGGTCGCCGTCATCGCGGCGCAGTGGCACGAGAAGGTGATGGACGGCCTGGTGGACGGCGCGCTGCGCGCCCTGCACGAGCTGGGCATCAGCGAGCCGACCCTGCTCAGGGTCCCCGGCAGCTGGGAACTGCCGGTGGTCGCCAAGGGCCTCGCCGAGCGCGGCTACGACGCGATCGTCGCCCTCGGTGTCGTCATCCGCGGCGGCACCCCGCACTTCGAGTACGTCTGCCAGGGCGTCACCCAGGGCCTCACCCAGGTCTCCGTCGACACCGGCGTCCCCGTCGGCTTCGGCGTCCTGACCTGCGACACCGAGGAACAGGCCCTGGACCGGGCCGGTATCGAGGGCTCCAGCGAGGACAAGGGCCACGAGGCGGTGACGGCGGCGGTGGCGACGGCGGCGACGCTGCGTTCCGTATCCGAACCCTGGCGCCAGGGCGGTCCGCACAACCCGTAGAGTGGACGCCACCATGTCCAAGAAGACGTTCGAGGAGCTGTTCACCGAGCTCCAGCACAAGGCCGCCCACGGCGACCCCGCCACCTCCCGCACCGCCGAGCTGGTCGACAAGGGCGTCCATGCCATCGGCAAGAAGGTCGTCGAGGAGGCCGCCGAGGTCTGGATGGCCGCCGAGTACGAGGGCAAGGAAGCGGCCGCCGAGGAGATCTCCCAGCTGCTGTACCACGTCCAGGTGATGATGGTCGCCCGCGGCATCTCCCTGGACGACGTCTACGCCCACCTGTGAACCGACCCACCACCCCCCGTTGAGCAAAGGAAGCCGACCTCATGCTGCGCATCGCCGTCCCCAACAAGGGTTCCCTCTCCGGCCCTGCGGCGGACATGCTCCATGAGGCCGGCTACCGGCAGCGCCGCGAGTCCAAGGAACTGCGCATCGTCGACCCGGGCAACGAGGTCGAGTTCTTCTACCTCCGCCCCCGCGACATCGCGATCTACGTCTCCTCCGGCCGGCTCGACATCGGCATCACCGGCCGCGACCTGCTGGTCGACTCCGGCGCCGACGCCGAGGAGATCCTCCCCCTCGGCTTCGCCCGCTCCACCTTCCGCTACGCCGGCAAGCCGGGCGCGGCCACCGGCGTCGAGGACCTCAAGGGCAAGACGGTCGCCACCTCCTACGAGGGCATCGTCGCCCGGCACCTCGCCGACAGCGGCGTCGACGCCTCCGTCGTCCACCTCGACGGTGCCGTCGAGACCGCGATCGAGCTGGGCGTCGCCGAGGTCATCGCGGACGTCGTCGAGACCGGCACCTCGCTGCGCAACGCCGGTCTGGAGGTCTTCGGTGAGCCGATCATGAAGTCCGAGGCGGTCGTCATCCGGCGCACCGGTGCCGACACCGAGGACGCCAAGGCCCAGCAGTTCCTGCGCCGCCTCCAGGGTGTCCTGGTGGCCCGGACGTACGTGATGATGGACTACGACTGCCGGGTCGAGCAGCTGGAGAAGGCCGTCGCGCTCACCCCGGGTCTGGAGTCCCCGACCATCTCCCCGCTGCACAACGAGGGCTGGGTCGCCGTCCGCGCGATGGTCCCCGCCCGGGACGCCCAGCGGATCATGGACGACCTGTACGAGATCGGCGCCCGGGCCATCCTCACCACGGCCATCCACGCCTGCCGCCTCTGACCACCTCCGGAGCGATCTCATGGCGGACGCCACCCCCGGGCGGACCACCGGCGGGCAGCCGGAGCTGCCCGCCCTGCCCGTCACCTTCCGGCCGGGCCGCACCCGCGCCGTCCTGCTCGCCGCCGCCGTCGTGCTGTTCGTGGTCCTCACGACCGTCGCGATGCTGCTGAAGGGCCTCGGTCCGGGCGAGCGCGCCAGCTTCGTACTGACCGCGCTGCTCCTGGACGCCGTGCTGCTGATCCTCGCCCGGCCCAAGGCCGTCGCCGAGGAGTCCGGCGTCACCGTCGTCAACCTCACCCGCCGGCGCCGACTGGACTGGGCGGAGATCGTCCGGGTCAACCTCCGTTCCGGCGACCCCTGGGTCTTCCTCGACCTGAGCGACGGCACCAGCCTGCCCGTGCTCGGCATCCAGCCCGGCATCGCCAAGCAGCGGGCCGTCGCCGACGCCCGTACCCTGCGGGCGCTCGCCGAGGCCCGCTCGACCGGCGGCCCGGGGGCGTGAGCCACCCGCTCCCGGGCGCCCCCGAGGTGCGCTCCGGAGCGTCCCGGGGGCGGATCGGGGACCGATCGGGGTCGTCCACCCTGCCGCACCCACCCCGTTCGTGATTAATCTGGAGGGCGGCGGCGCGACAGGAGCGCCTCCCTCCCTGTCGCTCCGCCCGGTGCACAGGGGTTCCTGCTACCCGAGGAGTGACTCCCTCCGGCGATGGACGGATCGTCCTGCAGTACCTGCGCCGCCCCCGGTCGTGACACGACACAGGCGGCGGCATCATGACCATCCCCCTGCTGCTCCTGGCAGCCGCTCTCCTGCTGATCCTCGCCAACGGATTCTTCGTGGCGGCCGAGTTCGGCCTGGTGACCGTCGAGCGCGCGGACGCCGAGCGGGCCGCCGCCGACGGTGACCGGCGGGCCCACCGCGTCGTCGAGTCCCTGAAGGAGCTGTCCTTCCAGCTCTCCGGCACCCAGCTCGGCATCACCATCACCTCCCTCGTCGTCGGCATGCTCGCCGAACCGGCGCTCGCCCAGCTCCTGGACGGCCCGTTCACCGCCCTCGGCATACCCGGGGGCGCGGTGCCCGGCGTGGCCGTCGTGGTCGGCATGCTGCTCGCCTCCGCCGTACAGATGGTGATCGGTGAGCTGGTGCCCAAGAACTGGGCGGTGTCCCGGCCGTTGCAGGTCGCCCGTTTCGTGGCCGGCCCGCAGCACGCCTTCGCCCGGCTGTTCCGCCCGGTGATCGCCGCGCTGAACACCGTGGCCAACCGGCTCGTGCGCACCCTCGGTGTCGAACCGGCCGAGGAACTGGCCTCCGCCCGCACCCCCGGCGAACTGGTCTCCCTGGCCCGCCACTCGGCGCGGGCCGGCGCCCTGGAACAGGACACCGCCGACCTGTTCGTGCGGACCCTGTCCCTGGGCGAGCTGACCGCCCAGCACGTCATGACCCCGCGCGTGAAGGTCAGCGCCCTGCACTCCTCGGCCACCGCCGAGGACGTGGTCAACCTGACCCGCGCCACCGGACTGTCCCGCTTCCCCGTCTACCGCCGGCGGATCGACGAGGTCGTCGGCATGGTCCACCTCAAGGACGCCCTCGCGGTGCGGGCCCACGAACGCCTGCGCACCCCCGTCGCGACCATCGCCCGCCCGGCGCTGCTGGTCCCCGAGACCCTGCCCGTACGGCCACTGCTGGCCCGGCTGCGCAGCGAGCAGCCCATCGCGGTCGTCGTCGACGAGTACGGCGGCACGGCCGGCGTCGTCACCCTGGAGGACATCGTCGAGGAGATCGTCGGCGAGGTCCGCGACGAGCACGACGGGCAGGACCTGCCCGAACTCGCCGCGGCCCCGCCCGAGGACGGCCGGCCCGCCTGGGACGCCGACGGCAGCTGCCGCGTCGACGTCCTGCGCCGCGTCGGCCTGGAGGTGCCCGAGGGGCCGTACGAGACCGTCGCCGGCCTCGTCGCGGACCTGCTCGGCCGCATCCCCGCCGTCGGCGACCGCGCGGAACTGCCCGGCTGGCGGCTGTCCGTGCGCCGGGTCGGGCACTACCGCGCCGAGCGGGTACGGCTCGTGCGCACGGCACCCGTCGCCGTACCGGCCGTTGAGACGGCGGAGACCGCGGAGACGGCGGAGACGGCGGAGACGGCGGAGACCGCGGAGGCCGTCCGATGAGCGTCCTCCAACTCCTGCTGGCGGCGCTGCTGGTGCTCGCCAACGGCTTCTTCGTGGGCGCCGAGTTCGCGTTGGTCTCGGTGCGCCGCAGCCAGATCGAACCGCTCGGCACCGCCCGCGCCCGCCAGGTGCTGCACGGCCTGGAACACCTGCCGCAGATGATGGCCGCCGCCCAGTTCGGCATCACCGTCTGCTCGCTCACCCTCGGTGCCGTCGCCGAACCGACCGTCGCCCACCTGCTGGAGCCGGTCTTCACCTGGATCCACCTCCCGCACGGCGTGATCCACCCGCTCGGGTACGTCATCGCGCTGGCCCTCGTGGTCTTCTGCCACCTGGTCATCGGCGAGATGGTCCCGAAGAACCTGGCGATGGCCGCACCCGAGAAGGCCGCGCTCTGGCTCAGCCCCGGCCTGGTCGCCTTCGCCCGGCTCTGCCGGCCGGTCACGGCCGCCCTCGGTGCCTGCGCCCAGGGCATCCTCAGGCTGTTCCGGGTCGAGCCCAAGGACGAGGTCGAGGCCGTCTTCACCAGCGAGCAGCTCAACCGGCTGGTCGAGGACGCGGGACAGGCCGGTCTCCTCGACCCCGAGGAGCAGGAGCGCCTGGAGGACGCCCTGGAGCTGGGCTCCCGCCCGGTGACGGACGTGCTCCTGAAGGGCGAGTCCTGGGTGACGGTCAGTCCGTCGGTCACCCCGGGCCGGATCGTCGAGCTGACCGCGCGCACCGGGTACTCCCGCTTCCCGGTCGCCGCCGAGAACGGCGCCTTCATGGGGTATCTGCACGTCAAGGACGTCCTGGACCTGGAGGACTCCGACCGGGCCGTGCCCCAGCAGGTCTGGCGTCCCATGACCACCCTGCGGCCCGAACTGCCGCTCGACGACGCGCTCACTGTGATGCGCCGGGCGGCCACCCACCTCGCCCAGGTGGTCGACACGGGCGGCCGGGTGCTCGGCCTGGTCGCCCTGGAGGACGTACTGGAACTGCTGGTCGGCGAGGTGCGGGACCCGGCGCACCGGGAGACGGCCGAGACGGCCGAGACGGCCGAGGCGGCCGATACGACCGATACGACGGTGGCCGAGCCGCGCACCAGCGGGTCCCCCGAGGAGGTGCTCGCTTGAGTCATGCGCGTCACAGCGCCGACGGGTCCTGCGGCCCGCGCCCGGAGAGCACCTCCCCGTACGCCTGCATCAGGTCCGGCAGCCGCAGCGTCGCCAGGTCCTCGCGGGTGAGCGCGCCGGGATAGGCGGACAGCCGCAGATCCCGGTACGCGCAGCTCTTCTCGTAGAGCGTCCGCAGGAACCGCCCGTTGCCCAGCTCGTCGATCCACCCCTGCTCGACGACGTGCCCGGCGATCGAGCGCAGCTCGTCGAGCGCCTCCTCGTCCCACAGGTCGCCGTTCTCGGCGGCCAGCACCTCGCCGATCGCGGTCAGCTCGGAGGGGCGGTAGGACGGGAAGTCCACACGGGTGGTGAACCGGGAGGAGAGCCCCGGGTTGGCGGCGAGCAGGCGGTCCATGCCCTCCGGGTAGCCGGCCAGGATCACCACGAGGTGGTCGCGGTTGTCCTCGGCCCGCTTCAGCAGCACCTGGAGGGCCTCGTCGCCGTACGCGTCACCCTTGCCGTAGCCGGAGTTGGACAAGGCGTACGCCTCGTCGACGAAGAGGACTCCGCCGAGCGCGGAGTCGATCAGCTCGTTGGCCTTCACGGCGGTCTGCCCGAGGTACTCGCCGACCAGGTCGGCCCGCTGCGCCTCCACCAGGTGGTCGCCGCCGAGCAGTCCGAGGGCGTAGAAGACGCGGCCCAGGATGCGGGCCACGGTGGTCTTGCCGGTGCCGGAGGGGCCGGAGAAGACGAAGTGCCGTTTCGGCGGCTGGACCGGCAGGCCCTGTCCGGCCCGCAGCCGCGCCATGTTCAGCTGTGCCGACAACGCCTTGACCTGCCGCTTCACCGGTTCCAGGCCCACCATCCGCTCCAGCTCGGCGAGCGCCTGCTCCAGTAAACGCGGATCGGTGGGACCGGTGGGCAGGGACGGGTCGGGCGCCGCGGTCTTGTGCCGCACCGAGGGGTCGGCCGCCGCGGGCGGGGGAGAGGCGGGCGGTCCGAAGGCGGACAGTTTCAGATCCCGTTCCTCGGTGCCGAACAGCGGATCGAGGCTGTCGGGGCCATCGATCCCGTCCACGGAGTCCTGCCCGGCGCCGGACAGGGTCAGCGCCGCCATGTCCCCGGTGTCCTCGTACTCGTCGCCCTCGGCGATCGCCGCCAGCCGCGCCGAGGTGTCCATGAACCCGGGGTCGACCCGGTGCACCGCGCGGTACAGCGGCAGGGCGGCGGCGCTGCGGCCGGTGCCCTCGCGGGAGCGGGCCAGCCAGTAGCGCAGCTCCTTGCGCTGCGGCTGCTCGCTGCGGCACCGCATCAGCGCCCCGGCCAGCAGCGGCTCGGCCTGCCCGTACATCTCCAGGCGGACCCGGGCCATGCCGCCGAACAGACCCGCCTCGATGCCCAGCAGCGGGTCGCCGAGCAGCGGATCGGTGTGCCGGACGAGCTGCTCCCAGTCCTTGACGAGATAGGCCCGGCAGGCGTGCAGGAAACGGACGTGGTGGTCGGTGTCCACCGGCGGCAGCCCGGCCAGCGCCCGGTCCAGCTCCGGGACGTGGCGGCCGTCCAGCCAGTGCGAGGCGTGCGCGAGCAGCAGGTCGCGCGGGCTCTCCAGCACAGGCTGCACCCACCAGCCCAGCCAGTACCAGGAGTTGAGCGTACGGCCGTGGCGGGCGCGCTGCTCGCCGAACCGGTCCCGGTGCCGGAACATCCTGAGCAGCGCGGCCGTCGTGTCGACGCGCAGCGCGTGCAGCCCGAGCCATCCGTCGGCCATGCCCGGATCGATCCGCACCGCGGTCCGGAACTCCTCCTCCGCCTGCGGATAGGCGCCCATCGTGTAGGCGTCCACGCCTCGCAGCCAGGCGAGGTCGGCCGGGGCCGGCGGGCCCTGCGTGCCGAAGTCCATCACGTCCCCCACAAACCGTGCCCCCGTCGGTATGCCACCAGGCCGTGGCCCGCCTTGCTCCGACCGCTGAACCGCTGTGCCCCGGAACGGAGTTGCCAGGTGCCCGGGGCAGTCGTCCGCGGGCCGCACCGAGGGCATCGTACCTGCGGGGGTCTTCCCTCCGAAGAGGGCCGTGACATGCGGTTGCGCGGGGTGGGAGCAGACGGGGCGCAGGGGAGCGCGGTAACCGAGGGTAAGCGGTCGGCGTCGCCGGACACTCCGAAAAGGGGTGATGTAGACAGAACGAAGCCCCCGATCACGGGGGAACAACCGGGGGCTTCGTGTCTGTCGGCGACCCCGAAAGGCCGCACATTGAGAACGTAAGACCTGTACGGCCCTTGGGTCAAGCCGAGTTGGGGCTTCCCGGGAACTTGCCAGGTAGGCGTCTTCACGAGTTCGACACAACGGCGGCGACCGGTCACTCCGCGTGAGGGTCCGGCCCCTGCGGCCCCGTCCCGGCAGGCCCGGCGAGCACCTCGTACCCCTCTTGCTCCTTTTGTCCCGAACGCACCAGGAGGTTGGCATGGGGGCGCGAAGGGTCACGGCGGAAGTGCTCGCGCTCGGCCGGGACCCACCCGTCCCAGAACTCCCGCTGCTCCTCGCCGTCGCGGGCCCGCCCCCTCGCCCATGCCTCCTCGGGCGGCAGCTCCAGCCACAGCAGCGCGGCCAGCCAGGGGCGCAGCGCCCGACGGCCCGCGCCCACCCCTTCCATCAGGACCACCGGGGCCGGCGGCAGCGCGCGGGGCGGGCCGAAGCGCCGGGCGCGCCAGTCGTAGGGGGTGTAGCGGGCGGTCCCGCCCCGGCTGAACGGCTCGATCACCTGCTCGAGGAGCCGGCCGGTCCAGTCGAACAGTTCCTCGTGGCTGGCGATGTCGTCGAGGTGCAGCACGGGCGCGCCGCCGAGCGCCCGTGCCAGCCGCCCGGCGAACGTGGACTTCCCGGAGCCCGCGTGCCCGTCGACACCGATCAGACGGACCGGGCCGCAGGACGGGGGCAGCCGTCGGAGGCGGGAGGCTAGTGCGTGGATGACGGGTCCTGGGTGGTGTGGGCGGCGGTCGGTCGCGCAGCACTCTAACCGCCACCGTCCCGCACCCTCCGGGGCGCCCGTGGCGAAGGGCGGTACGCACGGGCGTGGCGTGGGCGAAACGCTGGCAGCGGCGGGCGGCGGCGGGCCATAGTGGGCGCACAACCGTGCAAGGACCTGCCCCGACTCGGACACCTGGGGGTCTTCCGCCCATGAGCAGAGCCGAACAGCCGTCCCGCAGAGCCGTCCTGGCCGTCGCGGTCGCCGCCGCGGTAGCGGGCACCGCCAGCACTTCGGCCGCGGCGGTCCCGGCCCCCGCCGACCCCGCGGCCGGCGCGGACACCGGTGGGTCGGACACCGCCCGCCGCGTCGACCACCGTTCCTGGACCACGTACCGCGACTGGCGCGGCGGAACCGCGCGGGGTACCCGTGCCGTCGCGGGCGACCGCCCTGGCCTCGTGCTCGGCACCCCCGCCGGGATCGTGTCCTATACCGACCCGCACACCGGCCGGAGTGCCGACTGGGAGTACGCGACCTGGACCTCGCCCGTCCACCGGCTCGCCGTGCCCGCGACGGAGGCCGTCGTGTCCTGGAACGCCCACACCCCGGACGGCACCTGGCTCCAGGCCGAACTGCAGGGCACCTACTCCGACGGCACGGACACCCCCTGGTACGTGATGGGCCGCTGGGCCGCGGGCGACCAGGACATCCGGCGCACCTCGGTGGACGACCAGAGCGACGGCAGGAGCAGCGTCTGGACGGACACCTTCGCCGTCGACGACGCCTCGACGGGCCTGCGCCTGGCCTCCTGCCGGCTCCGCCTGACGCTGTACCGCCGGCCCGGCACGCGCACCACCCCCACCGTCCGGCGGCTCGACGCGATGGGCTCGGACATCCCCGACCGCTTCACCGTCCCCGCCTCCGTACCGGGTCTCGCCCGGGAACTGGCGGTCCCGCGTTACTCGCAGGAGATCCACAAGGGGCAGTACCCCGAGTACGACAACGGCGGCGAGGCCTGGTGCAGCCCCACCTCCTCCCAGATGGTCATCGAGTACTGGGGCGGCCGGCTCACCGAGGAGCAACTGGCCTGGGTCGACCCCTCGTACGCCGACCCCCAGGTGTGCCACGCGGCCCGCCACACCTTCGACCACCAGTACGCCGGCTGCGGCAACTGGCCGTTCAACGCCGCCTACGCGGCCACCTTCGACGGCCTCCAGGGCGTGGTCACCCGCCTCGGTTCGCTCACCGACCTGGAGAAGCTGATCGCGGCCGGCATCCCGGTCATCACGTCCCAGTCGTTCCTGGCCGAGGAGCTGACCGGCGCCGGCTACGGCACCGCCGGGCACCTGATGACGGTGATCGGCTTCACCGCCGACGGCGACGTGATCGCCAACGACCCCGCCTCCGAGAGCAACGAGGCGGTGCGGCGCGTCTACCGGCGGCGCGAGTGGGAGAACATCTGGCTCAGGACCAAGCGGTACAACGCCTCCGGCAACGTCGCCTCGGGCACCGGCGGCGTCTGCTACCTGTTCTTCCCGGCCCGCCCGACCCCGCACCAGCGCGCGGCGCTCGCGGCGGTGGGCGTGCGCTGAGGCCGCCCGGCGACGGTCCCCGGCCGCGCGGGCCGGGGACCGCCCTGTGACCGACATCTCTGCCGCGACGGCGCTTTTCGGTGGCAAGGTGGACGGATCGGTGGGGGGAAGCCATCCGGTACGTCCGACCTCTGCGAGAAGCCATGACCGCACACAGCGCCACTGCCACCCGCGTCCGCACCGGCGGCCCCCGGGAAGACGGCCCCCAGATCCTTGAGCACGTCATGGGCTGGACCCTCGTCGTGGTCGTCGCCATGCTCGTGGTCCAGCTCGGCCTGCTGTGACCTGACCCACGTCCCGGCTGCCATACTGCCAAGGTCCGCAGCCCGCCGCAGACCAGGGTCGATCTTGGATACCAGCCAGCAGAGCGCCGAACCGCCCACCACGGCTCCGCGAGCCGGACACGCCCCGCCCCGGGCCCGCGGCACCGAGCGCTCGCTGGCCCGCCGCGGCGAACTCATCGCCATCGGCCGGAGCCTGTTCGCCGACACCCCCTACGACGCGCTCTCGATGGACGACATCGCCCGCGAGGCCCGCGTCGCCAAAGGGCTGATCTACTACTACTTCCGCTCCAAGCGCGGCTACTACCTGGCGATCGTCCAGGACTCGGCCGCCGACCTGGTGACCTTCGCCGCCGGCGGCCTCGACCTCGAGCCGGTGGACCGGGTGCACCGCACCGTCGACGGCTATCTGCGCTACGCCGAGCACAACCAGGCCGCGTACCGCACCATCGTCTCCGGCGGCGTCGGCTTCGACGCCGAGGTGCACGCCGTCCGGGACCAGGTGCGCGAGGCGATCGTCACCACCCTCGCCGAGGGCGCCTACGGCCGCGCCGGCATCTCGCCGCCGGCCCGCATGGGCCTGCTCGCCTGGGTCTGCGGCGTGGAGGGCGCCACCCTGGACTGGATCGGCCGCCCCGAACTGTCCCGCGAGACCATGTGCGCCCTGCTGGTGAAGACCCTCGGCGGCGCCCTGCGCGCCATCGAGGAGGTGGACCCGGCCCATCCGGCACCGGAGCCCGCCCGCCGCGACGGACGGGCTCCCTGAGGCACGAGGGTCAGCTGATCGCGTTGATCAGCTCACCGTCCGCCGTGTCACCGCTCAGCTCCCAGAAGAACGTGCCGCCCAGGCCCTCCTGGTCCTTGTACGCCATCTTGCCCGCGACGGTCGCCGGGGTGTCGTAGCTCCACCAGTCGTCGCCGCACTTGGCGTACGCCGTGCCGCCCACGGTGCCGGTCGCCGGGCACTTCTCCCTCAGCACCTTGTAGTCCTCGATGCCCTGCTCGTACGTCCCCGCCGCCGGGCCGGTCCCGCTGCCGCCCGGAGCCTCCTGGGTGACGCCGGTCCAGCCGCGTCCGTAGAAGCCGATGCCGAGCAGCAGCTTGTCGGACGGGATGCCGAGGCCCTTGAGCTTCGCGATCGTCGCCGAGGTGTGGAAGTCCGCCTTCGGGATGCCGTCGTAGGAGGCCAGCGGCGAGTGCGGGGCGGTCGGACCGGTGGCGTCCCAGGCGCCGAAGAAGTCGTACGTCATCGGGTTGTACCAGTCGACGTACTGCGCCGCGCCCGCGTAGTCGGCCGCGGCGATCCGGCCGCCGGACGTCGCGTCGGCGGTGATCGCCGCGGTGACCAGGTACTCGCCGCCGAACTTCGCGCGCAGCGCGGCCATCAGCTCCCCGAACGCCTCCCGGCCGCTGGTGTCGCAGGTCAGACCGCAGGCGTTGGGGTACTCCCAGTCGATGTCGATGCCGTCGAAGACATCCGCCCATTTCGAGTTCTCGACCAGGTCGTAGCAGGACTGGGCGAACGCGGCCGGGTCCTTCGCCGCCTCGGCGAAGCCGCCGGACCAGGTCCAGCCGCCGAAGGACCACAGGACCTTGAGGTCCGGGTGCTTCTCCTTCAGCTTCAGCAACTGGTTGAAGTTGCCCTTCAGCGGCTGGTCCCAGGTGTCGGCGACCCCGTCGACCGACTCGTCCGCCGTGTACGCCCGGTCGGTCGCCGCGTAGGAGTCGCCCAGGGCGCACTTGCCGCCGGTGACGTTGCCGAAGGCGTAGTTGATGTGGGTGAGCTTCTCGGCCGAGCCGGAGGTCTCGATGTTCTTGACGTAGTACTTCCGGTCGTAGGTGCCCCATTCGGTGAAGTAGCCGATGGCCTTGGAGCCCGCGGCGGCCCGCTCGGCCGTGGGGGCGGCGCTCGCGGTGCCCGCGCCGGCCAGCAGACCGGCGCCGAGCGCGGCGGTACAGAGCGCGGAGACGACTCTCCTCAGGCGGGGGTGGTTCGGGAAGTGCATCGGGTTGGCTCCTCGTGGGGGGAAGAGGGAACGCGCCGATTGGCATGAACGCGGTAACGCGTTGGGCGGTCACAGTAGGAGGACTAGACCAGTCCGGTCAATGGTTCGGACCATTTCCCGAACGGGTGCGTTCCGTTTGCGGTCCCCGGAAGGCGGCCTCAGCATTTCTTGAAGTGAGCGGTCGTTAACTGGTGACTGACCGCTGCGGATCGGGCATACTCACCGCAGAGTCGCTGGTCAGCGGCTTCCGAGACCCGGAAGTGCGCGCTCTGGCCACGGCCGACCGACCCGGCGAGCCGCCCACCCACGGCGCCGCCCGCCGGTGCGCCCCACAGGGAGGAGAGCGTCGCCATGCACGACCGCGCCCCGCAGCCGGTGGAACGTCACCTGCCCACGGACGAGGCCCGGGACCTGATCTCGCTCGTCCGTGACATCGCCCAGCGCGAGATCGCGCCGAAGGCGGCCGAGGAGGAGGACGCCGGACGCTTCCCGCGCGAGGTCTTCACCCTGCTCTCCGCCTCCGGTCTGCTCGGCCTGCCGTACGACGCCGAACACGGCGGCGGCGACCAGCCGTACGAGGTCTACCTCCAGGTCCTGGAGGAACTCGCCGCCGCCCGGCTCACCGTCGGCCTCGGCGTCAGCGTCCACACCCTCGCCTGCTACGCGCTGGCCGCCCACGGCACCAAGGAGCAGCGCGTCGAGCACCTGCCCGCGATGCTCGGCGGCGGCCTGCTCGGCGCCTACTGCCTCTCCGAGCCGTCCGCCGGCTCGGACGCCGCCTCGCTGCGCACCCGCGCCGTGCGCGACGGCGACGACTGGCTGATCACCGGCACCAAGGCGTGGATCACCCACGGCGGTGCCGCCGACTTCTACACCGTCATGGCGCGCACGGGGGAGGAGGGCCCGCGCGGCATCACCGCCTTCCTGGTTCCCGGGGACGCCGAGGGGCTGAGCGCGGCGGTGCCCGAGAGGAAGATGGGGCTCAAGGGCTCGCCCACCGCGCAGGTCCACTTCGACGGCGTACGCGTGCCGGACGCGCGGCGGATCGGGGAGCCGGGCCAGGGCTTCTCGATCGCCCTGTCCGCGCTCGACTCGGGGCGCCTCGGCATCGCAGCCTGCGCGATCGGGGTGGCACAGGCGGCGCTCGACGAGGCCGTGCGCTACGCCACCGAGCGCCGGCAGTTCGGCAGGCCGATCGCCGACTTCCAGGGGCTGCGCTTCATGCTCGCCGACATGGCGACCCAGATCGAGGCCGGCCGCGCCCTGTACCTGGCGGCGGCCCGGCTGCGCGACGCGGGACGGCCGTTCGCCCGGCAGTCGGCGATGGCCAAGCTGCACTGCACCGACACGGCGATGCGGGTGACCACCGACGCCGTGCAGATCCTCGGCGGCTACGGCTACACCGCGGACTTCCCGGCCGAGCGGTACATGCGCGAGGCGAAGGTCCTGCAGATCGTCGAGGGCACCAATCAGATCCAGCGGATGGTCATCGCCCGCCATCTCGCGGGGCCGGAGGAGCGCTGAGGTCGCCGGGTCCGCCCGGGGGCGCCGCGAGCTCGGCCCACTCGGGGTCGTGGCGCCCGGGCAGAGTGCGGCCGCGGTCGGCCCAGGTCCGCATCAGCTCGCGGTAGATCGGCGGGTCCGGGGGCTGGGGCGCCGGCGGAAGCACTCCGGCGGGCACCGGGACGAACACGCGCCGCCGGCGCCCGGTCGCCGTGAACGTGGGGGTCATACCAGGGCAACGTGCGAAACGCCGGACAGGTCACCGGCGCGTGGAATCGCGCGTGAGTTCACCGGGGTCCGGGCGCGCGCCCCCGGTGACGGTGTCGCGGAGGTCCGGCGGCCGGGCAGGGGGACCGGCCGGCCGCGTCCTCGGCCGGCCGAAGGCCGCGCGCGGCTCAGGCGGCGTCGCGCCGCATCACCGGCACGCGCATCGGGCGCGAACCCGGGCCGCCGACGTGGGAGAAGGGCTGCATCCGCCAGTCCAGGCCCTGAGGAAGCGTCAACAGCAGGGCGGTGTCCTGCTCCTGGGGCCGGAAGGACTCGTCCGCGGGGCGGGCGTCGGTCGCCCGGCGGCCGGTGCCGGCGCAGACCGTGAGCCCGAACGGGTTCCACGGCGAGGCGCACAGCGCGTGCTCCGGCAGGACCTCCTCGTCCGCCAGCAGGGCGATGGGCTGCGCGCAGTCCGGGCAGATCACCCGGTACATCTCGAAGGTGTCGTAGGCGTCGAGTTCGTCCTCGTCGAAGGCGTCGGGTTCGACACCCTCCGGCGTGGGCTCGACGGCCGGCTGCTGCCGCTTGGGCGTGGTACGACCAGGGCGCTGAAGACTCTGCATGGGATTCTCCCCCTCGGGCTGGGCCGTGAAGGCACTGCGGCCTCGACCACAGCAAGCACTTCCCGTCACCCATCGGCGGTAATCACGAGAACATCACGGAGACTGTTCGGGGCCTGTGGCGTTCGTCACATGCCGCCCGCAGGTGCCCTGCGCCCCCGCGCACCGGGCGGGGCCCGGGGCATTCAGGTGTCCGGGGAGGTCAAGCGCACTGTAGGTTCTTGCGCCATGGAGGAGCTGGACCGACAGATCGTGCAGCTGCTCGTCAAGGACGGGCGGATGAGCTACACCGACCTGGGCAAGGCCACGGGCCTGTCCACGTCGGCCGTGCACCAGCGGGTGCGGCGGCTGGAGCAGCGTGGCGTCATCCGCGGGTACGCCGCGGTCGTCGACCCGGAGGCCGTCGGGCTGCCGATGACCGCTTTCATCTCGGTGAAACCGTTCGACCCCAGCGCCCCCGACGACATCGCGGACCGGCTGGCCGGCGTCCCCGAGATCGAGGCGTGCCACAGCGTGGCCGGCGACGAGAACTACATCCTCAAGGTGCGCGTCGCCACCCCGCACGAACTGGAGGAACTCCTCGCCCGGCTGCGCTCCCTGGCCGGGGTGTCCACGCGCACGACGGTGGTGCTGTCCACCCCGTACGAGGCGCGGCCGCCGCGGATCTGACGGACCTGTGTGCGGGGTGACCCCGGCGAGGGGCGAGACTGGTGTCCATGAGTGAGTCCAGTGCCCCGACCGAGACCGTCCTGCTGCGCCGCGGAGAGGTCCACAGTCCCGCCGACCCCTTCGCCACCGCCATGGTCGTCGAACGCGGCCAGGTCGCCTGGGTCGGCTCCGAGGGGGCCGCGGACGCCTTCGCCGACGGCGTGGACGAGGTCGTCGACCTGGACGGCGCGCTGGTCACCCCGGCGTTCACCGACGCACATGTGCACACGACCACCACCGGCCTGGCCCTCACCGGCCTCGACCTGTCCGACGCGCCCTCCCTGCCGGCGGCCCTCGCCCGGGTACGGGAGTTCGCCGCCGCCCGCCCCGGCGACCGCGTCCTGCTCGGTCACGGCTGGGACTCGGCCGCCTGGCCCGAGGGACGCCCGCCGACCCGCGCCGAACTGGACGAGGCCACCGGCGGCCGTCCCCTCTACCTCAGCCGCATCGACGTCCACTCGGCCGTCGTCACCACCGCTCTGCTCGACCTGACGCCGGGCGCCCCCGGCCGGGCGGACGCCCCCCTGACCGGCGACGCCCATCACGCCGTACGCGCCACGGCCCTCGGTGCCGTCACCCCGGCCCAGCGCGCCGACGCCCAGCGCGCCGCCCTCGCCCACGCCGCCTCGCTCGGCATCGGAACCGTTCACGAATGCGCAGGCCCGGAGATCTCCTCGGAGGACGACCTGACCGGCCTGCTGCGGCTGGCGGCCGAGGGGGACGGCCCCCGGGTGGTCGGCTACTGGGCCGAACAGGATGTCGACAAAGCGAGGGAGCTGGGCGCGGCCGGCGCCGCGGGCGACCTCTTCGTCGACGGCTCCCTCGGCTCCCACACCGCCTGCCTGCACCACCCGTACACCGACGCGGACCACACCGGCCTCGCCCACCTCGACGCCGACGCGGTCGCCTCGCACGTCGTGGCCTGCACCGAGGCCGGGATCCAGGCGGGCTTCCACGCCATCGGCGACGCCGCCCTCACCGCGGTCGTCGAGGGCGTGCGCGCCGCCGCCGAGAAGCTGGGCCTCGCCCGTGTCCGCGCCGCCCGCCATCGCGTCGAGCACGCCGAGATGCTCACCCCCGAGACCATCGCCGCCTTCGCCGAACTCGGCCTGACCGCCTCCGTGCAGCCCGCCTTCGACGCGCTGTGGGGCGGCACGGACGGCATGTACGCCCGCCGCCTGGGCGCCGACCGGGCCCGCACCCTGAACCCCTTCGCGGCCCTGCTGCGCGCCGGTGTCCCGCTCGCCTTCGGCTCCGACAGCCCCGTCACCCCCCTCGACCCCTGGGGCACCGTCCGGGCCGCCGCCTTCCACCGCACGCCGGAGCACCGGATCTCGGTGCGCGCCGCGTTCACCGCACACACGCGCGGCGGCTGGCGGGCGGTCGGCCGGGACGACGCGGGCGTCCTGGTCCCCGGCGCACCCGCCGACTACGCCGTCTGGCGCACCGGCGACCTGGTGGTCCAGGCCCCCGACGACCGGGTCGCCCGCTGGTCGACCGACCCGCGCTCCGGCACCCCCGGCCTGCCCGACCTCACCCCGGGCCGCGACCTGCCCGTCTGTCTGCGCACCGTCGTCGGCGGACGGACGGTCTTCGTACGGCCGGGCGAGTGAGCCCCGCCCCCGACGGGGCGACGATCTTTCCTCCGTCCCTGTGTCGCACCGCCCGGCCCGCCTCGCCGCTGACCAGGGCATTGATCCGATCACCGCAGGTCAAACGGCTGTTGACAGCCGACGGAGCCGGGCCGGTAGGTTCGGCGGAGTCCACCACCGGACGCCCGACCGGGGAACTACCGCGCACACGCCGCGGCGCCGCTGGGTCAGGGACGGTGTGCCGCACCGGCGCACCGCCACTGTGAGCCAGGCCCAGCACTCGCGCCAGGCGAGGGAACGTTCCGGCCGGTCGGGAGGTGTGACCCGGGTGGGGCCCGGGCGCTCAGTAGACAACGGCTCTAGGTCGATCCGCAGCCAGCGGGTCCCGGGTCGGCCCGAAGGGCGCCGGGCCCCCATCCGCAGTCGAGCCCCGCGGAGTCCTGCGGACTTCCGCCGGGTCCTGCCCCAGAAGACCGATTACTACCCAGGTCTTGTGGAAACGACACCACCATACGAACGTCCTGTCACGTCATCGCAGGCCCCGGCCACTATGGTGGTGCTCTGCGTACGGACTCGGAGGGGCAGCAGTGAACGACGGTGACGGGACGCGAGCGGCAGCGGGCCAGAAGAGAAGGTTCGGCCCCCTCGGCACGCCCCTGGTGATCATCCCGACCTACAACGAGTCGGAGAACATCAAGGCGATCGTCGCCCGCGTGCGCGAGGCGGTCCCCGAGGCGCACGTCCTGGTGGCCGACGACAACAGCCCTGACGGCACCGGCAAGCTCGCCGACGAACTCGCCGTCACCGACGACCACGTCCACGTCCTGCACCGCAAGGGCAAGGAGGGCCTGGGCGCCGCCTACCTAGCCGGGTTCCGCTGGGGGCTGGAGCGCGACTACGGCGTCCTGATCGAGATGGACGCCGACGGCTCCCACCAGCCCGAGGAACTGCCGAGGCTGCTGACCGCGCTGAAGGGGGCCGATCTGGTCCTCGGCTCCCGCTGGGTGCCGGGCGGCCGGGTGGTGAACTGGCCCAAGTCCCGCGAGGTCATCTCGCGCGGCGGCAGCCTCTACTCGCGCCTCGCGCTGGACCTGCCGCTGCGCGACATCACGGGCGGCTACCGGGCCTTCCGGCGGGAGACCCTGGAAGGCCTCGGCCTGGGGGACGTGTCCTCGCAGGGCTACTGCTTCCAGGTCGACCTGGCCCGCCGCGCGGTCAAGGCCGGCTACCACGTGGTCGAGGTGCCGATCACCTTCGTCGAGCGCGAGCTGGGCGACTCCAAGATGAGCAAGGACATCCTCGTCGAGGCGCTCTGGCGGGTCACCGCCTGGGGCGTCGGGGAGCGGGTCGGCAAGATCATGGATCGCGACAGGCCGGACCGCGACAGGCCGGACCGGGACAAGGCGGACCGGGACACGGCGGACCGGCCGTCCTCCCGGACCCCGTGACCGGGCCCTTATCCCGCGCTGAGCCGGGTCCGGGCACACTGGAGACATGACGACTGGCGCGCACACCCCCAGCCACCCCGCCACCCGGCCCCGCCGCTCCCGCCTGCGCACGTTCCTGCCGCTGGGCGCCGCCGCCTGGCTGGTGCTGGAGATCTGGCTGCTGACGCTGGTCGCGGGGGCGTCGAACGGCCTGGTGGTCTTCCTGGTCCTGCTGGCCGGCGTCGTCCTCGGCTCCGTGATCATCAAGCGGGCGGGACGCCGTGCCTTCCGCAGCCTCCAGGAGACGCTGCGCCAGCAGCAGGGCGGGATGACGCCGGCGGCCCGGCCGAACAGCGAGGGCAACGGCCTGATGATGCTGGGCGGCCTGCTCGTCATGATCCCCGGCCTGGTCTCCGACGCGGCCGGTCTGCTCCTGCTGCTGCCCCCGGTCCAGAAGGCGGTGAGCCGGTACGCGGAGCGGACCTTCGAGCGCCGCCTGCGCGCGGCGGGCCCCGGCACCCTGGGCGACGCCTTCCGTCAGGCCCGTATGCACCGCCCGGACGGCAAGGTCGTCCCGGGCGAGGTCATACGGGACGACGAGCGAGGACCCGCGGACCAGGACCCGCACCCGCCCCTGACCCGCTGACGTCCAAGGGGCGGGGCGCCACCGCCCGCCCCGCACAGTGAAGACCGCGGGCGCCGTACGTCACAGCAAAGACCGCGGGCGCCGTACGTCGAAACGTACGGCGCCCGCGGTCACTCACGTGCGCTGCATCGGGCCCTCAGGCCCCGCAGGGACTACGCACTCTTGCGGCTGTCCCGCGGATGCACCGCGATGTTCATCGCGCCGGAGCGCAGAACCGCCAGCCGCTCCTCGAGGACCTCTTCGAGTTCCTCGCGGGTGCGTCGTTCCATCAGCATGTCCCAGTGCGTACGCGCGGGCTTGGCCTTCTTCTCCTCAGGGCCGTCGCCGTCCACGAGGAGTGCCTGGGCCCCGCAGACCTTGCACTCCCACTCCGGCGGAATCTCCGCCTCGACCGAGAAGGGCATCTCGAACCGGTGCCCCTTCTCGCATGCGTACTCCACGGCCTGGCGCGGGGCCAGGTCGATGCCGCGGTCCGTCTCGTAGCTGGTCACCACGAGGCGCGTGCCGCGAAGAGCTCGCTCACTCATGAATCGTGCCTCCCGGGCTTGTCGCCCACAGGACAGGTGTCGCTGTCGTCGTCATCCGGTCAACGTCCGGTCGGCGGTAAAGATTCCCGTCCCGAGTCCCGTTCCGGGGCCATGTGTCGCCGTCGTGGCCGCAGCCTTTGTCAACCAGTGCAGTACCCACAGGCGTCCGGTATGTCACCTCTCCTCGGAGATGTCACCCGACGTTTCGGCATCTTTGACGCGCAGTAACGGTACGCCTGGCAGGCCAAAGGCGTACACTACCGCCCTTTCCCGCCAAGTGCTAAATCCTTTCGGGAACGGGATTGCCCGCGTCGCGGATCGCCCGTCCGACCGGCACCCGCGCCAGCAGCACGAAGCCGATGACGAAGAACGCCACCAGCGAGATGATCGCGTCCCGGTAGCTCCCGGTCAGCTGGTAGGTCAGCCCGAACAGCAGGGGCCCCAGCCAGCTCATGCCGCGGTCGCTGATCTCGTACGCGGAGAAGTACTCGGCCTCCTTGCCGGGCGGCACGAGGTGGGAGAAGAGCGAGCGGGACAGGGCCTGGCTGCCGCCGAGGACCAGGCCGATCCCGGCGGCCAGGGCGAAGAACCACACCGGGGCCCCGGCGGGCAGGAAGTACCCGGCCGCGAGGGTGACCGTCCAGGCCGCCAGCGAACCGAGGATCGTGCGCTTGGCGCCGTACCGCCGGGCCAGCCGGCCCAGCAGCAGTGCCCCCGCCACGGCCAGTACCTGGACGAGCAGGACGGCCACGATGAGCGTGGACTGGCCCAGTCCCAGTTCCTCGGAGCCGTAGACCGACGCCTGGGAGATCACCGTCTGGATGCCGTCGTTGTAGACCAGGTACGCCAGCAGGAAGGCCAGTGTCAGCGGGTGGCGGCGCATGCCGCGCACCGTGGCCGCCAGTTGCCGCAGGCCCGGCAGGGCCGCCTCCCGCGCGGGGGCCCGGCGGTCCCGCAGCCGGCGCAGCGGGATCAGCGCGAAGGCGCCCCACCACAGGCCCGCCGACGCCAGACAGATCCGGACCGCCGCGCTCTCCGTGAGCCCGAAGGAGTCGTGCGCGGTGTACAGCACCAGGTCGACGACCAGGACCAGCGCCCCGGCCGCGTAGCCGAAGGCCCAGCCGCGGGAGGAGACGGCGTCGCGCTCCTCGGGCGGCGCGATCTGCGGCAGGTAGGAGTTGTAGAGCATCGTCGCGACCGACTGCGCCGCGTTGGCGATCACCAGGAGCGCGCCGCCGAGCAGATAGCGGTCGCCGTCCAGGAAGAACATGCCGGCCGTGGCCGCCGCGCCGACGTAGGCCGCCGCGCCCAGCAACGGCTTCTTGCGGCCCGTGCGGTCGGCGGCGGCACCCACCAGGGGCATCACCAGCACCGCCACGATCACCGACAGGGAGACCGCGTACGCGAAGAACGACCCGGCGCGCACGGGTATGCCCAGCGGATGGACGAACCCGTCCCCGTCCGCCGCCGACTCGGCGACCGAGGTGAGATAGGGGCCCAGGAACACGGTGAGCACGCTCGTCGAGTAGACCGAGCAGGCCCAGTCGTAGAAGTACCAGCCGCGCTGTTCGCGCCGGCGCCCGGCGGCCTCGTCGGCCGCCTGTGTCCGCACGGTGTCGGTGCCCACCCGTGCCCTCGCCTTCCCCGTGGACGCGCGATGTCCGGACCGGACGCGGGTCTCAGACCCAGACGCCGCGGTCCTCCATGACCTTGCGCAGTATGTCGATGTGATCGGTCATGATGCCATCCACGCCGAGGTCCAGGAGCCGGTGCATGCGCTCGGGTTCGTTCACTGTCCACACGTGCACCTGGAGCCCGCGCGCGTGGGCCGCGCGTACGAAGCGGTGGTCCGCCACCGGGATGCCCGACTGGGCCTCGGGCACCTGCGCGGCCACCGCCGGGCGGCGCGGCGCACCCGGCACGCCCCAGGAGCACAGCCGCAGCCCCAGTACGCCCCGGGTGCCGTACGAGGTGGCGAGGCGGGGGCCGGCCAGCCGCTGGGCGCGCGCCACGCGCGCCTCGGAGAACGAGCCGAGGCAGATCCGGTCCCAGGAGTTCGTGCGCCCTATGAGGTTCAGGAAGGGGAGCAGGGCCGGTTCGGCCTTGACGTCCACGTTCCAGCGGACCTCGGGGAAGGTCTCCAGCAGTTCCTCGAAGAGGGGGAGCGGTTCGCTGCCCGCCACGCGCGCGTGGCTCACCTCGGTCCACGGCAGCTCGGCGATCCGGCCGGTGCCGTCGGTGACCCGGTCCAGCGTCGCGTCGTGGAAGGCGACCAGCTTGCCGTCCCGGGTGGCGTGCACGTCGGTCTCGATGTACCGGTAACCCGCCTCGACCGCGCGCCGGAACTGGCGCAGCGTGTTCTCCAGGCCGTCGGCCGCGCCGCCCCGGTGGGCGAAGGCGATCGGGCCGGGATGGTCGAGGTAGGGGTGGCGTATGGGGGTGGTCACCGACGCAGTATGGCCGCCCGGGGTTGACCGGTGGCAACCACCGTGCTGCCGCCGGATGCCGGGGGGACGGCGAACACGCGCAGGAACAGCTGGGCGAGCGGGCCGATCGTCACCGCGTACAGCAGGGTGCCGATCCCGACGGTGCCGCCGAGGGCGAAGCCCGTCACCACGACCGTGATCTCCACCGCCGTACGCACCAGGCGGACGGACAGGCCGGTGCGCCGGTTCAGGCCCGTCATCAGGCCGTCGCGCGGTCCGGGACCGAACAGTGCCGCGATGTACAGGCCGGTCGCCGCGCCGTTGAGGACGATCCCCGCGGCCAGGAACGCGATCCGCGCCGCCGTGGCGTGGACGTCCGGGACCAGCGCCAGTGTCGCGTCCATCGCGGCCCCGATCACCAGGACGTTGGAGACGGTGCCCAGGCCCGGCCGCTGCCGCAGCGGTATCCACAGCAGGAGGACGGCCGCGCCGACGACGGTGAGGACCGCGCCCATCGAGAGGCCCGTGTGCTCCGCGAGGCCCTGGTGCAGCACGTTCCACGGTTCCAGACCGAGGCCCGAGCGGACCAGCAGCGCCGAGCTGGCCCCGTAGAGCAGCAGACCGCCGTAGAGCTGGGTGAGCCGTCGGGTGAGGTGGCTCCGGGTGGACTGCCGTGCGGACATGCTGTGCCCCCTGGGGTGAAAACGTGGCTTGACCTGTGTCACCCTGTGGCCTGGAAGCAGAAGCCATCCAGGGCCAATTCGCGGAAGGTGGACTGATTCGCATGGCGCAGTGGACTTCGGCCGTGGGAGCCGCGCAGCTCGCGCGGCTGCTCGGCTCGCAGCAGGAGCGCCCGGCCGGACCCGGCACCCGCCGCCCGCCCGCCTACCGGGCGCTGGCCGACGGCGTCCGGCTGCTCGTGCTGGAAGGACGGGTACCGGTCGCCGCCCGGCTGCCCGCCGAGCGGGAACTCGCCCTCGCCCTGTCGGTCAGCCGCACCACGGTCGCCGCCGCCTACGAGGCCCTGCGCGCCGAGGGCTTCCTGGAGTCCCGGCGCGGCGCGGGCAGCTGGACCGCCGTCCCGCCCGGGAACCCGGTGCCGGCCCGGGGGCTGGAGCCGCTGCCGCCCGAGGCGCTCGGCTCGGTGATCGACCTGGGCTGCGCGGCGCTCCCGGCCCCCGAACCCTGGCTCACCCGCGCCGTCCAGGGTGCCCTGGAGGAACTGCCGCCGTACGCGCACACGCACGGTGACTACCCGGCCGGGCTGCCCGCGCTGCGCGCCACCCTCGCCGACCGCTACACCGCGCGGGGCATCCCGACCATGCCCGAGCAGATCATGGTGACCACCGGAGCGATGGGCGCGATGGACGCGATCTGCCACCTGTTCGGGGGCCGCGGCGAACGTATCGCCGTCGAGTCGCCCTCGTACGCCAACATCCTCCAGCTGATGCGGGAGGCGGGCGCGCGGCTGGTGCCCGTCGCCATGGCGGACGGCCTCGACGGCTGGGACCTGGACCGGTGGCGCCAGGTGCTGCGGGAGGCCGCTCCCCGCCTCGCCTACGTCGTCGCCGACTTCCACAACCCGACCGGCGCGCTCGCCGGGGAGGACCAGCGGCGGCAGCTGGTGGAGGCGGCCCGGTCGGCGGGGACGGTGCTGGTGGCCGACGAGACCATGAGCGAGCTGCTGCTGGACGAGGACGTGGCGATGCCGCCCCCGGTGTGCGCCTTCGACCCGGCCGGGTCGACCGTGGTCACCGTCGGTTCGGCCAGCAAGGCGTTCTGGGCCGGGATGCGCATCGGCTGGGTGCGGGCGGCCCCCGACGTGATCCGCAGCCTCGTCGCCGCCCGCGCCTACGCCGACATGGGCACCCCCGTCCTCGAACAGCTGGCGGTGAACTGGCTGTTCGGCACCGGCGGCTGGGAACGGGCCGTCGAAATGCGCCGCGCGCAGGCACGGGAGAACCGGGACGCGCTGGTCACGGCGGTACGGCGGGAGCTGCCCGGGTGGGAGTTCGAGGTGCCCGCGGGCGGGCTCACCCTGTGGGTGCGCACGGGCGGCCTGTCGGGGTCGCGGCTCGCCGAAGCGGGGGAGCGGGTCGGGGTCCGGGTGCCGTCCGGGCCGCGGTTCGGGGTCGACGGGGCCTTCGAGGGGTACGCGCGGCTGCCGTTCACGGTCGGCGGCGCGGTGGCCGACGAGGCGGCCCTGCGGCTGGCCGCGGCGGCGCGGCTGGTCGAGAGCGGGGGCGTCGGCGGGGCGGAGGCGCCCCGGACCTTCGTGGCGTGACGCGCGGCGCCCCCGTGGAGGGGGCGCCGCGGGGGGACGGCCGGGAGGTACGGCTACGGCTTGATGAGCGTGGGCACCGACTTCCTCCCCCGCCGCTTCCCTCGCCTCTTCGTCTCCTCCTCCGGCCCGGCGAGGGTCGGGACCGGCCTCGCCTCGGCCGGTTCGGGCTCGGGAGAGGCCGCTTCCGGTTCGCCGGGCTCGGCCGGTTCGGCCGGTGGAGCCGGTTCCGCCGGGACCTCCTTCTCGCTGCCCGGCACGTCGGGCACGTGTTCCCCGTCGGCCGGCGTGGTGCGCGGCGGGAGCAGGTCCAGGACCGCCTGCCGGTGGCTGTCGCTGGTGGCGTCGTCGTACGGGTCCGGGGTGGCCGGCACCTGGAGGCGCAGGACCGGGCCGGTGCCCAGCCGGGCGTAACCGCGGCCGGGCGGGACCTGGTCGACGGGCGTGGTCCCCGGGGGAGCGCCGAGCGCGGCCGTCAGTTCGTCGGGGTCGGCCGCGCCGAGGACCACGCGCGCGCGTGTGTGCTGCCGTACGGCGTCGCCGAGCGTGTCGCGGGTGTCCAGCTGGTCGGCCACCACCACCGTCACGTGCGCGGCCCGGCCGTGCCGCAGCGGGACCTGGAGCAGGGCCTGCGGATCCTTGCGGCCGTCCACGCCGGCCAGGTGCGTGAAGGCGCTCGGCCGGTCCAGCAGGAGCCACAGCGGCCGCCGGGTGTCCTCGGGCGGCGGCCGCCCCTCCTGCCGGGCCCGGTTGACGGCGATCAGCCGGCGCTCCGTCTCCTGGGCGGCCCACTCCAGGCTGGTCAGCACCCCGGTGAGGCCGCACTCGACGGCCAGGACGCCGTCGCGTCCGGTCAGGCAGGCGTACTCGCCGGTGCCGCCGCCGTCGACGATCACCAGGTCGCCGCCGTGGTGCAGGGCCTGGAGGGCGACGGAGCGCAGCAGCGTCGAGGTGCCGGTGCCCGGCCGGCCGAGGACCAGCAGATGCGGCTCGGTGGAGCGCACGCCGGTGCGCCAGACGACCGGCGGTACGTCGCGCCGCTCCTCGCCGTGGGTGAGCGGCAGGGTGCGCTGGACCCGGGTGGGGTCGGTGAAGCCGAGGACCGTCTCGCCGGGGGCGGTGACGAAGCGCTGGGCGGCGATGTCGGTGGGCAGCGGGGCGAGGGCGGTGAGGGTGAGGTGGTTGGCCTCCTCGTCCCAGGTGAAGCGGTACTCGCGGCCCCGGCCTGCCTTCGCGGTGAGCAGGTGCTCGATCCGGGCGCGGGCGGCGGCCTCGCCGTCGGTGAAGTACGCCGGGTAGTGGACCACCAGGTGCGCGAGACGGCCGTCGTCGTCGAACTCGTAGGCCGGGAAGGCCTTCTCCCAGCCGCCGCCGTGGGTGTACAGCGGATCGGGGTCCTCGGCGAGCGAGAAGTAGGGGACCAGGGCCTCGTAGAGCGAGGTCAGGCGCCGGGTCCGGGCGTCGTCGGCCTCCTCGGGCGCGGCCGGGACGCGGTTCCTGCCCTGCCAGGCCGCCGCCGCCATCAGCGCGACGGCGGCGAGCAGCGGGCCGTACGGCATCAGGCCCACGACCAGGACGACCGAGGCCACCAGGAAGAGCAGCGCGCCGCGCCGGTCCTTGGGGGTCTCGGTCCACCTGTGCCGCGCGGCCGCGGCGAGCCGGCCGAAGCCGCGGGCGATCGTGATCAGCGGCTGGAGGACGTCGGTGGCGCTGTCGGCCGCCGTCCGGGCCAGCTCCCGGCTCCGGGCGAGCTGTGCGCCGCCGTTGCTCAGAATGCGGGGGAGGGGGCGCCGGGCCACTGCTGCCTCCTGGAGGTGCGGACGAGGGTACGGGCGGTCAGAACTTGAGTCCGCCGAGGAGGCCGGCCAGGCTCTCGCCGCCCGCCTTGATGCTCGGGGCGACGGCGGTGCTCGACAGGTAGAAGCCGAACAGCATGGCCACCACGGCGTGCGACGCCTTCAGGCCGTCCTTGCGGAAGTAGATGAAGACGACGACGCCGAGCAGGACGACGCCTGAGATCGAGAGGATCATGTGAGTTCTCCTGGTTCGCGGGGACAGTCACCATGAGTACTTCCAGGATCACAGCATGTATCCATATGATTAAAGGTGCAAGTGGGTGAAAATCGGGCGTTTTGCCCCGCGTGGCGGAGCGCCTCTTGAGCTGGTCGGGCCGTGGTGATCTTTACCTCGGGTGCCCCCGGCCATGTGTCCCACGAGCCAGTACCCTGGCGATTCACTCGCACGGCCGCCCCGCTCGCGGCCGCGAACCCATGGATGAGCGTCCGAGAGACGAGAGAGGTGGTCCGCCGATGACCGAAGCCCCTGACCCCGAGGTCGTCGAGTTGGCGACCAAGATCTTCGATCTGGCCCGGCAGGGACAGACCGAGCCGCTCGCGGCCTACGTCGACGCGGGCGTCCCGGCCGACCTCACCAACGACCGCGGCGACTCCCTGGTGATGCTCGCCGCGTACCACGGCCACGCCGGCACGGTGCGCGCCCTGCTGGAGCGCGGCGCCGAGGCCGACCGGGTCAACGACCGGGGGCAGACCCCGCTCGCCGGGGCCGCCTTCAAAGGTGAGACCGAGGTCGTCAAGGCCCTTCTGGAGGCCGGCGCGGACCCTGCGGCGGGCACCCCCTCGGCCGTCGACACGGCCCGCATGTTCGACCGCGAGGAACTGCTGGAGCTCTTCGGCGCGCAGTGAGGCGGCACGGGGGCCCTACGGGGGGCGGACGTACGGGGACCGGCCGTACGGGGGCCAGCCCTACGAGGGCCGGCCGTACGGGGGGGCGCCGATATTTCGGTCGCGGCGGGACGAAGCGCGGGGTCATCATGACGACGTGGTTCACGGACGTGACGGCTGGGCAGGTGTTGCCGCACCGCGCGGACCGTGACCCGGTCCGCAAGGGCCACCGACGAGAGGCAGAGGAAAATGGTCTTCGGCAAGCAAGAGACGGCGGGCGCTCCGACGTGTTGTCGCGCGGTCAGGTGAACGCGTGCTCACCCGGTTGCGTCGACGCTTGATGTCTTGATGTGAGGCTGTTTCCCATGTTCGATCCGGTCATAGCGCCCAGCGGTACGCTGCTCGGCCTGCTCCAGCGGGGCCGCGGCGACGGCACGCTGCACGCGCTCACCGCGCCGCGCGCCGAGGCGCTCGCGGCCCTGCACCACTGCGTGCTGCACGACCCGCGCCACGACTGGCAGGTGGAGAACCGCTCCCTCTACTACGCCCGCCTCTTCCTCGACCTCGACGGCGAGCTGGACGCCGTGGAGGCCCACCTCTTCGACGCCGAGGACGTCCTCGACCCCGAGGAGTCCCGTACGGGGCTGGCCCTGGCGTTCCTCGGGCACCTCGCCTCCTACGGGCGGCGGGACGCGCTCGACCTGCTGCGCCGGTACGCCGCCCGCGGCACCAACTGGGCCTGGGCCCTGGACGAACTGGCGCTGCGGGACGACGACGCGGGACTGCGCGCCCTCGCCGAGCCCGTGCTCGCGCGGTTCACCACCGACCCCGAGGGCGAGGCCGAGCTGGCCGCCGCCGTGCGGGACGCCTTCGAACCCAGGCCCTGGCGGCTGTGGGCCGAGGACAGCCGCGAAGCGATCGCCACGCGCGTGCGTGCCGCCCAGGAGGCCGGCTGCTTCGACCGCTGGCAGCGGCAGCTGCGGCCCACCGGGCCTCGCCCGGGCTGGAGCGTGGCCGCCGTCTTCGAGTGGGCCCAGCAGGGCCTGGAGCGTGGCACCGCGCTCCATGTGCCGGCCGCCCGGTGCCTCACCGCCGTCGCCGGCCCCGAGGACCGGCCCGAGATCGTCGAGGCCGCCCGGTCCGGTACCGAGGCCGCCCGCTGCACCGCCTTGCGCTATCTCGCGGACAGCGACGATCCCGGCGCCCTCGGCCTGATCGAACACGCCGTGGCCACCGGTACGGCGGGCGTGGTGGAGGCCGCCGTCGCCGCGTTCGAACGGATGAGTGCTCCCGCCGCCGTGGACCGGGCCCGCGGCTGGGCCCGCCGGCCCGACGCGCTGGGCGCCGCCGCCGGCCGGGTACTGGCCTGTCGCGGCGGCGCGGCCGACCGTGACCTGGTCCTGGCCGCGCTGCGCGAGGCGGTACGGGGCGAGGGCCCCGACGCGCCGACCCTGTGGACCCTCGTCGACGGCGCCGGACGGCTCGGTATCGGCTGCGCCGCCCCCGTACTGCGGCACGTCTACCGGGAGACCGGCTCCTCCCACCTGCGCGGCCGGGCCGCCCGGGCGCTGGCCGCCACCGACCCGTCCTTCCCGGCCGGGTTCGCCGTGGAATGCTTGTGGGACTGCGAGGAGACCACTCGCGAACTCGCCGCCCGGCACGCCGAGACCGGTGACGACCGCGTCGTCGAACGGCTGCGCAGGCTCGCCGCCGACCCGGCCGAGGAGGCCGAGGTGCAGACCGCCGTACGGAGCCGGATCGGGCCGGACGCGTCCGCGGTGTGAGCCTGTGGCATGAGTTTCGTCCAGTGAGTTCCGCGAGGGGGCCCGCGAGGGGGCCCGCGAGGTGAGTTCGGTGGAGCCGCCGCTCCACGCCGTGTGCCGGGCTGTCCGTACGCCGTGCGCCGGGCTGTCCGTGCGCCGGAGACGCCCGCGTGAACGGGGAGCGCGCTGTCGTGCACGGGGGCGCCCGAGGGTGACGGGACAAGCATGCGCGCGCCGGGTGAACGAGGGGTGGCCCGCGGGTCAGGCGGGCGTGGACACGGTCTGACCTGCTCGGGCGGGCAGTTCAACGCTCACGGGCCGTTCCTCGGCCGGAAAGATCCACGTTGACGCGACCACGTCCAGCGCGGCGACAACACGGGTATGCGTGTCGTCATCGTGACCGAGTCCTTTCCCCCCGATGTGAACGGCGTGGCCCACTGCGCGCTCCAGACCGCCCGACACCTCGTCGACAGCGGTCACGTTCCCCTCGTCGTCGCCCCCGCCCCGGCTCCCGGCACCCGGCCCGACCCCCTCGCGGTGCCGTGCCCGGTCGTCCACGTCCCCTCCCTTCCGCTCCCCGGCTACCCCCAGGTCCGCGTCGCCCTCCCCAGCCGACGCCTCGCCGCCGCCATCGCCGCACACCGTGCGGACGTCGTCCACCTGGCCAGCCCCTTCGTCCTCGGCGTCCGCGGCATGGCCGCCGCCGCCCGGCTCGGCGTCCCCGCCGTGGCCGTCTACCAGACCGACCTCGCCGGATACGCCCGTACGTACATGGGGGCCGGCGAGGCGGCGGCCTGGCGGCGCATCCGCTCCGTGCACTCCGCCGCCGACCTCACCCTGGCCCCCTCCAGCGCCGCCCTGCACGACCTCCGGGCGCACGGGGTGCCCCGGGTCCGGCTCTGGCCGCGCGGGGTGGACACCGCCCGCTTCCGGCCCGAACTGCGCGACGAGGCGCTGCGCCGCGAACTCGCCCCGAACGGCGAGCTGATCGTCGGCTACGTGGGTCGGCTCGCCCCCGAGAAGCAGGTCGAGCTGCTGTCCGGAGTCTGCGCCCTGGCGGGCGTCCGCGTCGCGGTCGTCGGCGACGGGCCCAGCCGCACCGGCCTGGAGCAGGCCCTGCCCGGCGCCGTCTTCCTCGGCCGCCGCACCGGCGACGACCTGGCCCGGTTCTTCGCCTCCCTGGACGTCTTCGCCCACACCGGCCCCTTCGAGACCTTCTGCCAGACCGTGCAGGAGGCCATGGCCAGCGGGGTCCCCGTCGTCGCGCCCGCCGCGGGCGGCCCGCTGGACCTGGTGGACCACGGCCGCACCGGGCTGCTGGTGCCGCCCCGGGACGCGGACGCCGTACGCGACGCGGTGGCGGCGCTGGCCGCCGACCCGGCGCTGCGCGCCGCCTGCGGGACTGCCGGACGGGCGGCCGTCGAGGGCCGTACCTGGGCGGCCGTCGGCGACCGGCTGATCGGCCACTACACGGACGTCCTCGCCGCACGGAAGGCGGTGCTGGCCGCATGAGCGCCCTCAGGATCGTCCGGCTCGCCAACTTCGTCGCCCCCGCCTCCGGCGGCCTGCGCACCGCCCTGCGCGAGCTGGGCAAGGGATACCTCGCCGCCGGACACGAGCCCGTCCTCGTCGTCCCCGGCGAGCGCGCGAGCGACCAGGAGACCGAGCAGGGACGGGTGATCACCGTGCCCGGCCCGCTGCTGCCCGGCACCGGCGGCTACCGCGTCCTCACCGACAGGCGGCGGGTCGCCGCCCTGCTGGAGGAACTCGCCCCCGACCGCCTGGAGGTCTCCGACCGCACGACACTGCGCTGGACCGGCAAGTGGGCCCGGCGGGCCCGGATCCCCGCCGTGATGGTCTCCCACGAGACCGCCGACGGCGTCCTGCGCACCTGGGGCCTGCCCGAGGGGGCGGCCCGCCGCGCCGCCGACGCGCTCAACATCCGTACGGCGCACACGTACGCGCGCGTGGTGTGCACCACCGAGTTCGCCGAACGGGAGTTCCTGCGGATCGGCGCCCGCAACGTCGTACGCGCCCCCCTGGGCGTCGATCTCGTCGCCCGGCACCCGGGGCTGCGCGACGCGCGGGTGCGGGCCCGGTACGCGCGCGAGGACGAGACGCTGCTCGTGATGTGCTCCCGGCTGTCCGTGGAGAAGCGGCCCGGGACGGCCCTGGACGCCCTGGAGGCGCTGCGCCGGCGTGACCGGCGGGCGGTCCTCGTGGTGGCCGGGGACGGCCCGCTGCGCGCCCGGCTCGAACAGCGGGCCCGCGAGCGGCGGCTGCCCGTCGAGTTCCTCGGGCATGTGGGCGACCGCGGTCTGCTCGGCGCGCTCCAGGCTTCCGCCGACGTGTGCCTGGCGCCCGGACCCGCCGAGACGTTCGGGCTCGCCGCGCTGGAGGCGATGGCCTGCGGTACGCCCGTGGCGGTCAGTGCCTCGTCCGCGCTGCCGGAGGTGATCGGCTCCGCCGGGGCCGTCGCCGCCGACCACGGGGAGGCGTTCGCCGACGCCGTGGACCTGCTGGCCGGGCGCCCGGAGACGGGGCGGCGGGCGGCGGCACGCGCGCGTGCGGAGTGTTTCGGCTGGGACACGGCGGTCGCCGCGTTCCTCGCCGCGCACGACGCGACGGCGGTAGCACCCTCTCGCCGGGGCGTGGCGGAGGGCGTGGCATGAGACGGCCGCGGTACGTGGCGCTCGGCGACTCGCTGACCGAGGGGGTGGGCGACCCGGTCGCGGGCGGCTGGCGCGGCTGGGCGGCGCTGCTCGCCGGGTCGCTCGCCGGGGAGGACGAGCGGCCCGTGGAGTTCCGCAACCTCGCGGTCAGCGGAGCGCAGACCCGGGACGTGCTGGAGGCGCAACTGCCCGCCGGGCTGGCGCTGCGGCCGGACCTCGTGTCCGTCGTGATCGGCGTCAACGACACCCTGCGCCGCGCCTTCGACATCCACGCCGTGGCCGCCCGGCTGGACGAGGTGTACGCGGCGTTCAGCGCCCAGGACGCCGTCCTCCTGACGGCCTGTCTGCCCGACCCCGGCACCATGCTCGGGCTGCCGGGCGCGCTGGCCCGGCCGCTGGCCCGGCGGCAGCGGGCCGTCAACACGGTGGTCCACGCGCTGTCCGAGCGGTACGGCGCCCTGCACCTGCACGCGGGCGACGGCGACTGGGTCACCGACCGCGCGATGTGGAGCGCGGACCGGCTGCACCCCGGTGAGCGGGGGCACCGGCAACTGGCCGTGCGCGCCCACGGGCTGCTCGCCGCGCACGGGCTCGCCCGGGGGCCCGCGCCCTCGCCCGAGCCCGGGTCCCCGGCGCCCACCCGGTCGGCGAGCCTGTGGTGGCTGGCCACCGCCGGCACCGGCTGGGTGGCCCGACGCTCCACCGACCTGCTGCCGCAGCTGCTGACCCTGGCCGCCGACGAACTGCGCCACCGCGCGCGCGGGACGAGCGCCCGGCTCGACCTGCGCGCGTCCGCGGCGGTCTCGGCGGCCCTGGCGGCCCTGTCGGTCCCCGATCGCCGGGAGGTCGCCTGAGGCCGGCGGGGCGCGCCGGTGACCAAGGAGTCACACCACCCGGTACTGCTCGTCACGCGCGTCCGTGATGAACATCTGGCCGGGCGCGTGGGTGATCGCGAACGGCGGGCGCGAGGCCATGACCGCCGCCTGCGGGGTCACCCCGCACGCCCAGAAGACCGGGATGTCGTCCGGCTCCCGGTCCACCGCGTCGCCGAAGTCGGGCCGGTCCAGGTCTTCGACGCCGAGCGCCGACGGGTCACCGCAGTGCACCGGGCCGCCGTGCACCGCCGGGAGCAGGCTGGTCTCCCGGATCGCCGCGGACAGGTACCGCGGCGGCACCGGACGCATGGACACCACCATCGGCCCGTGCAGCCGCCCGGCGGGAGCGCACTGCCGGCCGGTGACGTACATCGGCACGTTGCGGCCCTGCTCGACGTGGCGGATCGGGACGCCGGCCCGGGACAGCGCCGACTCGAAGGTGAAGCTGCACCCGATGAGGAACGAGACGAGGTCGTCCCGCCAGTGCGCGCGCACGTCCGCCGGCTCCTCCACCAGCTCACCGTCCCGCCACACCCGGTAGCGCGGCAGGTCGGTGCGCAGATCGGCGCCGTCGGCCAGCGCGGTCGTCCACCCGCCGGCGTCCGTCACGTCGAGCACCGGGCAGGGCTTCGGATTGCGGGTGCAGAACAACAGCATGTCGTAGGCCCAGTCGGCGGGTACGGAGATCAGATTGGCCTGGGTGTGACCGGCCGCAACTCCCGCCGTGGCGCCGGTCAGTCCCTCCCGGAAGCGGGCCCGGGCCGTTTCCGGCCGCCACGCGTGCGCGTGCTCGTCGACGAGCGTGACCGCGCGGTCCTCCGTCACCTGGTGCGTGCTGTTCATGCCAGCTCCTTTCCGCGCGTCTCGGGCAGTCCGAGCAGCGCGATCGCCGCGACGCCGTAGCCGATCGCACCGAAGACCAGCGCGCCGCCCACGCCCCAGCTGTCGGCCAGGAAACCGACCGTCGTGGGGAAGACGGCGCCCACGGCCCGTCCGGTGTTGTAGGTGAATCCCTGCCCGGTACCGCGCACCGCCGTCGGGTACAGCTCGGCCAGGTAGGAGCCGAAGCCGCTGAAGATCGCCGACATGCAGAACCCGAGCGGGAAGCCGAGCACGAGCAGGAGGGTGTCGGCGCCGGCCGGGATGTTGGCGTACGCCAGGATGCACAGGGCCGACAGCAGGGCGAACAGCCAGATGTTGCGCCGGCGCCCCAGGCGGTCGGTGAGGTGGCCGCCGGTCAGATAGCCGATGAAGGCGCCCGAGATCAGGAACGTCAGGTACCCCCCGGTGCCCACCACCGACAGGCCGCGCTCGTCCTTCAGGTACGTGGGCACCCAGGTGGCCAGCGTGTAGTAGCCGCCCTGGACGCCGGTGGACAGCAGCGCGGCGAAGACCGTGATCCGCAGCAGTCCGGGGGCGTCGCCCGTGCCCGGTGCGAAGATCGCCCGGAACGAGCCCTTGCCGGGACTCCGTTCGCGCGCGGCGGCGGCCTCGGGCGCGTCGTGCACACTGCGCCGCACCCAGACCACGAGCAGCGCGGGCAACGCGCCGGTCCAGAACATGATCCGCCAGGCCAGCGCGTCGTCGGCCACCGAGAACACCACCGTGTACACGATCGCGGCCAGTGCCCAGCCCACCGCCCAGGAGCTCTGGATCGCGCCCAGGGTGCGCCCCCGGTGTTTCGCGCTCGCGTACTCGGCGACCAGGATCGCGCCGACCGCCCACTCGCCGCCGAAACCGAGCCCCTGGAGCGCCCGGAAGACCAGCAGCGTCTCGTAGTTGGGCGCGAAACCGCAGGCCACCGTGAACACGGCGTACGTGATCACCGTGAGCAGCAGCGCCCTGACCCGGCCGATCCGGTCCGCCAGTACGCCCGCGAGGGCGCCGCCGACCGCCGAGACGACCAGCGTGACGGTGGTGAACAGCCCGGTCTGGCCGCTGTCCAGGCCGAAGTACGCGGCCAGCGCGACCATGCTCAGCGGCAGCGTGAAGTAGTCGTAGGAGTCGAGGGCGTAGCCGCCGAACGCGCCGGCGAAGGCCCGGCGGCCCCGCGGGCCGAGGGCGCGCAGCCAGCCCAGGGCCCCGTCGTCGGCGCCGCGATCGTCGCTGTCGGGGCGCGGGACGACGGTGAGCGGGGCCTGCGGTGGAGGAGTTGTGCTCATGGGCACCTCGCAGAAGGAGGACGGAGGGTGCTTGCTGATGAGCTGATGTCCAGCACCGTAGAGGATTGTTCAACGATCCCTCAATACCCCTGTTGTTTCGTTCTTGTGTCTGAGGTTGAATTCCGGGCATGGCAGAGCAGCTGGCGCAACTCGCCGACGACCGCGCCCTCCTGGGGCGCACCAGTACCGCCGAGCGGGTCTCGGACATCCTGAGGAGCCGCATCGCCGACGGCTTCTTCCCACCCGGCACCCGGCTGTCCGAGGACAGCATCGGCGGCGCGCTCGGGATCTCCCGCAACACGCTGCGGGAGGCGTTCCGGCTGCTCACCCATGAACGCCTGCTGGTGCACGAGCTGAACCGGGGCGTCTTCGTCCGGGTCCTGACCGTCGACGACGTCGAGGACATCTACCGCACCCGCGCCCTCGTCGAGTGCGCCGTGGTCCGCGGGCTCGGCGAGCCGCCGTACCGGCTCCAGGGGCTCGCCGGGGCCGTCGAGGACGGGCGGCGAGCGGCCCGGGAAGGCGACTGGAAACGGGTGGGCACGGCCAACATCCACTTCCACCGGGAGCTGGTCGCCCTGGCGGGCAGCGAGCGCACCGACGAGGTGATGCGCAGCGTCTTCGCCGAACTGCGGCTCGCCTTCCACGTGGTGGACGACCCGCGCCGCCTGCACGAGCCGTACATCGCGCGCAACCACGAGGTCCTCCAGGCCCTGGAGGCCGGCGACCGGGAGGGCGCCGAGCGGCTCCTCGCGGGGTACCTCGCGACCTCGCTGGAACGGGTGCTGGAGGTCTACCGGCGACGGGTCGGCGAGGACGGCTGACCGGCTGACCGGGAGGGCGACCGGGGGCTGCCGAGCCGGGAGAGGGGGGCCGCTCCGCCGGGGGCGGACTGCTCTGCCGGGGGCGGTCTGCTTCGCGGGCCGGGGCGGGGGCTGCCTTGCCGGGCGAGGGTGCGGACTGCTCCGCTGAGGGGGCGGGGACCGCTACGCCGGAGGAGGGTGCGGACCGCTCCGCCCGGGACGTCTACGGTCGTCCGCCCGGGGACGTCTACGGTCGTTTGGGTCGTTGTCAGACCTAGGACCTAGTCTGTGCACCGTGACTTCGCCTGCATCGACGGACAGCGCTCCGCCCCAGCTCAGCGCGGGGCCGCGCCCCGCCATGGGCCCGGCCGCCGACGAGGGACTGGCGCGGCGGCTGCGCGCGCTCGCCTGCACCGCCCCGCTGCACGATCTCGACGCGCGCAAGGTCAACCTCGCCGGCGAGTACTCGGTGTACGGCATGGCGGAGGTCGCCCTCGCTGCCATCGACCTGGTCACCCTGAACATGGACTTCGACACGGGCGCCGACCACGACCAGATAGTGGCCCGGCTCGTCCCGCGCGTCGCCGCCCAGGCCCCCCGCAGGCCCGCCGTCGAGCACGAGCGGGTGGCCCGCTGGGTCCTGGAGAACCTGATCAACGTCGGCAGCGTCGACCGCGGCTTCCGCGCGGTGTACGGCACGTTCGAGCCGGACGGCAGCTACGTGCGCCGCGACTACGACTTCAAGCTGATCGAGGAGGTCCCCGGCCCCGGCGGCACCGTCTACCTGCGCACCACCGACGAGGCGGTCAACGTCCTGGTCGGCGCCCTGGACACCGACGTCACCAGCGCCCAGATCGCCGCCGAGGTGAAGCTGGAGGTGCTGATCAGCCGCGGCCGGCTCGCCGACGCCCAACTCGCCGCCGAGCAGGCCCGCTACCGCACCGTGCAGTACTCGGAGACCCTGCGCCGCGCCCTGGACGCCACCCGGCGCAACGTCCGCGCGGTGGACTGGCTGGAAGCCGTCCCCGACATGATCGCCGAGGCCCTCGACCACGTCGCCGACCGCTACCGCCACGAGAACGCGATCCTCACCAACATCCGCAAGGCCCGCGACGAGTCCGAGGAACCCGAGCACAAGCGCCGCGCGGCCGAGCTGGTCGACATCGTCAAGGACTGCATCCGCCGCCACACCCAGCTCCAGTCCCGGCTGCTGGAAGCGGGCCCGCTGTTCCGCGCCGAACAGGACCGGCAGGCCTTCGCCACCCCCCTCGCCTCCTCGGGCATCGACCTCTACGGCCACCTCGTCGCCCCCGTCCTGCCGCTGCCCGTGGAGCGGGCCCTGCGCGTCACCGACGCCTTCTTCGCCCGCGGCACCGGTCTGCGCACGCCCGTCTCGGTCCGGGTCGGCGACCTCGTCGACCTGCTGCTGACCCCGCCCGTCGAGCGTGAGCACCTGGGCGCCGAGATGCCCGAGCCCGACCTGATCGCCACCCCGGACGACAGCCGCTTCAGCGAGGAGCAGCTGGCGGCGGCCAAGGAACTGCTAGACCTGCCGCACGACGCCCCGCGCCGGCTCTCCGGCCTGCTGGCCGAGGCCCGTCGCCGCGAGGGTTCCGACCTGGCGTACCTGGTCGCCCTGCTGGCGGTGCACGCCGCCAGCCCGCCGGTCGGCACCGCCTACCGGCAGGGCGAGGAGAAACTGCTGTTCGCCGTGGACGACGGTACCGAGCTGGACGACCCCGAGTTCGGCGGCGCCGACCTCATCGTCGGCACGGCGCTGCTGGACGCGGCCGGCATGGCGGCGGACCGGACGGAGGCGGCGTGACCGGGGCCGGGCGAGCGGGCGAGCGGGCGGCGGTGATCACCAGCCGTGACCGGCGCCGCGCCGTGCCGGGCGGGAGGGTTCTGTCCGTG
>NZ_JAGGOO010000061.1 GCF_018614415.1 Streptomyces sp. ISL-12
GCTGCGGCTGTACCGGTGCGGGTGTGGGGCGCCCTGACCGACTACGGCACCCCAAGCCCGAGCCGAACCACCCCCACCCCGGCCACGACACCCCGAACCCGAGCCGAACCACCCCCACCCCGGCTACGGCACCCGAGCCCGGGGCGGCCCGTCCAGTCCCGCCTGGGCGATCCGCACCCCCAACTGCGTACGGCTCGCCGCGCCCAGCGTCTCCGACAGCCGGGCGATATGGGCCCGGCAGGTGCGCACGCTGATCCCCAGCCGCTCGGCGATCACCGCGTCCTGGTGCCCCTCCGCCAGCAGCGCCGCGATGGACCGCTCCCGGTGCGAGATGCCCTCGATGCCGGTGTCGGGCAGCGGAGCGGTGATCGGCAGCGCCAGCCGCCACAGCCGTTCGAAGACGGTGACCAGGTACTCCACCAGCGCCGGGTGGCGCAGCTCCAGCGCCATCGTCCGCTCCGCGTTGGCCGGCACGAACGCCACCGTACGGTCGAAGAGGATCAGCCGGTCGATCACCTCGTCCAGCGTCCGCGCCTCCACCGCGTCGCCCATCAGCTCCATGTAGTGCAGCAGTCCCTGCCCGTGCCGGGCGACGTGCGTGTACAGGTCGCGCATCCGCACCCCGCGTCCGCGCAGCGCCAGCGCCCGGTGCAGCCCCTCGGAGAGCTCGTGCTCGCGCCGGATGCCGCCGGGCTGCACGGTCAGCACCTCCGTGGTGCACGCCTGGGTCGCCTCGTCCATCGCGGCCTGGATGCGGGCCAGCCCGTCCAGCACCCGGATCGCCGTGCCCTCGGCCCCCGCCGCAGGCCGCCGCTGTCCGCTGCCCCCGCCCAGGGCGGCGTACCGCTCGATGGCGGCCACCGCCGACCCCACCCGCCGCTGACCGGCGCTGACCTCGTCGTACACCTCGCGCAGCAGCCGGGTCACGACCTCCCGCGGAGCGGTCGGCACCAGCCAGTCCATGGCGTCGGGGTCGGGGTGCAGCAGCGCCAGGTCCAGCAGACAGGGCGCCGCCTCGGCCTCCCGGCGCTCCACCCGGCCGCGCCGCACGGCCCGGGAGTACACGCGGTCCCCGGCTTCGCACAGTCGGTCAGCACCGTGTGGATGCCCGTCCGTCCCGTGCCCGGCCATCGCCCAGCCCACCCCCGCATCCCGCCCGCTCTCCGCAGCGCCACTATGCGCGGGCCGGGACCGGCTGTGCAACAAGGGGCCTACTTCAGGCCGATCTCCGCGCACCGCGCCTCGTACGCGGCGGTGCAGATGTCGGAGATCTTGTGGATGCCGTCGGCGACGACGGTCTCCTCGATGTTCTTCTTGGTCAGGGCGGTGACGGAGACCAACTGGGCCGGGATGTCCTGGTGGGTGGGGCTGTCCACCCGGTCCGTGGTGAGCGCGTCGAACTGGATGTCCTTGCCCTGCACCCGGGCCACGGCCATCTCGGCCGCGTTCTCCGCCTCCTGCGGGTAGGACTTGTACACGCTCATGTACTGCTCCCCGGAGACGATCCGCTGCACCGCCTCCAGTTCCGCGTCCTGCCCGGTGACCGGCGGCAGCTCCGTGACACCGGCGGCCTTGAGCGCCTCGATGACGCCGCCCGCCATGCCGTCGTTGGCGGAGTAGACACCGGCGATCCGGTCCGCGCCGAGCTTCTGGATCGCCTCGGCCATGTTCTGCTCGGCGTTCTCCGGCTTCCAGTCCACGGTGTCGTACTCGGCGCCGACCCGCACGTTCCCGGCCAGTTCGGTCAGGGCTCCGGCCTTGAACTGGCGGGCGTTGGGGTCGGTGGAGGAGCCGTTCATCATGACGATGGTGTCGGTGGCGGCGTCACCGCCGAGCGCCTCCAGGAGGGAGCGGCCCTGGACCTCGCCCACCAGTTCGTTGTCGAAGGAGATGTAGGCGTCGATCGGGCCCTCGGCCAGCCGGTCGTACGCGATCACCGGGATACCGGCGTCCTTGGCCTTCTTCACACTGTCCGCGATGGCGTGCGAGTCGACCGCGTCCAGCACGATGACGTCGACCCCGTCGTCGACCATCTTCGCCATCTGCTGGGTCTGCTTGCTCGCGCTCGCCTCGGCGTTGGCGTACTGGACCATGCCCTGGCCGTCGGTCAGCGCGTCCACCTTCTTCGTGAAGATGGGCCGGTCGAACTCCTCGTAGCGGGTGTTGTCCCGCTCCGGGAGCAGCAGCCCCACCATGAGGTCGTCGCCCTTGGTCGGGCTCGCGTCGTCACTGCCGCCCGACACGTTCAGCGCTCCGCAGGCCGTCAGCGAAACGGTCATCGTGGACGCCGCCACGGATATGGCGATACGGCGCATGCAGGAGATCACTTCTGGTGCCTTCCGGACGCGGTGGCCGCTTTGCGACCCAGGTGACTGAAAAGACAACGCGCACACCCGCCCACCCGTCAAGCGATACCACTTAACGAGATCGCAACATCACGCTGCGCAGCCGACCTGAAGCACAGGCGGCCGGGCCCTCAACTTTCCTTCACACAACGGTCGTTGCATGATCACAGCCGGTTGCACAAGATCCGTACAACCAAGTCCAATCGTCACGAGTCGTGATCACGGAGGCCGCTCCCCGCCTCCGTTTTTTCGAGCAGAGGACCGAATGAACTCAGCCAGACGCACGACCACGGCCGTCGCCTCGACGGTCGTCGTGCTCGCCACCGCGGGCGGACTGCTCACCGTCGCCGCCGCGCCCGCCTCCGCAGCCGTGAGCTGCTCCTCGCCCGTCTTCAAGCGGCAGTTCTTCGCGAACACCACGTTCTCGGGGACACCGAAGAAGACCGACTGCGACTCCGCGATCGACCAGAACTGGGGCACCGGGGCACCGGCCACGGGACTGCCGGCGAACAACTTCGGCGTCCGCTGGTCCGTCACCCGCGACTTCGGCTCCGGCGGCCCGTTCTCCTTCGCCGCCTCCGCGCAGGACGGCATCCGCGTCTACCTCGACGGCACCCGCGAGGTCGACCTGTGGAAGAACGTGTCGTCGACCCGGAAGAAGACGGTCAACGTCACCGTCCCCAAGGGCAAGCACACCCTCCGCATCGACTTCGTCAACTGGACCGGCAAGGCGGACGTCAAGTTCTCCTACACACCGAGGACCTCCGCCTCCGTCGACAAGGTCAAGCCCCTCACCCCGGCCGGCATCGCCGTCGCCCACGACCCGGCCACCGGCAAGGCGAAGATCACCTGGTCCAAGAACAAGGAGATGGACCTCGCCGGCTACCGCGTCCACCGCCGCCTGAAGGGCACCTCGTACGCCGCCGAGCCGCTCGCCACGACCACCTCGACGTCGTACACGGACACCACCCTCCCGAAGACCGGCCAGACGTACTACTACGAGGTCCGCGCCTACGACAAGGCGGGCAACGAGTCGACGGGGACGGCCGACCAGGGCGTCACCACGGTGGACAAGACCCCGCCCGCCGCACCGTTCGTCGAGATGGACGCCTGCCCGGCCGACCAGCCCTACGCGGCCCCGGAACTGGTCACCACCGCGGCCAACGCCGCCGACATCGCCCTGTACGAGCTCCAGCGGCGGGACGCGGCCACCGGTGCCTGGACGACCGTCGCCACCGGAACCAAGGGCGCCTTCTGCGACACCGGCACACCGGCCGACGGCGCCAAGGTCACCTACCGCGGCCGGGCCCGCGACGCCGCCGGCAACTGGTCGCCGTATTCGGCCGCCGCCACCTTCACCACCTCCGACCGGACCCCGCCGTCCGCCGTCACCGACGCCCGCGTCGAGTACCGTTCCGGCGTCCCGCACCTGGTCTGGTCCCCCGTCGACGGCGCCACCGCCTACCAGGTCCTCCAGTACGACCCGGCGACCGGCGGCTGGCTCGACGCCCTGCCCGTACCGGGCACCACCGACGGCACCGACATCGTGCCGCGCCAACTGGCCGCCGTGAGCGGTTCCTACCGCTACGCCGTGCACGCGGTGGACGCCAAGGGCAACGCCGCCGCACCCACGGAGATCACCCTGGAGATGGCCGCCCGCCCGGAGGCCATCCCCGCCTTCCGCACCACCGCCGTGCCGTTCGGCGAGGGCGTGATGGTCGAGTGGAGCGGCACCGACCCGTGGGCGTACGACGGGAACGGCCCGCTGCCCACCTACCGCCTCGTCCGCACCGACCCGGCCACCGGCGAGAGCACCACCGTCGACCTGTGCAAGCCGAACAACGCGGTCGACCTGCCGCTGGAAGCGCCGCGGACGTACTGGACCTGGTCGGGCTCGGACGCTCCCGCGTACGCCGGCCGCAAGCAGGTCAACGGGGTCTGCTGGGACGTCTCCGGCAGGTCCGAGACCACCTACGAGTACCGGGTGGTGACGACCGGCCCCCAGGGACACGACTCGCGGCCCGGTCCGGCCGCCACCGCCACCACCCCGGACACCGAACGCCCGGCCCCGGTGGAGAACCTGACCGCCGAGACCATCCCGCTCGGCGTCCACCTGACCTGGACCCCGCCCGCCGACGACGACGTGCAGAAGTACCACGTCTGGCAGGGCGTCACCGACCCGGACACCGGGGAGACGGTCTGGGAGGAGAACTGCTGGACCGGCAGTTCCCTGACCGCCACCGAGATCTACTGCCCGACGGTGCCCGACGGCGCCGCCCACGTCTACCGGGTGGCCGCCTCGGACGGCTCCGGGCTCATCGACCCGTACGCCGGTCCCGCCGCGTACAACACGGCCGACATCACCGTCACCCTGCCCGACACCCGGCCGCCCGGCTGGACCGGCACCTCGGTCCGCGAGGACCAGTACCCGGAGCTGTACGTGGGCTGTTCCGAGTCCTCGGGCCTCGGTGACTGCGCCCGGTTCGCCGGTTACCGCGTGGAGCGCTGGGACCCGGCCACCGCCTCCTACACCGTCCTGACGCAGGGGACGGCGGGCGACGCCGCCTACTTCATGGACACCACGGTCAACGAGGACCGGCTGGGCCTCTACTACTACCGTGTCGTCCGCACCGACGCGTCCGGCGCCGACGCCGTCACCACGTCGCAGGCGTACGGCATCTGGGACTCCTGGCTCTGACCGGCCGCGCGGGCGGAGAAGCGCAGACAGAACGCGGCCGGGAAAGCACCGGCAGGAAACAGGAGAGGGGCCCGGACGTCTCCGGGCCCCTCTCTCCGTTCTCTCCGTGCGGACGCGGCGTCAGTCCGACGCCTGCCGCCCCTTCGGCCGCCACACCACCAGCGCGCTGGTCTGCTGGACCTCCTGGTACGGGACCAGGTCCCGGCGGTACGACGCGTGCACCGCCGCCTCGCGCTGGCGCATCGCCGCCGCCGCGCCGTCCAGGGCGGCCTCCATCTCGGCCACCCGGGCCTGCAACGCCGCGACCTGGTTCTCCAGTTCGATGATGCGCTTGATGCCGGCCAGGTTGATGCCCTCGTCCTGCGACAACTGCTGCACCGTACGGAGCAGTTCGATGTCCCGGGCCGAGTAGCGGCGCCCCCGGCCGGCGGTGCGGTCCGGGGAGACCAGGCCCAGACGGTCGTACTGACGCAGGGTCTGCGGGTGCAGACCGGACAGCTGGGCCGCCACCGAGATGACGTAGACCGGGGTGTCCTCGGTCAGTTCATACGGATTGCGTCGACGGCCGTCCATCCCCATCAAGCTCCCTTCGCGGCCTGGAACAGCTCCGCCCGCGGGTCCTCACCCGCGGTCGCCTCGCGATACGCCTCCAGCGCTTCACGAGCCTTCCCACTCAGATCCTTCGGAACACTCACCTCCACGGTGACCAACAGGTCCCCGCGGGTGCCGTCCTTGCGGACCGCGCCCTTGCCGCGGGCGCGCATGGTCCGCCCGTTGGGCGTGCCGGCCGGCAGCTTCAGCGTGACCGGCGGGCCGCCCAGGGTCGGGACCCGGACCTCCCCGCCGAGCGCCGCCTCCGCGTACGTCACCGGGACGGTGACCGTGAGGTTGTCGCCCTTGCGCCCGAAGACGGCGTGGTCCTTGACGTGCACGACCACGTACAGGTCGCCCGCCGGACCGCCCCGCTCGCCCGGCGTGCCCTTGCCGCGCAGCCGGATGCGCTGCCCGTCCGACACCCCGGCCGGGATGCGGACCTGCATGGTCCGCGACGACTTGGCACGCCCGGAGCCCTTGCAGACGTCGCAGGGGTCCTCCGCGATCAGACCGCGGCCCTTGCAGTCCGGGCAGGGGTCGGTCAGCGAGAACCCGCCGCCCGAGCCCCGCGTCACCTGGCCGGTGCCGACACAGGTCGGGCACACCCGCGGGGTGCCGTTCTTGTCGCCGGTGCCCGAACACGCCTTGCAGGGAGCCTGCGAGGACATCCTGAGCGGCACCGTGGCGCCCTCGATGGCCTCCGTGAAGCTCAGGGTGACCTCGGACTCGATGTCCTGGCCGCGCCTGGGCTGGGTCCGGGCGCCGCCCGCGGCACCGCGGTTGAACAGGCCCCCGAACACGTCACCGAGTCCGCCGCCGAAGCCGCCGGCTCCCTGTCCGCCGCCCTGGGCGCCCCCGAAGAGGTCGCCCAGGTCGAAGTTGAAGGTGCCGCCGCCCGCGCCGGGCCCGGGGCGGAAGCCCCCGTTGCCGAAGAGCGCGCGGGCGTCGTCGTACTCCTTGCGCTTCTTGGGGTCGCCGAGGACGTCGTTCGCCTCGGAGATCTCCTTGAAGCGCTCCTCCGCCTTGGCGTTGCCCTTGTTGGCGTCCGGGTGGTTCTCGCGGGCGAGCTTCCGGTACGCCTTCTTGATCTCGGCGTCGGTGGCGTCCTTGGGGACGCCGAGGACCTTGTAGTAGTCCTTCTCGATGAAGTCCTTGGTGCTCATCCCCGACGTCCCTCCTTCCTCCTGCTCACAAGCTCAGCCCTCGTCCGGGCCACCGCTCTCCTTGTCGTCGGCGGAGTCCGCGCCGGCCGCCTTCTCGCTCTCCTCGGCCGGCTTGACCGTCTGCGCCCCGGGCTGGGGCTCGGCCACGGCCACCCGCGCGGGGCGGATGGTGCGCTCGCCGATCCGGTACCCGGGCTGCAGGATCGCCACGCAGGTCGTCTCGGTGACGTCCGGCGCGTAACTGTGCATCAGGGCCTCGTGGATCGTCGGGTCGAAGGGCTCGCCCTCCTTGCCGAACTGCTGGAGGCCCAGCTTGGCCGCGACCGCCTCGGTCGACTCCGCCACCGACTTGAAGCCGCCGACGAGTTCGCCGTGTTCCCGGGCGCGGCCGATGTCGTCGAGCACCGGGAGCAGCTCGCTCAGGAGGTTCGCCACGGCGATCTCCTTCACGGCGACCCGGTCCCGCTCGACCCGGCGGCGGTAGTTCTGGTACTCGGCCTGGAGCCGCTGGAGGTCCGCGGTGCGCTCGTTGAGCGCGGTGCGCACCTGGTCCAGCTGGGCCACCAGACCCGCGTCCTGGCTCGCGTCCCCGGCCGGGGCCGCCCCCGCCTCCGAAGAGGAGGGGGCGGCCTTCGGCTCGGCGTCTTCGGGGGTGGCGCCGGAGGGGACGTCGGGCTTCTCGTCAAAACCCGGGGTCTCCTCCGTCACGCGGCACCGTCCTTGCGCTCGTCGTCGACGATCTCGGCGTCGACGACATCATCGTCGGCCTTGGACTGGCCGGCACCGGCACCCGCGCCCGGAGCCTCGCCGCCGGCGGCCTGCGCGCCCTGGGCGTCGGCGTACATGGCCTGGCCCAGCTTCTGCGAGACGGCGGCGACCTTCTCGGTGGCGGTGCGGATCTCGGCGATGTCCTCGCCCTTGAGCTTCTCCTTCAGCTCGCCGACGGCGGTCTCCACCTCCGTCTTCACGTCACCGGGGACCTTGTCCTCGTTGTCCTTGAGGAACTTCTCCGTCTGGTAGACGAGCTGCTCGCCCTGGTTGCGGGTCTCGGCGGCCTCGCGGCGGCGGTGGTCCTCCTCCGCGTACTGCTCGGCCTCCTGGCGCATCCGGTCGACCTCGTCCTTCGGCAGCGAGGAGCCGCCGGTGACGGTCATCTTCTGCTCCTTGCCCGTGCCCAGGTCCTTCGCGGTCACGTGCATGATGCCGTTGGCGTCGATGTCGAAGGAAACCTCGATCTGCGGGACGCCGCGGGGCGCCGGCGGCAGACCGGTCAGCTCGAACATCCCGAGCTTCTTGTTGTACGCCGCGATCTCGCGCTCGCCCTGGTAGACCTGGATCTGCACGGACGGCTGGTTGTCCTCGGCGGTGGTGAAGATCTCGGACCGCTTGGTCGGGATCGTCGTGTTCCGCTCGATCAGCTTGGTCATGATGCCGCCCTTGGTCTCGATGCCGAGGGACAGCGGGGTGACGTCGAGGAGCAGGACGTCCTTGACCTCGCCCTTGAGGACACCGGCCTGCAGGGCGGCGCCGATGGCGACGACCTCGTCCGGGTTGACGCCCTTGTTGGCGTCCTTGCCGCCGGTCAGCTCCTTGACCAGCTCGGCGACGGCCGGCATACGGGTCGAGCCACCGACGAGGACGACGTGGTCGATCTCGCTGAGCTGGATGCCCGCGTCCTTGATCACGTTGTGGAACGGCGTCTTGCAGCGCTCCAGGAGGTCCGCGGTCAGCTGCTGGAACTGGGCGCGGGTGAGCTTCTCGTCCAGGTGCAGCGGGCCCTCGGCGGAGGCCGTGATGTAGGGCAGGTTGATCGAGGTCTCGGTGGACGAGGACAGCTCGATCTTCGCCTTCTCGGCGGCCTCGCGCAGGCGCTGGAGCGCCATCTTGTCCTTGCTCAGGTCCACGCCGTGACCGGACTGGAACTGCTTCACCAGGTAGTCGACGACGCGCTGGTCCCAGTCGTCACCACCGAGGTGGTTGTCACCGTTGGTGGCCTTCACCTCGACGACGCCGTCGCCGATCTCCAGCAGCGAGACGTCGAACGTACCGCCACCGAGGTCGAAGACGAGGATCGTCTGGTCGTCCTTGTCGAGGCCGTACGCCAGGGCGGCGGCGGTCGGCTCGTTGACGATGCGGAGCACGTTCAGACCGGCGATCTCGCCGGCCTCCTTCGTGGCCTGCCGCTCGGAGTCGTTGAAGTACGCCGGGACGGTGATGACCGCGTCGGTCACCTTCTCACCCAGGTACGCCTCGGCGTCCCGCTTCAGCTTCTGCAGCACGAAGGCGCTGATCTGCTGGGGGTTGAAGTCCTTGCCGTCCAGGTTGATCTTCCAGTCGGTGCCCATGTGGCGCTTGACCGACCGGATGGTCCTGTCGACGTTCGTGACCGCCTGACGCTTGGCCACCTCGCCGACCAGCACCTCACCGTTCTTGGCGAAGGCGACGACGGACGGCGTGGTCCTGGCGCCCTCGGCGTTGGTGATGACGGTGGGCTCGCCGCCCTCCAGAACGCTGACGACGGAGTTAGTCGTGCCCAGGTCGATGCCGACCGCACGTGCCATGGTTGATTCCTCCAGCTGACTTGAGTGGAACAGGCTCAAGTGTGCACGACGGCTCCCGCTGGGTCAACAGACCTGAGTCCAGCAGACTCAACTCTTATCCGTTCCTTACGCGCAACAAGTCGCTGACCTGCACAGATGCCGTGCGGCGCGTCTGCCGCACCGGGAAATTCCCCACCCGCCAGGGCGCCCGGGATGCCTGTGGCGCGTCGAGCGGGGGTGCTTGCCGCGGCCCGTACGGGGGTGCCGGGCGCTTTTCGCGCGGGGCCGATACCTTCCCGGTCCCGTACGACGACAGCCTCCGCGCCCTGAAGGGCGACGGCAGCTTCCGGGTCTCGTACGGCCGCGGCGCCTTCTGGGTCTCGTACGGCTGCGACACCTTCCGGGTCCCGTACGGCTGCGGCATCTTCTGGGTCTCGTAGGGCCGCGACACCTTCTGGGTCTCATACGGCCGCGACACCTTCCGGGTCCCGTACGGCGACAACCGCCGCGCCCCGTACGGCGGCGACAGCTTCCGCGTCTTACGCAACGGCGCCGCCCGCTCCGTCCGGCAGGACGGCGGCGTCCGCTCCGCCCCGCAGGAGGGCGGCACCCGCCGCGCCCCGTACGGCGGCGACACCCTCCGCACCCCGTACGACCGCGCCCGCCGCACCTCGTGCACCCCCGCCCGCGCCAGCGAGAGCACGCCGACGATCCCCACCCCGGCCACCCACAGCACGGCGGTCTCGTGCAGCCGGCCGAGGTGCACGAGCACCCCGACGAGCACCGAGCCGAACGCCCCGGCGGCCGGCAGCAGCACCGCGCCCCGCGCGGTCAGCCCCAGCCGCCGCAGCCGGTGGGCGAGGTGGTCCGGGGCGGAGCGGCGCGCGGGCCGCCCGGCCGGACGCCGCGCCATGAGGACCAGTACGGCGTCGGCGCCCACCACGGCGGTGAGCGCGCCCAGCACCACGGCCCCGTCCCCGGCCGCGTGCCCCGCACGAACGAGCACCGCCGCCGAGGCCAGCGTGAACCCCGCGGACAGCGACCCGCACGCCCCGAGTCCGCTCCGCGCGGGCGGCCAGTCGTAGGACAGCACCCCGGCGAGCGCGGCGGCCAGCACGCACAGCAGCACCGCGAGCCCGTCCATCAACTCCGCCGCCGCGCACACCCCGAGCCCGAGGGCGGTCACCACCCCCACCGTCCCGGCCAGCCCGTCGGCATGGTCGAGCCCCCGGAAGGCGAGGGTGACCAGCACGATCCACACCACCGCCGCCGCCCCGGCCACCACCCCCGTCTCCTCGTACGGCACCACCCAGGCCGCCGCCACCGCCGTGCCCGCCGCCTGCCAGCGCCGGCGCAGCCGCCACACGTCGGCGGCCAGCCCCAGCAGGCCGACCCCGGCTCCGCCCGCCAGCAGCGCGGCCAGCGGCGTGCCGAGCGGGACGACGCCGGCCCGCTCCCCGGCCCAGGCGGCCAGCCCGGCGCCGGCCACGGCCGCGATCCCGCCGGACAGCGGTACGGGCCGCCGCGCCGCCGGTCGCCGCCCCACCACCCCGGCCCGCAGGGCGAGGGGCCGCAGCAGCGGTGCGAGCAGGGCGGCGAGGAGGGTGACGGACACGATCCCGTAGAGCACGGCCTTAAACTAAGCCGAATATCGCGATATGCGATGAATGTTCCGTCCGGTTCGGCGTGGCGACGCCAGGCCGAGGGCAGGGGACCCAGGGGACCCAGGGGACCCAGGGGACCCAGGGGACCCAGGGGACCACTCAGGGTCGCCTCAGCGACACAGATCACCACACGCCCGACTACAGTGCGGCGGAGGATAGGGGTAGTCTCGAACGGACTGCATAAGCTACCGCTCAGTAACCCAGTAGCACCGACCCACCACTCACCCACCCCCTCGAAACCCTCGCAGGCCCGAGGAGCCCCCAAATGCAACTCGCCGCGATCATCGTGTCGCTGGTTCTGATCGTGGTCGGCGTGGCACTCTTCGCCCGCGCCGTCCTCCAGATCGTCCGCTACATGCGGCTGGGCCAGCCCGTGCCGGCCGGCACCCGGACCGACCAGCCCGCGCAGCGCACCCTCACGGTGGTCAGGGAGTTCCTCGGCCACACCCGGATGAACCGCTGGGGCGTCGTCGGCGTCGCGCACTGGTTCGTGGCGGTGGGCTTCTTCTCGCTGCTGCTGACCATCGTCAACGCCATCGGCCAGCTCTTCCAGGCCGACTGGCTGCTGCCGGTCCTGGGCGACTGGGCGCCGTACAACGTCTTCGTCGAGTTCATCGGCACGATGACCGTGCTCGGCATCCTCGTCCTGATCGGCATCCGGCAGCTGAGCCACCCGCGCAAGCCGGGCCGCAAGTCCCGCTTCGCCGGCTCCAACTTCGGCCAGGCGTACTTCGTCGAGGCCGTCATCCTCATCGTCGGCGTCTGCATCTTCATGCTGCACGCCCTCGAAGGCGCCCAGCACCACGTGGACAGCTACGAGGCGTCCTTCTTCATCTCGTACCCGGTGGTGTCGTGGCTGGAGGGCATGGACCTCTCCACCCTCCAGAACCTCACCTACTTCTTCGCCGGCCTGAAGATCGCGACCTCCTTCATCTGGATGATCACGGTCGCCCTGAAGACCGACATGGGCGTGGCCTGGCACCGCTTCCTGGCCTTCCCCAACATCTGGTTCAAGCGCGACGCGGCCGGCGGCACGTCCCTGGGCGCCCTGCTGCCGATGACGTCGGGCGGCAAGCCGATCGACTTCACCGACCCCGGCGAGGACGACGTCTTCGGCGTCTCCCAGGTCGAGCAGTTCTCGTGGAAGGGCCTGCTGGACTTCTCCACCTGCACCGAGTGCGGCCGCTGCCAGTCCCAGTGCCCGGCCTGGAACACCGGCAAGCCCCTCTCCCCCAAGCTCCTGATCATGAGCCTGCGCGACCACGCGCACGCCAAGGCCCCGTACCTGCTGGCCGGCGGCGGCAAGACGATGGAGGGCGAGGAGAAGGCGTCCGCCGAGCAGCTGAAGGACGTCCCCGCGGCGGCACTGGCGGAGGCCGGACGCCCGCTGATCGGCACCCTGGAGGAGAACGGCGTCATCGACCCGGACGTCCTGTGGTCCTGCACCACCTGCGGCGCCTGCGTCGAGCAGTGCCCGGTCGACATCGAGCACGTCGACCACATCGTCGACATGCGCCGCTACCAGGTCATGATCGAGTCCTCCTTCCCCTCCGAGGCGGGCACGATGCTCAAGAACCTGGAGAAGAAGGGCAACCCCTGGGGCCTGGCGAAGAAGCAGCGCCTGGAGTGGACCAAGGAGGTCGACTTCGACGTCCCGGTCGTCGGCAAGGACATCGAGGACCTCACCGAGGTCGAGTACCTCTACTGGGTCGGCTGCGCCGGCGCCCTGGAGGACCGCGCCAAGAAGACCACCAAGGCCTTCGCGGAGCTGCTCCACATGGCGGGCGTGAAGTTCGCCATCATGGGCGGCGACGAGAAGTGCACCGGCGACTCCGCCCGCCGCCTGGGCAACGAGCCGCTGTTCCAGGAACTGGGCATGGAGAACGTCATGTCCCTCAACGCCGCCTTCGGCGAGGAGATGGACGACGACGGCAAGGTCCTGCCCGAGTCGGCGAAGCCCAAGTCGGCGAAGAAGATCGTCGCCACCTGCCCGCACTGCCTCAACACCCTGGGCAACGAGTACCCGCAGCTCGGCGGCGACTACGAGGTCATCCACCACACCCAGCTGCTCCAGCACCTGGTCGACGAGGGCCGACTCACCCCGGTCACCCCGGTCGAGGGCATCATCACGTACCACGACCCCTGCTACCTGGGCCGCCACAACAAGATCTACACGCCGCCGCGCGAGATCATCGCCGCCGTCCCCGGCGTCCGCAACGAGGAGATGCACCGCCACAAGGAACGCGGCTTCTGCTGCGGCGCGGGCGGCGCCCGGATGTGGATGGAGGAGCGGATCGGCAAGCGCATCAACAACGAGCGCGTCGACGAAGCCCTCTCCGTCAACCCGGACATCGTCTCCACGGCCTGCCCGTTCTGCCTGGTCATGCTCACCGACTCGGTCAACGGCAAGAAGAACGACGGCAAGGCGAAGGAGTCGATCCAGGTCGTCGACGTCGCCCAGCTCCTCCTGGACTCCGTGAAGACCCCGGCCGACCCGACGGGCGAGGCGGAGCCGGAGACGGCGCCGGAACCGGAGCCGGTGAAGTAACTCCCCGCTTTTGGCGCCCCGTGTCCCCCCGGAAACGGATGACACGGGGCGTCGGCATGTCCGGACGACATCCCTCAGTTGAGCGAGCCCAGCCGTCCTCCTCGGCTCTCTGCGATCCGGAGGACCTGCTGAAGGGACTCGGCCAACCGCACGGCGAGATACCGCAGCTCCCCGTCGGGGGCACTGGGCAGCATCCCGCGCGCATGCACGAGCAGCCGCTCCCCCATCTCCAGCTGCACCGACTCGGTGACGTCCGCGAGCCGGGAGACGGTCCCGCCGTGCCGGTCGGTGATGAGGTAGGCGGGCTTGGCGCCTTCGGCGGCGAAGCAGGGCAGTAGGCGGATATGGTCGGTCATTGTCATCGGCCCTCTCAGTTGTTACGGGTGTGGGCTGCTGACCACACCCCCGGACGGCTCCACCCGTCGCGGGGGCTTTGTACGCGGTCTACCGCAGTCTACTGCGGTCGCGCGGTAGACCGCAGAGTTTTAGCGTCAACCGCATGACTCCTGACCTCGACCGGACCCGGCCCGTCTGGCGTCAGGTCGCCGCAGCGATCGCGGACCGCATCGCCGACGGCCAGTACCCCGTGGGCGCCCGCGTCCCATCAGTCGTCGAACTGTCCGCCGAGTTCGGCATCGCCGCCTCGACGGCGCAGAAGGCTCTGAGCCATCTCAAGGCGGAGGGACTCATCCGTGCCGAGGTGGGCCTCGGCTCCTTCGTCGCCCGGCGTCCGGAGGACACGCCGCCCTCCCCCTAGGGGATATGAGATGACCCCGTAAGGGATGTCACAGCTCGGCCGCAAAGGGCCCTCCCCGGGCCCGGGTCCGGCACGCCACTCACCGGGACCAGGTACGTTCGGATGCGTGGCTGGATTCAGGATCGGACGCGGCCGGGACAACGGCGCTCCTCAGACGCGACCGCAACACCCCCCGCACGGGCAGCAGACACCGCCGGGACAGCCGTACGGCTATCCCCCGGCGCCGCAGCCGTACCCCCCGCAGCCGCCGTACACCGGCGGCGGCCAGTGGCCGCAGGCGAACGGCGGCGGCTACGGCGGCCAGGGCGGCGGACACGGCGAGCCGGAGTACTTCGGCGACGGCGGCTACCCGCAGGGCGGCCCGCCCGGCGCCGCCCCGCACGACCCGTACGCCGCCAACACCCCCGGCCACACCCAGGCCTTCTCGATCGGCGAGGACCCCTACACCCAGGGCGACACCTACCGCGCCGGTACGGCGTCCACGCCGCCCGCCGGCCCGATCGGCCCCCGCCTGCACTGGAAGGACCTGCTGAAGGGCATCGTCACCAGCCCCAACCAGACCTTCCTCCAGATGCGGGACTACACGATGTGGGTCCCCGCCCTCATCGTGACCTTCGTCTACGGCCTGATCGCGGTGTTCGGCTTCGACGGCGCCCGCGAGGACGCGATCAACGCGACGCTCTCGAACGCCATCCCGATCGTCCTGGTGACGGCCGTCGCCATGGTCCTCTCCGCATTCGTCCTGGGCGTGGTCACCCACACCCTCGCCCGCCAGCTCGGCGGCGACGGGGCGTGGCAGCCCACGGTCGGCCTCTCCATGCTGATCATGTCGCTGACGGACGCGCCGCGCCTGATCGTCGCCATGTTCGCCGGCGGCGACGCGCCCTTCGTCCAGATCCTGGGCTGGATCACCTGGGTCGCGGCCGGCGCCCTGCTCACCCTGATGGTCAGCCGTTCCCACGATATGCCCTGGCCGAAGGCACTGGGCGCCTCCGCGATCCAGCTGGTCGCCCTGCTGTCGATCGTGAAGCTGGGCACGTTCTGAGACACACGGGACACACGCGAAGGGGCTCCCTCATCCCGAGGGAGCCCCTTCGCACATGCCGTGCCGTGCCGGCCAACCCGGCTCAGGCGTCGAGCACCTGCCCGCTCCGCCGCACCACGGGCTGCTGGACGGACCACGGGAAGTTGATCCAGTCGTCGGTCCGCTTCCACACGTACTCGCACTTCACCAGCGAGTGGGACTTCTCGTAGATCACCGCGCTGCGCACCTCGGCGACGGTCTCGAGGCAGAAGTCACGCACCAGCTTCAGCGTCTTGCCGGTGTCGGCGACGTCGTCGGCGATGAGGACCTTCTTGTCGGAGAAGTCGATGGCGTTCGGGACGGGAGCCAGCATGACCGGCATCTCCAGCGTCGTCCCCACCCCCGTATAGAACTCCACATTCACCAGATGGATGTTCTTGCAGTCGAGCGCGTACGCGAGCCCGCCGGCCACGAACACCCCACCGCGCGCGATGGACAGCACGACGTCCGGCTCGAACCCGTCGTCCGCCACGGCCTGCGCGAGCTCGCGGACGGCGACGCCGAACTGCTCGTAACTGAGATTCTCCCGAACGTCACTCACACCTATGTCCGCTTTCACACCTGGGTCCGATGAAAATTGAGGAAGGACCGGGAGGCGGTCGGCCCCCGCTGCCCTTGGTACCGCGACCCGTACCGCTCGCTCCCGTACGGGTGCTCGGCCGGCGAACTGAGCCGGAACATGCACAGCTGCCCGATCTTCATGCCCGGCCAGAGCTTGATGGGGAGCGTGGCCAGATTGCTCAGCTCCAGCGTCACGTGCCCGGAGAACCCGGGGTCGATGAACCCGGCGGTGGAGTGCGTGACGAGCCCGAGCCGCCCGAGCGACGACTTCCCCTCCAGCCGCGAGGCCAGATCATCGGGCAGCGTGATCACTTCATACGTACTGGCCAGCACGAACTCACCGGGATGCAGGATGAACGGCTCGTCCCCCTCCGGCTCGACCAGCCGCGTCAGATCCGCCTGCTCGACCGAGGGGTCGATGTGCGGATACCGGTGATTCTCGAACACCCGGAAGAACCGGTCGAGACGCACATCAACACTGGACGGCTGCACCATCGAATCGTCGTAGGGATCGATCCGTACCCGCCCGGCGTCGATCTCGGCCCGGATGTCCTTGTCTGAGAGAAGCACGCCCCGAGGATACGCAAGGCGCGCAGAGCGACCACAATCGGCCACTCCGCGCGCCCGGAGCCTTCCTGCTGCTACCGCTTCTCGTAACTCACCGGCACGACGCTGCGCAGCCGCGCACACCTCGGACACCGGACGAGCCGCCCGGGACCGAGCCGCTCGGCCTGCTGCATCGGGAACGAAGAGGTGCTGAACACGTGCCCATCGGCACAGCGGACGACGGTGCGCTCCATCAAGTCCTTCAAGTCCCTTCCCCAAGAGCCGCGTCTGACCAGGTTCACCTGGCGACAAAAGCCACAGTACGGGATGAAAGGAACGGCCCTCCAGGCGGCACTCCGCCCCACCCGACCCTCTCCGGCGGCCCCCACCGTACGCCCCAACTCCGGCCCCCCGCAGCCCCGTCCTCCCACCCACAGAACGCCGACAGGCCCCACGGCACGAACACCGGGAGCCTGTCATGAGGTAGAGTGAGCGAGCACCGGGACACCGGCTCGACCGGCGGTCCGTTGCTTACGCGGGTGTAGTTTAATGGTAGAACATCAGCTTCCCAAGCTGAGAGCGCGAGTTCGATTCTCGTCACCCGCTCCAGAGCTGAGGCCCAGGTCATCGACCCGGGCCTTTTTGCTGTCCGCAGTTTTCCACAGGGGCACATCGGCGTTCGGAAGAGCGGCAGAATGCCCGCATGGCTGTCGGTGGAGATCTCTGGGACGGCTTCGAGCAGCGCGTCGCGACGTTCGACCGGGAGGCCGCGAGGCTTGCCGCCGACAGAGCCGAGGCGGAACGGCGGCACGCCCGTGGCGGTAGCAGTGACGCAATGCAGGAAGTGCCGGCCGAGCCGTAGACAGTACGCTGGCTTCAACGAGATCGGACCCGCCGACAGTCTCCGGGAGGCACGTCATGACTGCCGAGATGGTGGCCCCGGCGTGGATGCACGAGCAGATCACGGCGGAGGAGTACGAGTCGTGGTCCGAGGAGCAGTGCTCCGGCATCGAGGTCGTGGATGGAATGGTCGTCGTGAGCCCCAGCGCGTCCAAACGGCACAATCGGCTGGCCCGGCTCCTGGCCAACGCCCTGGACGCCGCCGCGGGGCCGGACTGGAACGCCGACACTGATTTCGACGTCCGACTGCAGGACGTCCCGCTGACCAATCGCCGCCCCGACGTCATCGTCTACCGTGCGGACACGATCGACATCACACCCACCCGCCCCGAGCACGTACTGCTCGTGGCCGAGGTGGTGTCGCCGGGCTCGGAGACCACCGACCGGGTCGTGAAGGTCGACCAGTACGCCAAGGCCGGGATCGGTTTCTACTGGCGGGTCGAGCAGGCAGTGACAGGCGTGCCCCTGGTGTACACATATGTCCTCGATCCAGCAACGAGGTCCTACCGGGAGGCGGACGTCTACACCGGGATTGTGAAGGCCGCCGCCCCCTTCACTGTGGAGATCGACCTCAGTCAGGTCTGAATCGAACTAACGAGCTCGTGCACGGTAGGCGGTGGGACGCCGAGCCCGGATGGTTGATCATGGTCAGGTGGTGCGGAACTCAACGCGTGCGGTGATCATCAGTAATCGGCGGATCACGGGCCTGACTGTGGGAGTCATTGCTGAACTCGTCGAGGAGATCGGCCCGTTGTGGCAAAAGCGCCACCAGGCGCGGCTTGCCGCCCGACCGCGGAAGCGGGCCGTGGGCGCCGGCGCCAAGCACCGGCTGGTGTTCATCGACCGGCTGCTGGCCACGCTCGTCCATCTTCGGCACGGTGTGACCCACGACGTGCTGGCCTGCTGGTTCGGCGTGGACCGCTCCACCATCACCCGGGCCGTCAGTGAGGTGCGGCCCCTGCTCGCCGAGCGCGGCTGCACCGTCAGCCCCGACGTGCGGCTGCGAACTCTGGCCGACGTCGTCGACCACCTCGGCGCGAGCGGGACGACCGCCATCGTCGACGGCACCGAGATCCGGGTCCGTCGGCCCGCCGCCGGACGCAGGGACCGCGACAAGTTCATCTCCGGCAAGAACAAGCAGAACGCCGTCAAGTCCATGGTGGTCACAGACGGCGAAGGCCGCGTGCTGTGGTGCAGCCCAGCGCGGCCCGCAAGCTGCGCGGACATCACCCACGCCCGCCAGTTGGGGCTGGTCGAGCTCTTGGCCGACGGGCCCGCGGTGGAGATCCTCGCCGATGCCGGCTACCAGGGTCTGGGCGCGCAGACCGGCGGCCGCGTGGTGACACCACCGCACCGCAAGTTCAAGAAGGACGTCCCGCACTGGTACGAGGAGATGCACGAGCGTCAGCGCAAGGCACACTCCTCACGCCGTATTCGGGTCGAGCACGGCATCGCTCATCTGAAGAACTGGCGAGCCCTGGCCCGCCACCTCGGCCGCCGCGAGCACATGAGCGACACCGTCCAGGCCGTCGCCGGCCTGCTGTCCCATCAGCAGACCGCGGACCTCACGTCGACACGGCAGAGGTGAACACCGAGCCCCGCCGCCATCCTCGGCGTCCCACCGCCTACCGTGCACGAGCTCGTTAGCCGTAGACCACCGACCACGGGCGCGGGGCGTCGTCCGGGGAAGCCGAGGCGCTGCCGTGTCTCGTCGTCGCCGTGTGGTCGCGGGCCAGGACGTCGGCCGCGAGTTCCGCGAACCGGCGGGCGGCCGGGTGGGCTCCGCGACCGGTGGGCCAGGCCCCGCCGATGCGCGAGGTGAGGGGGCGGCCGGCCAGGGGGCGCCAGGCGACGCGGGGCTCCTTGCGGGCCATCGGCCCTTGGTCGAAGGCGACCGCGTGGCCCGCCGTCACCATGGCCAGCAGGAACTCGGGGTGGGACGCATGGCGCAGGCGGCCGGGGACGAAGCCCTCGGCGCGGCACACGTCGAGGATCCGGTCGTACCAGCCGGGTGCGTGTGCTCTCGGGAAGAGCACCAGGTCGTGGCCGGACAGCTCGCCGAGCGTCACCTCCGGCGATCGCGCCAGGGGCGAGGGACGGGGCAGGACGACCCCCAGGTCCAGTGAGGTCTCGGGACCGAGCCGGAGCCCGGTGGCGTCGACGGGGTGGTGCACGAGTCCGACGTCCAGCCCGCCGGAGGAGAGCAGCCGCACCTGCTCCTCGGTGGTGACCTCCCGCAGGTCGACCGAGAGCCCCGGAGCGTGGTCCGCGCAGGCGGCCAGCAGGGCGGACAGGACGGCTGCCGTGGTGTCGGGCGGTACGCCCGCGCGCAGGGTGCCGATGTCGCCGGCGGCGGCGCGGCGGGCCAGTTCGCGCAGTCTCTTCTCCCGGGCGAGGAGTTCGTGCGCCTCTTCCAGCAGGGCCGCCCCGGCGACGCTCAACCGGACGCCGCGCTGGGAGCGGTCGAACAGCTCCGCGCCGAGGTCCTTCTCCAGCCTCCGTATGGCCTGGCTGAGCGGCGGCTGTGCCATGCCGAGCCGTTCGGCGGCCCGGCTGAAGTGCAGCTCGTCGGCCACGGTGACGAAGAGACGCAGGTGGCGTAGGAGGTCCACGGGCCGGATCGTACGTGAAGCCGCCGCGACCGCCGAGCCGGCGAGGGGCGGGCTGTCGGTGGCTTCCCCGGTGTTCAGGGAGAATCGACGGCAAGGGGGAACGATGATCGAGGAGCGGATCCGGCGGGTCTTCGCCGGTGCGGGCGCCGAGGGGCAGTTGCACGCCGTGCCCGTGCGTCTGAGCACAGGGGTCCACGGGGAGGCCGTCGTCGAGCCGGAGGCCCGTGAGGTCGCCGTGGGGGCCGACGACCTCGTGGTGATCGCCTCGGTCTTCAAGGTGCTGCTGGCGCTGGAATTCGCCCGGCAGGTCGTCGCGGGCCAGCTCGATCCGCGGGAGCGGGTACGGGTGACCGCGGCCGACCGGCTCGGCGGCTGGGGCACCGCCGGCTGTCTGGACGATGTCGAACTGTCCCTGCGCGACCTGGCCCACTTCGCGCTGTCGGTCAGCGACAACACGGCGGCCGACCTGCTGCTGGCCCGGGTCGGCCTGGACACCGTACGCCTGCTCGCGGAGGAACTCGGACTGGAACGGACCCGGATCGTGGGCGGTCCGCGGGACCTGCTGGAGTCGATGCTCCGGGAGGTCGGCGCGCGCGACGAGCGGGAGTTCGCCGTCCGCTACCCCGCCCTGCCGGAGGAACGCAAGAGACGGCTGGCCGTGCTGGATCCGCACCACACCACGGCGAGCACACCCCGCGAGATCACCCGGTTGCTCCGGCTCGTCTGGAGCGACGCCGCCGGGCCGCCGGAAGCCTGCGCGCTCGTACGCGACCTGATGGGACGTCAGGTGTTCCGGCACCGGCTGGTGTCGGGCTTCCCGGACGACGTGACGGTCGCGGCCAAGACCGGGACCCTGCCGGGGCTGCACATGGAGGCGGGCGTGGTCCGCTACCCCGACGGCGCGCACTACGCGGTCGCCGTCTTCGCCCGCACCCGCGACCTGGCCGCCTCCCGCCCCGCGGTGGACGCCGCGATCGGCAGGACCGCCGAGATGGCGGTCGGGTTCCTCCGCGGAGACGGAGATGGAGATGGAGATGGAGCCGGTGACGGCGACGGCGACGGCGACGGCGACGGCCGGTGACCGGGGCGCATATGCGTTCACGTATCACCAGGGCCGTGTTCCGGTCTTGGACGCGCGGTTCCGGTTCCTGTTCTCCTGACGCCATGACCCAGGACACACATGTCACGGGCGGCTCGGGCATGCCCTCCCGCCGCCGGTTCGACCGTCGTACGGTGCTGCGCGGCGCCGCGCTCGGCGCGGCCTCCCCGCTGCTCCCGGCCACCGCCGCCACCGCCTCGGCCGGGGGCGGTGACCGGGGCCGGGGCGGCCCGGCCGCCGGTTCCGCGTCGTTCCGCTGGCTCGGTACCGCCGGCTGGCGCATCGACGTGGGGGAACGGACCGTGCTCTTCGATCCGTACCTCACCCGCTTCCCCACGGGCCTCTTCGACGGCACCTTCGACCCGCGCACCCCGCTGCTGTCCCGGCCCACGGCCGTGGACCCGCACATCGGCCGCGCCGAACTCGTGCTGGTGAGCCACTCCCACTGGGACCACCTCGCCGACGTACCCCACATCGCCGGAACCACCGGCGCGCGCGTCGTCGGCACCGAGACCACGTACCACCTGCTGGTCGCCCTCGGCGTCGACGCGGGGCAGATCTCCGTGGTGAAGGGCGGCGAGGTGCTGGACTTCGGGGGCATCACCGTCGAGGTCGTGCCGAGCCTGCACAGCCGTAACAAGAAGTGCTCCTACTTCGCCCCGGGCACCCTGAACAGCCCGCCCGCGACACCCCCGAGCACCATCGGGGACCTGCCCGAGGGTGACACCCTCGCCTTCCAGGTGACCGCCGGGACGGACGGCCCGTCGGCGTTCCTCATGGGGGCCAGCGACTTCTCCGAGCGGGCGGTACAGGGGCTGCGCCCCGACCTCGCGATGATCGCCGTACCGGCCGGCACCGCGACCCACCGCTACGTACCCCGGCTCCTGAGCGCGCTGGACCACCCTCGCGTGGCCGTCCCCGTCCACTGGGACAACTTCGAGGTGCCGTACGGCGGTTCCCCCGAACGGGACCCGGCCATGGACCTGGACGCGTTCGTCGCCGAGGTCCAGCGGGTGTCCCCGGCGACACGGGTCGTCGTCCCGGACTACGGCACGGTGTACGACGGCGACCTGCGCCCGAGGAACTCGGCCACGGAGAGCACGCCACGATGAGCCGGCCTGGACAGCGGACACCCCGTGGGTCATTGACCTGAGAACGCTCTCGGGCCTGGAGCGCGCCCGCGGTCTTCAGCCACGGCGACGGTTCGCCGCGCGCCGTATGCGGCGGCCTGCGGCGAGAGCCACGAGCAGGGCGACACCGACGGCCGTCGCCGCGCGGCGCGCGGACGCGTCGGCCGTCGGCAGGGCGTCGCGCAGCCGGTCGAAAGCGCTCAGGGGTACGCCCGCGAGTGCGTTGCCGGGTGGCCGTCGGGGAACGGCCGGATGCGGATGGGTGGGGGCGGTGCGTCGCACGGCCTCCCAGACGGCTCCGACCCGGCGAAGTCGCCGGTCGTCCAAGGCGTCGCGCAAGCGGGGCAGGAGTGCGTCCTCCTCGTCCCGGATGTCCTGCCGTACGAGCCGGAACGCTTCCTCGGTCCATTCCTGACGCTCGGCGTCGTCCGCGCTCCTCTCGACCCGGGCGAGCAGGTCGTTGACGGCCTGGTGCTCCTCCTCGACCCGGGTGGTGAGGCCCTCTCCGTCGGGGACGAGGCGCCGCAGCAGGGGCCACAGGACGGTCTCCTCCGCGAAGGCGTGGCCGAAGACGAGGTGCGTGAAGTCCCGCCAGATCTGTTCCCGGCGGGTGTCGCGGGCGTCGGCTGCCCGGTAGGCGTTCATCAGCCGGTCTAGTTCGGCATGATCACGGCGCTGGCGGAGCAGCAGGCTGCCCGGCCCGCCCAGGTCCGCGACGCTCTGCCCGGCGATCGAGACGGTCACGGCGTCTCCCCGGTCCGCTCCGCGTGCGCCTCGGACGGCGGCCGGACTCGGTCCCGATCCCGGTCCCGCTCCAGGGGTACGCCGTGTGCGGCGTGTGCGGCGGTCACCTGCTCCGGCGGACTGGTGTCCCGGTTGTTGTGCTCGGACATCGTGATCTCCCTGGGGACGGTCCGGACCGCTCTGCCCGGCGGCACCCGCCGAGTACCCGACGCCCGCCCGGCCTACCCGGCGCCCAGGGCCACGGCCCGCACCGTCCGGCCGCCGGCACGCGACACGACGTTCCTCACCGGCCCGCGTCGGCCTCGGCTCGTCGCGGCCGACGCGGCCCGAGGCGCCCGTCCGGACGCCGCGGCCCGAGGCGCCCGTCCGGACGCCGCGGGTGTCCCTCGGCGTCCGGACGAGCCCTTGGACCGGGCAGGCCCTCGGGCCCTGACCGGACGGGCCCCCGCCGCTTTCGTGCGACGTGCGCTCCGGCCGTTCCGGCCGTCACCGTGCCCTGACCGCGCCGGGCCCTCGAAGGGGTGGTTCGAGGGCCCATTCGGTGCAATAGCCGCCAAAAACGGCAAAGGGTGAATTAACTTCCTCGCGACCGGTTACGCCTGCCTGTCCGCAGCGCTTCGCATCGAACCGCTGCGCCCGTGGCTCCGACTAGGAATGGTGATGGCGACCCACACCACTGAACCCGTCTCCCCGGTTCCGGCCGCGCAGGGACGCCGCGGCCGGGGCCGGGTGATCGTGTCCTGGCTGACGACCACCGATCACAAGAAGATCGGCCATCTCTACCTGATCACGTCGTTCTGCTTCTTCCTCATCGCCGGCCTGCTGGCGATGGTGGTCCGGGCGGAGCTGGCCCGGCCGGGGATGCAGATCCTGTCCACCGAGCAGTACAACCAGGCGTTCACGATGCACGGCACGATCATGCTGCTGCTGTTCGCCACGCCGACCTTCGCCGGGTTCGCCAACGCGATCATGCCGTTGCAGATCGGATCGCCCGACGTCGCCTTCCCCCGGCTGAACATGTTGTCGTACTGGCTGTTCGCCTTCGGCGGGCTCATCGTGCTGGCCAGTTTCCTGACCCCACAGGGCGCCGCCGACTACGGCTGGACCGCCTACACACCGCTCAGCGGGGCCTTCCGCTCCCACTACGTCGGTGCTGACCTGTGGATCATGGGGTTGGGGCTCTCCGGGTTCGGCACGATCCTCGGCGCGGTCAACTTCATCACCACGATCATCTGCATGCGCGCCCCCGGCATGACCATGTTCCGCATGCCGATCTTCACCTGGAACGTGCTGCTCACCTCGGTACTGGTGCTGCTGGCCTTCCCCGTGCTGGCCGCCGCGCTGCTGGTGCTGGAGGCGGACCGGCGGTTCGGGGCGCAGGTCTTCGCGGCCGAGAACGGCGGGGCGATCCTGTGGCAGCACCTGTTCTGGTTCTTCGGGCACCCGGAGGTGTACATCCTGGCGTTGCCGTTCTTCGGCGTGGTCAGCGAGATCATCCCGGTCTTCTCGCGCAAGCCGATCTTCGGCTACACGGGCCTCATCGGCGCCACCATCGCGATCACCGGTCTGTCGGTGACCGTGTGGGCGCACCACATGTTCGCCACCGGGGCCGTGCTGCTGCCGTTCTTCTCCTTCATGAGCTTCCTCATCGCGGTGCCGACCGGGGTGAAGTTCTTCAACTGGGTCGGCACGATGTGGCGGGGCTCCCTGTCCTTCGAGCCACCGATGCTGTGGGCGGCCGGCTTCCTCGTCACGTTCCTCTTCGGCGGTCTGACCGGCGTGCTCCTGGCATCACCGCCGATCGACTTCCACGTCACCGACAGCTACTTCGTGGTCGCCCACTTCCACTACGTGCTGTTCGGCACGATCGTCTTCGCGATGTTCGGCGGCTTCAGCTTCTGGTGGCCGAAGATGACCGGCACCATGCTCGACACGCGCCTGGAGAAGGTCCACTTCTGGACCCTGTTCGCCGGCTTCCACACCACGTTCCTGATCCAGCACTGGCTCGGCGCCGAGGGCATGCCCCGCCGCTACGCCGACTACCTGGCCGCCGACGGCTTCACCGCCCTCAACACCGTCTCCTCCATCGGCGCCTTCCTGCTGGGCCTGTCCACCCTGCCGTTCCTCTACAACGTGTGGAAGACCGCCCAGCGGGGCGAGAAGGTCCAGGTCGACGACCCCTGGGGGTACGGGCGTTCCCTGGAGTGGGCCACCTCCTGCCCGCCGCCCCGCCACAACTTCTGCACCCTGCCGAAGATCCGGTCCGAGTCCCCCGCCTTCGACCTGCACCACCCCGACATCTCCCAGTTCGATCAGGAGGAGAACGCCGGCCGGCGCGACGTTTTGGACGCGCCGGGACACAAAGGCGACCGCTCGTGAACCGGCCTCGGCCCGCCGCCTCACCGGACCCGCGAGCCGAGGCCCTGGCTCACCAGGTCGAGGGCTACCTCCTGGCCCACACCGAGCGGGAGCGGGCACGGCAGGAGGCCGCGGTCCTCTGCGACCGCCTGCCCTGGCTCACCACCGCGCAGGCCCAGGACCTCACCCGCCACTACACCGAACAGCGGCTCACCCTCACCCGCAGCGCCCTGCGGGCCACCGCGAACCGTGCCGAGAATCTGCGCCGCGAGTACGAGGAGCGCTACGCCGCCCTGCGCCGCACCCTGCTGAGACGGCACGCCGTGGTCGCCTCGCTCCTGCTCCTGGCCACCGGCACCGTGAGCGCGACGAGCGCCCTGCTGGTCCGCTAGCGCGTCCACGGCTCCGACCGGAACGGCCACCGGCCGGCCAGGGGACGCGGCACCGCCCGCCCGGCCGGCCGTAATTCCTGTGCGGCGGCCCGGGACACCCCCGTACGATCCGCTCGTCGCTCGCACACCAGTGCCCACCGGGGCGCCGTCGGGCGTTCACCAGGGGAGGGATCACTTGACCATGTTCTTCGACCTGAGACCCCGTGCGGTGAGACCCCGTGCGGTGAGACCCCGTGCGGTTCTCGCCTCCGCGGGAACCCTCGGCCTGGCGCTGGCCGCCGCGGTGTCGCCCGCGGGGGCGGCCGACGGGACGCCCACCACACCGACCCAGTTGTTCAACGGCTACCGGCACTGCTCGACGGACGCGGACCGGCCCTCGTACCGCCAGGCCGGCGAGGGCCTGGTCGTCGAGGGCGTTCCCGGGGGCACGGGCAGTACCGGCAGCCCCCTCGTCGGCGTGCGGTACCAGGCCTGGCCGGTCGGCGACCCGACGCGGATCACCACGGTCACCCGCGACCACGCCACCCCCGGCTTCGAGGCTCCCGCCACCCTGCCCGCCTCCGCGCTCGCCGACGGCCAGACGTACGCGTGGCAGGCCCGGACGGAGGCCGGGGAGGCGGTCTCGGACTGGTCGGCCCCCTGCTACGTCACGATCGACAACACCCGTCCGGCGAACGCCCCCGTCGTCACCTCCCCGAACTACGCGCCCGGCGTGTGGAACGAGGGCGGCGAGCCGGTCGAGTTCACCCTGGACGCCGGCGGTGTCGACGACGTCGAGGGGTTCGAGTTCTCCTGGCAGCCGGACCTGCCGGTCATCGGGACGAGCATCGGTGACCACGGCATTCCGCGGCCCGTCGACCCGTACGCCGACACCAGGTACTTCAAGCGCGCCGGCGCGCTCGGCGGTTCGGCCACGCTCAGCCTGGTTCCGCCGAGCGGCTCCGGTCCGATGACGCTGTACGTGCGCAGCCTGGACCGGGCCTACAACGGGTCGGCGATCGCCCGGTACGACTTCAACGTCGGTTCCACGGCGCCCAGCGTGACCCCGGCCGTCCCGGAACCCGGGTTCGGTGAGCCGACCGGGTTCACGCTCCGTCCCGATCCCGGACTCCAGGCGAAGAGCCCGGTGGTGAGCTACTCCGTGCGGACCACCGGCGGCCAGGAGGACAAGACCCTGGAGGTCGCCGCCGGGGCGGACGGCACGGCGGTCGTGGAACTCGCGCTGGACGGCATCTACCACCAGAGCGTCCAGGTGACCAGCAAGAGCGCCAACGGCTGGGTCAGCGACGAGGCCCAGTGGTACATCAGCTACGACACCACTCCCACCGTGGCTTCGGACACCTACCCGGAGAACGGCTCGGGCGGCGGAGCCGGTGTCCCGGGCACCTTCACCTTCGCCCCGAAGGTGAAGGACGTCGTGAGCTACACGTACACCTTCAACGACGGTGAGCCGCCGGTCACGGTCCCCGCGGACGCCGACCACACGGCGCGCGTCGACTGGGCCCCGGCCACGGACGGCTGGTACGACCTGACGGTCCACGCGACGACCCGCTCCGGCATCCAGCTGGCGCCCTACGACTACTTCTTCACCGTGAACTGAGGGCTGAGGTCCGGCAGGCGTACAGGCGCCGGGAAACCGGTGGGTGCCCCGCGTGCGTCCTGGCGTTCATGGCACAAGGCGGGAGCACCATGGGCGAGGAGCCGACGTGGGCGGAACTGCTGCTCACCTTCTTCCTCGTAGCGGCCGTCCCCACCGTTCTCGGCGGGGCGGCCGTCGTCTCCCTCGTCGGTCTGACGATGTGGGTGACGGCACCGCTGCGCAGGCGCAGGCGGGAACGGAAGGACCGGGCGGCACGGGTCCGGTGACCCGGGTGCGGGCGACAAGGCGGGGCGGGTGGGTCAGAATTTCCGCAAAGGCCGGTTTCCGCCCCCGCCCGTGAGGGGTTCGACGTGCTCGATGTTCCGTTCTGGCTGTGGGCGGTGTTCGCCGTCACCGTGGTCGTGTCGCTGGCCGTGGACCTGCTGGCGCACCGGCAGGCGCATGTCATCGGGTTCAAGGAGGCCGCCGCCTGGAGCGCGGTGTGGGTCGGCCTCGCCCTCGTCTTCGGCGCGGTCGTCTTCCTGGTCCTGGGCACGACGCCGGGGGTGGAGTACACCACCGCGTGGCTGCTGGAGAAGAGCCTGTCGGTCGACAACCTGTTCGTCTTCGCGCTGATCTTCGCCTACTTCAAGGTGCCGCGCGCCTATCAGCACCGTGTGCTGTTCTTCGGCGTCATGGGCGCGCTGGTGTTCCGAGGTCTCTTCCTGGCCGCCGGTGTGGCCGTGGTCAGCCGGTTCACCGCGGTGCTCTTCGTCTTCGCGGCCATCCTCTTCTACAGCACCTACAAGATCCTCAAGGGGGAGGAGGAGAGCTTCGACCCGGGCAAGAGCATCGCCGTACGGCTGCTGCGCAAGGCGGTGCCCGTGCGGGACGAGTACGCCGGGATGAAGTTCTTCGTGCGGGAGGCCGGCAAGCGGGTCGCCACCCCGCTGCTCGCCGTCGTGGCCGCGATCGAGGCGGCCGACCTGGTCTTCGCCGTGGACAGCGTGCCCGCCGTCCTCGCGGTCAGCGACGACGCCTTCATCGTCTACACCAGCAACGCGTTCGCCATTCTGGGCCTGCGGGCGCTGTACTTCCTGCTCGCCGGGCTGCTGGACCGGTTCCACTACCTCAGCAAGGGCCTCGCGCTGATCCTCTCCCTCATCGGCGTGAAACTGATCCTCCAGGCGTCCCACAAGATGTTCAGCAGCAGCATCCCGGAGATCCCGTCGCCCATCAGCCTCGCGGTCATCGCCACGATCCTGGCCGCGTCCGTCGTCCTGAGCCTGCGGCGGCCCGCCCCACGGGATTCCGGTGACCGGCCGCCGGAGGACGGCTGACCTGTTCCACGGGTTTCGTAAAATTTATCCTATATTTCGCCTATCGGCGTATGTTGGACATATGGGTAGAGACAAGCATGCGAACGCGCCGCAGGCCGAGCATGAGTGCCCGGCCTGCCACCACCCCGTCCACGAAGAGATCAAGCGGCACAAGACGATGGGCATCTACGTCCCCGTCTGGCGGCCGGGCCACTGCCGCAACCCGAGCTGCCCGGAGTACACCCGGACCTCCGCCCCCGAACTGCACGGTCACCACTGAGTACGACATACCGGTCGGCGCCGCCCGAGGGCGGCCGGGCGGGAGCCGGACAGAGAATCTCCCGCAGACATGTGTGAATGCCCATAAAACAGTCACTCTTCAAGAAAACCGGCTTACCGACGCGTCAGCGTGTGTCGAAGAGGAGCGGCTGATGAGTGACGCAGTGCAAGGCAACGCGACGAGGTTGCAGCAGACCGGAGAGACGGCCAGGGCGGAGGCGTCGGCCACGGCCGGGCAGGCCAAACAGGCCGCGGGCCAGGTCGCGGGTACCGCCGCCGATCAGGCCAGGGCGGTGGCGGGGGAAGCGCAGCGTCAGGCCGGCGTGGTCGCCCAGGACCTGTGGGGCCGCGCGTGGGACGAGGCCGACGCCCAGGCCAAGCGGGCCGCCGGGACGCTGCGCCACTGGGCGGACGACCTGGCGGGAATGGCCGAGAAGGCCGAGAGCGGTTCCCCTGCCCGCAGTCTCGCGGCCCAGGCTGCCGACGGCGGTCACCGGGCGGCCGACTACCTGGACCGCCAGGGAGTCGAGGGCGTCATATCCGAGGTGCAGGACTTCGCCCGCCGCCGCCCCGGCGCCTTCCTCGGCGGCGCGCTGCTGGCGGGGCTGGCCGTCGGACGCCTGGTGAAGGTGGCGGCCAAGGCGGACCAGTCCTCCGGAGACGGACAGCGGACGTCCTCCGGAGACGGACAGCCGCCGTTCCACGGAGACGGACAGCCGTCGTTCTCCGGAACGCCGGGTACGGCGCGGGGCGCCACCCGGAGCGCGCCGGGAGGCGCCACGCAGGGGCCGCCGGTGGTGCCGCCGTCCGTCGGCACACCCGCGCGCGAGACGCCGGGCCGTCCGTATCCGGAGGTGTGAGATGGCCTCCATCTCGCCCGACCGCGTCCGCGTCAGGACGCGCGACGACGACAGCTCGGTGGGCGAACTGCTGTCCGCCGTGACGTCGGACGTCCAGACCCTGTTCCGCCAGGAAGTCGAACTGGCCAAGACCGAGGTCCGACAGGAGGCGACCAAGGCCGGCAAGGCCGCCGGCATGTACGGCGGCGCGGGGTTCGCGGGCTACATGGTGCTGCTGTTCCTGTCGCTGGCCGCCGTGCTGGGACTGGCCAACGTGGTGGACGGAGGCTGGGCCGCGCTGATCGTGGCAGCGGTGTGGGCCGTGGCCGCGGCCGTCCTGTACCAGCGGGGCCGTGCACGGATGCGCACCGTGGCACCGAAGCCCGAGCAGACCGTCGAATCGATCAAGGAGAATGCGCAATGGGCACGTCACCCGACCAGATGAGGGCCGAGATCAACGCCACTCGGGAGCGGCTGTCCGCGGACGTGGACCAGCTCGCCGACCGGGCCGCCCCCCGACGTGTGGTCCGCCGCCGCGCCAGGAGGATGCGGGGTGCCGTCTCGGGCGTACGTGAACGGGTCATGGGCTCCGCCTACGACACCGCCCACGGGGTCAGGAACAGTGCGCAGTCCGCGGCCGGTTCGCTGCAGGAGGGCACCCATCAGGCGGCCGACACCGCGCGTGAGGCGGCCGGAACGGCGCGTGAGGCGGCCGGGACGGCCGGGGAAGCGGTACGGCAGGCCCCCGACCAGGCGATGCGCCGGACCCAGGGCAGTCCGCTGGCCGCCGGTCTGATCTCCTTCGGGCTCGGCATGCTGGTGTCCTCGATGCTGCCCGCGTCCCAGGCGGAGCGGGAGAAGGCCGGCGACCTGATGCAGCGGGGCGGCGAGGCGCTGGAGCCGGTGAAGCAGGCGGCCGCCGACTCCGCGCAGCACCTGAAGGAGAGCGCCAGGGAAGCCACGCAGAGCGCGGCGCAGGAGGTGAAGGACACCGCCGCGGAAGGGGCCCGCGCCACGCAGGACGAAGCGCGCGACCAGTCCGGCCGGGTGACCGGCCAGGCACGCGAATCGGGCCGGCAGGTCGCCGACGAGGCCAGGCACCGGTCCGGACCGGCCTGAACCCCGTGAGTCCGCATAGTCCGCAGAGTCCGTGGAGTTTGTGAGAACGGGACCGGCCCGAGCTCCGTGGGAGCCGGGCCGGTCCGTTCGTCCGGTTCCGGGCACCGGCCGCCGGCCGGTGCCCGGTCGTGGTGTCCGGCCGCGGATCAGACGGAGGCGCTGACGCCGACGTAGGCGCACTGGCCGACCGTGGCCAGAACCTCGTCCGTGGCGGCCCCGGCCTGCGCCACCACGTCGGCGCCGACGACGACGCCGGCCTGCGCGTTCAGGCCGCCGGCGACGTTGTCGAGGTCGGCGTCGGAGATCTCGGCGGTCTCGATCCCGGGGGCGGAGTTCATCATGAAACTTCCCTTCGTATGGGTCATCCACAAGGGGGGTGGCCCCGCTGGAGGCAGCCTGCGGGTCGTGCCGTGGACGCGCGGACCGGTCGCCCGGAACTCCCGCCCGCCCTTCGCGGCGCAGGGATCAAAACACGCCGCGCACCGCCGTATCCAGCCAACCGGCCCGCACCCCGGCCGAGTCCGGCGGACACGCGGCGGGTCCGTGCAGGCGGGCACACGGCATGGCGGCACCTTCTCCACATACCGTGCGGTACTCGGGCGCGACGTCCACGGCGCCCGGGTGCGCGAAGAGGACACTCCGGACCGCTCCGGATGAACGGACCGTCACCCTCCAGTCACTTGTGGAGATCTCTCGGTGACCGGGCCGGGGTTGCGCTTTCGGTGTGCAAGTTCATGGAAGCCCGTCCGCGACCCCACCGATCGACCCCACCGATCAATCCCGCCGACCCATGTGACGCATCTCACTCAAGAGGGAAAACCCGTGCGCCGGACCGGGCGTCTAGCGGGTGTGAGAGCAGTCAGGAAGGCACCGGGCGAACCGGACGAGGAACGTCTCGTCCGGCTGGTGGCCAGGGGCGACCGCGCGGCGTTCGAGGAGCTGTACCGGCGCACCGCGCCGTGGCTGGCGGTGCGGTTGCGCCGTCGCTGCGCCGATGAGCAGATCGTCGCCGAGGTCATGCAGGAGACGTATCTGGCGGTGTGGCGCGCGGCGGGCGCGTTCGCGGGCGACGCGGTGGGCGGGACGGCCGTCGGCTGGCTGTGGACGATCGCGGCGCGCCGCCTCGTCGACGCCTTCCGGCGCCGGGCCCACCACGCCGCGCCGCCGTCGGCCGCCGCTCCGGCCGCCGCGGCGCCGGCCGCCGAGGAGGAGGCGCTCGCGGCCACCGTCGGCGAGGACGTCGGGGACGCGCTGCGGCGCCTGGCACCGGAACTCAGGGACGTACTGCAGGCCTTGGTGCTCGACGGGCTGTCCGTCCGGGAGACCGCGGTCCTGCTCGGGCTGCCCGAGGGCACGGTCAAGACCCGTGCCCGCCGGGCCCGGATCGCGATGCGGAAGGCGCTGGTATGAGGGTGGAACACGCGTCGTCGCGGGACCTCGACGCGTACGCGCGCGGCGGCACGGACCTCGCCGCCGACGACGTATGGGCCCTGGAGGCCCATCTGGAAGCGTGCCGGGTCTGCCGTGACCGGCTGTCGGACGCCGTCACGGCCCGGGCGCCGGCCGTGGCGGCCCTGGTCGGCACCGTGTGGTCCGGCCTCGAACCCCGGCTGGCCGCCGTCGCCCCGGCGCCGCGCCGACGGTGGTGGTCGGCGCGGCGGTCGAGCCGGCTGACGCCCGCGATGGTGCCGTGGCTGGCCATGGTCGTGAGCGTGACCGTACTGGCGCTGCTGCTCGACCTGGCCGGTGCCGGCACCCGCATCGGCACCGGCACCGGCACCGGCACGGGTTCCGGCTCCGGCTCCGGCGACGTGTCCCTGGTCCTGCTGCTCGCCCCGGTCCTGCCCGTGCTCGGCGTCGCGGCGTCGTGGTCGCGCGGGCTCGACCCGGCGTACGAGCTGACGGCGTCGGTGCCCAGGGCCGGGCTCCATCTGGTGCTGCGGCGCACCGCGTCCGTGCTCGCCGTGGTCGTCCCCGCCCTGCTGGGCGCCGGCCTGCTGACGGGGGTGCCGGGCGTGACGGCCGCGCAGTGGCTGCTGCCCTGTCTGGCCTTCACGGTGACGACCCTGGCGCTCGGCGGTGTCGTCGGGGTGTCCCGGGCCGCCGTCGCGCTGGTGGCCGTATGGGCCGCCGTGGTCCTCGCGCCGACCCTCGCCGCGAGCCGCGCGACCTTCGTTCTGCAGACGGGCGGCCTGCCGGTGTGGGGGCTGGTCTGCGCGCTCGGCATCGGTGTCGTGATCGCCCGCAGAGGCGCGTACTCCGTGCTGGCAACCCATCGTTGACCCTCGTTGATCCTCGGAAAGGACCACCACATGACGTCCGCGGTGAGCGCGGCCGACCTCGCGCCGACGCCCTACGCCTGGGAGATCCGGGCCACCGGGCTGCGGGTCAGGGCGGGCCGGAAACGGATGGCCGTCGACGGCCTCGACCTGTCGCTGGGCACCGGCGTGCACGGCCTCCTCGGCCCCAACGGGGCGGGCAAGACCACCCTCATCCGCGCGCTGGCGACCGTACTGCGGCCCGCCGGGGGCTCCTTGGAGCTGCTCGGCCGGCCCGTGAGCGGCACGAGCGGCGCGGGCGGCACTGGCGAGCAGCGTGCGCTGCGCCGCCGGATCGGCTATCTGCCGCAGGAGTTCGGGTACTACAAGCGCTTCACCGTGCGCGAGTTCGTCGAGTACATGGCGTGGCTGAAGGAGGTGCCCAAGGCGGAGATCCCGGCGGCGGTGCAGCGTGCCGTGGAGCGGGTGGGCCTGGCGGACCGCGCCGATTCCCGGCTGAAGACACTGTCGGGCGGCATGGTGCGGCGGGTTGGCATCGCCCAGGCCGTCGTCAACGATCCGGCGGTCCTGCTGCTGGACGAGCCGACGGCCGGCCTCGACCCGGCGCAGCGGCTGCGCTTCCGCGAGCTGTTGCAGGAACTGGGCACGGACACCTGTGTGGTCGTCTCGACGCACCTGGTCGAGGATGTCGCCGCCGCCTGCAACGACGTGGTGCTCTTCGCCGAGGGCCGGCTGGTCTTCCAGGGCACCCCGGACCAACTGGCCGCGGCGGGCGGCCCGGAGCACGTGGGCGACAGTCCGCTGGAGCGCGGCTACTCGGCGCTGCTGCTGGCCCCCGAGCGGGAGAGGGGCACCTGGTGAACATCCGTGTCCTGCGCACCGAGCTGCGGCGCTCCGTCGCCCCGTGGGCCGGGACCGTGGTCCTGACGTCCGCGCTGGCGTTCCTGTACCTCGTCGACGGCGCGTGGTGGCGGGGCAGTACGGCGTGGACGGCCCAGTGGACGTCCCTGGCCCTGTGGACCCGCGGCCTGCTGTTCTACCTGTGGCCGCTCACCGTGGGGCTCGGGGCGCTGCAGGGCCTGCGCGATCACCGCTCCAGGATGACCGAGCTGCTGACGAGCACCCCGAGGCCCGCCCGGCACCGCGCCGCCGCGCTGACCGGTGCGACGGCCCTCACCCTGGCCGCGGCCTTCGCGCTCCTCGTCCTGGTGGGCGCCGTCCAGGTGATCGCCGGCTCCGGGTACCCGCACCTCGGATGGCTGCCGGTCTCGCTGGTGGGGGCGCTCTTCCTGGTCGCGGGTGCCGTACTGGGCATGGGCGCCGGGCGGGCCCTGCCGTCCGCGCTCACCCCGCCCGCGCTGGCCATGGGCGCCTTCGTGTTCACCGCCCTCCTCCAGTCGACGCTGGGCCGCACGGAGACGACCACGGCGGACGGGTACCCGGCCACGGAGCCGAACCGGCTCTCCCTGCTGTCACCGGCGGTGCAGGAGGTGCGCGACGTACTCGTCACGCTCTCCGTGCCCGTGCACGTCGGGCAGACGGTCTGGCTGCTCGGCATGGCCGCGACCGGCTTCGCGCTGCTGGTCGCCGCGACCCCGCGCGGCCGGCTGACCGCCCTGGTCCCCGTCGTGGCGGGCGCGGCGCTCGCCCTGCTCGTCCTGCCCTCCGACCCGCGCCGGATGTACGTCGTCGACGAGGCCGCCGCGGAGCTGGTGTGCGACGGCCCGGTGTGTGTCTCCCGGGCGCACCAGGCCCGGCTGGCCGGTCTGGTGGGTCCCGGCGAGGAGGCGCTGCGGCTGCTGCGCGGCGCCCTGGGCGACCGGGCGCCGGTCTCGGTCCGGGAGGACACCGCCGTACTGCCGGACGGCACGCTGCCGCGGTGGTCCCGCACGACCGTGCTGTTCGACTTCGACGACGACGTCGTCGCCGCCGCCTCGACGGACCGGGAGCTGACCCGGGCCCTGGTCGCCAAGGGCATGGTGCCGGGGTGCGCCCCGGCCGGCTGGAGCCGCTTCGGGCGGGAGACGTTCGCGCGGACCGCCGCGGTGGGCTGGGTCCTCGGGGATCTCCGGGCGCTTCCCGGTAACGGCCCGGCGAGCATGCGCCACGAGGCCGACGCCGAGGCCCGCCCGGTGTGGAAGGAACTCACGGCGCTGCCGCGGGCCGAGCAGCTCTCGCGGATCGAGGCGATGCGCGCCGCCGCGTTCTCCTGCGAGGGCGACGCGTTCGACGCGCTGACCGGTGGTGCGTCCCGGTGAGACGGCTGACGGGGCCCGCGCGACGGCTGACGCGGCACGCGGGACGGCTGGCCCCGTACGCGGGACGGCTGACGCGGTACACGGGCAGGCTGACCCCGTACACGGGACGGCTGACCCCGTACGCGCGACAGCTGACCCCGTACGCCCCGTGGCCGGCGCTGTACGCGCGCTCGCGGCAGGTGCCCGCGTCGCTCGCCGTGGTGGTGACCGGCGCGGTGGTGGTGGGGGCACTGGCCCGGGGCGGGGCCGGGGAGCAGGGTGATCCCCGGCTTCCCGCGCTGGTCCTCGCCCTGGGGGTGATGGCCGCGTCGGTCGGGCTGAGCGGGCAGGACCTCGCGCTGGACCGCACGGCCGCGGTCCGCTGGGCGCCCCGCAGAGCGGCGCACGTGCTGCTGGCCGGCGCGGTGGTCGCCGCGGTCGTCGGCGTGGTGGCCGGCACCGTGCTGCCGGACGTGCGGACGGCGGGCGGGGAGCAGGCCACCGCCGCGTTCGTCGTCCGGGACGCCGCCGGCCTGATGGGCCTGGCCGCCCTGGGCGCGGCGCTCGCGGGCGGACGGTACGCGTGGACACTGCCGTTCGCCTGGCTCTCGTTCGCGTTCTTCGCCCCGCCCGCCACGAGCACGCCGACGCGGGTGGCGACCTGGCTGCTGCTGCCGCCCGGCACACCCGCGGGCACCTGGACGGCCCTGGCCCTCGCGGTCACCGGCACCGCGGCCTACGCCGTCGCGGGACCGCGGCGGTGACGTCCGGCGCCGCTGCCCCGCTGTCCGTGTCCGCGATCTCCCCCGGAACTGTCCGTGATCCGTAACGGACGCATCCCCTCGCCGCCTTCCCTCGTCCTGTCAGGTGATCACGGAACGACCGGAGATCGACGGGCACGGGGAACCACGGGAGAGCGGGGCGGGCATGGCACGGCACAACGGCGGGCGGCGCTGGTACGGCAAGGTGTTCGGGGCGGCGCTCGGGGTGACGTTGCTCGCCGCCGGCGCCTCGGTGTGGACCGCGCAGGCCGGCTCCGCGGGCGGCGCCTCCCCGAAGGCGACCGCGTCGGCCACGCCGGCCGGCGTCGAGCCGGTCCCGGTGACCATCGCGCACGCCTCGGACGCGGGGGCGCGCGGCGTCAACATCACCATCGACGACGGCCCGGACCCGGTGTGGACCCCCCAAGTCCTCGACATACTGCGGGAGTACGGGGTGAAGGCCACGTTCTGCATGGTGGGCACGCAGGCCGAGGCCTACCCGGACCTCGTGAAGCAGGTCGTCGCGGAGGGGCACCGGCTGTGCGACCACACCGTGTCGCACGACACCGCCATGGACCAGAAGACCCCGGCCTACCGGGCGAAGGAGATCCTCGACGCCGAACGCATGATCACCGAGGCGTCCGGGGGCGTACGGCCGCTGTACTACCGCGCCCCCGGCGGCGCCTTCACCCCCGACAGCCGCAAGCTCGCCGCCTCCCGGGGCATGCGCCCGCTGGGCTGGAACGTCGACACCAAGGACTGGGAACTGCCGGGCGCGGACGCCATCGTCGCCACCGTCGAGCAGCAGCTCTCCAACGGGCCGACGCTCCTCTTCCACGACGCCGGCGGCGACCGCGCCCAGACCGTCGAGGCGCTGCGCCGCGTCCTGCCCTGGCTCAAGGAGCAGGGGTACTCGTTCGGCTTCCCGGTGCGCTGAGCCGCGTCCCGGGGGCCTCGGTCCGGCTTCAGTCCCCGGCCGCGAGTTCCTTGAGCGCGACGTTGAGTTCGAGCACGTTCACCCGGGGCTCGCCGAGGAAGCCGAGGGTGCGGCCCTCGGTGTGCGCGGCGACCAGGTCCCGGACCCGGGCGGCGGACAGCCCGTTGCGCTCGGCGACCCGGTGGACCTGGAGCTGCGCGTACTCCGGGGAGATGTGCGGGTCCAGGCCGGAGCCGGAGGAGGTGACCGCGTCGGCGGGTACGTCGGCGGGGTCGACGGTGTGGCCGGGTACGGAGTTGTCCTCGACGACGGCGGCCCGCGCGGCCCTGACCCACGCGACCAGTTCGGCGTTGTCGGCGGAGCGGTTGGTGGCGCCGGAGAGGATCAGCTCGTACTGGGTGTTGACGCTGTTGGCGCCCAGTCCGTTGGCCGGCCGGCCCTGGAACCACGTGAGGTCGGGCTCCGGAGTCTCCTGACCGTCCTTCAGCGGCAGGTTGTACGCCTGCCCGATCAGCGACGAGCCGACGACCCGGCCGCCCGACTCGGTCTCGGAGCCGTTCGCCCGGCCGGGGAACAGGCCCTGGGCGATGCCGGTGACGGCCAGCGGGTAGACGATGCCGGTGACCACGGTCAGCACGAGGAGGGCGCGCAGGCCCGCCCCGAGCAGCCGGGCGGTGGTGGTGACGGAGGTGTTCATGGCGTTCAGCCGATCCCGGGGATGAGCGAGACGATCAGGTCGATGAGCTTGATGCCGACGAACGGGGCGACCAGCCCGCCCAGCCCGTAGACGGCGAGGTTGCGGCGGAGCAGCTGGTCGGCGCCGGCCGGCCGGTAGCGCACCCCCTTCAGGGCGAGCGGCACCAGCACGACGATGATCAGCGCGTTGAAGATCACCGCCGACAGGATCGCGGAGTCCGGCGAGGACAGGCCCATGATGTTGAGCTTGTCCAGGCCCGGATAGACCGCCGCGAACAGCGCCGGGATGATCGCGAAGTACTTGGCGACGTCGTTGGCGATGGAGAACGTGGTCAGCGCGCCCCGGGTGATAAGCAGCTGCTTGCCGATCTCGACGATCTCGATCAGCTTGGTCGGGTCGGAGTCGAGGTCGACCATGTTGCCGGCCTCCTTGGCGGCCGACGTACCGGTGTTCATGGCCACGCCGACGTCGGCCTGGGCGAGGGCGGGCGCGTCGTTGGTGCCGTCGCCGGTCATCGCGACCAGCTTGCCGCCGGCCTGCTCCCGTTTGATCAGGGCCATCTTGTCCTCGGGGGTGGCCTCCGCGAGGAAGTCGTCGACGCCCGCCTCGTCGGCGATGGCCTTGGCGGTCAGGGGGTTGTCCCCCGTGATCATCACCGTCCGGATGCCCATGCGGCGCAGTTCGGCGAACCGTTCGCGCATGCCGTCCTTGACGACGTCCTTGAGGTGGACGACGCCCAGCACGCGGGCGCCGTCGGCGTCCTCGACCGCGACGAGCAGCGGGGTGCCGCCCGCCTCGGAGATCCGGGCGACGGTCGCCTCCGCGTCCTCGGCCACCGTGCCGCCGCGCTCCTGGACCCAGGCGATGACCGAACCGGCCGCGCCCTTGCGGACCTTGCGGCCGTCCACGTCCACGCCGGACATCCGGGTCTGCGCGGTGAACTCGATCCACTCGGCGCCGGCCAGCTCCCCCTGGTGGCGTTCGCGCAGCCCGTACTTCTCCTTGGCGAGGACGACGACCGACCGGCCCTCGGGCGTCTCGTCGGCCAGCGAGGAGAGCTGGGCGGCGTCCGCCACCTCGGCCTGTGTCGTCCCGCGCACGGGCACGAACTCGGCGGCCTGCCGGTTGCCCAGGGTGATCGTGCCGGTCTTGTCCAGCAGCAGCGTGGAGACGTCACCAGCGGCCTCCACCGCACGGCCCGACATGGCGAGCACGTTGCGCTGCACCAGACGGTCCATGCCCGCGATGCCGATCGCGGAGAGCAGGGCGCCGATGGTGGTCGGGATCAGGCAGACCAGCAGCGCCACCAGCACGACCATCGTCAGCCGGGTGCCGGCGTGGTCCGCGAAGGACGGGAGCGTGGCGCAGGCCAGCAGGAAGACGACGGTCAGCGAGGCCAGCAGGATGTTCAGGGCGATCTCGTTGGGCGTCTTCTGCCGGGCCGCGCCCTCCACCAGGCCGATCATCCGGTCGATGAAGGTCTCGCCGGGCCGGGTGGTGATCCGCACGACGACGCGGTCGGAGAGCACCCTCGTGCCGCCGGTGACGGCGGACCGGTCGCCGCCGGACTCGCGGATGACGGGCGCCGACTCACCGGTGATCGCCGACTCGTCGACGGACGCGACGCCCTCGACGACGTCGCCGTCCCCGGGTATGACGTCCCCGGCCTCGCAGACGACCAGGTCGCCGACGGTGAGGTCGGTGCCGGGGACCGTGCTGCCGTCGACCCGCCGGGCCACCGTGTCGGTCTTGGCCCGGCGCAGGGTGTCGGCCTGCGCCTTGCCGCGGCCCTCGGCGACCGCCTCCGCCAGGTTGGCGAAGAGCACGGTCAGCCAGAGCCAGGCGCTGATCGTCCAGCCGAACCAGTCGCCGGGGTCGGTGAAGGAGAACACCGTGGTCAGCACGGACCCCACCAGCACCACGAACATCACGGGCGACTTCACCATCACCCGCGGGTCGAGCTTGCGGAAGGCGTCCGGCAGCGAGGTGACCAGTTGCCTGGGATCGAAGAGGCCCGCGCCCGCACGGCCGCCCCCTTCGGACGTACGGCCGCCGGGTGCGTCGCGGTGCGGCGCCCGGGCCGGAGTGGCTGTGGACATCGAGTCCTCGTGCTCCTGCGTGTCGGTGGTCATGCCGCCAGCCCCTCGGCGAGCGGGCCCAGCGCCAGCGCCGGGAAGTAGGTCAGACCGGTGATGATCAGAACGGCGCCCACCAGCAACCCCGTGAACAGGGGCTTCTCGGTGCGCAGGGTGCCCGCGGTGGCCGGCACCGGCCGCTGGGCGGCCAGCGAGCCGGCGAGCGCCAGGACGAACACCATCGGCAGGAAGCGGCCCAGCAGCATGGCGAGGCCCAGGGTCGTGTTGAACCACTGGGTGTCGGCGTTCAGGCCGGCGAAGGCCGAGCCGTTGTTGTTGGACGCGGAGGTGTAGGCGTACAGGATCTCGGAGAAGCCGTGCGCCCCGCTGTTGGTCATCGAGTCGCCCGGGGTGGGCAGGGCGACCGCCAGCGCGGTGCCGACCAGGACCAGCGCGGGGGTGACGAGGAGGTAGCAGGCGGCGTACTTGATCTCCCGGGTGCCGATCTTGCGGCCCAGGTACTCCGGCGTGCGCCCGACCATGAGCCCCGCGATGAACACCGCGATGACCGCCATGACCAGCATGCCGTAGAGCCCGGAGCCGACCCCGCCGGGGGCGATCTCGCCCAGCATCATGCCGAGCAGGGCGATGCCGCCGCCGAGGCCGGTGAACGACGAGTGAAAGGAGTCCACGGCGCCGGTGGAGGTCAGGGTGGTGGACACCGCGAACAGCGACGAGCCGCCGATGCCGAAGCGCAGCTCCTTGCCCTCCATCGCCCCGCCCGCGAGCTCCAGCGCCGGGCCGTGGTGGGCGGACTCGGTCCACATCATCAGGGCGACGAAGCCGGCCCAGATGGTGCCCATGGCCGCGAGGATCGCGTACCCCTGCCGCACCGAGCCGGCCATGACGCCGAAGGTCCGGGTCAGGGCGACCGGGATCAGCAGGATCAGGAAGATCTCGAAGAGGTTGGTGAAGGGGGTGGGGTTCTCGTAGGGGTGGGCGCTGTTGGCGTTGAAGTAGCCGCCGCCGTTGGTGCCCAGCTCCTTGATGGCCTCCTGCGAGGCGACCGCGCCGCCGTTCCACTGCTGCGTGCCGCCCGTGAACTGACCGACCTCGTGGATGCCGGAGAAGTTCTGGACGACGCCGCACGCCGCCAGCACCACCGCGGCCACGGCCGCGATCGGCACCAGGACGCGGACCACCCCGCGCACCAGGTCGGCCCAGAAGTTGCCCAGCTCACCGGTGCGGGACCGGGCGAACCCGCGTACGAGGGCGACGGCGACGGCCATGCCGACGGCGGCCGAGACGAAGTTCTGCACGGCCAGACCGGCGGTCTGCACGACGTGGCCCATGGTCTGTTCGCCGTAGTACGACTGCCAGTTGGTGTTGGTCACGAAGGAGACGGCGGTGTTGAACGCCTGGTCCGGGTCGACGGAGGCGAACCCCAGCGAGCCGGGCAGCACGCCCTGGAGCCGCTGGAGCAGGTAGAGGAAGAGGACACCGGCCAGGGAGAAGGCGAGGACACCGCGCAGATACGCGGGCCAGCGCATCCGCGTGTCCGGGTCGGCACCGATGCCCTGGTAGATCCACTTCTCGACCCGCAGATGCCTGGGGGACGAGTAGACCCTGGCCATGTGATTGCCGAGGGGTATGTAGGCGAGCGCCAGCGCGGCGACGAGCGCGAGCGACTGGAGCACGCCGGCGAGGACGGGGCTCATGGGGCGCTCTCAGAACCTCTCCGGGTGGATCAGGGCGATGACGAGGTAACCGAGCAGGGAGACGGCCACGATGAGGCCGACGACGTTCTCGACGGTCACAGCTTCGTCACCCCCTTGGCGACGAGAGCCACGAGCGCGAACACCGCGATCGTGGTGACGACGAAGGCCACGTCGGCCATCGCGAGCTCCTAATGAGGTGCGGAGAAGAATCTGCCACGTCGAGGAAAGCCCCTCTGTGACCGGATTCGTACCGTCGTTGATGGCTCCCTTACGGCGGCGCGAACACCTTTGACGCTTCCCTTACGACTCCCACGGCTGCGTCGTCCGCGGCTGCGCCCCCGGGGTACCCGCCCGGCCCCTGAGGCCGGCGTCGACGCCCCCGATGAATCCGAGCATGGCCTTCGCCAGTTCCGCGGGGGCCTCCAGCGCGGCGTAGTGCCCCACACCGTCGAGCGACACCGACGCCACCTCGGTCGCCGCGGCCCGGGACAGGGTGGCGGCCGTGAAGGGACCTCCGCCCGCGCCGAACGCGAGGACGGGCACGGTCAGGGCGCGCGTCGGCGAGGGCCCTGATCTCGGAGCACGCTGCTTCCGGGCGGCGCGGGATGTCGAGCCGGCTGGGCGCGTGCCGGCACGCTCGTCCGGCCGGCGGACGGCCGTGATCCGGTCGACGCAGGGGTCGTGCCAAGGACATGCGATCCCCCATCGCTCGTCGCCACACAGGCGGTCGACGAGCGGATTCCCGGCGCCCACGGCACTTTCCTTGCAGGCACCTTGCACCGTGACGCACGTCACAGATCAGTGCCCGAGGGACCGCCGATTAGGCTGAAGACCGTGTTCGACTCCCCCGACTTCGACCTGGCGCCGTACGCGGGGATCGACGCGGACCGGTTCGTGCGGCGGACCTTCTGCAGCTGGGAGGAGGCGGGCTGGCGCTCGGTGCTGGTGCAGGGCTTCGTCCACGCGCCGGAGGCGGAGGCCCTGCCGCTGCCCGGCACCCGCGACCTGCACCTCGTCCTGTGCACGGGCGGGGACGCGGTGATGCGGACGCGCGACGGGGGCCGCACGACGCGGCGCCGCTGGGTCCCCGGGCGGCTGGAGCTGATACCGCCCGGCCGGCCGACCCTGCGCGGCTACCGCGCCGCCGCCCCGCTGCGCAGCGTCCAGGTGCATCTGCCCCGGGCCGCCGTGGAGCGCACCGCCGCCGAACTGGGCGGCCCGGCACCGGACTTCGAGGCGCTCGCCGCCGCCGTCGGCACCGGCGACCCGCTGGTCGAGCAGGTCGTGCGGGCGCTCGCCGCGTCCCCGGACGGGAGCGACCTGTACGCCGAGTCGGCCGCCGCCTTCCTCCTGACGCACCTGCTGACCCGGGGCCGCGCCCGGCCCCTGCCCGGCCCCGAGCACGCCGCCGTGCGGGCCGCCGTGGCGCTGATGCGGGAGCGGCTGGCCGACCCGCTGACCGTCGCCGATCTCGCCGCCGAGGCGCGGCTGAGTACGTACCATTTCATCCGCGTCTTCCGGGAGGCGACCGGCGAGACCCCGCACCGGTACCTGGCCCGGCTGCGGATCGCCGAGGCGCGGCGCCTGCTCACCGGCACCGGTGAGCCCCTCGACCGGATCGCCGCCCGCTGCGGCTTCTCCGGCGCCGGCAGCCTGTCCGCGGCGTTCCTCAAGCACGTCGGCGTCCGCCCCTCCGCGTACCGCAGAATGTGACCGCGTACCGCAGGATCTGACCGGCGAGAGCGCAATCGGGAGCATGTCCGGGCGCCCGGCACCGCACTAGCGTGACCGTATGCCGCGCTCTCCCTCCCGCTCGTACTCCTACTCCGTCACCGCGCACTCCCCGGCGGCCCCCGGCGCCGTGTACGCGGCACTGGTCCGCGCCTCGACCTGGCCGGTCTGGTCACCGATCGACGCCGCCGGGATCGAGGGCGGCGGTGACCCGGCGGCGCCGCAACAGGCGGGCGACGTCCGCGTCTTCCGCACCGGCCGGACGGTCTCCCGCGAACGCGTCATCGACCTGGTCCCCGACCGCCGCCTCGTCTACGACAACCTGGGCGGCCCCTTCCACTCCTACCGGGGCACCGTCGGCCTCGCCCCCGCCCCGGACGGCGGCACCGACATCACCTGGTCGGCCGTCTTCGTGCCGAAGCCGCGCGGGACGGGCCGGTTCTGGCGGTGGTACCTGACCCGCTTCATGGGGCGGATGGCGGACGGACTGGCCGCGTACGCCGCCGGGACCAGCTGAGGAACCCGCCAAATCCCCCCGAAGGGGCCCGAGTCGACGGCTCGGGCCCCTTCGCCGTGCCCGGCTCCCCCCTGCTGTCCCCCACGTGAGCCACACGCAAGTCCGCCCCACGGGGTGACGATCCCGGGCCGCCGTTTCCCTAGATTTCAGGTGTGGCCGCCGGAGACCGGAGAGGCCGCTTCCCCCCTCCTCCCTCGGTCCTTCTTGGAGTTCCTCATGCTGCGCACGATCAAGGCAACCGCGATGGCCGCGCTGTGCTGTGCCGTGGCCGGCACCGGGCTCGTCGCCTGCGAGGAGACGCCCACGGTGGACGGGAAGGCCATCGAGGAGAGCGTCGACGCGGCCGTGGACGACGCCCTCGACGACGCCGACGCCGTCATCGGCGCCACGTTCACCGGGACCAAGAAGATCAAGGCCGAGGGCCGTTCCGTGAACCTCTCCTGCGCCGGCGCCCCGGCCGACGGCCGGCCGGTGATCGTGCTCCTGGCCGGGGCGGGCGACGGGCTGGACAAGATGGCGGACCTGCGGAAGACGCTCGGCGAGCGGGACCGGGTCTGCTCCTACGACCGCCTCGGCGAGGGCGCCAGCGACCAGCCGGCCGCCACCCAGCGCCAGGCCGACAGCGGGAAGGTCCTGACCGCCGTGCTGAACCACGTCGCCGGTGACGGGCCGGTCGTCCTGGCCGGTCACTCGCTGGGCGGACTGATCGCCGCCCGGTACGCCCCCGACCACCAGGACCGGGTCAAGGGGCTGGTCCTGATGGACGCCACGATCCCGGCCCTCGACGCGGGCCTCGCGAAGGCCGTCCCCGACTCGGCCACCGGCCCGGCCGCCGAGCTGCGGGACCAGACCCTCGCGGCCAACCAGGGCCAGAACCCGGAGCGGTTCGTCATCGAGGACGCGAAGGTCCGCTCCGCCGGGGACATCCCCGTAGCGGTCATCCAGCACGAGACGCAGTTCGCCGAGGTCCCCGAGTACGGGCCCGCGCTGGAGGGGATGTGGTCCGCGGGCCAGCAGCAGTGGCTCGCGCTCTCCTCCCGCAGCAAGCTGACCACCGCCGCCGGGAGCGGCCACTACATCTACACCGACCGCCCCGACCTCGCCGTCGAGGCCGTCCGCGACGTCGCCACCCAGGCCGCCGCCGACCAGCGCTGACCGTCCCCCCACACACCCGAAGGAATCCTCATGAAGTTCGTCTGGCAGCTGCTGACCGTGGTGGTCGTCTCGATGGTCGGGGGCCAGGCCCTGATGGCCGTGGAGGACAACCCGTGGCTCCAACTGGTCGCCGGCGCGGTGACCGTCGCCCTCGGGCTGTACGTCTACGGGTGGGTGGTACGGCGCACCGAGCACCGCCCCTCCACCGAAGTGTCCCTGGACGGTGCCGCGCCCGCGTTCGGGCGGGGCCTGCTGATCGGCGCCGCGGTCTTCGGCGCCGTCATCGCCAACCTCTACACCGCCGGGTACTACGAGGTCGACGGCCTGGGGTCGCCGACCGGCGCGGTCGGCCTGCTCGGCTTCATGGCGGGGGCCGCCGTGACGGAGGAACTGCTGTACCGCGGCGTGCTGTTCCGCTACGTCGAGAAGCTCACCGGCACCTGGCTCGCGCTGATCCTCACCGGCGTGCTGTTCGGCGCCTCCCACCTGCTCAACCCGAACGCCAGCGTGTGGGGCGCCGTCGCCATCGCCATCGAGGCCGGCGGCATGCTCACCGCCGCCTACATCGCCACCCGCCGGCTGTGGGTCCCCATCGGCCTGCACTTCGGCTGGAACTTCGTCGCGTCCGGCGTCTTCAGCACCGAGGTCTCCGGCAACGACACCCCGCAGGGCCTGCTCGACTCCGCCACCTCCGGCCCGGCCCTGCTCACCGGCGGCGACTTCGGCCCCGAGGGCAGCGTGTACTCGGTGGTGTTCGGCATCATGGTCACCATCGTCTTCATGGCGCTGGCCCACCGCCGGGGCCACCTGGTCCCCATGCGGCGTGCCGACCGCAAGGCCGCGACCGCTACGCTCGCCCGGTGAGCGCACTGCTGAACGCCGTACCGGCCCGGCTGCGACACGCGGCCGGGCGGTGGCGCGGTGTCGATGTCACCGCCTGGTACGTGGTGTTGGGCCCCCTGCTCCTGGTCACCTCGTTCGTGCCTTCCCTGCACCACCACGGCACGCAGATCGGCGGGGTGGCGGACCGGCCCTTCGACGCGCTGGCGGTGCTGGCGGTCGCCCTGCAGTGCCTCCCGCTGACGGTGTGCCGGCGCTGGCCGACGGCCTGTCTGGCCCTGGCGTCGGCGGGCTTCGCCCTCGACCAGCTGCGCGGCTACCACTCCGTGGCGGGCACCGCGTTCGCCTTCGCGCTGCTGGGCGCCGGTTCCCGGGTGGAACGGCACCGGCGGATCACCGCACTGGCCTTCACCGTGGCGTACGTACCGCTGGCCGTCGCCCTCGCCCGCCTCGGGTCGGTCGACGCGGTGAGCGAGTACGCCATGTTCTACGTGGTGACGGCCCTGGTGTGGGGCATGGGGTCGTGGCTGCGCTCCGCCCGGCACGCGGAGGCGGAACGCCGGCTGCGGGTCGCCGAGGAGACCCGTACCGCCGAGCGCACCCGGATCGCCCGCGAACTGCACGACGTGGTGACCCACCATGTGACGGCGATGGTCGTGCAGGCCGAGGCGGCCCGCTATCTGACCGCCGCGCCCGACCGGCTCGAACAGACCCTGACCGCCGTCTCGGACACCGGCCGGCAGGCCATCAGCGACCTGCGGCACCTGCTCGACCTGCTCAACCCCGACCACGGCACCCGGTCGCCCGAGGACCGGACCCCGCACGTCGGTACCCTCGGCTCGCTGGTGGAACAGACCCGCCGGGCGGGCCAGCCGGTGGAGTTCACCGAGGAGGGCACCGCGCCGGAGTCGACCGGCAGCGCCCACCTGGTGGCCTACCGGGTGGTGCAGGAAGCCCTGACGAACGCACTCAAGTACGCCCACGGCATCCGCACCTCGGTCGCGGTGCGCCACGGCGAGAAGGAGATCACCGTGGAGGTCAGCACGGAGGGGGCGGGCGACCGGTCGGCGTCCCCCGGCGGCAGCGGACGCGGCCTGGCCGGTCTGCGGGAGCGGGTCGACGTGCTGGGCGGCGAGTTCAGCGCGGGCGGCCGGCCGGGCGGCGGCTTCACGGTACGGGCCCGCATCCCCACCGGGAGCCCGTCGTGAGCACCCCCGCCACCAAGGGGCCGGCGGCCCCGACGCGGGTCCTGGTCTGTGACGACCAGGTACTGATCCGCACCGGCCTGGTCACCATCATCGACGCCCAGCCCGACCTCTCGGTGGCCGGCGAGTGCGCCGACGGACAGGCCGCCGTCGACCTCGCCGGCCGGCTGCGCCCGGACGTCGTGGTGATGGACATCCGCATGCCGGGGCTCGACGGCATCGCGGCCACCCGGCTGCTGGCCGGGGCCGGGGTGGAGCACCCCGTCAAGGTCCTGGTGGTGACGACGTTCAACCTCGACGAGTACGTCTACGAGGCGCTGCGCGCCGGCGCCAGCGGCTTCCTGCTGAAGGACGCGCCGCCCGACCGGCTCCTGCACGGCATCCGCACCGTCGCCACGGGCGCGGCCCTGCTGGACCCCGAGGTGACCCGGCGGCTGGTGGGCCGGTACGCCACCCGCATCCGCCCCGCCGAGGAGAGCGCGGACCCGGACGTCCCGCTGACGCCCCGCGAGCTGGAGGTGCTGCGCCTGATCGCGGACGGCCTGTCCAACACCGAGATCGCCGCGGCGCTGCTGATCAGCCGGGAGACCGTCAAGACGTTCGTCTCCCGCATCCTCACCAAGCTGGGCCTGCGCGACCGCGTCCAGGCCGTCGTGTACGCCTACCGGCACGGGCTGGTGACCTGAACGCGGCCGGCCGGCCGTTACTTTCGGCAGTGTTCAGCGGCGGCCCGGCTGCCTAGGGTCACCTCCCGTGAGAGAAGTGATCCGATCGGAGGTACCGCTGCTCGTCGTGGCGGCGGCCACCGTGCCGCTCAGCGGGGCGAGCCCGTGGTGGGCGGTGGCGACGGCGGTGCTGTCGGGCGTGGGCGGCGCGCGTGCGGGCACCGCCCGTGCGGCGGCCGGGGTGCTGGCGGGCGCGGTGGCCGCGGCCGTGGCGGCGGTGGGTGCCGTCCCGTCGTGGATCGCGCACGGCGACCGGTTCGTGGCCGTACTGGCCGGGGCGGGCGTACTGCCGTGGTGCGCGGGCCGGTTCCGGCGCCAGTACCGCGCGCTGGTGCGGGCCGGCTGGGAGCGGGCCGAGCACCTGGAACGGGAGCAGCGGCTGATCGCCGACCAGGCCCGGCTGCGCGAACGCGCCCGGATCGCCCAGGACATGCACGACCTGCTCGGCCACGACCTCAGTCTCATCGCCCTGTCGGCGGGCGCGATGAAGCCGGCGCCCGGCCTGCCCGACGAGCACCGGGAGGCCGCCGCCGGCATCCGGGCCCGGGCCGCCGCCGCGGTGGAGCGCCTCGGCGAGGTGATCGGCGTGCTCCGCGAGGACGACACGGTGCCGTCCGGCGCCCGCGTGGCGGACCTGGTCGAGGGCGACACCGGGTCCTTCGCGTCCGCCGTCAGCCGCTCCTTGTCGGCCTCCTCGTCCTCGGCCAGGGCGGTGAACAGGTCGGCGGCCTGCGGGTACTGCCAGACCACGTTCGCCTTGTCGGTGGCGACGTCGGCCTCGCGGGGGTAGTTGGGGACGGTGAGGAAGGTCAGCCGGTCGCCGGGGATGCCCTTCAGCTGGGAGGCGAGGGAGTGGAAGTTCCGCGCCGTCGGCCAGGGGTACGCCTCGGGCCTGGCGGGCATCGCCGCCGACTTCGGCGTGAACGTCTGACGCGCCCCTCCAGCCCACTCGCCCGGCCGCCCGGAAGGCATACGACCGCGCTTTCCGGGCAGGCGCCCCCGGTCACCGCTCGTGAAGCCGGCAGAGGGGAGACGTCTCCGTCCATGGCCGAGACACCGGACTCGACGACCTCGCGCACGATCGACCCCGGCACGGGTGACGCCTCCGGCAGACCCGCCGCCCCTGCGGCCCGGCCCCACGAGGCCCGGGGCCACCGGGGCTTCCCGTCGGCGCTCGCGCGGCCGGGCCGGATCGACGGACTGGACGGACTGCGCACCCTCGCCGTCGCACTGGTCCTCGTGTACCACGTCGAGCCGGGCCTCATGCCCGGCGGCTCGGTCGCCGTCGACCTGTTCTTCACCATCAGCGGCTTCGTCATCACCCGGCTGCTGCTCGCCGAGTACGTCCGCAGCGGCCGGATCGCCCTGCTCGCCTTCTACCGCCGCCGCTGGGCCCGCCTGGTCCCCGCGCTGTGGGCGGTGTGCGCGGTCTGCGCCGTCCTGGGCGCGGCCACCTCGCTGTGGGCCTTCGACGGCGCGTGGCAGGCGGCCGGCCTGGCCGCGGCGTTCGTCGTCAACCTCGTACGCGCCGGTGAAGCCGGCCCCTACTCCGACCTCACCGCGCCCCTCGCCCACACCTGGTCGCTCGGCGTGGAGGAGCAGTTCTACCTCCTGTGGCCCCTGCTCCTGCTCGCCCTGCTGCACCGGCTCCGCCCCCGCACCGTCCTGCTGTGCGCGGTCGCCCTGTGCGCGCTGCCGGTCCTGTGGCGGTGCGCCCTGTGGGCCCCCGACGCCGCGCACCGCGTCTACAACGGCACCGACACCCGCGCCGACCAGCTCCTGGCCGGTGCCCTGGTCGCCGTACTCCTGGCCCGGCTGCGCGCCGACGACCCCCGCCTGGCGCGGCTGCGCGCCTGGGCGGCCCGGCTGGCCTGGCCCGCCCTCGGGCTGCTCCTCCTGGCGGCCTGGCGGATGCCGGTCACCCAGGACGCCGGCGCCTGGACGGCCGCCTGGTACACCGCCGGCCTCCTCGCCGTGGCGGCCGTCTCCGCCACCCTCGTCACCGACCTGGAACTGCGCCGCGACGGCCGCCTCGCCCGCCTGCTGTCCCTGGCCCCGCTGTCCTGGACCGGCCGCAACCTCAGCTACGGCCTCTACCTCTGGCACTACCCGGTCGTCCGCTTCCTGGCCTCCCTCGGCATGACGGAGGGCCGCCTGGCGGCCACGGTCCTGCTCACCGGCGTACTGGCCCTGCTCTCCTACTACGTCATCGAGGCGCCGGTGCTGCGCTGGGCGGCGCGGCGGCGAGGTACCGGCGGTTCTCGTCGATGAGCCGGTCGAGCGCGGTCCGGGCGGCGGTGAGCGACTCGATGGCGGACGACAGCCGGTCCCGTTCGCGGCCCATGACCTCCAGCGCCCGCTCGGCCCGGGAGGCGCTGGGCTCGGCCATGCAGGGAACCATGGTGGCGATGGTGCCGCTGGACAGGCCGGCGCCCAGGAACGCCTGGATCAGCGCGACCCGCTCGACATGGCCCTCGTCGTAGTACCGCTGGCCGCTGGGGGACCGCGAACTGACCAGCAGCCCCTGCTCCTCGTAGTAGCGCAGCGACCGACGGCTGACCCCGGTCCGGGCGGACAGCTCACCGATCCGCATACCGGTTCCTCGCTCTCACTGCCACTTGCCCCTCACATCGATGTGAGCGTTTAGGTTAACCCCGACCGCCGAGAAGAGGGGCAATCGTGATCAAGTTCGCATTCCTGATCAACCGCGCCGAGGGCATGTCCTTCGAGTCGTTCGTCGAGCACCACCGGGCCCGCCACGCGCCGCTGTTCACCTCCATTCCGGAGGCGCGGCGGTATGTGCGGAAGTACACCGTGTCCCACCCGGTGCCCGCCCCCGCCGGGAACTACCCCGCCCCCGCCTATGACGGCCTCACCGAGATCTGGTTCGAGAACTGGGCGGACCACGACGCCTTCTTCGCGTCCGCGAACTACAGGGAACGGGTCCACCCGGACGAGGCGAACTTCATCGACCTGGCCTCGGTGGCGGTGATGGTCACGGAGGAGAGGGTGGTGGTGGAGGGGTGAGGGAACAGCCGGGAAAGGGCCTGCCCCCCCGTACGCCCGCGCTCTACGGTGACGCCATGAGCGATCACCCGGCAACTCCCGTCACGCCCGTCGAAGCCTACGAACCCCCTTACTACGTCGCCGTGTTCACCACGGTGCGCACCCAGGAGCAGGACGGCTACCGCGAGACCGACGCCCGCATGCAGGAGCTGGTGAAGGACATCCCCGGGTACCTGGGGATGGACCACGCGCAGACCCCCGGCGGGCTGGGCATCACCGTCGGCTACTTCCGCGACGCCGACGCCCTCACCGCGTGGCGGACCGACGCCGAGCACCGTGCGGCACAGCGGCGCGGGCGGGCCGAGTGGTACGAGCGGTACACGCTGCACGTGGCGAAGGTGGAGCGCAGCCACGGGTTCGTGCGGTCGCGTCCGCAGTGAGCCGATCCGGCGGCCGGTCTCCACTGAACTCCGGCTGGAACCCGGGCTGTCGGGCCGTAGACTTCGGCGGTGATCGGCGACGACGTCCGGCCGTCGTACGCCTCTGGGGGAGGACATCGCATGCGGGACACTTCTGACTCGACGACGGCATCGACGGTCCTGGCGGAGGTGCTCCCGGGAGTCGCCGTCGTCTTCGGCGAGGTACCGGCGGAACTCAAGCCGGAACTGGTCGACTTCGGGATCGTGCCGGCCGTCGACCGCGAGCGGCTGTCGACCGTCCTCGCCTCGATCGGGAACACGGCGACCGTGGCCGGCAACCTCGGCAACGCGTTCGCCGGCGCGCAGGGGCTCTACCGGCTCAGCGACGCGACGCAGGCCCTGCTGAAGACCGGCGCGACGCTCGCCGTCAAGGACGGTGCGAACCTGGGGACGCTGATGTTCCCGGGCCGCATCGTCGCCCAGGCCCGCTTCATCCCCGTGACCGCGCTGAGCGCCGCGCAGACCGCGGCCGCGCTCGGGCCGGCGCTGGCCATGGTGGGCCTCCAGATGCAGCTCAGCGAGGTCACGGGTCTGGTCAGGACCAACATCGCGCTGACCAGCCAGGTCCTCACGGCCATCCGCAACGAGCAGTGGTCCGAACTGACGGGACTCGTCACCACCGTCGACCGCGCCGTCGACCAGGCCCGGAAGGTCGAGACGGTCCCCGCCTCCCTCTGGGACAGCGTCGCGGGCGCCCAGGCGGCGCTGGACAAGCAGCGCGAGCTGTACCGGCGCAACGTCCGCGGCCACGTCGGACAGATCGGCCAGAGCGGCCAGAGCGACACGCGGCGCAACCGGGAGTACCTCCAGACCAACGCCGAGGCGATCGTCTTCGACACCTACGCCCTCCTCTCCTCGCTCAAGGCGTGGGCCGGGTACCAGGCGCTGCGCGCCGGCCGGGCGAGGGCCGTCGGACGGGACGACGCCGACGAGGCGCGCTTCGTCGAGGTCGTCGCGCGGGACACCCGTGCGGAGCTGGACTCCGCCCTCACCGAGACGGCGGGCCTCGTCGCCTCGCTGACGCGCGAGCTGAGCATCGTCGCCGAACTGCCCGGCCGCGACGGCCTGTCGCAGTCCCTGCCGGGGAAGCGCAAGGACGCGAAGGCGGCCCGCCAGACCTCCGCCCGCCTCCTGGAGGCGATCCGGCCCCTCGCCGACGCCCTCCGCCCGCCGGCCCCTCCGCTGGAGGCCCCGGACGTCGTCTGCGCACCGGGATCGCCGGACCTCGGGCCCTACCTGCGCATCCTGCGCTGGTTCCTCGAAGACGGTGAGACCCTGCGCGTCCTCGGCTTCGCCGACCAGCTCGACGCCGTCGGCCCGCTCTCGGCGATCCTCGGCGGGGCCAAGGACAAGCTGGCGGCGGCGCGGGACAGGACCACGGCGAAGACACTGGTCGCGGTCACGGACCGGCGCGTCCTCACGGCCCGGACGAACGCCTTCCTGGAACAGGGCGAGATCCGCCAGGACATCCCGGTCGACCAGGTGCGCTACGTCCGGGCGGCGACCGCGCAGGACAGGAGCGCGCGCCTGGCGATCGACCTCGTCACCCGGGACGAGAGCATCCGGTGGCTCTTCCGCGCCGACACGGACACCGACACCGCCCAGGTGGACGCGCTCGCCGCCGTACTCGCCGAGTCGATGACGATCCCGGACGCCGAGCGCGACGCGCTGCGGCGGCGGGGCCGGGCCGCCATCGAGGCGGGCGGGAAGGGCGAGGCGGCCGGGACGGGGGCCGCGGCGCCGTCCGGTCCCGAGGCCACGGACCGCGACGCCGAGTAGACCGGCAGTCCGAAGGCAGCCCGACGGCAGCCCGACAGCCGAGGGCCGAGGGCCGAGGGTTCGGGGCCGCCCGCAGGCGTCAGTTCCCCGCCACCGGCACCAACCGGTACCCCTCCCCCTCCGCCACCACCCGGCCCGCCGTCGGCGGGGGGAAGTGGGTGCCCAGGAGGAGGGTGTCCGTGCCGACGAGGGAGGCGAGCAGGGCGCGGCGGGTGGCCTCCGAGCGGGCCGGGTCGATGTCGACGCAGGCGCCGAGGGCCGGGTGGGCGAACTGCACCGGGTGGTGGACGCAGTCGCCGGTGATGAGCGCGGTGGCGCCGCCGCTGGTGAGCCGGACGGCGACATGGCCGGGCGTGTGGCCCGGCGTCGGCAGCAGGCGCAGGCCGGGGGCGAGGTCGGTGCCGTCCGGCGGGACGTCGACGAGGTCGAGCAGGCCCGCCTCCTCCACGGGGAGCACGGAGTCGGCGAACATCTGCCGCCGGGGTCCGTCCAGGGCGTGCCCCGCCCAGAAGTCGCGCTCGGCGCGTGCGGTGACGTAACGGGCGTTGCGGAAGGTGGGGACCCACGCGCCGTTCACCTCACGGGTGTTCCAGCCGACGTGGTCGGTGTGCAGGTGGGTCAGGACGACCAGGTCGACGGTGTCCGGGGCGAAGCCGGCGGCGGTGAGCCGGTCGAGGTAGCCGGTGCGCAGGCCGTGCCAGGCGGGGTTGGCGCGGGTCTTGCCGTTGCCGATGCCGGTGTCGACCAGGACGCGCCGGCCGTCCGGTGTCTCGAAGGCGAAGCTGTGGCTGCCCAGGCGCAGGACGCCCGCCTCGTCGGCGAAGTCCGGGTGCAGCCAGTCCTGTTCGCGGACGAGGCCGGCGGTGGCTCCGGGCAGCAGCCAGGCGCCGGTCGCGGGCGGCAGCGGGGTCTCGTCGACGCGGTGGACGGTGAGGTCGCCGACGGTCCACGTGGGGGCGCGCATGGGAGGACTTCCCTTCAAAAGCTAATCGTTTGCTTTTAGGCAGGCTAGGCCCTACGGTCACCTAACGCAAATACTTAGCCTTAGCGCCGATCCCCCGGGAGAGCCACAGCCATGTCCCCCGACGACCCCGCCCCCTCCCCGGCGGCCCGCCAGGCCGCCCGGCACATCCACGCCGTCGTCTCGGTCCTGCGCGAGCTGGACCTCGGCGACACCCCGCCCGCCGCCGCCTACCGCGCCGAGGAGCCGAGCCATGACGCCCGCTGAGCTGACCCTCGCCGCCGCCGCGGACGCGATCCGGGAACGGCGGCTGTCGCCCGTGGAGTTGCTGGAGTCGGTACTCGACCGCGTCGAGGAGGTGGACCGGGACCTCGGCGCCTACGTCACCGTCACCGCCGACCGCGCCCGCCGCGCGGCGCTCGCGGCCGAGGCGGAGGCCGCCGCCGGACGCCTGCGCGGCCCGCTGCACGGCATCCCCATGGGGCTGAAGGACCTGATCGACGTGGCGGGGACGGCGACGTCCGCGAGTTCCCGGGTCCGGGACGGCCACCGCGCCGACGCCGACAGCACGGTCGCCGCGCGGCTGGCCGAGGCCGGCGCGGTCCTGGTCGGCAAGACCCACACGCACGAGTTCGCCTACGGGCTGACCACCCCGCAGACCCGCAACGCCCGGGACCGGGACCGGGTGGCCGGCGGTTCGAGCGGCGGCTCGGCGGTCGCCGTGGCCTCCGGTACGGCGACCTTCGCGCTCGGCACCGACACCGGCGGCTCGATCCGCGTCCCCGCAGCCCTCAACGGCGTCGTCGGCCTCAAACCCACGTACGGCCTCGTCCCCCGCCACGGCGTGACCTCGCTGTCCTGGTCGCTGGACCACGTCGGCCCGATCACCCGCACCGTCGAGGACGCCGCCCTCGTCCTGCCCGCCCTGACCGGACACGACCCCCGCGACCCGGCCTCCGTCCCCGCCCCGGCCCTCCACCACCCCGGGCCGGACCCGGACCTGACGGGCCTGCGCGTCGGCGTGCCGCGGAACTTCTACTTCGACCACGTCGACCCGGAGGTGGAGGCCGCCGTCCGCGGCGCCGTCGACCGGCTCCGCGACCTCGGCGCGCGGCTGACCGAGGTCGAGATCCCGCTGACCCGCTACGTCCAGGCGGTCCAGTGGGGCCTGATGGTGCCGGAGGCCACCGCCTACCACGAACGCACCCTGCGCGACGTCCCCGACCGGTACGCGGACGACGTCCGGGTGCTGCTGGAGGCCGGGGAGCTGATGTCCGCCGGGGACCATCTGCGCGCCCAGCGCGCCCGGACGCTGATGCGCCGGGAGTGGGCCCGGTTGCTGACGGACGTCGACGTGATCGCCGCCCCGACGGTCCCGCTCACCGCCGTGCCGTCCGGCCGGGAGACGGTCACCTGGCCGGACGGCACGGCCGAGACCGTCTCCGACGCCTACGTACGCCTGTCCGCCCCCGCCAACATCACCGGTGTCCCCGCGCTGACCGTCCCGGTCGGCCGCGACGGGGACGGACTGCCCATCGGGATGCAGCTGCTGGGGCGCCCCTTCGAGGAGGCGGTGCTGCTGCGGGCCGGGCACGCCTACGAGCGGTCGGCGCCGGCGTGGACGTCTCCCGGCACCCTTCACTTGACTGACTGACCACTCTCCTACATCCTGTACGCATGCCCAGGCCCAGGAGCGACGACAAGCGCGCGGCGATCATGACCGCCGCCACCCGGATCATCGCCGCTCAGGGGCTGGGGGCGGCGACGGCGGCGATCGCGAAGGAGGCCGGCGTCTCGAACGGGTCGCTGTTCACCTACTTCGACACGAAAGCGGATCTGCTCAACCAGCTGTACCTGGAGCTGAAGGGGGAGATGGGGGCAGCCGCGCTCGGCGGCCTGCCCACGGCCGACGCGCGCACCCAGCTGCTGCACATGTGGTCACGGTGGATGGACTGGGCGACGACCCATCCCCACAAGCGCCGCGCGCTGGCACAGCTCCAGGTCTCCGACGAGATCACGGCGTCCACTCATGCGTCCGTGGGCCGGACCATGACGGGCATCGGGGAGATCCTGGAGCGCGGCCGGGCGAACGGCCCGATGCGCGACACCCCGGCGACCTTGGTGTTCGCGCTGTGCAATGCCGTGGCCGAGGCCACCATCGACTACATCCTCGGCGACCCGGACCGCGCCGACGAACACAAGAAGTCCGGTTTCGAAGCGCTCTGGCGCATGATCGGCTGACCCGCCCCGGCTCCGCTTCCTCCCCTCCCCTCCCCTTCCCTCCCCTTCCCTTCCCTGTCGACGCACATCCACCAATGACTGATCAGTCAGTCACCTAAGTTGGACACCTGAGGAGTGCCATGCCCGACAAGGCTTACGTCATCACCGGCCCGACCTCCGGCTTCGGCCGCCGCACCGCCCTCGAACTGGCCCGGCACGGCACCGTCGTGCTGGTCGGGCGCGACGCCGCCAAGCTCGACGACGTGCGCGCACGCATCGAAGGCGGAGGCGGCGAGGCCGTGACCGTCGTCTGCGACCTCGCGGACCTGACGAGCGTGCGACGCGCCGCCGCGCAGATCACGGAGCTCGGCCTCCCGATCGCCGGCGTGCTCAACAACGCCGGCATCTTCCCCCACCGCCCCGGCACCAACGCCCTCGGCTGGGACATCGTCTACGCCACCAACCACATCGGGCCCTTCGTGTTCACCGAGACGCTCGCGCCCCACCTCGCAGACGGCACGCAGGTGGTGTTCGTCGTCTCGGCAGTGGAGGATCCGGAGCGCAAGCCGGCCACCCTGTCCGGTTTCCGCGGCGCCCGGTACATCTCCGCCGAGGCGAGCACCCGTGGCGAGTGGCAGCCCGGCGGCTCGAAACTGCCCGGCGCAGACGCCTACGCCACGTCCAAGCAGGGCAACCTGGCGACGGTGCTCGCCTTCGCCCGCGAAACACCCCGCCTGCGGTTCAACGCCGTCGAACCCGGCTTCGCCCCCGGCACGAACCTCGGCCGCGACGCCGGCCTGTTCCTGCGCCTGCTGTCGAAGTACGTGCTCTCGCCGCCGGCCCCGCTCATCAAGTACTGGACCAACCCGGGCACCGCCGCTCGCGTGATCACCCGGATACTCACCGACGAGTCGGACGCCACCGGCGTCTACTACGACGAGAAGGGACGTCCGATGCGGGGTTCCGCCCAGGTGCACGACCCGGCCTTCAACGCGCGGGTGGTCGCCGAGACCCGTGCGCTGCTGAAGACGGTTCCCGCCTGACCGGCCCGCCACGACTTCACTAAAGCCAGACGTTTGCGTTAACGCCGTACGATGGGCGGGTCGCCACGCGGTCGAGCAAGAGGTGGAGTCATGAGTCGCCGGCAGATGGTCCGCCCGGGCGGACGCAGCGCCCGGGTCCAGGAGTCCGTCCACGCGGCGGTACGGGAGCTGGAGGCCGAGGTGGGCCGGGACGCCCTCACCGTGCCGCTGATCGCCCGGCGCGCGGGCGTCACCCCGTCGACGGTCTACCGCCGCTGGGGCGACCTGCGGGAACTGCTCTCGGACGTGGCCGTCGAGCGGCTGCGCCCCGAGACGGAACCGGAGGAACTCGGCGACCTCGCCGCCGACCTCACGGCCTGGGCGGAGCTGTTCCTCGACGAGATGGCCTCCCCCGCGGGCCGCGCCTACGTCCGCGACGCCCTGCTCGGCGACCCGGACGGCAGCAACGCCGGCCAGTGCTCGGCGTACGCGGCCGAACAGATCGACGTCGTCCTCGCCCGCGCGACCGCCCGCGGCGAGACCGTCCCCGACGTCGAGACGGTCGTCGACCGCGTGGTCGCCCCCCTGATGTACCGCATCCTCTTCCGCCCGACCGGCCTGGACGCCGCGTACGCCCGGCGACTGGTGGCCGGGGTGCTGGGGCCGTCCGGCCATTGAGGAGGTCCGTGCGCGGAACGGACCCGGTACGGCGTGCCGGGTACCGTCGTTACCCCGTCAGAGCGCCGATCTCGACCGGGCGAGGGAACAGACTGTGCGTACCGCCACCGTGCCGGCCGACGGTGACCGAATCCGCCGGGCCGAGCGGCCGGGCCGGGAGCCGTCCCCCGTCCACGCGCACGGTCCGGCGGCGACGTCACCCGCCCGCTTTGCCGGGGCCGGGGCGTCCGTGACCGAGCGCCCGGACCGCGAGCGCCCCGTCACGCTGGACCATCCGGCGGCCTTCGCCCACACCAACCCGGCGGCACTCGATGGCTGACGCACACGACTGGACCCCCGACCCGGCGAGTCACGTCTACGTGTACGTGCAGGTCGTGCACCACATCGCCGAGCAGATCCGGTCCGGGCGGCTGCCCGTGGGCGCGCGGCTGCCCGCCGAGCGCGACCTCGCCGAGCAGTACGGCGTGGCCGTCAACACCGTCCGCCGCGCCATCCGCGAGCTGCGCGACCGGGGCCTGCTCATCACCGTCCCCGTCAAGGGAACCTTCGTGCGCGCGGAGGAATCCCCCGCCGACCCGCCGCAGGACGAAGACGACGACGCCGGCCGATAGCCCGTCCCGCCGCGTCTTGCCGCGTTCCGGCGCGACGCGCGCACCGGTGCGGCACCGTGGAGGGATGACCGTGCTCCCGCGCTACGCATACGTGAAGCTGGCAGACGCCATCGCCGCCGAGATCGCGTCCGGCAAGCTGCCGCAAGGGGCGGCGCTGCCGGGCGAGCGGGCCATGACGGGGCTGTACGGCGTCAGCATCGGCACCGTGCGGCGGGCCGTCGTCGAGCTGCGCAGGCGCGGGCTGGTCGCCACGCTCCCCGCGAAGGGAACCTACGTGATCGGCACCCCCGAAGCGCCCGCCGATCCGGCCGGGGGCGCGGCGGACACCGGCGAGTGAGGGAGCCCCTCGCGCCCCAGCTCCTCCTCCAGTTCCGCCAGCGCCCGCCGCGCCGCCTCCACGCGGCGCAGCAGCAGCCGTTGCCGTTCCTCGTCCGCCCGCTCCGGCGCCACCGCCCCCCGCCCGTCCATCTCCCGGGCCTCCTCCAGGGACGTGATGACGACCCCGATCAGGACATTGACCAGCACGAACGAGGCGAGCAGCACGTAGGAGCCGTAGTAGAGGAGGCTCCAGCGGGAGATGTCCAGGCCCGCGTGGACCGCGTCGCCGATGCCGTCCAGGGTCATCAGCAGGAAGAGGGTGAGGACGGCGCGGCCGATGGAGCCGTAGTGCCCGGGGTCGTGCCGGCCGAAGAAGACCCAGCCCACCATGGCGTAGACGTACAGCAGCAGCGCGCCGACCAGCAGGAAGCTGAGCGTGCCGGGCAGGCTGCGGGCCACCGCGACGAGCACGACGCGCAGTTGCGGCAGGAAGCGGGCGGTGCGCAGCACGCGGGCCAGGCGCAGCAGCCGCAGGACGGTGGTGTTCTCGCGGACGACCGGCAGGAACGCGCACAGCACGACGGCGAGGTCGAAGAGGTTCCACGGGTCCTTGAGGAAGTCCCGGGGGCGGTCGGCGTGCGCGGCGAGCCGCAGCGCGATCTCGGCGGTGAAGGCGGCCAGGCAGACGTGCTCGGCCAGCCATAACCAGGGCCGCCACGCCGCCACCAGCCCGGAGTACGTCTCGACGCCCAGCAGCGCCGCGTTGGCGAGGATCAGGGCGAAGACGGCGACGGCGAACCACCGCGCCTCGACGACGGCACCGCACCGCCGGGCCAGGACCGTACGGGCCGCCGTACCGGCCGGGGGAACGTACTGCTCGGACATCCTGCCGCCTTGCCTCCTCCGCACGCGCTACCGCCTCGCGTGATCATGCTCCGACCAGGCAATTTCTACAGCACTGTAGTGAGCTACGTAGGTGATCTTCGCCTTCCGTTCACCGGACCGTCGGCCAGAACCCGTCCCGGGGTGGCACCATCCGGCTTCCCAGTGGACGTATCTGGACGTACCGGAGGAACGATGCTGCCGAAGAGAACCTGCGCCGCGCTCGCCACGCTGGCCGTGACCGCGGGCACCCTGGCGGGTACCGCCTACGCGGGGACGGGGAAGGGCGCGGATCACGGCTCGCGGCAGCAGTCCGCCTTCGCGCGCACCGCCACCTACCCGGTCTTCCAGAACCGGCCCGCCGGTGAGGACGCCACCGCCCAGACCGTCGCCGAGATATCCGCGGTCAGCGAGGACGGCCGTACGCAGGTCTACACCGACGCCGCCGCGGGGCGCATCGGCTTCCTCGACATCAGCGACCCCGCCGCCCCCAAGGGCCTGGGCACCCTGTCCCTCGCCGAGCTGGGCGACGCGGAGGACGAGCCGACCTCCGTCACCGTCGTCGGCCAGTACGTCCTGGTCGTCGTCGACACCAGCGCGAGCTACACCGAGCCCTCCGGCCGCCTGGACGTCATCTCCCTGCGCGACCGGAAGCGGGTGGCCTCCCACGACCTGGGCGGGCAGCCCGACTCGATCGCGCTCAGCAAGGACAAGCGGTACGCCGCCATCGCCATCGAGAACGAGCGCGACGAGGAGGCCACCCCGGCCGGCGGCGAGGAGGGCGACCTGCCGCAGACACCCGCCGGATTCGTGCGGATCGTCGACCTCAAGGGGGCGAAGCCCGCCGCCTGGGGCCTGCGCAAGGTCGCGCTGACCAACGCCGACGGCTCCGCCCTCCCCGCCCTCACCGCCGCCGGCATCGCCGCGCCGACCGACCCCGAGCCCGAGTACGTCTCCGTCAACAGCCGCGGCCAACTCGTGGTCACCCTCCAGGAGAACAACGGGATCGTCCTCGTCGACCTCCCCACCGGCCGCGTCACCAAGGCGTTCAGCGCCGGCACGGCGACCGTCACCGGCATCGACACCGTCGAGGACGGCGTCATCGACCAGACCGGCTCGATCACCGACGTCCCCCGCGAGCCGGACGCCGTCGGCTGGATCGACGACCGCTACCTCGCCACCGCCAACGAGGGCGACTGGAAGGGCGGTACGCGCGGCTGGACCGTCTTCGACAGCCGCACCGGCAAGGTCGTCTGGGACGCCGGCAACAGTTACGAGCACCTCGCCGCCCGCTACGGCCTGCTGAACGAGGGCCGTTCGGAGAACAAGGGCACCGAGCCGGAGGGCCTCGCCGTCGCCACGTACGACGGTGTCCGGTACGCCTTCGTCGGCTCGGAGCGCTCCAACTTCGTCGCCGTGTACGACGTCAGCAAGCCCACCGAGCCGGTCTTCAAGCAGGTCCTGGAGACGACCAACGGGCCCGAGGGCCTGCTGCCGATCCCCTCCCGCGGCCTGTTCGCCGTCTCCAGCGAGGAGGACGACGCCGACGCGGGCGTCCGCGCCACGGTCACCCTCTTCCGCCTGGGCAAGGCCACGGCCGCGAACACCGCCCCCACCCTCTCCTCCGCCACCTCCTCGGGCACCCCCGTCGGCTGGGGCGCGCTCAGCGGCCTGTCGGCCGTGCCGGGCCGCGACGACGAGGTGTACGCGGTCACGGACGCGGCCTACGCCGACACCCGCATCCTCACCGTCGACACCCACGGCAAGCAGGGCGCCGTCATCGAGCGCGCGCTGACCGTCAAGGACGCGGACGGCGAGGCCACCGGCTACGACGCCGAGGGCGTGTACGCCCGTCCGCGGGGCGGCTTCTGGCTGGCCGTCGAGGGCGAGACCGGTGCCGGCAACAAGCTCGTCCGCCTGGACCGCGACGGCGTCACCCGCCAGACCGTCGCCCTCCCCGCGGAGGTCGCCGCCGGCCTCGGCTCACAGGGCTTCGAGGGCGTCACCGCCACCACCGACGCGCGCGGCCACGAGATTCTCTGGACCGCCCTCCAGCGCCAGGCGAAGGGCGACCCGGAAGGCGTCGTCCGCCTCGGCCGCTACGACGTGACGGCCGGCACCTGGAGCTGGTACGGCTACCGGCTCTCCACCACGGCCACGGACGGCGACTGGATCGGCCTCTCCGAGATCACGGTCGTCGGCGACAAGCTCGCCGTCATCGAGCGCGACAAGCTGAACGGCCCGGCGGCGCGGGTCAAGCGGGTCTACACCGTCCCGCTCCCGAAGACCGCCGCCCCCGCCGGCACGCTCCCCGTCCTCCCCAAGACCCTCGCCCACGACGTCCTGCCCGACCTGCGGGCGACCGACGGCTGGACCCAGGAGAAGCTGGAGGGCCTGACCGTCGCCGGCAACGGCCGCGTCTACGCCGTCACCGACAACGACGGCCTGGACGACTCCACCGGCGAGACGGTCTTCCTCGACCTCGGCAGCGGCCGCCAGGTCTTCGGCCGCTGACCTCCTGCACCTCCCCCCGGGTCGGTTAGCGTGTGGTCCCGCTGTTCCGGTCCGGGGGGGGGACTCAGGTGAGAAGGCTGTTGCCGGCCGGCGTGCCGGTGTCCGACGTCGGCGTCGCGCTGCTGGTCCAGGCGGCGATGACGATGCCGTTCGTGGTGCCCCGCGCGCCGGAGCTGGAACCGGCGACCCGTACTCCGTCGGCCTGTCGATGAAGAGGCTCGGCGGGCGCGAGGTGTGGGGCAAGACCGGCGGCCGGTGGGGCTGCAACGCGGCCGTCTCCGCCACCCGTGACGGCTCCCGCACCCTCGTCTACGGCGTCAACTCCACCGACGCCAAGGGCGAGGGGATGAACGAGGTGGCTCAGGCGCTGATGGTGGCGGCCTACGGCAGGCCGTGAGCCGCCACCGGGGCCGCTCAGTTGTGGTGCGGAGACGTCAGGTAGTGCTGGCGGAGCAGCTCGCGGCCGTAGTCGTTGCCGTTGGGCGTGCGGATGATGGAGTGGACGTGCAGCTGGGTCGGGGTGCCCTGGGTGGAGTCGTAGGCGCCGCCGAGGGGGCCGGGGCCCTGGCAGTCGACCTCGATCCAGACCACGGGGCTCTGGACGCGGACGTAGAAGGCGGAGTCGTCGGCGATGCCGCCGGCCCAGGTGACGTACGTTTCGTCGAGGTGCTGGGTGATCTCGGCCATCCGGACCTTCGCGGCGTCCGCCTTGGCGCGGTCCACGAACGCCCCGGCGATGGCGAGGAGCCTGGTGCGCTGGGCGGCGTTCAGGGTGTCGCAGCGCAGACCCTCGTACGCCTGGACCGCGTTGTCGGAGAACGCGCCCGCCTTCATCGACTCGGACGACTTGGTGTCGGAGGCGATGGCGGTCTTCCGCTGGGCGGAGGAGAGGGAGTTGATGAAGGCGAGGCTCGCCTCGACCTCCTCGTGGCAGACCTTCACGGTCGTCCCGTCGATCTCCATCTCGGTCGGCTCCGAACCCCAGAAGCAGGGGCTCATCACGACCTGGTCGCCCAGCACGAAGTAGTTGATCACCAGGTGGTGGCCGTCGAACTGGAAGCCCCAGGGCTCGGTGGCCGACGGGGTGCCCATCACGGTCCAGTAGTAGGCGTCCTCGTTGAAGGCGTCCGTGTTGCCGATCGCCTCGCCGGCCGCCTGGTTGATCTGGCGGATCTTCTCCGTCGTCTCCAGGCCGTCGGCGCTGAGGGCCGCCTTGAGCAGGGCGGTGCCCAGGGCCTTCTGTTCGTCGGTCAGGTCGGCGAGGGAGACGCCCTGGCGGGAGTAGCCGTCGACGTTGCTCCACAGGCGCCACTCGGTGGAGTGGACGGTGAACTGGGTCGACGTCCGCTGGTCGTCGGTCAGGCCGGCCAGGAAGGCTGCCGCCGCCGTGATGACCGGGTCCGTGGCGACCTTGGTGGAGTGGATCGAGTACAGGTCGTCGATCCGCTTGCCGTCGGTGGTCAGGCCGAAGAAGTCCTCCGTGATGGTCTGGTTGCCGGGGCCGCCCGCTCCCCCGCCCGGGGCACCGCTCGGCGCGGCCGAGGGCGAGGCGGAGGCCGAGGCGTCGGCCGTGGTGGTGTCGTCGGCCAGAGCCGCCCAGGCACCGGCGCCGCCCATCGTGGCGACGGCCGTCGCGCCGGACGCGAAGAAGACCTTGCGCATGAAGGAACGGCGGTCCGCGTGGGCCCGGCGGCCCGTCTCCCGCTGCGGCTGCTCCCCGGTGTCGAGCTCGGTCATCGTCGCTGGCTCCCTTCAGTCCCGGCCCGCCCCTACGGCCGGCCGCCTGATCGCCACCCTGGTCCGCCCAACTGAGGCCTGGCTGAAATCCCCGGACATTCACAGGTGGTGGACAGCGGGGCGGCGCCCGGCAGCGTCACCGTGAACTCCGTACGGCCGGGCTCGCTCTCGACGGTGACCCGGCCCCCGTGCGCCCGGGTGATCGCGGCGGCGATGGCCAGGCCCAGCCCGGAGCCGCCGTTCTCGCCCGGCTTGCGGGAGCGGGAGGTGTCGGCGCGGGTGAAGCGTTCGAAGACGGACGGGAGCAGGGCGGGCGGGATGCCGGGCCCGTCGTCCCGTACCCGGACCTGGCGGGTGCCGGCCGGCGTCGCCTCCACGGTGACGTCGACCCGGGTGCCGGGCGGGGTGTGCGCGCGGGCGTTGGCGAGCAGGTTGGCGACGACCTGGGTGAGCCGGGCCGGGTCGCCGGTCACCACGACCGGGCCGTCCACGCGCAGCGCGAGCCGCCAGTCGTGGCCGGCGCCCGCCGCCCGCGCGTCCCACACCGCCTCCGCGACCAGGGTGGCGAGGTCGACCTCGACCGCCTCCAGCGGCCGGCCCTCGTCCAGCCGGGCGAGCAGCAGCAGGTCCTCGACCAGCACGGTCATCCGGGCGGACTGCGCGGAGACCCGGCGCCACGCCAGGCCCGGCTCGATGTCCGCCGCGCCCCGGCCCATCAGTTCGGCGTACCCGGCGATCGAGGCGAGCGGGGTGCGCAGTTCGTGGCCGGCGTCGGCGAGGAAGCGGCGCATCCGCTCCTCGCTGCGCCGCCGCCCGGCCAGCGAGGACTCGACGCGGTCGATGAGGTGGTTGAGGGCGGCGCCCACCTGCCCGGCCTCGGTGCGCGGGTCGGTGTCCCGGGCGGGCACCCGGGTGAGGCGGACGCCCTCCCCGCACTCCAGCGGGGCGCCGGCCACCGACGCGGCGGTCGCCGCCACCCGGCCCAGCGGGCGCAGCTCGCGGCGGATGACCACCGCGCAGACACCGCCCGCGGCCAGCAGCCCGGCGCCGGCGATGACCGCCTCGGTCACGGCCATGTGGTCGACGGCGTGCTGGACGTGGTCCATCGGGAGCCCGGCCAGCACCGGCGCGGCCTCGCCGGCGACGGCGGTCACCCGGTAGGTGCCGAGGCCGGGGACGGTACGGGTGTGCAGGGTGCCGTCGACGGCGAGGCCGGCCAGCGCGACGCGCTGCGCGGCGGTGAGGACCGTCCGGTCGCCGTCCCCGGTCACCACCTCGGCGGCGGTGACCCGCCCGGCGTCGTCGGCCGGGTCGAGGCGGGCCGCGACGGCGCCGGTGGTCTGTCCCTCCTCACTGAGGTAGCTCAGGTCGGTGGCGCCGCCCGTGCGGTGGCGGGCGGCGCCCTGCGCGTGCTCGGCGGCGTCCCGCACCCGCTGGTCCAGGTCGGCCAGCAGGTGGGCGCGCTGCACCAGGATCGTGGTGACGCCCATCGCCGCGCACACGGCGCACAGCACCACGGAGGTGAACAGCACCAGCCGGGCCCGCAGCGAGAGGCTCTTCAACCGGGGGGCCTTCAGCCACGGGCCCTTCGGCCGCGGGTCCTTGAACCGCCGGTCCTTGAACCGCCGGTCCTTGAACCGCCGGTCCTTGAACCGCGGGGCCTTCGGCCGCAGGTCCTTGAACCGCGGGTCCTTCCGCCGCGGGTCCTTGAACCCCCGGTCCTTCCGCCGCGGGCCCTTCGTCTGCGGGTCCTTCAGCCGCAGCGACCGGCCCTTCAGCCCGCCCGGCACGGGCCGCACGTCGCGGCGACCGCCCGGCATGAGGCCCGCGTCGGGGGCGGCGCCCCACCACCGGCCCGGCAGCAGCCGCGCGACCCGCAACCGGGCAGGCCGGGCAGCGACCCGCCCCGGGCCCGGCCAGGACCTCGCCTCGCGCCCCCGGCCCGGCGCAAGCCGCGCATCCCGCCACCGGCCCGGCACAAGCCACGCGACCCGCCCTCGACCCGGCACGCCGCCCACATCAGGACCGGCGCCCCGCCTCCGGCCCGGCGCAAGCCGCGCGCCCCGGAGCCGGCCCGGCCTCCGCCCCGGCGCGCCGCCCGCGCCGAGGCCGGTGCCCCGCCACCGGTCCGGCACGACGCTCATGTGCCGTCACCGGCGGCCCGCAGCACGTAGCCGGCGCCGCGCACCGTGTGGATCATCGGTGCCCGTCCCTTGTCGATCTTCGCGCGCAGGCCGTAGATGTAGACCTCCACCAGGTTCCCCTCGCTGTCGAACGCCCCGCTCCACACCTCGCCGAGGATCTGCGCCTTGCTGAGCACCTGGCGCGGATGCCGCATCAGGAACGCGAGCAGGTCGAACTCCTTGGCGGTGAGCGCGATCGGCTCCCCGGCGCGCTGCACCGTCCGGGTCTTCACGGACACCACCAGGTCGCCGAGGGCCAGGACGGACCCGTCGGCCGCCGTCTCCTCCTCGGCGCCGGACCGGCGCAGCAGCCCGCGCAGCCGGAGCATGACCTCCTCCAGCGAGAACGGCTTGGTCACGTAGTCGTCGGCGCCCGCCGACAGCCCTTCGAGGCGGTGGTCCAGCGCGTCGCGGGCGGTCAGCATGAGCACCGGCAGCCGCGCGTCCTCGTAGCGCAGCCGCCGCAGTACCTGGAGGCCGTCCAGGTCGGGCAGCATCCAGTCCAGGACGACGGCGTGCGGGGCGCAGCCGCGGGCCAGGGTGAGGGCGCTGCGGCCGTCCCGGGCGAGGAACGGCCGCCAGCCGGCCTCGGTGACGGCCCACGCCAGCAGTTCGGTCAGTTCGGGCTCGTCGTCGACGATCAGGACCCGGACCGTGCCCGGGCGGGCGGTGGGGACTCCACGGACGGCAGGCATACTCACACCCTGTCCCGGAACGCTGAGAGCTCCCTGTGGGCCACCCGTCGCACGGCCGTGAAGCGGGCCGGCGCCTCGGGGGTCACCCGAGCGGGCGTCTGTGACGCCTGTGGCGTTTGTCTCCCCGGGGGCGGGCCCCGCACCGGCCCGTACTCCCGCTCCCGGCCGCGCTTCCGGAGGCGTCGCGCAGGCGTCGTGGGAGGTCACGGCCGTACGGGCACGGTCCGGACCCGGGCCCGGTCCGGCGACCCTGCACCGCGAACGGGGCAATATCTGTGCCGACGACGTAAGAAATTTTCGTGACGTCCGGTGAATATTCCCGGAAAGGGTACGCGGGCGGCCCTGGGCTGCGGAAATCCCCGCTCCCTGCGCCGATCGTGCCGTGCTAGTGTCGACATCAGTTGCAGTTGGTTGCCAGTCTTTCCGACGGGGTGATCATCGCGGCGACCGAAGTACACACAGGGTGTGCTTCGTGCACCGTCCTCCAAAGGAGATTCTCATGGCTTCCGGCACCGTGAAGTGGTTCAACGCCGAAAAGGGCTTCGGCTTCATCGAGCAGGACGGCGGCGGCCCCGACGTCTTCGCCCACTACTCCAACATCCAGGCCCAGGGCTTCCGCGAGCTCCTGGAAGGTCAGAAGGTGACGTTCGACATCGCGCAGGGCCAGAAGGGCCCGACGGCGGAGAACATCGTTCCCTCCAACTGACGACGCCGTCAGTCAGCTGACGCGTACTTCACAGCTGGGGCCCGCACCGTGGGGTGCGGGCCCCAGCTCATTGCATTCCGGGGATTTCAGGGGTACAGGGCTTCAGGAGTTTCAGAGGTCTCGCGTTCTTCCGAACTTTCAGAGACTTCAGGGAATTTCAAGGATTTCCCTCCCGTTCAACGGAACGGACTCGACCATCGGTCACCGGTCCGTGTATCCATCCCCCTGTCCCCTCGCCTCCCGGCCCCATCGCTCCCGGCTCGTTCTCGCGATTCTCTGCGCCGTTTCACCGCTGCGGGAATTCCCTGGCACGTGCCGCGTCAAGGAAGGTTCCGTATGAACCGTGCACGTGCCGACCGCCCGTACGACCGCTCCGGCTCCGCCGGCAAGCGCTCCGGCGGGCCCCGCCGCCGCCCCCAGGGCGGAGGCGGACGCCGTCCCTCCGCGCCCCAGGGCGGCGAGTTCGCGCTGCCCAAGACGATCACGCCCGCGCTGCCCGCGGTCGAGTCGTTCGCCGAACTCGAGCTGCCCCCGCGGGTGCTGGCCACCCTCACCGCCGAGGGCATGACCGTCCCGTTCCCCATCCAGGCGGCCACCCTGCCGAACTCCCTGGCCGGCCGGGACGTCCTCGGCCGCGGCCGGACCGGCTCGGGCAAGACCCTGGCCTTCGGCCTCGCGGTGGTCACCCGTACCCAGGGGCAGCGCGCCGAGTCGAAGCGCCCGCTCGCCCTGGTCCTGGTCCCCACCCGGGAACTGGCCCAGCAGGTCACCGACGCGCTCACCCCGTTCGCCCGCTCCGTCGCGCTGCGGCTGGCCACCGTGGTCGGCGGCATGTCGATCGGCCGGCAGGCCGGGGCGCTGCGCTCCGGCGCGGAGATCGTCGTCGCGACGCCGGGCCGGCTCAAGGACCTCATCGACCGCGGCGACTGCCGCCTCGACGACGTCGCCGTCACCGTCCTGGACGAGGCCGACCAGATGACCGACATGGGCTTCATGCCCCAGGTCACCGCACTCCTCGACCAGGTACGCCCGGACGGGCAGCGACTGCTGTTCTCCGCCACCCTGGACCGCAACGTCGACCTGCTGGTCCGCCGTTACCTGTCGGACCCGGTGGTGCACTCCGTCGACCCGTCCCAGGGCGCCGTCACCACGATGGAGCACCACCTGCTCCACGTACTGGACGACGACAAGCAGCGCACCGCCACCGAGATCGCGGCCCGCGACGGCTCGGTGATCATGTTCCTGGACACCAAGCACGCGGTGGACCGGCTCACCAAGCACCTGCTGAAGAGCGGCGTCCGCGCGGCGGCCCTGCACGGCGGCAAGTCCCAGCCGCAGCGCACCCGCACCCTCGCCCAGTTCAAGAGCGGCCAGGTGACCGCGCTGATCGCGACCAACGTCGCGGCCCGCGGCATCCACGTCGACAACCTCGACCTGGTCGTCAACGTCGATCCGCCCGGTGACCACAAGGATTACCTGCACCGCGGTGGCCGTACCGCCCGTGCGGGCGAGTCCGGCAGCGTGATCACGCTGGTCACGCCCAGTCAGCGCCGGGAGGTCACCCGGCTCGTGTCGGCGGCCGGGATCGTCCCGCAGGTCACCCGGGTACGGCCGGGCGAGGAGGAGCTGAGCCGGATCACCGGCGCCCAGGAGCCCTCCGGCGTCCCCGTCGTCATCCCCGCGCCCACGCCCTCCCCGGAGCGTCCGCGGCGTGCGCAGTCCGGCGGGGGGTCGGGTTCCGCGCGGCGCGGCCGTCGCCGTTCCGCGGCCGGCGGCCGGACCGGCGGCGGTGCGCCGCGGCGGCAGGGGACGGGCGGCGCCCGCTGACCCGTACGGCCGCGACGCACCGGTTCATCGGCTCGATCGGCTCGATCGGTTCATCGGCTCGATCGGTTCATCGGCTCGATCGGCTCGATCGGTTTCATCGGCTCGATCGGTTTCATCGGTTCAACCGGCTCGATCGGTGCAATCGGTTCAATCGGTTCAATCGGTTTCATCGGTTTCATCGGTCTGAGTAGCTGAAGTCGCCCACGGTCCAGGCGCTGACGTCCCTGATCGCCACGCGGTACATCCCTCCCGTCTCGGGAATCCCGAGACTGCCCTGGAGGATGCGCGCGAGGTGGAAGTGCAGATGCGTCGGCGCCTGTCCGTCGGGCCGTTCCCGCTCCTTCTCCCGCTGTCGGACGAAGGCGTCGGAGAACGGGCTCAGCCGGTCGGAGGCGCGCAGCACCTCCGCCACCCGCTCCCTCCAGGTGGCTTCCGGAGCCAGGCGGCCGGTGATGACGGCGCCCTGGGCGACAACGGTCAGTGACATCTGATTGCTCGGCTCCGACTCCACCATGGCGGCGATGGAGACGAGCAGCTCATCAGGGTTCGGCATGGGATCGAGTCTATGGGTCACCCGTAGGAGCCCGGCCGCCGCGGCGGCTTTGCGGCCCGATGGTGTTGAATTCCCCAGGGGCCCGGCGCCGTACGGCGCCGGGCCCCTGGACGCGTTGCACTACGAGGTGACATGACAGCAGGCAATCCGCTCAGCGAACGGCTGGACGACGACGACTACCCCGCGTACACCATCGGCCGGGCCGCCGAGATGCTCGGCACCACCCCCGGCTTCCTGCGGGCCCTCGGGGAGGCTCGTCTGATCACCCCGCTCCGCTCCGGGGGAGGTCACCGCCGGTATTCGCGCTACCAGTTGCGGATCGCCGCACGGGCCCGCGAACTCGTCGACCAGGGCACCCCGATCGAGGCCGCCTGTCGCATCGTCATCCTCGAGGACCAGTTGGAAGAGGCGCAGCGCATCAACGCGGAGTACCGGCGCGCGGCCGGTGAGAAGACGGGCGGGACCGGCTGAGACGGGCGCCCCGCTTCTCGTCCCGGTCGGGGCGAGAGGCGGGGCGAGAGGCGGGCCGGCGTGCCCGGAGGTCAGACGTGGGCCGGTTCCTCGGCACGCTGTGCCGGGGGCGGGGTGCCCGGGACTGCGGGCCCGGTCGCGGAGCGGTGCGTGACCAGGAGCAGCGCTACGAGGATCAGCTGCATGCCGATGATCAGGGCCTGGGTCACCGGGGTGTCCACGCCCAGCAGGATCATCGTCGTGTTGACCGCGAAGTGCACGGCGATCGAGGCGACCACACCGGCCCGCTGGTAGGCGCAGGTGACCAGCATGGCCATCGGGATGTTGCCGGCGGCGAAGAGCACACCGCCGGGGGTGGCGAGACCCAGGTCGTGCTGGACGGTCCCGTCGATGAGGAACAGCGGCAGGTGCCACACGGCCCAGACGACACCCAGGATCAGAGTGACCGGGAAGAGTCCCATCGTGGCGCGCATCCTCGGGTACGCGGTGCCGCGCCAGCCCGGCTCCTCCGACAGGGGGCCGGAGACGATCATGCTGACCAGGAACGCCGCCGGGCCGCCCATGCCGTTCATCACGTCCTTGGCGTCCGTCCAGCTCAGCGCGGGGCCGCCCGCGACGTGCCCGATCGCCGCGGCGACCAGCACGGCCGCCGAGGCCAGCACCATCAGCAGCAGCGCCCAGGGCAGGGCGGCCGGGCGGTAGCGCACCGCGTGCGGCGGGACCGGCTCGCCCCGGCGGCGGCGCCGGACACGGATCACCAGGGCGCCGATCAGCGGGCCGAAGGCGCCGAGGAGGAAGGGCGCGTACGCGGGCTCGCCGCCTGTCGCCGGTCCGCCGATCGCCATCGCGCCGCCCCAGGAGGCCCAGCTCACGGCGAAGGCGATGACCATGAAGAGGATCAGGTCGGCGCGGCGGCGGTCGGGGGTGGCGGGGTTCTGGGAGGGGACGGACGTGTGTGATGTGGGCATGCCAAATCATCCTTTGCCGGGTGTCCGGAGAGGTTTGTGTGGGGAGGGGGGTGCCCGCGGGGGCGCCCGAGGTCAGGAAGCGGCCGTGCGCCCCTCGGCCGGGGGCTCCGCCGGGGCCGCGTCCAGCCGGCGGGCGAGCCACTCGGCGACGAGGTCGAGCAGGCCGGCGTCGACCGGCTCGCGCAGCAGCCGGCGGTAGCCGTTCAGGGTGGGGCGACCGGGGTCGCGCCGCAGGACGTGGGTGAGGTCGGCGACGCGGTGGGTCTCGGCGCCGCCGGGGACCAGCCGGGCGATCTCCTTCAGGTCGTCCGGGTCGACCTGGAGGTCCTTGTCGCCGGTGACGGCGAGGACGGGGGCGTCGATGGCGGCGAGGTCGTCCCGGCTGTCATGGGCGAGCAGCTCCCGCAGCCAGCGGGCGTTGACCTTGCTCCCGGCCACCCGCGCCACATCCGTACGGGTCCTCTTCACCCGGGCGAGGACCAGGCCGCCCAGCCCCGCCAGCGGCCGGCGCAGCAGCCGGACGGGGGCGGGCATGCTCGCCACGACGGAGCGGCCCTGCCAGCGGAAGGCATCCTCGCCCAGGTCGGCGAAGCCGGCCAGCAGCACCACCGCACGCAGGTCCGTGCGGGCGGCCAGGGACATGGCGTGCAGCGCGCCCTCGCTGTGGCCGATCACGCCGACCGCGTCCGCGCGGACGTCGGACCGGTCCGCCAGGGCGCGCACGGCCGCCGCGGCGTCCCGGCGGTTGTCGGTGAAGCCGGCGGTCCGCCAGTCGCCGGGGGTGGCGCCGTTCCCGCGGCGGTCGTAGCGCAGGGTGGCGATCCCCCGGGCGGCGAGGGCCTCGGCCACCGGCCGTGCCAGGTCCATCCTGAGCTTCGGGGCGTTGCCGTCCCGGTCCAGCGGGCCGGAGCCGTGCAGCAGCAGGACGGCCGGGTGCGGGCCGGGACCGGCGGGCAGCGTCAGGGTGCCGGCCAGCGGGGTCCCGTCGTCCGCGGTGACCGTCATGTCGATGTCGGGCAAGGCTCCGCCCCTTCGTCGCGCGGTTCGTTCGTTCTCCGTCGTGCGCTGTTCGTTCTCAACAACGAGAACGTTATCAGATATGAGATCATGAAGTCATGGCTACCGCGAACCTCCTCCTCCACCCGGTCCGGATGCGCATCCTCCAGACCCTGGTCGGCGCCGGTGAACTGACCACCGCCCAGCTCAGGGAACGCCTCCCGGACATCGCGCCGGCGACCATGTACCGGCACGTCGCGACCCTCACCAAGGCCGGCATCATCGAAGTGGTCCAGGAAAGACCCGTACGCGGGACGGTCGAACGCAGTTACCGGGTCCGGCAGGACGCGGCCCTCGTCGACCAGGACGCCCGCGAGGCCATGACCAAGGACGACCACCGGCAGGCCGTCACCGTCTTCACCGGGGCGCTGATGGACGGCTTCGACCGTTACCTCTCCCGGGACGACGCCGAACCCGCGCGCGAGGGCGTCCTCTACCGGCAGGGCGCGGTGTGGGCGACCCCCGAGGAGTTCACGGACCTGGTGGCGGAACTGGAGGCCCTGGTCGCCCGCCGCACCCACCACACCTCCGGCGACGGCCGCACCCGGCACATCATCAGCCTCGCCCTGGTGCCCGACAAGGCCGGGGAGACTGGGGAGACCCGGGAGGCCGGGGAGTCCGGAGAGTCCGGAGAGTCCGGAGAGTCCGAGGAGACCGGGGAAGCCGGGGAGACCCGGGAGGCTGGGAAGACTCGGGGGGCTTGGGAGACCCGGGAGGCCGGGGAGTCCGGGGAGTCCGGGGAGTCCGAGGAAGCCGGGGAGTCCGAGGAAGCCGGGGAGGCGGGTCGGGCGCCGGGCGCGGAAGGGTCGCCTCCGCCGCCCGCTGGCTAGTCTGCGCGCATGACCACCGAGCTGGTACTGCTGTCCGAAGTCCGTTGCCGCGGGAGGGAGATCACCGCCCCGCGGCCGCGCGGTCTGCTGGCCCTGCTGGCGGACGAGGTGCGCGCCGGATGCGGCACTGGCCGGCTGGTCGAGGGCCTGTGGCCGGACGAGCGGCCGGAGCGGCCGGCCAAGGCCGTCCAGGTACTGGTCTCCCGGCTCCGGTCGCAGCTCGGCGCCGACCTGATCGTGAGCACGCCGACCGGCTACCGGCTGGCGCTGGACGAACGGCAGGTCGACAGCTCCGCGCTCCTCCTGCACGAGGCGGCGAGCGCGGAACGGGCCGCGGCCGGGGACCACGCGGGCGCGCTGCGGGAGGCCGAGGCCGGTCTCGCGCTGTGGGACGGCACCGTCGGCGCCGGCGCGGGCGAGGACCTGCGCGATCCGGTGGTGGCGCTGCGCACGGCGCGCGCCGGGGCGTACCGCTCCCTGGTCCGCACCCGCGCACTGGCGCTCGCCCGCTGCGGGCGCCGGGCGGAGGCGACGGCACCGCTGACGGAGCTGGCCGGGGCGGCGCCGTACGACGAGGAGGTGCTGGCCGAGCTGCTGCGCTGCGAGGCCGCCGGCGCGGGCCGGGCCGCCGCCCTGACCCGGTACGAGAACCACCGCCGCAGGCTCCGCGACGAACTGGGCACCGACCCCGGGCGGGAGCTGAAGTCCGTCCAGCGGGAGCTGCTGGCCGCGGACGCGCCGCCGGTCCGCCACGGCGTGCCGCACGACCCCAACCCGCTGCTGGGCCGGGACGCCGACATCGCCGCCGTGTCCGCGCTGCTGCGCACCGCCCGGGTGGTCACCGTCGTCGGGCCCGGCGGGCTGGGCAAGACCCGGCTGGCGCACGCCGTGGCCCGGGCGGCCGAACAGCCCGTCGTGCACTTCGTGCCGCTGGCCGGGGTCACCGACGGCGCCGGCGTGGCCGGTGAGGTGGCCTCCGCGGTGGGCGCCGGGGAGGGCCGGCCGTTCGCCGGAGGCGGCCCGGACGTGGTGGGCGGCATCCTCACCGCGCTGGGCACCGGGCCCGCCCTGCTGGTGCTGGACAACTGCGAGCAGGTGATCGACGGCGCCGCCGACCTCGTACAGGCGCTGACGGCGCGGTCCGCGCGGCTGCGGGTGCTGGCCACCAGCCGGGCCCCGCTGGGACTGTCCTCCGAGTCCCTGTACGCCCTTCCCGAACTCTCCCCGGCCACCTCCGCCGCCCTCTTCGCGCAGCGGGCGCGGGCGGCCCGGCCCGGCGTGGAACTGGACGCCGACGCCGTCGCCGAGATCTGCCGCCACCTGGACGGGCTGCCGCTCGCCGTCGAACTGGCCGCGGCCCGGGTGCGGGTACTGTCCGTGCCCGACATATCCCGGCGCCTGAGGGACCGTTTCGCGCTGCTGCGCGGCGGCGCCCGGGACGCGCCCGAACGGCACCGGACCCTGCGGGCGGTGGTCGAGTGGAGCTGGAACCTGCTGGAGGACGACGGCCGGGCCGCGCTGCGGGCGCTGTCGGTCTTCCCCCGGGGCTTCACGGCGGAGGCCGCCGAGTATTTCCTGACCGGCACCGGCACCGGCACCGGCACCCACACCGGCGACGCCCTGGACCTGCTGGAGCGGCTCGCCGGGCAGTCGCTGCTGAAGGTGGACGACAGCCCCGCCGGGGTGCGCTTCCACATGCTGGAGACGCTGCGGGAGTTCAGCGCCGCCCGGCGCGCGGAGGCCGGCGAGGAGGAGGCGGTCACCGGCCGGTTCCTGGACTGGGCGCGGGACTTCGGACGCGCCCACCACGACGTGCTGTTCAGCGGCGACCCGATGCCCTCCTGGCACCGCATCCGCGCCGAGCAGGACAACCTCGTCCTCGCCCTGCGGTACGCCCTGGCCCGGTCCGACGGTCCCGCCACCGCCGCCCTGACCGCCGTACTGGCCTCCCTGTGGGCCACCGACACCCACTACGAGCGGCTCGCCGCCCTCGCCGTCGACACCGGCGGTCCGCTGTCCCGGTTCCGGCCCGGGCCCGAGGACGTCGAACCCGCCCGCACCGCGGCGACGGTGTGCGCGGCCAGCCTCTTCATGGGCTACGGCCCGCACGCCGTACGCCAGCTCGTCACCCTGCGCCGGCTGCCACCCGCCCCGCCGGACACGGTGCTGCGGGCGATGGCCCTCGTGCTGCGCGCGTTCCCGGAGATGCGCCCGCCGCGCTACGAGCGGCTGACGGAACTGTGCGAGGCGGACGAACCGCTGCTGGCCTGCCTCGCCTCCGGCACCGCCAGCTACCTCTGGCAGTCCCGGAACGAACCGGAGCGCGCCCTGGAGTACGCCCGCCGGATGCTGGACGCGCTCGGGCCGCTGGAGAACCCCGCGGTACGGCTGCTGTGCCACGGGCGGATCAGCGAACTGTGCCTGCGCGGCGAGCGGGGCGAGGAGGCGTACGTCCATCTGCGGGCCGCGCTGGACGCGTTCGGCGGGTCCGGGGACTGGACGGACGTGATCGGGGTCCGCTGGGGGCTGGTGCTGGCCTGCCTCCAGCGCGGGGAGACGGACGAGGCGGAGTACTGGCTGCGGCTCGCCTCCCTGGACCGCACCGTCTCGGACCCCGCCGCCGTCTACACCCCCGACCTCGTGGCCCGCGCGGAGATAGCGCTGGCCCGGGGGCTGACCGAGGTGGGGCTCGGGCTGTGGCGCCAGGCGGTGGAGCGGCTGCGGGAGGACGGGGCGCAGTACGCCGGCGACCCGTTCATGGACCCCTGGTCGCTGGAGGTGCGGTCGGCCGCGGTGGCGGCGCACGCGCTGCACGGGCGGCCGGCGCCGGTGGCGGGGCTGGTGGCGGAGTTGCGGGGGGAGCTGCTGGGGATGCTGCCGGGGACGGGGACGGGGGACGCCTCCACCGGCGGGGGCCCTGCCGATGCCCTCGGCGGTGGCCCCGCCGAACTGCCGCCGTACGGCACGGCGTTGCTGGCGCTCGGGCTGGCCGGGCTGGCCTCGGGGGACACGGAGGCCGTGCGGCTGGTGGCGCTGGCGGAACGGCTGCCGTTGGTAAGGGAGTTCCCCGCCCTGTCCGCCGCGCGGGCCCGGCAGGCCGCCGAGGACGCCGACCGGGCGGCGTACACCGAGGCGAGGTCGGCGTACGCCGCCCTGGGGCGGGAGGAGCTGCGGGCGCGGGCGGCGCGGGAGCTGCTCAGCGCCGCGGCTCGCGCGTGAACAGGGCCCTGGACCAGGCGTACCCGAGCACCACCAGCCCCAGCGACCAGCCCAGTGCCAGCACGGCGTTCGTGGTCCCGATGCCCGTGCCGGACAGCAGTCCGCGCAGCGTCTCGATGACCGGCGTGAACGGCTGGTACTCGGCGAACCAGCGGAACCAGCCCGGCATCGCCTCCACCGGCACGAACGCGCTGCCCAGCATCGGCAGCAGCACCAGCGGCATGCCGATGTTGCCGGCGCCCTCGGCGTTGGGGCTGGCCAGGCCGATGCCGACCGCGATCCAGGTGACGGCCAGGCTGAACAGGGCCAGCAGCCCGGTCGCGGCCAGCCACTCCACGGGCGTCGCGCCGGACCGGAACCCGAGGGCGAACCCGAGGGCCAGCACCAGCACCAGGGCGCCCAGCGTCTGGATCACGCTGCCCAGGACATGGCCGGTCAGCACGGAGGAACGGGAGATCGCCATGGTGCGGAACCGGGCGATGATCCCCTCGGTCATGTCCATCGCCACGGACACGGCGATGCCCAGGGCGGTGCCGCCGACGGTCATCAGCAGGATGCCGGGGAGCAGGTAGGCGAGGTACTCGGCGCGGTCGGGGCCGCCGCCGTCGATGCCGGCGCTCATCACGTCCCCGAAGACGTAGACGAAGAGCAGGAGCAGCATGACCGGGGTGAGCAGGAGGTTCAGGGTGAGGGAGGGGTAGCGGCGGGCGTGCAGGAGGTTGCGCCGCAGCATGGTCAGGTTGTCGCGCAGGGCGTGGGTCGGGGGCGTGCTCATCGGACGGTCTCCTCGGTCTTGGCGGGTGCGGCGTTGCCGGTCAGGGCGAAGAACACGTCGTCCAGGTCAGGGGTGTGCACGGACAGCTCGTCGGCCTCGATCCCGGCCGCGTCCAGCCAGTCGAGGACCGCGCGCAGCTCGCGCTGACTGCCGTCGCTGGGGATGTGCAGGGTGAGGGCCTGGTCGTCCCGCGTCGTCTCGCGCAGCGCCTCCGCGGCCCGCCCGTACGCCACCGGGTCGGCGAAACGCAGCCGCACATGCCCGCCCGGCACCAGCCGCTTCAGCTCCTCCGCGCTGCCCTCGGCGACGAACCGGCCGCCGTCCAGGACGGCGATCCGGTCGGCGAGCTGATCGGCCTCCTCCAGGTACTGCGTGGTGAGGAAGACGGTGACCCCGTCGGAGACCAGCTCCCGGATGATCCCCCACATGGTGTGCCGGGAGCGGGGGTCGAGCCCGGTCGTCGGCTCGTCCAGGAAGATGATCCGCGGGCCGCCGACCAGCGTCATGGCGATGTCCAGCCGCCGCTTCATGCCGCCCGAGTAGGTCGAGGCCGGCTTCTTCGCCGCGTCGACCAGGTCGAACCGCTCCAGCAGCTCGGCGGTGACCCGTCGCCCCTCCTCCTTGGACAGATGGTGCAGGTCGGCCATGAGCAGCATGTTCTCCTCCCCGGTGATCAGCCCGTCCACGGCGGAGAACTGCCCGGTGACCCCGATCGCGGCCCGCACCGCCTGCCCCTCGGCGACCAGGTCGTGCCCGGCGATCCGCGCGTGTCCGGCGTCGGCGGAGATCAGCGTGGAGAGGATGTTGACCACCGTGGTCTTGCCGGCGCCGTTCGGCCCGAGCAGGGCGAACACCGAGCCGGCGGGGACCTGGAGATCGATGCCGTCGAGAACGGTCTTGTCGCCGTAGCTCTTGCGCAGTCCGGCGGCGGAGATGGCGGGCTCGTGGTGCCCGGTGGCACGGTCTGTCGTCGTCATGCGAAGAGCGTGCGGGCGCGCCGGTTCAGAAGGGCTTCCGCCTGGTTTCAGCCGGACCGGCGACCGCGCGCGGCGCTGAAACCGTCTCCGAAAAACGGATGACACTTCGGGCCGAAGTGTCATCCGTTTTTCGGGGGAGGTGTGACTCAGGCCGTACGTCCCAGCTCGCACCAGACGTACTTCCCCCGACCACCCTCCCCGACCAGCGGCTGCCAGCCCCACCCGTCGGCACACGCCCGCACCAGCGCCAGTCCCCTCCCGTCCTCCGCGTACAGGGTCAGGTCGAAGGGGTCCGACGGCTCCGGCGGCGACGGGTCCGCGTCCCACGCGCCGATCCGGAGGACTCCGCTCCCCGACCAGCCGACCCTCAGCGCCGCCGGCCCCTCGGTGTGCCGTACGGCATTGGAGACCAGCTCCGCCGCGAGCAGCTCCGCCGTGTCGACGAGGCCGATCAGTCCGTGCATCGTGAGGATCAGCCGGAGAGTGCGGCGGCAGACGGTGACGGCACGCGGATCGTGCGGGATGTGGAGGGAGTACTCCCAGGGTTCGCACGGGGAGCCGGGTTCGGTTTCGGACATGCGGGTTCCTCCGTCGGTGAAGAGGCGGATCGAAAGCACAGGGTGCTCATCACGTCACCGACGGTAGGACCTAAATTTAGGTCCGAGCAAGCTGTTGCCGTAATCTTGCCCTCGAACGAGTCACCTCGGCTTGGCCGTTGGCGCGAGGAGAGCACATGGGACGTCGTCAAGAGCCGACCGCGCGTCAGGTGCGCCTGGGCCTCGAACTGCGGAAGATGCGCGAGGCGGCAGGGCTGAAGGCGACTGAGGCGGCGAGACTGCTCGGCGTCAGCTCGGTGCAGATGAGTCAGATCGAGTCCGCGATCTCAGGAGTCAGTGAGGCCCGCGTCCGCCGCCTCGCCGGCCACTACTCCTGCGCCGACGAGCAGTTGGTCTCCGCCCTGGTCGCCATGGCGACGGACAGGACGCGCGGCTGGTGGGACGAGTACCGAGGCGACTTGCCCACGCAGTTTCTGGACCTGTCCGAGCTTGAGCACCACGCCCGCTACCGGTGGGACGTGGAGTTCCTGCACGTCCCCGGTCTTCTGCAGACCGAGGACTACGCCCGAGCTCTGTTCTCCTTCGTGAACCCGGAATTCCCGGAGAGCGAGGTGGAGCGCTGGGTGGAGCACCGGATGAGGCGCAGGGTCATCATCGAGCGGTCTCGTCCGACCCCGTACAAGGCCGTGATCCACGAAGGGGCGCTGCGCATCCGGGTCGGTGACCGACGAGCGGCACAGCTCCAGCTGGCCCGCGTCCTGGAGCTGTCGGAGGCCGATCACGTGACCGTGCGGGTGATCCCGTTCGATCTGGACGGCTTCCGCGGGGCCGGCAGCGCCATGGTCTACGCGGGCGGAGCGGTGCCCGAGCTGGACACCGTGGTCCGCGACGGACCCAACGGCCCGGTCTACTTCGACGCCGAGGCTCAACTCCACCGGTACCGAACACTGTTTCGTAGAGTTGAGGCCATGTCGCTCGACCCCGAGCGCTCGCGTGAGTTCATCCGCAGGCTGGCGAAGGAGCTGTGAGGGCATGACGGTCCCTGATGTCTGGCAGAAGTCGTCCTACTCCGGAGGCGGTCAGGGCGACGCCTGCGTGGAAGTCGCCCGCCGCCCCGCCCGCATATCCGTCCGTGACTCGAAGGTCCCCGACCGAGGCGTTCTCACCTTCCCGGGCCCCGCGTTCGCCGCCTTCATCGACGCGTTGAAGAAGAACTGAACCGCCCGCCGGTCACCCCACCGGCTCCGCCGCCGGGCCCACCAGTTCCGTCAGCACGTCCTCCATCGTCACGAAGCCGAGGACCGTGCCCGTCTCCCCCGTCACCGCCGCCAGGTGGCTGCCGGTGGCGCGCAGGGCGGTGAGGGTGTCGTCCAGCGGGGTGTCGATGCGGACGCGGGTGACCGGGTGCAGTGCCGTGCGCGGGAACGGGCGGTCGCGGTCGGTCAGGCCCAGGGTGTCCTTGATGTGGAGGTAGCCGAGCAGCGTGCCGCTGGGGCCGCTGACCGGGAAGCGGGAGTAGCCCGCCTCGGCGGCCAGCCGCTCCAGCTCGGCCGGGGTGACGGTGTGGGTGACGGTACGCATCTGCTGCGGCGGGACGAGGATCTCGCCGACCGGGCGGGTGCCCAGTTCCAGCGCGTCGCGCAGCCGTTCGCCGTCGGCCGGGGCGAGCAGCCCGGCCTCGCTGGCGTCGTCCACCATGCGGGCCAGCTGGTCGTCGGTGAAGACGGCCTCGACCTCGTCCTTCGGCTCGACCTTGAGCAGCTTCAGCAGGGTGTTGGCGAAGGCGTTGATGCCGAAGATCACCGGCTTGAGCGCCCGGGTGAGGGCGACCAGCGGCGGGCCGAGGACCATCGCGGTGGCGGCCGGGGCGGCCAGCGCGATGTTCTTCGGGATCATCTCGCCGATCAGCATGTGCGCGTACGTGGCGAGCGTCAGGGCGATCGCGAAGGCGATGGGGTGGACCAGCGCGTGCGGGACGTGCACCGCCTCGAAGGCGGGCTCCAGCAGGTGCGCGATGGCCGGTTCGGCGACCGCGCCCAGCACCAGCGAGGAGACGGTGATGCCGAGCTGGGCCGTGGCCAGCAGCGCGGAGATGTGCTCCAGGCCCCACAGCGTCATCCGGGCCCGCTTGTCGCCCTCCTGGGCACGCGGCTCGATCTGGCTGCGCCGCACGGAGATCAGGGCGAACTCGCCGCCCACGAAGAACGCGTTGGTCACCAGCGTCAGGGCGCCGATGAGCAGCTGGACGACGGTCATCGGACGGCCTCCGTACGGTCCTGGCGGTCCTGGCGGTCCTGCCGCTGCTCTTGCCGCTGATCCTGGCGCTGTTCCTGGCGCCGCTCCTGGCGCTGTTCCTGCGCGGGTACGGCCGGCGGCGCGGTGATGCGCAGCCGGTCGGCGCGGTGGTGGTCGACGCCGAGGACGTCCAGCCGCCAGCCGTCCAGCTCCACGGCGTCGCCCTTGGCGGGGATGCGCGTGAGATGCGTGGCGACCAGTCCGGCCAGGGTCTCGTAGGGACCCTCCGGCGCGGTCAGGCCGATCGTGGCGAGCTGGTCGATGCGGACCGAGCCGTCCGCCTCCCACGCGCCCTCGCCGGCGGGCTGGAGGTCGGGGGCCTCGACGGGGTCGTGCTCGTCGCGGACCTCGCCGACGACCTCCTCGACGATGTCCTCCACCGTGGCCACGCCCGCCGTGCCGCCGTACTCGTCGATGACGACGGCCATGGTGCGGGCGGCGCGCATGCGCTCCAGCAGCCGGTCGGCGGGCAGGCTGTCGGGGACCTGGAGCGGGGCGGTGGCCAGGTCGGTGACCGGGGTGGCCGCCCGCTGCTCCGGCTCCAGGGCCAGTACGTCACGGATGTGGACGGTGCCGATGACCTCGTCCAGGCTGTCGCGGTAGACCGGGAAGCGGGACAGGCCGGTGGCGTGGGACAGGTTGGCGGCGTCCGCGGCGGTGGCGTGCGCCTCCAGGGCCTTGACGTCCACGCGGGGCGTCATCACGTTCTCCGCGGTCAGCTCGCTCAGGTGCAGGGTGCGCACGAACAGCTCGGCCGAGTCGGCCTCCAGGGCGCCCTCCGCGGCCGAGTGCCGGGCCAGGGCGACCAGTTCCTCGGGGCTGCGGGCGGAGGCCAGCTCCTCGGCGGGCTCCAGGCCGAAGCGGCGTACGAAGCGGTTCGCGGTGTTGTTCAGGTGGCTGATGAACGGGCCGAAGGCGGCCGTGAAGCCGCGCTGCGGCGTGGCCACCACCTTGGCCACGGCCAGCGGCCGGGAGATCGCCCAGTTCTTGGGGACCAGCTCGCCGACGACCATCAGCACGACCGTGGAGACGGCCACGCCGAGCACGGTCGCCACGGTGGACGCTGCGCCGCCCAGGCCGATCGCCTCCAGCGGGCCGCGCAGCAGCGCGGCGAGCGACGGCTCGGCGAGCATGCCGATGACCAGGGAGGTGACGGTGATGCCGAGCTGGGCGCCGGAGAGCTGGAGGGTCAGGCGGCGTACGGCCTTCAGGGCGCCGTCGGCGCCGCGCTCGCCGTTCTCGGCGGCGCGCTCCAGGTCACCGCGCTCGACGGTGGTGAGGGAGAACTCGGCCGCGACGAAGACGGCGCAGAGCAGGGTGAGGAGAACGGCCAGCAGGAGCAGCAGGACCTCGGTCACCGCGCCACCCCCGCTCCCATGAGGTCCGCGGTGCTGTCACCGGGAGTATGGCTACGGCCGGTACTGGGAGGTTCCATTACGGAACGGGGCTCCTTTTACAGGTATTGGGGGGATGGTCGTGACCCATGGTAAAGGACGGGCAAAGCCTGGCGAGGCTCTACTCGACTGTAGAGAACGGTCCGGTGGGCCCGCTTGTTCCCCGGCATTCCCTGGTAGCTTCTACATCACTGTAGAGGAATGGAGTGCTCATGGCCCTGTGGGACCGCCTCAAGGAGTCGGCGTCGCAGATGCAGACCCAGCTCGTGGCGAAGAAGAACGACCTGAAGAGCGGCGCCTTCCGCGACGCGAGCATGGCCATGTGCGCCTTGGTCGCGGCGGCCGACAGTACCGTCGACCCGGCCGAGCGGCAGCGGGTGGCCCAGCTCATCGCCACCAACGACGTGCTCCAGAACTTCCCCGCCGACGACCTGCGCCGACGCTTCGAGCAGAACCTGGACAAGTTGACGGCCGACTTCGCGTTCGGCAAGGTCAGCGTGTTGCAGGAGATCGCCAAGGCGAAGAAGAAGCCCGCCGAGGCCCGCGCGGTGGTCCAGATCGGCATCGTCATCGGCGGCGCCGACGGGGACTTCGACAAGGACGAGCAGGCGGTGGTGCGGGAGGCGTGCTACGCCCTCGACCTGCCGCCGCACGAGTTCGATCTCTGACCGGCCGGACCCAGGAAACAGGGGGCGCAGTGTTCGGACTGAGCGAACTGGCGATCATCCTCATCGTCGTCGCCGTCGTCGTGGGCGTGAAGAAGCTGCCGGAACTGACCCGCTCGGCGGGCAAGTCCGCGCGCATCCTCAAGGCCGAGGCGCGGGCGATGAAGGAGAGCGGGCCGCCGGGTGAACCGAAGGTGATCCGGGGCGAGGCGATCCGCAAGGACGCGCCGGGGAACGGCGGGGGCTGACGAAGGAGCGCCCCCTTACCCGTCGTTGTCCCGCCACCGCCCCCCGGCCGGGGCCGCGTCGAACCGGGTGGCCGAGGAGCCGTTGCCGCCGAAGTCGTTGCCACAGACCCGGCCGCCCGCCCAGACCGCGTCCTCGGTGATCCACAGGGCGTGCGTCTGGGTGCGCGGGTGTCCGTCGTCGCGGACGCGGTTGCCGTGTACGCAGGGATGGGCGACGGGCGCGGCGACGGTGAGGCCGGCCCGGGGAGCGGGGGCTTCGGGAAGCTCGTAGGCGGAGCCGTCGGCGGGGGTGCCGTCGGGCCAGGCGGTGGGCGCGCCCGGCCGGGCGGGGGCGAGGGTCAGCTCCGTCGCGGTGTTGCCCGTGACGAGGGCGGCGGTGCTCCCCACCGTGACCCGCTTCCCCAGGTGGCCGTCCGGCGGCCAGTCGGCGCCGTCGTCGGTCAGGGACAGCGGCCCGTACCGCACGCCCGCGCCGGCTCCGGACGCCGCCGGGGCGGCCCGGCGGCCGTTGTCGCGGACGCGGTTGCCGAGGAAGGCCGGTTCGCGCAGCGCGGCGTCGACGCGGACGCCGTCCAGGCCGTTGCCGCGGATCTCGTTCGACTCCAGCACGATGTCGGTGGCGGGCTCCTGGTCGCCGCCGGCCAGGTTGTGCTGCCAGTACCCGTACCGCCCGTTGCCGCTGATCCGGTTGGAGCGGAACGCGTACGGCCCCGGGGTGTTGCCCAGCGCGACACCGTCCTGGACGTTGCCGTCGACGACACACCCGGTGACGATGCCGCCCCGCCCGCCGACGCTCGTCGTCCCCTGCGCGGACACGTCGAACCCGGCGACGTGGTTGCCGACCATCACGCACCCGGTGACCAGCAGCCCGTCGGCGCCCCAGTCGGAGATGCCGTAGCGGTTGTCCTCGGTGTGGCAGGCGGTGACGCGGATGCCGCGGGGCGGGGTCCAGTGGTCCTGCTGGAGTTCGAAGAAGATCCCGTTGGTGCCGTTGCCGGTGGCGGTGCAGTCGGTCACGGCGAGCCGCTCGACCGGCCCCCACCCCCCGATGCCGATCCCGATCCCGGCGCCGCCCATCCCCTCCCCCGGGTCCTGCCGCCCGCACCGCTCGACGAGGAGCCCCTCGACGACGGTGTCCTGGAGGAAGTCGCAGCCGAATCCGGTGGCGGCGGTGTCGTGGATGTACAGGTCGCTGAAGCGCGCCCGCCGCACGTACTGGAGCCCGAGCCCCTTGGCGAGCACCTCGTACTCCTCCGTGCGCACCCCCGACCCGTCGATCTCGAAGTGGGCGAAGGTGAGGTCGGCGAGGTGGTTGCCGGGACCGGCGCCGTGCTGGGCGGCGGTGAACCAGGCCAGCGGCACCGGCGTCGTCGGCGCCCCGGGATTGCGCAGCACGAAACAGGTGGCCCCGCGCCCCGCCCCCACCAGCGAGACACCGCTGCGCCACACCACCGCCCGGTCCTGGACGACGTACCGCCCGGCGGGGACGTACACGGTGCGCGGCCGTCCGTCGGCGGCGACGGCGTCACCGAGCGTGTCCACGAGCTGCCGCAACGCCGGCCCGTCGTCGGCCGAGCCGTCTCCGACGAGGCCGTACGCGCGGGCGTCGGCCGTGAGCGGCACAGTCAGGACACTCATGAGGGTCTCTCCTTCCACCGCCGCCCGGGTACCAGCGCTCCGCCCTTCCCAACCCCGGCACACAATCCCGACTTTCTATCGCTTTTGACCCCCTATGGGGCGATAATCACACCATGAGTACGGCAACGTATGAACTGCTGGCCGCCACGCAGCACACGCTCAACATGACCGCGGCCTTCCTCGGCGGGCTGGTGATCGCCGGCGCGCTGATCTGGGCCGTACGCGTCGGCATGCGCGTCATGGACCGGGACACCAGCCACCCGCGCCCCGACGAACAGCCCAGGCTTCCGCTCACCGGTCCGGTGCACGAGGAACGGGAGATGCGGGAACCGGACGACGTGCCCGTGATGGCCGACGGAGGCGCGCGGCTCATGCCGTACGAACTCCACCCCGCGAGCACCCGCCGGGGCAAGGACCAGAACCGGCGCCGCTGGCTGCCCGGCTCCACGGGCTCCTTCGGCGGCGGCGGCCTGCCACGCGGTCTGTGAGCAGTAGCGTCGCTCTTGTCATCGCCCCGCTCTGATGAGCGGGGCGATGACGAATCGGCGCCGACTGTTGGCGTTTTCTGCCGGCAGAGGTGGACCGGGCGGTACGGAGTCCGGCGAGCAACGGCACCACCGATGTCCCGGGCGGCAAGGTGAGGCTGGGCGGTCTCGGTGGCCCGGCAGCCCGGCCGCGCCGGTGTGCTCCTCACCTACGAGGGCCAGGGGCACGGCAGCGTCACCAGCGGCCCGTGCGGGGTGGACGCCGTGGACGGCCACCTCGCCGGCCTGGCCGTACCACCGCGCGGTACACACGGCCCCGCCGTACCGTCCTGACCCTCGCGACCGGCGGTGAGGATCGGCCGGACCGCCCCTACAGCGCCAGCCACACCGTCGTGTCCGGCCCCAGCCGGCCGTCCACCAGGGGCGCGCTGCTCAGCAGCACCTCGCCCGCCGGGAGGTCCACCACCCGGCCGGAGAGGTTGGCGACGCAGCGCCAGCCGGGTGAGCGGTCGAAGCGCAGGACGCCCGGCGGGACGTCGTCCGACCAGGTCAGGGTCTCGCCGTCGAGGAGCTTGCGGCGCAGGCGCAGGGCCGTACGGTACAGCTCCAGGGTCGAGCCCTCGACCCCGTCCTGGGCCTGGACGGCGTACGTCGCGAAGGACGGCGGCTGCGGCAGCCAGGCACCGGCCGCGCCGAAGCCGTACGACGGGCCGTCCGTCGTCCACGGCAGCGGCACCCGGCATCCGTCGCGGCCCTTGCGGACGTGCCCGGTCTGCTCCCAGATCGGGTCCTGGAGGACCTCGGTGGGCAGGTCGGCGACCTCGGGCAGGCCCAGTTCCTCGCCCTGGTAGAGGTACGCCGAGCCGGGCAGCGCCAGCATCAGCAGGTTCGCGGCACGGGCGCGGCGCAGGCCGGCCGCCTCGTCGAGGGCGGGGGCGGTGCCGCCGGACAGCAGCCAGGCGTCGGGGTCGGTGCCGGGCGGGAGCATCAGCCGGGAGACGGGGCGGACCACGTCGTGGTTGGCCAGCACCCAGGTGGCGGAGGCCCCGGCGGCGGCCGCGTCGGCGAGCGAGCTCTCGATGACCTCGCGCAGCTCGGCGGCGTCCCAGGGGGCCTTCAGGTATTCGAAGTTGAACGCCTGCCCCAGCTCGTCCGGGCGGGCGTACAGCGCGCGCCGGGCGCCCGGCACCCACGCCTCGGCGACCGCCATCCGGGGCGGGGTGTAGGCGTCGAGGATCTTGCGCCAGTCGCGGTAGATCTCGTGGACGTCGTCCCGGTCGTAGAAGGGGTGGGTGCCGGGCTCGAACTCGCCGAGCGCCGCCTCGTCGCTCAGCTCGGGGGCGCCGAGGTCGCGCAGCGGTTCGGTGAGGTCCTTGGCGAGGGCGTGGGCGACATCGACCCGGAAGCCGTCGACGCCCCGGTCCGACCAGAACTTGAGGGTGGTGCGGAAGTCGGCCCGGACCTGCTCGTTCTCCCAGTTCAGGTCGGGCTGCTGGGGAGCGAAGAGGTGCAGGTACCACTGCCCGTCGGGCACCCGCCGCCAGGCGCTGCCGCCGAAGACGGACTGCCAGTCCGTGGGCGGCAGTTCGCCGTGCTCGCCGCGTCCGTCGCGGAAGACGTACCGGTCGCGGGCGGCCGAGCCGGGCCCGGACTCCAACGCCTCGCGGAACCAGGCGTGGCGGTGCGAGGTGTGGTTGGGGACGAGGTCGACGATGACCTTCAGGCCGAGGCGGTGCGCCTCGGCGGTCAGCGCGTCGAAGTCGTCCAGGGTGCCCAGGCGGGGGTCGACGTCCCGGTAGTCGTCGACGTCGTAGCCGCCGTCGGCCAGCTCGGACGGGTAGAAGGGGCTCAGCCACAGCGCGTCCACGCCGAGCGCGGCCAGATGGGTGAGGCGCTGGGTGATGCCCCTGAGGTCACCGAGGCCGTCCCCGTCGGCGTCGGCGAAGCTGCGCGGATAGATCTGGTAGATGACGGCCTGCCGCCACCAGTTGGGGTCCTGGGACGACAGGTCGGGGGTGCCGGATGCGGTGCGTACGGTCACTCGGTTCCCTTCGCGGTGCGTGCGGGCGACACGAGTAGGTCTGTCCACATCGCCGGAAAGGTGAACATCCGGGTACCCGGGGTGCCGCGGCGTCGGCGCTCACTGGCGGGTCCTGGCACGCCCCCGTCTGCCGGTGCCACGCGACGGCGCCGACCGGTCCTGCCCCTGTGCCGCCCGTTCGGCCCGGCACACGGCCAGTCCCTGCCTGCTGGCCCGGGTGTCGGGGTGATCGGGACCGAGGACACGGTGCCGCTGCGCGAGTACGTGCTCGTACCTGTCCGCCGCCGCGGCATGGTCGCCCGCGTTGTGCAGGGCCTGGGCGATGTGGTGGCCGCTGAGCAGTGTGTAGGGGTGGTCGGGGCCCATGACGCGGGTGCGGTCGGCCAGTACGCGTTCGTGCAGGGCCAGGGCGCGCGCGTGCTCGCCGCACCGGCTGAGCGCCTCGGCCACATGGCTCCGGCTGGCGAGTGTGTCCCGGTGGTCGGGGCCCAGGAGCCGGAGCCGGTCGGCGAGGAGCTGTTCGTGCAGGGTGACGGCCAGCCGGTGGTCGCCCCGGCCGCCGATGGCGTTCGCGAGGTTCTGTCTGCTGACCAGGGTGTGCCGGTGGTCCGGGCCCAGCACCCTGAGCCGGTCGGCGAGGGTGCGCTCGTGCAGCGCCTCGGCCTCCTCGTAGGCGCCCAGCAGCTCACAGACGAAACCCACGTTGTTCCGGCTCACCAGGGTGTCGGGGTGGTCGGGCCCGAGCACGCGGTCGCGCAGCGCGAGCACCGACCGGTGGGCGGCGAGTGCCTGGGTGTGGTGACCGAGGCTGAGCACGCTGTTCGCGACGTGGTTGCGCGACAGTAGCGTGTCGGGGTGTTCCGGCCCCAGCACCTGCTCGCGCCGGTCGAGCACGGCCTGGCGCAGCACCAGTTGGAGGGCGTAGTCGCCCGAGTCACCGAGGACGTCCCCGAGCCGGTCGATGGTCGCTGCCGCCGCCACCAGCGGGATCGTCCCCGGTACCGACAGCAGTGACGGCACGTGCGGCGCCAGCAGACGCGCCGTGGGCCAGCCGGGCAGTCCCTCGGGCAGCTCCGCCACCGCCGTGGTGAGGGCGTCCACCTGGGCGCGGGTACGGCGATCGGGGTCCGCGTGGGGCTCCGTCCCCAGCGCGAGGGCGCTCATCTCGCGCACCAGCGGATGGAGCAGGACCGAGCCCGGTACCTCGGACTCGGTGCCGAGCAGCCCGTAGCGCTCCAGTCCGGACAGCGCGCGGTCGACCTCGCCGGCGCTCACCGGCCGGCCCACGGCCGTGGTCATCAGCCGGTCGGTGACAAGGACGGGCGGTACGGCGGCGGGGCCGTAGAGGGCCAGCTGGCGCAGCAGGGGGCGGGCCAGCGGCAGGCCCTCGCTGTCGAGCTGGTCGAGGGAGAGCTCCCAGGTGTGGCGCAGGAACGTGCGGGCCACGGCCGGGTCCCGGGCACCCGGCGGGTCCGCGCCGATGAGCAGCTCCGCCTCCCGGTCCAGGGCCTCCCGATAGGCGGTGAAGTCACGGTGCCGGCTCGTCGCGGCCCCCAGGTAGCGGCTCGCGGCCTGGAGCGCCAGGGGCAGGCCGCCGAGCCGGGCGGCCAGGGCCTCGGCTTCCTCGCGGCTGCCCGCGCCCGGAGCGGCGTCCAGCAGGACCCGGCCCCCGGAGACGGTGTCCAGAGGACCGAGCCGGAGCAGGTCCGCGGCCGGGCCCCATGTCTCCCCGCTGGTGTCGCGGCTGGTCACCAGCAGCAGCCCGCGTCCGTCCGGCCGGATCCAGCCCCGGTAGTGGGCGACGGGCTCGTCGGCGCCGCCCAGACGGGCCGTCTCGTCGGCGTTGTCGACCACCACGAGCCACTTGCGGCGACCGGCCAGGTACCGCCACACGGCGTCCGGCAGGCTGTCGTGCCCGGAACGCGCGGCCCGTACGCTCTCCTGCGGCATGCCGCAGGCCATCGCGGCCCGCACCAGGTCGTCGGCGAGCGTGTCGGGGTCGCGCCACCGGATCCAGAAGACGGACCAGCCGTCGGCTTCCGCCCGCGCCGCCACGGAGGCGGCCAGGGCCGTCTTGCCCACTCCGCCCGCCCCGCACACGACCGCGTACCTCCCCCGCGGGTCCCGCAGCAGAGCGGACAGCCGCTCCCGCTCCGTCTCGCGTCCGCGCAGGTGCCGGTCGGTACGGGGCGGTCGCAGCGATGTGGCCGTGCCCGCGGCGACCGGCGCGGTGGGCGGGTCGGTGAGCGCGGGGGACGCGTCCGGGCCGGTGCCGCCGCGTTCGAGCGGGGCGAGGGGGACGAACGTACCGAGCACCCCGCCCAGTACGCACAGCAGTCCGAACAGCGGCCAGGCGACCCACGGCTGCCCGGACCAGTCGAGGAGCGAGGCACCCAGGTGCTCCGTCACCGGTGCGAGCACCCCTGCCAGCAGAGCGCCCAGGACGGCACCCGCCGCTCCCCGTCCCCGTCTCACCCGGCCCCGTCTCACCTGTCACCCCCGTGGATGGTGGTCACCCGGGCACCGCCGCACTCCGCGGCCGAGCCCGGACGAGCCGTCAGGGGCACGATAGACGTGGCGGCACCGGCAGCCAATGGGCCCGCCCGGTCCGACGACGCGGTGATCGCCGGGCGCGGCCCCTCAGGGGCCTTCGACCGCCTCCAGATACAGGGCCACATACCGTTCCACGTCCACCTCCAGGGCCACGTCGACCAGCGGCTGCTCGCGCGCGTCGCCGTGGAGTTCGGACTCGCCGGGGCGGGCGCGGCGGTCCACCAGGGTCTGGCCGCGGGCCGGGCCCGGGGAGAGGACCACCTCGACCGGGAGGCGGTGGGTGGTCAGGCCCGCCGGGTCGATCACCGCGCAGACCGCGCCCGCGTCGCCGAGGCCGCCGCCGGGGTCCGCCTCGTCGGTGGCGGGGCCGCGGTGGGTGAGCAGGGCGCCGGCGAGGCGGGTGCCGGGGTCGGTGCTCGCGCGCAGGCGGCGGACGTCCGCGCCGGGGACGACGACCCGCTCGAACACGTCCAGGCCGTACATGGTGATCGGCACGCCGGCGGTGAGCAGGATCGCCGCCGCCTCGGGGTCGTGCCAGACGTTGAACTCGGCGACCGGCGTCGCGTTGCCGGTGGCCACCGCGCCGCCCATGAAGACGATCCGCTCGATGTTGCGGGTGACCTCGGGGTGGGTGCGCAGCAGCAGGGCGATGTTGGTGGCGGGCGCGGTGGGGATCAGGGTGACCGGGCGGGGGGAGGCGAGGATCTCCCGGCGGAGGAGGGAGACGGCGTCCGTGTCGACCGGGGTGCGGGTGGGGGCCGGCAGGCCCAGGTCGCCCATGCCGTCGTGGCCGTGGACGTGCCGGGCGGTGCGCACCGCCTCGATCAGCGGGCGCTCGGCGCCGCGGGCGACGGGGATGCCGGGGGCGCCGGCCTGTTCCAGGACGGTCAGGGTGTTGCGTACGACGCCGTCGACGTCCGTGTTGCCGGCCACGCAGGTCACCGCGCGCAGGTCGAGGCGCGGATGGCGGACCGCCAGCAGCAGGGCGAGGGCGTCGTCGATCCCGGTGTCGCAGTCGATGATCACCGGGATGGGCGTCGGTCGCTGCGGGTCGGTCGGCACGGTGCGGGCTCCTTCGGCGCGACGGGGCTGTGGCGGACTTCGGGGCCCGACCTTACGCGGGGGCACGGGGGCCGACGGCGGGACCGGGGGCCGGGGGCGGGACCGGGCCGGGGAACCGGGGGCGGGACCGGGCCAAGGCCGGGAGCCAACGGCAGGACCGGGCCAGCGGCGGACCGGAAACCGGCGGCGAGGCCGGAGACCCGGCGGCGGAACCGAGCCAGGACCGGAAACCGGCGGCGAGGCCGGAGACCCGGCGGCGGAACCGAGCCAGGACCGGAAACCGGCGGCGAGGCCGGAGACCCGGCGGCGGAACCGAGCCAGGACCGGGAGCCAACGGCAGGACCGGGCCAGCGGCGGACCGGAAACCGGCGGCGAGGCCGGAGACCCGGCGGCGGAACCGAGCCAGGACCGGAAACCGGTGGCGAGGCCGGGGAATCGGGGGCGGCCGAAACCGGAGACCGGGGGCGGGACCGAGCCAGGACCGGAGACCGGGGGCGGGACCGAGCCAGGACCGGAGACCGGGGGCGGGGCCGGAGACCGGGGGGCCGGGGCGGCCTACTCGTCCGGGTTCAGGCGCCGGCGGTGGGTGATCACGTCCTGGGCCGCCTCCTGGACCGTACGGCCCCGGGCGAACGCGTCGCCGCGCAGGCGGGCCAGGGCCTCGTCGGAGCCGACGCCGAGCTGGGCCATGATCATGCCGACCGCCTGGTGGATCCGGTCGTGGCCGGTGGCCAGGCCGTTCAGCCAGGAAAGGCCGCCAGGAGGGTCGTCGTCGTCCTCCTCGTGCGGCAGCGCCATCAGGGCCATGGTCATCACGCCCGCGACCAGCCGCGCCGTCCGCAGTTCCTCGACGCTGAGCCCGCCGGGGGTGTCCCGGTAGAGGTCGAGGGTGCCGAGGCACACCGAGTCGCTGCCCAGCGGCAGCGCGTACACCGCGCGGACCCCGGCCGCCGCCGCCTGCTGGGCGTAGACGGGCCAACGGGCCGCCTCCGGATCGGCCGTCACGTCGCGTACGAGCACCGGGGCGCCGGTCTCCGCCGCGTGGACGCAGGGCCCGTCACCCAGGGTGGCCTGGATCTCCGCCACCCGGCCGGCCCGCTCACCGCTGGCGCACAGCGGCACCGGTACACCGTCGCTGCGCAGCGACGCGCTGGCCCCGGACAACGGCAGCAGCCGGACCACGACCTCGCACAGCCGGGCCGGCACCTCGCCGGGCGGGGCGTCACCGACGCTCTCCGCGATCAGGTCGGCGACCCGGCCCGCGTCCGTTCGCCGAAGCCGCTCGGGCCGCTCGGGCCGCTCGGGCCGGTCGGCGGGCCCCTGGGAATCGTCGCTGGGCGACACGCCACCGCCTCCTTCACCGACCCGGAAGGCCACCTCGGCAGCGCCCGACTACCCGTGGCCGACCAGGCGAAACCGTGCTCGCCCCGCTCGCCGTTCTTGCAAGACCCCTTGCCATATCGGCATGCTGGCGGCCATGAGCAGCACCGGCAGGGACACCGGCACCGCCAAACAGGACCGGCTCGCCGCCGTCGGGCCACGGCTGCGTGAGCTGCGGCGCCGGCGGGGCCTGACACTGGCCCGGCTCGCCGAGGAGACCGGCGTCAACGCGAGCACGCTCTCCCGCCTGGAGGGCGGCACCCGCAAGCCGACCCTGGAGATCCTGCTGCCGCTGGCCGAGGTGTACGCCGTCCCCCTCGACGAACTCGTCGGCGCCCCGCCCGTCGGCGACCCCCGCATCCACCTCAAGCCGGTCACCCGCGACGGCATGACCTACGTACCGCTCAGCCGCCCCGGCGGCACGCAGGCGCACAAGCTGCTGATCCCGCCCCGGCCCGGCACGGAACCCGACCTGAAGACCCACGAGGGCTTCGAATGGGTCTACGTCCTCGCCGGCCGGCTCCGGCTGCTGCTGGGCGACCGGCGCCTGGTGCTCAGGGCGGGCGAGGCGGCCGAGTTCGACACCCACGTCCCGCACTGGCTCGGCCCCGACGACGACCGGACCGTGGAACTCCTCGTCCTGTTCGGCCCCCAGGGCGAGCGCGCCCACCTCCGGGCCCGCACCACCTGACGGGAGGGCAGCGCCGCTACGGCCGTTCGTACGGGTTCGCCGGCTGCGCCACCCGCCGCACCTGTTCCGCGTCCACGACCGGCGGCCATGCCTCCTCCGAGCCGAGCGTCCCCTCGGGGTGCCAGGTGCCGGTGACCGTGACCCAGGCGCCGTCGTCCGGCGCGTCGGCCGCCGCGTCGCCGCGGACCTCGACCTTGCTGGTCGTGGCGTCGGCGGCGCAGCAGGTGACCAGGAGCCGGGTGACGTACCAGGTGCCGTCGTCGTCGCGGGTGACGAAGCCGGTCAGGCGGACGGTACGGCCCTTCAGGGAGCGCCCGCTGTCGTAGATCGCGCGGGACGAGAACTCGGCGAGGGTCAGCTCCACCGGGTCCCCGGACGGCAGCGCGGGGAACGTGCCGACGCCCTGGGCGGCGCGCTGCGCGGCCTCGCGTTCGGCGCTGTAGGTGCCGAGGGCGGGCGGCGGGAAGAGGAGGAGGGCGAGGGCGGGCAGGGTGAGCAGCCAGGCGACGCGGGGGCCGGCCGCGCCGTGGCTGTGGCCGTGGCCGTCGTCATCGTGGCCGTGGCCGTCGTCATCGTGGCCGTGGCCGTGGCCGTCGTCGGGCGCCTCCTGCCGTGGGCGCCGCGCGCACACCGACACCGCCGCCAGCAGCACCAGTACCGCCCCGGACAGGATCAGGCAGGGCCGCAGCCCCTCCTGCACGTACCGCAGGTACAGCTCCGAGAAGAGCGATATCCGCAGCACCGCCGCGCCGGTCAGCGCCAGCAGGACCGCCGGTCCGTACCGCCTCACAGCAGCCACCACCCCACCAGCACACTGCTCGCCACCGCCACCACCCACGTCACCGACGCGAACCGCACCGCGAACGCCCGCCCGAAGGTGCCCGTCTGGAGCGCGATCAGCTTCAGGTCCACCATCGGGCCGACCACCATGAACGCCAGCCGGGCCGTCGGCGAGAACCCGCTCAGCGACGCCGCCACGAACGCGTCCGCCTCGCTGCACACGCACAGCACCACGGCCAGCACCGCGAGCAGCAGCACCGACAGCCAGGCCGAGCCGGTGAAGACGTCCAGCACGGAGCGGGGCACCGCGATGTTGAAGGTGGCCGCCGCCCCGGCGCCCACCACCAGGAAGCCGCCCGCGTGCAGGAAGTCGTGCCGCAGCCCGGTCAGGAAACCCCCGAGGCCGTACGACGATCCGGTCCCCTCCGGCCGCTTCGGCAGCCGCAGCCACTCGTCCTTGCCGAAGCGCGCCCACAGCCAGCCCATCACCACCGCCGCCGCGAGGGAGGCCAGCAGCCGGGCGAGCACCATCGACGGCCGGCCGGGGAAGGCGATGGACGTCGCCACCAGCACGACCGGGTTGATCGCGGGCGCGGAGAGCAGGAAGGCGAGGGCCGCGGCCGGGGCGACCCCGCGCCGCATCAGACTGCCCGCCACCGGCACCGACGCGCACTCGCACCCCGGCAGCACCACGCCCGCCGCGCCCGCGACCGGCACCGCGAGCGCCGGGTTGCGCGGCAGCAGGCGCTTGAAGACCCGGTCGGGCACGAACGCGCCGATCGCCGCCGACACCACCGTGCCGAGCAGCAGGAACGGCACGCCCTGGACGACGACGGCGGTGAACACCGTCCACCAGGCCGCCACCGCCGGGGTGTACAGGTCCAGGGCGACGACCGGGCCGAGCACCGAGACGACGGTGGCGACCGCGATCAGCGCGGCCCCGCCGACGACGGCGTACAGCAGCGCGCGCAGCACGAGCCGCAGGGCGTCGGCCGCCGTCCGCCCGTCCCGGAACCGGTTTTCCATTCGCGCAACCTAACCGAACCCCCTGTGCGGCAGCTCGCACGTCTCACAGAGGAGGCTGTGCGGGCGCGGGGCCCAGGGTGGTCGTCCCGGGGGCCGTACGGTGGCCCAGGCCGGTGCGGTACGCGTCCAGGGCGGCCTCCGTCCGGCCGGTACGGCGCAGCAGGTCGCCCAGCAGCCGGCACAGGTCGGCCAGGTCCCCGGCGGCGCCCGCCCGCTCCAGCAGGCTGAGCGCGCGCACGTAGTGCTCCTCGGCGGCCTCGGTGTCCCGGGCCTCCTCGGCCATGATGCCGAGCAGCCGGTGCGCGCCGGCCGCGTGCACGGCGCCGCGCTCGGAGGTCAGGTCGTCCAGCACGGTGCGCAGCAGGGCCGCGGCCTCCTCGGACTTGCCGCGCCGGCGCAGTACGTCGGCCAGTTCGACGGCGGCCTGGCTGGTGTAGAGGGCGGCGCGCTGGGCGGAGAGCATGTCCAGCGCCTGCCGCAGCTCGGCCTCGGCGTCTTCGAGGCGGCCGTTCTGCGCGTAGACGTACCCGCGCATCCAGTGGCAGTTGGCCAGCTCGGTGCGGAGCTGGAGCGTGCGGTAGAGCTCGGCGGCCTTGGCCAGGGAGGCGTCGGCCTCGGCGAGGCGGCCCTCGGCGACCAGGGTGCGGGCGACGGACCGGTGCATCCGGGCGACCAGCGCCGGGTCGCCGGCCTGCGGGGCCAGCGCGAGGGCCAGTTCGGCGGCCTGCGCGGCGCGGGCGTGCGCGCCCATGTCCATGTACGGGCCGATGGCGCTGGCGTAGAGGAGGAGCAGGGCGTCGGGGTCGTGCAGGCCGGCGCGGTTCAGCTCGTCGAGGGTGGATTCGAGGAGGTAGACGGCGTAGCGCAGCTCTCCGGCGAGGTAGTGGGCCAGCGCCCTGCCGCGCAGGGCCGGGACCCGGGCGGGCAGCGGGGCGCCGGTGTCGGTCAGGCGGCGTTCGGCCCGTTCGAAGTACTCCCGGCCGCGGGTCAGCTCGCCCTGCTCCACCGCGCACTCCCCGAGCCCGAGCAGCGCGGCGGCCTCGATGTCGGTCAGCCCGTGCGCCTCGGCCTCGGTGAGCAGTTCGGCGTAGTTCTCGGCCGCCGCCTCGGTGGCGCCGGTGGCCAGGGTGCGCTGGGCGCCGGTGAGTCTGAGGCGCAGGTCGGTGGCGAGGTGCGGCGGGCGGCCGGTGACCAGTTCCTCGAAGGTGACGCCGAGCCGTCCGGCGATGTGCCGCAGCGCCTCGTCGGAGGGGCGGACGCGGCCGGCCTCCAGGGTGGAGACGTAGGCGGGGGTGTAGGCCGGTTCGGCCAGCTGCCGCTGGGTCAGGCCGCGGTCGGTCCGCAGCCGCTGCACCCGGCGGCCGATGACCGCCGGATCGTCCCGGTCCTCCACTGCAACTCCCCCTGTTCCCCTTGCCGTTCGGCATCCCCGGCCCTAGGTTAAACCGAGAGTTAAGCGTGTTTAACACACCGCCGTACATCGCTGTACCCCTCTCGTCCGACTCCCGTTCCCGTGGACCGCTGCTGCGAGGTCGCCGTGCTCGAACGCCCACGCACCGCCGAGCGCTATGTCCGTGCCGTCGCCGCCGCCGTCGCCGCCACGGCCTGTCTGCTGCTGGCCGCGAACACGGGCGGCCCGGCGGACGACCCGCCGGACACGCCCCGCCCCGCCGCCCCGCGGCTCGACGGGCCGCACACCTGAGGTGTCCTAGGGCCTGTCGTTTGG
>NZ_JAGGOO010000062.1 GCF_018614415.1 Streptomyces sp. ISL-12
GTTGCTCGCGTCCACTGTGTTAGTTCTGAGGCAACGACCGTTGCCGGTTTGAGCAGAACATACAAGTAAAGAGTGTGCTTGTTCGCTCGAAACCATTAGTGTTTCGGTGGTCATAGCGTAGGGGAAACGCCCGGTTACATTTCGAACCCGGAAGCTAAGCCTTACAGCGCCGATGGTACTGCAGGGGGGACCCTGTGGGAGAGTAGGACGCCGCCGAACAATCTTTGGAAGGACCCCTGGTCCCAGCGTTCAGCTGGGACCAGGGGTCCTTTTGTTTTTACAATGCTTGCACTACCTAAGACAGGAGTCACCGATGGCCACCAACTCTCCCGACGACCGACCGGAGCGCGACCAGCGCCGACGGGACAGTGGTGACCGCGGGGACCGGGGCGGCTTCCGTCGCGACAGCGGTCGTGGCGGTCCCGCGCGTCGTGACGGGGACCGTGGAGGTTTCCGCCGCGACGACCGGCGTGACGACCGGCGCGACGATCGCCGTGATGACCGACGTCGTGACGACCGGGATCGTGGGCCGCGGCGGGACGATCGTGGGGATCGTCCGTCGTTCCGGCGTGATGACGACCGTGGCGGTTTCCGTAGGGACGACAACCGCGGTGGCGGGTACGGCCGGCGTGACGACCGGCGGGATGACCGCCGTGACGACAGTCGGCGTGAGGACGGTCGCGGCGGTGGTTACGGGCGTCGTGACGACCGGGATCGTGGGCCGCGGCGGGATGACCGTGGGGATCGTCCGTCGTTCCGGCGTGATGACGACCGTGGCGGTTTCCGTAGGGACGACAACCGCGGTGGCGGGTACGGCCGGCGTGACGACCGGCGAAGTGACGATCGTGGCCCGCGTGGTGGGTTCCGTCGTGACGACCGGCCGGACTTCCGGCGCGACGACCGCCGAGATGACCGGCGTGACGACCGCCGTGACGACCGCAGGGATGATCGCCGTGACAGTCGGCCGGACTTCCGGCGCGACGACCGGCGGGACAGTCGGCGGGACGACCGGCCGGACTTCCGTCGTGATGATCGCCGCGATGACCGGCGGGACGATCGCCGGGATGACCGTCGTGACGACCGGCGGGACGGTGACCGTGGTGGGTACCCCCGGCGGGACGACCGGGACCGTGGGTTCCGGGGGCGTGATGAGCGGCGGGGTGATGACCGTGGGGACCGCGGTGGTTTCCGTCGTGATGACCGTCGTGATGACCGGCGCGACGACCGTGGCGGATTCCGGGGTCGGGACGAGCGTGGTGGTCGGGGCGGGCCCCGACGCGACGACCGGGGTGGTCGGCCCGGTGGCTTCCGAGGTGGTCGGGACAGCCGTGACAGCCGTGACGACCGGCGTGGCGGTGGAGGCCGTTTCCGTGACGACCGGGACCGCGAGCCGATCAAGCGGCTGCCGATCCCGGAGGACGTCACGGGCGAGGAGATCGACAAGGACGTACGGCAGGAGCTGCAGAGCCTGCCGAAGACGCTCGCGGACGACGTCGCCAGGAACCTGGTGATGGTGGCCCGGCTCATCGACGAGGACCCCGAGGGCGCGTACGGATACTCCAGGGTGGCGCTGCGGCTGGCGTCGCGCGTCGCCGCCGTACGCGAGGCCGCCGGATTCGCGGCGTACGCGAACCAGAAGTACTCGGAGGCCCTCGCCGAGTTCCGGGCCGCGCGGCGGATGACCGGGACCGTGGACCTGTGGCCGGTCATGGCCGACTGCGAGCGTGGGCTCGGGCGGCCGGAGAAGGCGCTGGACATGGCCGGGGCTCCCGAGGTGCACAAGCTGGACAAGGCCGGGCAGGTCGAGATGCGGCTCGTCGCGGCCGGGGCCCGGCGGGACATGGGACAGCTGGACGCGGCGATCGTCACGTTGCAGAGCCCCGAGCTGGCCTCCAGTTCCGTACAGCCGTGGACCCCGCGGCTGCGGTACGCGTACGCCGACGCGCTGCTGGCCGCCGGTCGTGAGGACGAGGCGCGGGAGTGGTTCGCCAAGACCGTGGAGTCCGACCGGGACGGCAGCACGGACGCCTCCGACCGGCTGGCGGAGCTGGACGGGGTGGACTTCGTGGACGCCCTCGACGAGAGCGAAAGCGAGAGCGAAAGCGAGAGCGAAAGCGAGAGCGAGAACGAGAGCGAGAACGAGACCCGGAGCGAGGCCGAGACCGTTGGCGACAGTGAGGGCGAGGGCGGTTCCGGGGCGCGTGAGCGTGGCGAGGACTGAACCGTCGTGAGGTGAGTGAGGGGCGGGACCGGGGACGGTTCCGCCCCTCACCCATGTCCGGGGAATCCGTCAGAGGTCCAGCGTGCGCAGGACCAGGCCAGACGCCGGTTTCGGGCCGAACGACGTCGACTTGCGGGGCATCGTGACGCCCTGGCGGGCCAGGTCGCGGACGACCTCCTCGCGGACCGGGTGCAGCAGGACGGCCGTACCGCCGTCGCGTTCCGCCTTCTCGACGGTGGCGGCCGTGTCGTGGATGTAGGAGATGTGGGCCGCGGAGTCCTCGGGGACGTGCCAGAGGTGGGCGAGGAGCGTGGAGTGCAGGACGGTCGCGTCGAGGGTGCGCCAGGCCTCGGGGCGGTCGGTGGGGACTGTGCGGGACAGCAGTTCGGGGTCCGGGCGGTCCACCAGGTGGAAGGCGCCGTCGCCGGCGAGCAGGAAGGCGTTGCCCCCCTCGGCCGCTTCCGCCAGCGTGGCCAGGGCCTCGTCCAGCGGGGCGTCGACGCGGCGGACGTGGAAGTGGCCCTTGAGGGCGGTCAGGGCGTCCCCGACCGGCAGGTCGTGCAGCAGGCGGTGGATGGCGCGGACGCGGAGCGGGTAGCGGGCGGTGTCGACCAGGAGGACCAGGCCGTAGTCCCAGGGGCTGGGGGAGGGGTGCTCGGCACGGAGGTCGTGGTAGGTCGCCCAGCGGTGGTGGCCGTCGGCGATGAGCGCCTGGTGGCGGGAGAGGTCGGAGCGGACCCGGGCGATCTCCTCGGGGCCGGTGATCGACCACAGGCGGTGGCGGTAGCCGTCCTCCGTGGTGGTGGCCAGCAGCGGGGGGCGTTCGGCGGCGCGTTCCACGGTCGTGCTCGTGGGGTTCGGCGCGCTGTCGCCGCGGTAGGTCAGCAGGAGGGGTTCGAAGTTGGCCGAGGTGGCCCGCATCAGGGCGGCGCGTTCGGCGACGACGTGGTGCATGACGTCCTCGTGCGGCAGCACCGACCGGTCCCCGGGCTCCGGGAGGCGCAGGGCGCCGATGACGCCGCGTTGCAGGAGGCCGTCGTCGGCGCGCTGCTCGTAGACGTACAGTCCGGGCTCGGGGTCGGGGGTCAGGATGCCCTCGGCGAGCCATCGGCGCAGGGTGCGGGCCGCTTGTTCGTCACGGGCGGTGGGGGTGGCGGCCTGGGGGAGGATCAGGCGGACGATGTTGTACGGGTCCGCCGACTCCAGGTGGAGCAGGCCGTCGGGGCGGACCACGACGTCGTAGGGAGGGGATGTCACGGCGGCCAGGCTGCCGACCCGGTCGGGGTCGTAGCGGAGACCTCGGAACGGGGTGAGTTCCAGGCCCCGGTGCGCCGTCGCTTCCGAGTGACCTGCGGTATCCATCCCGGCATCGTACGTGTGTCAGTGGCATGGGGGATGATCGGGGAAAGACGGATGAGCGGGAACGACGCGGCGATGACGAGGAGCGATGTGTGATGAGCCGGAGCGTCCGGACCAGGCCCGAGGGCAGTGGGCAGGCCCTGAGCGAGGCGTACGACACGGCGCTGCTCGATCTCGACGGGGTGGTGTACGCGGGCGGTGAGGCGATCGTCCACGCCGTCGAGTCGCTGGCCACGGCGCGCGGGGGCGGGATGCAGCTGGCGTACGTCACGAACAACGCGTTGCGGACACCGGACGCCGTGGCCGCGCATCTGACGGAGCTGGGGATCGCAGCCGAGGCGTCGGACGTGATCACCTCCGCGCAGGCGGTGGCGCGGTTGGTCGCCGAGCAGGTGCCGTCGGGGGCGCGGGTGCTGGTCATCGGCGGGGAGGGGCTGCGGGTCGCGCTGCGGGAGCGGGGGCTTGAGCCGGTGGAGTCGGCCGACGACTCTCCGGTGGCGGTCGTGCAGGGGTACGGGGGGCCCGAGCTGCCGTGGGGGCGGTTCGCGGAGGCCTGCTACGCCATCGCCCGGGGCGTGCCCTGGTACGCGTCCAACACGGACCTGACGATTCCCAGCGCGCGGGGGATCGCGCCGGGCAACGGCGCCGCGGTGGAGGTCGTCCGGATAGCCACCGGTGCCGAGCCGCAGGTCGCGGGAAAGCCGCTGCCGCCGATGCACCGGGAGACGATCCTGCGTACGGGCGCCGAGCGGCCGTTGGTGGTGGGGGACCGGCTGGACACCGACATCGAGGGTGCCTTCGGCGGTGATGTCGACTCGCTGCTCGTGCTGACCGGGGTCACGGACGGCCGGCAGCTGCTCGCCGCGCCGCCGCAGCACCGGCCGACCTATGTGGACGCCGACCTGCGCGGGCTGCTCACCGGACAGCCGGAGGTCACGGACGCGGACGGGGGCGGCTTCCGGTGCGGGGGCTGGACGGCGAAGGCGGGCGAGGAGCGGCTGGAGCTGGACGGGGAGGGGGAGGCCCTCGACGGGCTGCGCGCACTGTGCGCGGCGGCGTGGACGGCGGCCGGGGACGGCACCTGCGCGCTGGACGCGGAGAAGGCACTGGCCCGGCTGGGGTTGTGAGGCCCGGGTAGGAGGCGCGTCGGCGGCTCGGGGATCGTGATCGAATAGGAGGGTAGGCTAACCTAACCGGGTGTTGGTCGACAGTCCCCCCGAAGCGCGCGCCGAGACCGTTGCCGCGCCCCCGGACCGCCGGGTGGTCCGTGCCGCCGGGCTGCTGGTCTCCGCGGCGATCCTGGTGTGTGTCGCCGTGGCGAGCATCGCCGTCGGTGCCAAGGACCTGTCCCTGGCGCAGGTCTGGCACGGCCTGTTCGAGGACTCGGGTTCGTACGGTGACGTGGTGGTCGGCGAGCGGCTGTCGCGGACCGTGCTCGGGCTGCTCGCCGGTGCCGCGCTCGGCCTCTCCGGGGCCGTCCTGCAGGCCCTCACCCGCAACCCGCTCGCCGACCCCGGCCTGCTCGGCATCAACGCGGGAGCCTCCGCCGCCGTCGTCACCGCCGTCACCTTCCTCGGCGTCACCTCGCTGAGCGGGTACGTCTGGTTCGCCTTCCTCGGCGCGGCGGCCGTCGGGGCGCTGGTCTGGTTCCTGGGCGGCAGCCGGGGCGCGACGCCGGTGCGGCTGGCGCTGGCCGGCACCGCGATCAGCGCCGCGCTCTACGGCTACCTCCAGGCCGTGATGATCACCGACGAGGCGGCGCTGGGCACGATGCGCTTCTGGACGGTCGGCTCGCTGTCCTCGGCGGACGACGCGACCATCACCCAGGTCCTGCCGTTCTTCGCCGTCGGCACGGTGCTGGCCCTGGCGCTCGCCCGGCCGTTGAACGCGATGGAGATGGGCGACGACACCGCCCGGGCCCTCGGCGCCAACCTGACCCGCACCCGGGCGCTGGCGATGCTCGCCGCGACCGTGCTGTGCGGGGCCGCCACCGCCGCCTGCGGGCCGATCGTCTTCGTCGGCCTGATGGTGCCGCACGTCGTGCGGTCCTTCACCGGCCCCGACCTGCGCTGGATCCTGCCGTACGCCACGGTCCTGTCGCCCGTGCTGCTGCTCGGCGCCGATGTCCTCGGCCGGATCGTCGCCCGGCCCTCGGAGCTCCAGGTCGGCATCGTGACCGCGGTGCTCGGCGGCCCGGTCTTCATCTTTCTCGTACGACGGCGGAGGACGGCCCAGCTGTGAAGACCCCCGCGAAGACAGCCCGTACCGCCAGTACCGCCGGTGCCGCCCGTACCGCCCGTACTGTCCGTGCCGTGCGCACCGCCGGCGGGCTCTCGGTCCGGCTCGACGTCAGGTCGCTGACCGTCGTCGTCCTGCTGCTGGCCGCCGCGCTCGCCGCGAGCGTCGTGCTGATCGGCACCGGCGACTTCCCGATCCCGGCCGCCGATGTGCTGCGCACACTGTTCGGGGACGGCAACGCGGGCCAGGAGTTCATCGTCCGGGAGCTGCGGCTGCCGCGCGTGCTGGTGGGGCTGCTGGTCGGCGCCTCGCTCGGGCTGGGCGGCGCGCTGTTCCAGGCCATCTCCCGCAACCCGCTGGGCAGTCCGGACGTGCTCGGGCTCGGGCAGGGCGCGACGGCCGGCGCGCTGATCATGATCGTGCTGTTCTCCGGGAGCGCGGCCCAGGTCACCTTCGGCGCGCTGGTGGGCGGCCTGGTGACCGGGTTCGGTATCTACGTGCTCGCCTGGAAGCGGGGTGTGCACGGGTACCGGCTGGTCCTGGTCGGTATCGGGGTGGCCGCGATGGTCACGGCGGTCAACGGCTATCTGATGACCCGGGCCGACATCGTGGACGCCTCCCGTGCCGTGGTCTGGATGACCGGCAGCCTCGACGGCCGGGACTGGGAGCAGGTCTGGCCGCTGCTGGCGCTGTGCCTCGTCCTCGTACCGCTGGCCCTGGCCAATGGGCGAGGGCTGCGGATGATGGAGATGGGCGACGACGTCTCGTACGCCCTCGGGGTGCGGGTGGAGCGCGTACGGATGCTGCTGCTGGTGGTCGCCGTGCTGCTCACCGCCGCCGCCACGGCCGCCGCCGGACCGGTCGGCTTCGTCGCGCTCACCGCGCCCCAGCTCGCCCGCCGGCTGACCCGCGCGCCCGGCCCCAACCTGCTGCCGTCGCTGTGCATGGGCGCCGCCCTGCTGGTCACCGCCGACTGGATCTCGCAGCGGACCTTCGGCGCCGACCAGCTCCCGGTGGGCGTGGTCACCGGCGTGCTCGGCGGCGTCTACCTGCTGTGGCTGCTGGTCACCGAGCGCAAGGCGGGCCGGATATGAGTACGCGTACCCGCCCCGGCGTCACCAGCGGGCTGAACAACCAAAGGAGCAACGTGAACCGCCTGTCCGCCGAGAACGTCACCCTCGCCTACGACCAGCGCGTCATCGCCGAGCAGTTGTCGGTGGAGATACCCGACAACTCGTTCACGGTGATCGTCGGCCCCAACGCGTGCGGCAAGTCGACGCTGCTGCGCGCCCTGTCGCGGATGCTCAAGCCCAGCGACGGCCGGGTCCTCCTCGACGGGCAGGTCATCCAGTCCATGCCCGCCAAGCAGGTGGCCCGCACCCTCGGGCTGCTGCCCCAGTCGTCGATCGCGCCCGACGGCATCACCGTCGGCGACCTGGTCGGCCGGGGCCGCTACCCGCACCAGGGCCTGCTGCGCCAGTGGTCCACCGAGGACGAGCGGGTCGTACAGGAGTCCATGGCGCAGACCGGGGTGGCCGAGCTGGCCGACCGGTACGTCGACGAACTCTCCGGCGGCCAGCGCCAGCGCGTCTGGATCGCCATGGCGCTCGCCCAGCAGACCCCGCTGCTGCTGCTCGACGAGCCGACGACGTACCTGGACATCCAGCACCAGATCGACGTCCTCGACCTCTGTGCCGACCTGCACGAGGAGCAGGGCCGCACGCTCGTCGCCGTGCTGCACGACCTCAACCACGCCGCCCGGTACGCCACCCACCTCATCGCCCTGCGCGACGGTCAGGTCATCGCCGAGGGCGCGCCGAAGGACATCGTCACGGCGGAGCTGGTCGAGCAGGTCTTCGGGATGCGCTGCCAGGTGATCGACGACCCGGAGACGGGGACGCCGCTGGTGGTGCCGGCCGCGCGCAAGGCGCGTGACCGGGTCGCGGTCACAGAAGCTTCCTGAGGCGGAACAGGTCGCGCAGGCCCGCCTCCAGCTTCACCCGCCCCGAGCCCCACGCCTTGGCGAAGTGCAGCTCGCCGTCGACCAGCGCGACCAGGTCGTCGCCGGTCATGGCCAGTCTGATCTCCGCCTTCCGGGGCGGGGGGCCGGTGAGGGTCTCGCGCACGTCGATCCCGCCGTCCGCCATGCGGCCGGCGAAGGTGACGTCCAGGTCCGTGATGTGGCAGCTCACCGAACGGTCCAGTTCGGTGGCGGCCCGCACGTCGCCTTCCGCGCCCCGCATGTTCTCCGAAAGCTTCTCGAGTGCCGCGCGGCACTCCTCGATCGTCGCCATCGCCACCGACCGTACCCCAGCGGCTCGGGGTAGCGTCGGGGCATGAGCGACGCAGTCCCGGAGCCGGAAGCACCGGCCGAGCGCACCCCGGCCGCGCCCGCCCCCCTGGAGGTCCCCCGCGCCGCCACGGGTGACGCCGGCACGGACGCCCTGCTGGAGCGGCTGGCCGACGTGGACCACCTGCCCACCGACGGGCACCTGGAGGTGTACGAGGATGTACACCGGGGGCTGCGCGACGCGCTCACCGCGCTCGACGCCCGCCCGGGACCTCCGGCGCCCCCGTCCCCGTATGGCAGTAGGAGCTGAACCGAACGTGGCAGGAGTCGCACGTCGCCGTCTCGACGCGGAGCTGGTCCGGCGGAAGCTCGCGCGCTCGCGTGAGCACGCCGGGCAGCTGATCGCCGCGGGGCGGGTCACCGTCGGCAAGACCGTGGCGACCAAGTCCGCCACGCAGGTGGAGACCGCGGCGGCGATCGTCGTCGCGCAGGACGACAGCGACCCCGACTACGTCTCCCGGGGCGGGCACAAGCTGGCGGGCGCGCTGGCGGCGTTCGTACCGCTGGGGCTGGTGGTGGAGGGCCGGCGGGCCCTGGACGCCGGGGCGTCGACCGGCGGCTTCACCGATGTGCTCCTGCGGGCGGGCGCCGCGCACGTGGTCGCCGTGGACGTCGGCTACGGGCAGCTCGCCTGGTCGCTGCAGAGCGATGAACGGGTCACCGTCAAGGACCGTACCAACGTGCGTGAGTTGACGCTGGAGGCGATCGACGGGGTGCCTGTGGATCTTGTGGTGGGGGATCTGTCCTTCATTCCGCTCGGGCTGGTGCTGCCTGCCCTGGTGCGGTGCGCGGCGCCGGACGCCGACCTGGTGATGATGGTGAAACCGCAGTTCGAGGTGGGCAGGGAGCGGCTGGGCAGCGGGGGAGTCGTACGCAGTCCCGAGCTGCGGGCGGAGGCCGTGCGGGGGGTGGCGGAGAGGGCGTGGGAGCTGGGGCTCGGGGTGCGGGGTGTCACGGCGAGTCCGCTGCCCGGCCCCTCCGGCAATGTCGAGTACTTTCTGTGGCTGCGGGCCGGGGCCGACCCACTGGACCCGGCCGACGTCGATCGTGCAGTGGCGGAGGGGCCGCGTTGACACAGAACCGAGCTCGTACTGTTTTCCTGCTGGCGCACACCGGGCGGCCCGCCGCCGTGCGCAGTGCCGAACTGGTGGTGAAGGGGCTGCTGCGGGCCGGGCTCGGGGTGCGCGTCCTGGAGGCCGAGGCGTGCGATCTGCCGCTGCCCGGCGAGGTGCAGCTGGTCAAGGAGGCCACGCCGCAGTGCCTGGACGGGTGCGAACTGCTGATCGTCCTGGGCGGTGACGGCACGCTGCTGCGGGGCGCCGAGTTCGCGCGGGCGTCCGGGGTGCCGATGCTCGGCGTCAACCTGGGGCGGGTCGGGTTCCTCGCGGAGGCCGAGCGGGACGACCTGGACAAGGTCGTCGACCGGGTGGTCAGCCGGGCGTACGAGGTCGAGGAACGGATGACCGTCGACGTCGTCGTGCACCGCAACGGCGACATCGTGCACACCGACTGGGCGCTGAACGAGGCGGCCGTGCAGAAGGCCGGCGCGGAGAAGCTGCTGGAAGTGGTGCTGGAGGTCGACGGGCGGCCGGTGACCGGGTTCGGGTGCGACGGGGTCGTGCTGGCGACGCCGACCGGGTCGACGGCGTACGCGTTCTCGGCCGGGGGGCCGGTGGTGTGGCCGGAGGTGGAGGCGTTGCTGATGGTGCCGATCAGCGCGCACGCGCTGTTCGCCAAGCCGTTGGTGACGTCGCCTGATTCGGTGCTGGCGGTGGAGGTTCTGCCGCATATCCCGCCGGGGGTGCTGTGGTGCGACGGGCGGCGGACGGTGGAGTTGCCGGCCGGGGCGCGGGTGGAGGTGCGGCGGGGGGCGGTGCCGGTGCGGCTGGCTCGGCTGCACCATGCCTCGTTCACCGATCGGCTGGTGGCCAAGTTCGCTCTGCCGGTGGCTGGGTGGCGGGGGGCGCCGCATTAGCGCGGTCTCGATGGGGTGGTTCTCCTTGACGGCGAGTGCGGGTTCGTTGTGGCTGGTCGCGCAGTTCCCCGCGCCCCTGGAGGCGATGCCCTCCCGTGGGTGACAGGGGTGGGCCGTGTGCGCTCACCCGGTCGGACCTCGTAAGGTCGGGGACGTGTTGGAGGAGATGCGGATACGGTCGCTCGGCGTGATCGACGATGCCGTCGTCGAGCTGTCGCCCGGGTTCACCGCTGTCACCGGTGAGACGGGCGCGGGCAAGACCATGGTGGTCACCAGCCTGGGCCTGCTGCTGGGCGGACGGGCGGACCCGGCGCTGGTTCGGATCGGTGCCAAGAACGCGGTGGTCGAGGGGCGGGTCACCGTGCCCCCGGACGCCAAGGCCGCCGTCCGGGCCGAGGAGGCCGGGGCCGAGCTGGACGACGGGGCGCTGCTGATCAGCCGTACCGTGTCGGCGGAAGGGCGGTCGCGGGCGCACCTGGGCGGGCGGTCGGTGCCCGTCGGGGTGCTGGCCGAACTCGCCGACGAACTGGTCGCCGTGCACGGGCAGACCGACCAGCAGGGGCTGCTGAAGCAGGCCCGGCAGCGGCAGGCGCTCGACCGGTACGCCGGGGACGCGGTCGCCGTGCCGCTCGCCAAGTACGGGGAGGCGTACCGGCGGCTGCGGGCCGTCGCCACGGAGCTGGAAGAGATCACCACGCGCGCGCGTGAGCGGGCTCAGGAAGCCGACCTGCTGCGGTTCGGGCTGGACGAGATCGCCGCCGTCGAGCCGCGCGCCGGTGAGGACGTGGAGCTGGCGGAGGAGGCGGAGCGGCTGGGCAACGCCGAGGCGCTGGCGTCGGCCGCCACCGCCGCGCACGCCGCGCTCGCGGGCAACCCGGAGGACCCCGAGGGGGTCGACGCGGCGACGCTCGTGGCGGGCTCGCAGCGGGCGCTGGACGCCGTACGGTCGCACGACCCGGCGCTGGCCGGCCTCGCCGACCGCATCGGCGAGGTCGGCATCCTGCTGCGTGACGTGGCCGGTGAGCTGGCCGGGTACGCCGACGACCTGGACGCCGATCCGCTGCGGCTGGCGGCCGTGGAGGAGCGGCGGGCCGCGATCAACGGGCTGACCCGGAAGTACGGCGAGGACGTCGCCGCGGTGCTGGCCTGGGCCGAGCGGAGCGCGGCGCGGCTGACCGAACTGGACGGCGACGACGAGCGGATCGAGGAGCTGACCGTCGAGCGGGACGCGCTCAGGGACGAACTGGGCGCGCTGGCCCAGGCGTTGACGGACGCCCGGACGGAGGCCGCGGACCGGTTCGCCGCCGCCGTCACCGCCGAGCTGGCGTCGCTCGCCATGCCGCACGCGCGCGTGTCGTTCGAGATCCGGCAGACCGAGGACCCCGAGGGCGTGGAGGTCGGCGGGCGGACGGTCGCCTACGGGCCGTCCGGCGCCGACGAGGTCGAGCTGCTGCTCGCCCCGCACCCGGGGGCGCCGCCGCGGCCCATCGCCAAGGGCGCGTCCGGCGGTGAGCTGTCGCGGGTGATGCTGGCCGTGGAGGTGGTGTTCGCCGGTACCGATCCGGTGCCGACGTACCTCTTCGACGAGGTCGACGCCGGGGTCGGCGGCAAGGCGGCGGTCGAGATCGGGCGGCGGCTGGCGAAGCTCGCCAAGAGCGCGCAGGTCGTGGTGGTCACGCATCTGCCGCAGGTGGCGGCCTTCGCCGACCGGCAGCTGCTGGTGGAGAAGACGAACGACGGGTCGGTGACCCGGTCGGGCGTGAAGGCCCTGGAGGGCGAGGAGCGGGTGCGGGAGCTGTCCCGGATGCTCGCCGGGCAGGAGGACTCGGAGACCGCGCGGGCGCACGCCGAGGAACTGCTGGCCACCGCCCGCGCCGATCTCTAGGGGGTGTCCGCGAAGTCGCGTCGTCCGCCCGGAGGGCGGCCTCGCGGCGTCTGGTGCGTGCCCTGGGGTCCCCGGCCGGAGGCTGGGGGAGTGCCGGGCGGACGCCCGCGTACTGGTTGCACTCGGGTGTTCGCCCGGTGCGGCGAGAGTGCGTGCCAGGCGTCGCGGGGCAGGCGGGACTCCGCGGACACCCCCTAGGGCCGCCGTAGGGTGAGCGCGTGATCGACCGCGCTCCCCGGACCCGCTCCCTCGCCCTCGCCCTCGCGCTCACCCGGGCCGGCGCCACCGTGCTGCGCGCCACCGCGCCGGGCGGACGGAAGCACTGGACGCGGGCGAATCACGCCGGGCGCGCGGTCGGGCTGTACGCCGGGCCCGCGTCGGCCGTCGCGGCGGCGCTGGCGGCGGGACGGGTCCGGCCCGCCGCCGGGTTCGCGGTGCTGGCCGCCGGGGTCTGCGGGGCGTACGACGACGTGGCCGGGGCGGGAGACGACCGGCGCGGGTTCCGGGCGCACCTGGCGGCTCTGCGGGACGGTGAGGTCACCAGCGGTGCGGTGAAGCTGTTCGGGATCGGCGCGGCGGGGCTCGTCGCGGGCGCGGTGCTCAAGGAACGGCCGCTGGACAAGGTACTGGCCGGGGTGGTCGTCGCCGGGGCCGCGCACTTCGTCAACCTCGTCGACGTACGTCCGGGACGGGCCGCCGGGGCCGTGCTGGCGTTCGGGGTGCCGGGGCTGCTGAAGCGGGGCGCCGCGGCGGAACTGGCCGCCGCCGCGACGGGGGCTGCCGCGGCCGTGCTCCCCGACGACCTCAGGGAGCGCGAGATGCTCGGCGACACCGGGGCGCACGCCCTGGGCGCGGCTCTCGGCGCCGCCGTCGTGGAAGGGAACACACGGGCGGGTCTGGTGGCGCACGCCGTGGCCGTCGTGGCGGCGGCGGTGTACGGGGAGCGGGTCAGCGCCTGGGCACGGTCACTCGTGTGAGTGACTGAGGGTGCCGCGTTGCCTCGGCGTCAGCGAGCCCGTCGACCGCCGCCGTTCCCGGAACACCCGTACGTCCTGGCATCCTTGACGTCGTACGCGCGGGAGACCGCGCGGCGTGCTCCTCCGCTCCACCCTTCGGTACTTTCTCCGTGAACGCCCGCCGCAGAACCAGGAGCCCCGGCCACGTGACCCCCGCGAGCAGCCACGTCCCGCACGGCCAGTCCCCGCTGCGCACCGTGCAGGTGCTGGGCGGGGGCAACGCCGGCAGCAGCGCGCATGTGCGCTCCCTGACCGCGGGGCTGGTGGCACGGGGCGTGAAGGTCACGGTGTGCGCCCCCGCCGAGGCCGAGCGCCGCTACGACTTCACCGGGGCCGGCGCCGACCACGTGGACGTGGCGCGCAGCAGCGACCCGGTCTCGGTCGCCGGACTGCGGGCCGCCTGTGCCGGTGCCGACCTGGTGCACGCGCACGGTCTGCACGCCTCCTTCCGGGCCGTGCTCGCCCTCGGCGGGCGCCGCGTCCACACCCCGCTCGTGGCCACCTGGCACGACCGCGTCCACGCCGAGGGCCCGCGGGCGCATCTGCTGCGGGTCCTGGAGCGGCGGGTGACCAAGGCCGCCACGGTGGTCCTGGGGACCACCCCGGGGCTGGTGGACCACGCCCGGCGCAGCGGTGCCCGGGACGCCCGGCTGGCCGCCGTCGCGCTGCCCGGCCCGCGCCCGCCCGCCGATCCCGAGGAGGCCGACCTGCGGCGCCCCAAGGTACGTGCCGAACTCGGCGCCACCGGACGCCCGTTGCTGATCGCGATCGGCGCGCTGGAACGCCAGCGGGGGTACGAGGTGCTGTTCGACGCCGCGCGGGTGTGGCGCGAACTGGACCCGGAGCCGCTGGTCGTCGTCGCCGGGGAGGGCTCCCTGCGGCCCGCGCTGCAACGGCGGATCGAGGAGGAGGAACTGCCGGTGGCCCTCGTCGGCCGCCGCGACGACGTCGCCGACCTCCTCGCCGCGGCCGACCTGGCGCTGCTGCCGGGCCGCCACGAGACGGCTTCCGTACTGGCCCGGGAGGCCCTGCACGCGCGCGTGCCGCTGGTCGCCGGGGACGTCGACGACGTACGGGAACTCGTGGGCGACGCCGCCGAGTTGGTCCCGTCCGGTGACTCCGGGGCGTTCGCCGACGCGGTCGTGCGGCTGCTCGGCGATCCCGGGCGGCGGGAGTCGCTGCGGGACGACGGGGCGCGGCAGGCGGCCGGCTGGCCGACCGAGGACGAGACGGTCGCCCAGGTGCTGAGCGTGTACGACGAGTTGACGCAGCCTCGCCCGTTGCTCTGAGGCCCGTCAGGACACGTGCCGGCGGGCGCGCAGGGCCAGGCTCAGGGTCAGTACCGTCTGCGGGTCGTCGAGGTCGGTGCCGAGCAACTCCTCGATGCGGGCCAGCCGGTTGTAGAGCGTCTGCCGGTTGAGGTGCAGGTCGCGGGCGGTCTCCGCCTTGCGGCCCGCGTGCGCCAGATACGCCTCCAGGGTCGGCAGCAGCGGCGGCCGGGAGCGGGCGTCGTGGTCGCGCAGCGGACCGATCGCGCGGTCCACGAAGGCCGCCAGGTCCGGATGGTCGCGCAGCCGCCACAGCAGCAGGTCGGTGTCGAGGCGGCGGGCGTCGTACCAGGGGCGGTCCGGCAGCCCCTGCGCCGCGGCCGCCGTCTCCGCCGCGTGCCGCAGCCCGGCCGGCACCTGGGCCCAGTCGCCGGGTACCCCGACGACCACGACCGGCGGCCGGGCGCCCGGCCGTAGCGGGGCGCCCCGTTCCGCGCCCGCCCGCAGCGCCGCCGCGACCCGGTCGGCGAGGGCCGGCCGTTCCGCCTGTGCGCGCAGGGCGAGCAGCAGCGGGACCCGGCCCTCGACCGGCCGCACCCCCAGCAGGACGGGCACCCCGAGCGACGCCAGCTCCTCGGCGAGCGCGCGGGCCAGCACCGCCCAGCCGCCGTCTGCGGGGGAGAGGGCGTCGCCCAGCCGCATCACCACGGGCAGCAGCGGACCGTCGCCGGGCCGGAAGCCCAGGACGCGGGCCTGCGCCGGGGCGTCGGCGGCGGCGATCCGGCCCTCGGCGAGGTCGGTGAGGAAGTCGCCGCGCCCGCGCGCCGCCAGCTCCTCCTCCTGGCGGGCCTGCATCAGCACCAGGGCGAGGACGTCCGCCGCCCGCTCCGCCGCCATCCGGTGCACCGGCACCGGCGTGGACCGGACCGGCAGCAGGACCAGCCGGGCCCGTACCGAGCCGGTGCCGGGACCGCCGCCGGGTACGTCGACCAGGACCGAGCCGGCCGGGGGCGGGGCGTCCTTGCGCGGGCCGCGCAGCCCCTCCCAGACCTGGAGCGGATCGGTGCCCTCGGGGCCCGCCCCGGCGGCGTACAGCAGCCGGCCGTCGGGGGTCTCCAGGAACACCGGGTTGCCCGCGAAGCCCGCCAGGACGTCCAGCACCTGGGGCACCCCGCCGCCGCCGAGCAGCGCCTCGGTGCAGCGGCGGTGCACGTCCTCGGCCCGGCGCAAAAGCGCGTAGTGGCCGTTGACGATCTCGGTGTGGATCTCCTCGGTGACCGCCACGAACGGCACCTCGCGGTGCAGCTGGACCAGCGGCAGCCCCGCCGCTCGGGCGGTGTCGACGACGGCGGCGGGCAGCCGGGCCAGCCGCGGGCCCAGCTCCACCACCAGCGCCGCGATGCCGCGCTCGGCGAGGGTGCGGACGAACGCCCGCTGGTCGGCGGAGCGGACCCCGAACCCGTAGCCGGTGGTCAGCAGCAGCTCGCCGCCCTTGAGCAGCGAGGCGATGTTGGGCACCTCTCCGGCGTGCGCCCAGCGCACGGTGCGGCCCAGCCGGTCGGCGCCGGTGACCACCTCGGGCAGCCCGGCGCGCAGTCCGGGCAGCTCCAGCGCGCGCCGCACGGTGATCCCGGTGCCCTCGCCCACGTCCATGGGCGGACGCTACCCCGCCCCGCCGCCCGCCTGCCGCCGGCCCCGTACGCCCGCCGGAGCCGCGGGCGCCGTACGTCCGACCCGGAGCCGCCGACCCCGGCCCCGTACGTCCGTTCCCGGAGCGGCCGGCCCCGTACCCGTACGTCCGTTCCCGGAGCGGCCGGCCCCGTACGTCCGCCCCGAGCCGTCAGCCCCCCGTACGGCCCCGAAGCCGCAGACTCCGTACGCGCCCGCTGCGAAGCCGTCAGCCCCCCGTACGCGCCCGCTGCGAAGCCGTCAGCCCCCGTACGCCCCCGAGGCCGTCAGCCGCAGGGCCGTGTCGATCAGCGGGACGTGGCTGAACGCCTGCGGGAAGTTGCCCACCTGGCGCTTGAGGCGCGGGTCCCACTCCTCGGCCAGCAGACCGAGGTCGTTGCGGAGCGAGAGCAGCTTCTCGAACAGCTTCCGCGCCTCGTCGACGCGGCCGATCATCGCCAGGTCGTCGGCCATCCAGAACGAGCAGGCCAGGAAGGCGCCCTCGTCACCGGGGAGGCCGTCGACGCCCTCGTCCTCGCCGTCGGTCGGGTAGCGCAGGATGAAGCCGTCGGAGGTGGACAGCTCGCGCTGGATCGCCTCGATGGTGCCGATGACGCGCTTGTCGTCGGGCGGCAGGAAGCCCATCTGCGGGATCAGCAGCAGGGACGCGTCCAGCTCCTTCGAGCCGTAGGACTGCGTGAACGTGTTGCGTTCCTTGTCGTAGCCCTTCTCGCACACGTCCCGGTGGATGTCGTCGCGCAGTTCCTTCCAGCGCTCCAGCGGGCCGTCGGCGTCGCCGGACTCGATGAGCTTGATGGTGCGGTCCACCGCGACCCAGGCCATCACCTTGGAGTGCACGAAGTGGCGGCGCGGGCCGCGCACCTCCCAGATGCCCTCGTCCGGCTCGTTCCAGTGGTCCTCCAGGTAGCGGATCAGCTTGAGCTGGAGGACGGAGGCGTAGTCGTTGCGGGCCAGGCCCGTCATGTGGGCGAGGTGCAGGGCCTCGGTGACCTCGCCGTACACGTCGAGCTGGAGCTGGTGGGCGGCGCCGTTGCCGACCCGGACCGGGCCGGAGTTCTCGTACCCGGGCAGCCAGTCCAGCTCGGCCTCGCCCAGCTCACGCTCGCCCGCGATGCCGTACATGATCTGCAGGTTCTCCGGGTCGCCCGCGACCGCCCGCAGCAGCCACTCGCGCCAGGCGCGGGCCTCCTCGCGGTAGCCGGTGCGCAGGAGGGAGGACAGGGTGATCGCGGCGTCGCGCAGCCAGGTGTAGCGGTAGTCCCAGTTGCGGACACCGCCGATGTCCTCCGGCAGGGAGGTGGTGGGCGCGGCCACGATGCCGCCGGTGGGGGCGTAGGTCAGGGCCTTCAGCGTGATCAGGGAGCGGATCACGGCCTCGCGGTAGGGGCCGTGGTACGTGCAGTGCTCGACCCACTCGCGCCAGAAGTCCTCGGTCGCCGTCAGCGACTGCTCCGGCTCCGGCAGCGGCGGCGGCTGCTTGTGCGAGGGCTCCCAGGAGATGGTGAACGCGATCCGGTCACCCGGCGCGACCGTGAAGTCCGCGTACGTGGTCAGGTCCTTGCCGTAGGTCTCGGCCTCCGTGTCGAACCACACCGAGTCCGGGCCCGCGACGGCCACCGTGCGGCCCTCGTGCTTGTGCACCCACGGCACCACCCGGCCGTAGCTGAAGCGCATCCGCAGCTCCGAGCGCATCGGCACCCGGCCCGAGACGCCCTCCACGATCCGGATGAGCTGCGGGGCGCCGTCGCGGGGCGGCATGAAATCGGTCACCCGGACCGTGCCGCGCGGGGTGTCCCACTCGGATTCGAGGATCAGCGAGTCGCCGCGGTACCCGCGCCGGACGGCGGCCGGGGGCTCGGCATCGGCCGCGTGGGCCGGTCCGAGCCGCCAGAATCCGTGCTCCTCCGTGCCCAGCAGACCGGCGAAGATGGCATGGGAGTCGAAACGGGGCAGGCACAGCCAGTCGACTGTGCCGTCCCGGCAGACCAGCGCGGCGGTCTGCATGTCTCCGATGAGTGCGTAGTCTTCGATGCGCCCGGCCACGTGCAACTCCAGTCGAACGGCCACGTCACCCCGCAAGGGGGTTGTCGCTTGGTGCGGTCAAGGGGTGGATGTCATGCGTCGTTGATCGATGAAGCAAAGCAGTCGCCCGGGCCTGAAGCCAAACTCTGCGGCCCTGGACGACAATTGTTGTTCAACGAACTGACGAGCTCTCGTTGTTCCGGTGCGTACGGGCGAGGGGTGGTGCCGTGACGCCGGCCGGGCTCGGCAGTGAAGGTCCGAGCAGGATACGACGCACGTAGACGGTCTGTGCGCAGCTCCGGACAACCCGGCTCGGCCGAACGAGTGAGCGGTCGGTGAGCGGGGCGGAAAGCGCGTTCGCCCATGTCCGGACGTGTCCGGACGTGCGCGGAGCGTGGCCGGAAGCCATCGCTCTCCGGCGCTGTTACGCTGGTAGCCCGTGGACCGGTGGGAACGAAACCCCCGAACCGCAGCGACGGCACCACCCCCGGACACCTCCGGCGGACCGCCGAATCGCACCCCAGACCGCGACCACGGGAGCCCCCTCTTGGCCATGCCGCCCGCCGCATTTCGATCCGGCACAGCTTCGACGACCAAGCACATCTTCGTCACCGGGGGTGTCGCCTCCTCTCTCGGCAAGGGGCTGACCGCCTCCAGCCTCGGCATGCTGCTCAAGGCCCGGGGTCTGCGCGTCGTGATGCAGAAGCTCGACCCCTACCTCAACGTCGACCCTGGCACGATGAACCCGTTCCAGCACGGTGAGGTCTTCGTCACCAACGACGGCGCGGAGACCGACCTGGACATCGGCCACTACGAGCGGTTCCTCGACCGCGACCTCGACGGCTCGGCCAACGTGACCACCGGCCAGGTGTACTCGACCGTGATCGCCAAGGAGCGGCGCGGCGAGTACCTCGGTGACACCGTGCAGGTCATCCCGCACATCACCAACGAGATCAAGCACCGCATCCGCCGCATGGCGACCGACGAGGTCGACGTCGTGATCACCGAGGTCGGCGGCACGGTCGGCGACATCGAGTCGCTGCCGTTCCTGGAGACCGTCCGCCAGGTCCGCCACGAGGTGGGCCGGGACAACGTCTTCGTCGTGCACATCTCGCTGCTGCCCTACATCGGCCCCTCCGGCGAGCTGAAGACCAAGCCGACCCAGCACAGCGTCGCCGCGCTGCGCAACATCGGTATCCAGCCGGACGCCATCGTGCTGCGCTGCGACCGCGAGGTGCCGACCGCCATCAAGCGCAAGATCTCGCTGATGTGCGACGTGGACGAGGCCGCCGTCGTCGCCTGCCCGGACGCCCGTTCGATCTACGACATCCCCAAGGTCGTGCACGCCGAGGGCCTGGACGCCTACGTCGTCCGCAAGCTGGACCTGCCGTTCCGCGACGTGGACTGGACGACCTGGGACGACCTGCTGGAGCGCGTCCACAAGCCCGAGCACGAGATCGTCATGGCCCTGGTCGGCAAGTACATCGACCTGCCCGACGCCTATCTCTCGGTCACCGAGGCGCTGCGCGCCGGCGGCTTCGCCAACCGGGCCCGCGTCAAGATCAAGTGGGTCACCTCCGACGACTGCAAGACCCCGGCCGGCGCCCAGGCGCAGCTCGGTGACGTGGACGCCATCTGCATCCCGGGCGGCTTCGGCGACCGCGGCGTGCTCGGCAAGGTCGGCGCGATCAAGTACGCCCGCGAGAACAAGATCCCGCTGCTCGGCCTCTGCCTGGGCCTGCAGTGCATCGTGGTCGAGGCCGCGCGCAACCTGGCCGGGATCGGGGACGCCAACTCCACCGAGTTCGACCCCGCCACCGCCCACCCGGTCATCTCCACCATGGCCGAGCAGCTCGACATCGTGGCCGGCGAGGGCGACATGGGCGGCACCATGCGGCTCGGCATGTACCCGGCGAAGCTGGCCGAGGGCTCCATCGTGCGCGAGGTGTACGACGGCAAGGAGTACGTCGAGGAGCGCCACCGCCACCGCTACGAGGTGAACAACGCCTACCGCGCGGAGCTGGAGAAGAAGGCCGGCATCGTCTTCTCGGGCACCTCCCCGGACGGCAAGCTCGTCGAGTACGTCGAGTACCCGCGCGAGATCCACCCGTACCTGGTCGCCACCCAGGCCCACCCGGAGCTGCGCTCGCGCCCGACCCGCCCGCACCCGCTCTTCGCGGGGCTGGTCAAGGCGGCCGTCGAGCGGAAGACCGCGAAGTAACACGACAGTTGTACGGTGGCCGGGGCACGCCCTTCGAACGGGGCGGGCCCCGGCTTTCGCGTACGTCTGGGAGGACAGGGCATGACCATCAAGGACACCCCCGAGGAGTGGGAGATCCGGAAGACGGACACCCCCTTCCGCGGCAACAAGACCTCGGTCCGCACGGACGAGGTGGTCATGCCCGACGGCACCGTCGTCACCCGTGACTACCAGGTCCACCCCGGCTCCGTCGCCGTGCTCGCCCTGGACGACGAGGGGCGGGTCGTGGTCCTGCGCCAGTACCGCCACCCGGTGCGCCACAAGCTGTGGGAGATCCCGGCCGGGCTGCTCGACGTCCCCGGCGAGAACCCGCTGCACGCCGCCCAGCGCGAGCTGTACGAGGAGGCGCACGTCAAGGCCGAGGACTGGCGGGTGCTGACCGACGTCTACACCACCGCCGGCGGCTGTGACGAGGCGGTACGGATCTTCCTCGCCCGGGAGCTGTCGGAGGCCGAGGGCGAGCGCTTCCAGGTCGAGGACGAGGAGGCGGACATGGAGCTGGCGCGGGTGCCGGTGGCCGACCTGGTCCGGGGCGTCCTCGCCGGCGAGCTGCACAACAACTGCCTCGTGGTGGGCGTGCTCTCGCTGGTCGCCGCGCGGGAGGGGGACGGGCTCGACGCGCTGCGGCCCGCCCAGGCACCCTGGCCCGCACGTCCGTTCGAGGTCTGAGTGGCTGCTTCAGTTGATGTGACGATCTGCTGATCCGATTGGGCGATCTTGCCGCCCTGCTCTCGCCGGAACCCGCCGGAGCCTGAACTAGGCTCGGAAAACGCCCGAACCGGGGGTTCCGGCGGGCACCGGTGCGCGGTGGGATCGGGAGTGTGGCCCGTGACGGATCAGGCGGTGGACACGGACGGCGTGCGGCTGGACGGTGTGCGACCGGACGGGGCGCGGCCGGATGGCGTGCGGTCGCATGACGCGCGGTCGGATGGGGCGCGGGCGGGTGGCGCGCGGTCAGACGGTGTGCGACCGGACGGAGTGCGGCCGGACGGCGCGCGGCTGTCGGGCGACGCTGCCGGGGAACCGTGGTTCCTGGGCCGCACCAGGGAGCTGAAGGCGCTGCGCGCGGACATCGCGCGCGCGGGACTGGACACCCTCTCCGGCCGCAAGGCCCCCCGCGCCCGGGTGCTGCTGGTCGCGGGCCGTCCCGGCTCCGGCCGCACCGCCCTCGCCGAGGAACTCGTCGCCCAGGTCGCCGGCGACTACCCGGACGGCCTGCTGCGGGCCCGGCTGAGCGAACCCGACGGCACCCGGGTGCCCGTCGACTCCCTCGCCCGGGACCTGCTCACCGCCCTGGGCCGCACCACCCGGCCCGGCGCCACCGAGGACGACCTCGCCCACGAGCTGCGCACCGCCCTCGCCGGGTGCCGCACCCTGCTCCTGCTCGACGACGCCGCCGACGCCGCACAGGTCGACGCGCTGCTCCCGGACAGCCCCGGCTGCCTGGTCGTCGCCGTCGCCGAGGGCCCGCTCACCGGCATCGCCGACGTCCGCCCCTGCACCCTGGGCGGCCTGGACACCAAGTCGGCCGTGGAACTGCTCCAGCGGCGCATCGGCTCGGTACGGATCACGGTCGACCCCCGGGCCGCCGAGTCCCTGGTCGAGGAGTGCCGGGGCCGGCCCGCCGCGCTGGCCCTGGCGGGCGGCTGGCTCGCCGCCCGCCCCAAGGCCGCCGTCGCCGACCTCGCCAAGCAACTGCACGCCGCCGGGACCGACGAGAGCGACCCCGTCGCCCGCGTCTTCCGACTCGTCCACGCCTCCCTGCCCAGCGCCGCAGCCCGGATGCTGCGGCTGCTCTCCCTCGCCCCGGCCGGCCTGGTCGACCCGCACACCGCCTCCGCCCTGGCCGGCTGCTCGGTCGGCAGCGCCCGCACCACCCTGGACGACTTCGTCGCCCTCGGCCTGCTGCGCCCCCTCGACTCCCCGCTGCCCGAGTACGAGGTCCCCGGCTGCCTGCACCCCCTCCTGGCCGCCCATGCCCGCACCCACGACCGGCCCGCCGAACTCCAGCTGGCCCGCGCCCGCATGCTGGAGCGGACCGTCCGGCTGCTCCAGTCCTGCCGGGCGATCACCGAGACCGACAGCCCCGGGGCCCGCGAGAAGCTCCTCGGCATGCCGCGCGCGCTGCGCTTCGCCACCCCCCGGGACGCCGCCGAGTGGCTGCGGCTGCGCCGGCCCGCCCTGCTGGCCTCGGCCCGCCTCGCGGTCGCCGACGGCGAGCTGGACACCCTCGCCCGGCGGCTGATGTCCCAGCTGGTACGGGCCATGGTGGCGCACACCGGCACCCAGGCGGCCGCCCCCGACCTGTACGGCGTCCACCGGCTGGTGCTGGACGTGGCCGTCCGCCGCGAGCTGCCCCGCGAGCGGGCCGCCGCCCTGCTGAACCTCGCCGACCTGGACGCCCGCACCGGCCGCACCGCCGAGGCGCTGGTGCGCTACCGGGCCGCGCTGGACGCCGGACGCGAGGCGAACGACCCGTACGCCACCGGCCGCGCGATGGAATCCGTAGGCGGCGCGCACCTGGAGCTGGGCGACTACGACCGGGCCGCCGACTGGTTCGGCCGGGCCCTGGCCCAGCGCCTGGCCCGGGACGAGCGCGCGGACGCCGCCCGGCTCTACGGCCGTATCGCCGCCGCCCACACCTACGCCGGGCGTTACGGCGAGGCCCTGCGCAACTGGCGCGCGGCGGTGGCCGGCCACCGCAGGACCGGCGACGTGGCCGCCCAGGCACGGGCCCTGAGCGAGCTGGCCCGGGTCCAGGAGTACGCCGGACGTCCCGAGGAGTCGCTCCGGACCTGCCAGGAGGCGGTCGAGTGGGCCCGCCGCGCCGAGGACACCCGGCTCCAGGCGGCCCTGCACCTCAGGCTGGCCGACACGCTGGAGCACCTCGGCGACCCCGCGGCGGCCGGGCTGCACCGCCGCCGGTCCGAGCGGCTGCTGGAGGACGACTCCCAGCCGGAACAAGGAGCTAACACCTACGAAATCCGTAGCGCACCCGCCGACGATTGATGCTTTGAAAGGCTAGACAGCGGGAACACCTTCATTAGACTGGCTCTGCCGCACGTTCTCCTGCGGTCTCCCCCGGTGTGCCCTCGCATGCCCGGGTATGTCTTGTAGTAGCCCCATTCTCTGAGCCAAGGACCGTGATCGACGTGAAGGTCGGCATCCCCCGCGAGGTCAAGAACAACGAGTTCCGGGTGGCCATCACCCCCGCCGGCGTCCACGAGCTGGTGCGCCACGGCCATCAGGTCGTCGTCGAGCGCGGCGCGGGCGTCGGCTCCTCGATCCCGGACGCCGAGTACGTCGCCGCGGGCGCGGACATACTCGGCTCCGCCGACGAGGTCTGGGCCGCCGCGGACCTGCTGCTGAAGGTCAAGGAGCCGGTCGCGGAGGAGTACCACCGCCTGCGCAAGGACCAGACGCTCTTCACCTACCTGCACCTGGCCGCCTCCAAGGAGTGCACGGACGCCCTCATCGAGTCCGGCACCACCGCCATCGCCTACGAGACCGTCGAACTGCCCAACCGCGCCCTGCCGCTGCTCGCCCCGATGTCCGAGGTCGCGGGCCGGCTCGCCCCGCAGGTCGGCGCCTACCACCTGATGGCCGCCAACGGGGGCCGCGGTGTGCTGCCCGGCGGCGTCCCCGGCGTCCTGGCCGGCAAGGCCGTCGTCATCGGCGGTGGCGTCTCCGGCTGGAACGCGGCGCAGATCGCCATCGGCCTGGGCTTCCACGTGACCTTGCTGGACAAGGACATCAACAAGCTCAAGGAGGCGGACAAGATCTTCGGCACGAAGATCCAGACCGTCGTCTCCAACGCCTTCGAGCTGGAGAAGGCCTGCCTGGACGCCGACCTCGTGATCGGCGCCGTCCTGATCCCCGGCGCCAAGGCGCCGAAGCTGGTCAGCAACGAGCTGGTCTCCCGGATGAAGCCGGGGAGTGTCCTTGTCGACATCGCGATCGACCAGGGCGGCTGCTTCGAGGACTCCCACCCGACCACTCACGCCGAGCCGACCTTCACCGTGCACGACTCGGTCTTCTACTGCGTCGCCAACATGCCCGGCGCGGTGCCCAACACCTCCACCTACGCGCTGACCAACGCCACGCTGCCGTACATCGTCGAACTCGCCGACCGCGGCTGGGTGGAGGCGCTGCGCCGCGACCCCGCGCTGGCCAAGGGGCTCAACACCCATGACGGCAAGGTCGTTTACAAGGAGGTGGCCGAGGCGCACGGCCTGGACCACGTGGAACTGTCCGCCCTGCTCGGCTGACAAGTCGCCCTCAGGCAAGCCGTCACCTGGCAAGTCGTCATCCGGTAAAGGCGACACGTCAACTTCGGTCGTCAATGCCACACACCCGGCCGGACCTTGTCGACAAGGTCCGGCCGGGTGTGTGTATGGTCACTTTGCGATTCTCGTTCAACTCGCCTCGAACGTAACGCTTGAACCCATTCGTACACCGGTGAAACCTGCTGTGCGACGGCCGTACGCCCTTGACAGAGGGGTGTTCCATTGCCGACACATCGGGCCGGGTCCGGCGGATTGTGTTGCTGCGGACCGCCGACACGCCATAGAGTCGCCAATCGTCGGCATGGTGCCACGCTGACCTGTCTAGAAGTTTCCTGGTCACCAAGGAGGTAAGACGACTTGTGAATGAGTCGACATTTACTCCCGGGGGTGGTCAACCAGGAATGCCTGCAGGGCCCGGAGGCCCCGGGCGGTTCGAGGCTGTCGGCTCCGTCGCTGTGCGAACCTTCGCAGCCCACCAGAGTCCGCAGGCAACTCAGACAGCACACCCGAAGATGGATGGCCAACACGTGAACGCCATGGCCGGCGACGGAAGTGGCGCGCCCCGCAACCACTTCGCCGACTACGACGAACTGCCCCAGGGGCACTTCTATGACCCGGACGCCGAGTACGAGCCGGATCCCGAGTACGCGGCCACGCTCGCGCCCGACGCGGCCCGACAGCGCCGCGAGCGCGTCGGCCCGACCGGACGCCCGCTGCCGTACTTCCCGATCCCGGGCCCGCTGACCGACCACGGTCCCGCGAAGATCATCGCGATGTGCAACCAGAAGGGCGGCGTCGGCAAGACGACGTCGACCATCAACCTGGGTGCCGCGCTCGCCGAGTACGGGCGCCGGGTGCTGCTCGTCGACTTCGACCCGCAGGGCGCGCTGTCGGTCGGTCTCGGCGTCAACCCGATGGAGCTGGACCTCACCGTCTACAACCTGCTCATGGAGCGGGGCATGGCGGCCGACGAGGTGCTGCTGAAGACGGCGGTCCCCAACATGGACCTGCTGCCCAGCAACATCGACCTGTCGGCGGCCGAGGTGCAGCTCGTCAGCGAGGTCGCCCGCGAGTCGACCCTCCAGCGCGCGCTGAAGCCGCTGCTGGACGACTACGACTACATCGTCATCGACTGCCAGCCCTCGCTCGGCCTGCTCACGGTCAACGCGCTGACCGCCGCGCACAAGGTGATCGTGCCGCTGGAGTGCGAGTTCTTCGCGCTGCGCGGGGTCGCGCTGCTGACCGAGACGATCGAGAAGGTCCAGGAGCGGCTCAACCCGGACCTGGAGCTGGACGGCATCCTCGCCACGATGTACGACTCGCGCACGGTGCACAGCCGTGAGGTGCTCGCGCGGGTCGTCGAGGCGTTCGACGACCACGTCTACCACACGGTCATCGGACGTACCGTCCGCTTCCCGGAGACCACGGTCGCCGGTGAGCCGATCACCACGTACGCCTCCAACTCCGTCGGTGCCGCCGCCTACCGCCAGCTCGCCAGGGAGGTGCTCGCCCGGTGTCACGCCGAGTGAGTCTGCCGGGGGCCGACGAACTCTTCCGTACGACAGGGGGTATGGGGCTTCAGGCGTCCAGCCCCAGGCGCCAGGCGGGCGGCGAGGCCCGGGTGCCGGCGCCGGCCGGATCTCCGGCCGGGGAGAGCGACCCGGCCGCCGCCGAGGACGCGCCGCAGTCGGTGCCCGCGCAGGGCGGTGACGGCCGGGGCGCCGAGCACGTGGCCGCGGACGCGGAGCCGGGACCGAACGGCGAGTCGCACAGCCGGGGCGCGGAACGCTCCGCCCGGCGGGCGGGCCCCGACGGGGCGCAGGAAGGTTCTGCCGCCGACCGGTCCCGCAAGCGCGGGCGGGCCGCCGCACGGCGCCCCAGCGGGCGCGAGCGGCACGACGAGAAGATCACGGTGTACGTCTCCGCCGAGGAACTGATGGACCTGGAGCACGCCCGGCTGGTGCTCCGGGGCGAGCACGGACTGGCCGTCGACCGCGGCCGGATCGTCCGCGAGGCGGTCGCCGTGGTCCTCGCCGACCTGGAGACCCGCGGGGACGCCAGCATCCTCGTACGCCGGCTGCGCGGACGGTAGCGGTAGCCTGCGGAGGCCATGACCTCCAACGACGTTCCCCGCGCCGGTGCCTCCGGCGGCCGTCGGCGCGCGCTGGGGCGGGGGCCGGGAGTCTCCCCGGCGACCGCGCCGCCCGGACCTCCGCCGACGCGCGATCCGGGCGGGGCCCGGCCGGAGCGCGGTCCCGGTTCCGGTCCCGGACCGGACGCCGTACCGCCTGCGACGGACGCCGAGCCCGCCGGGTCGGAGGCGGAGCCTTCAGGGACGCCCGCACGGCCCTCCGGGACGGCGGCGGAGCCCCGTGGGGTGGACGCCGAGCCGGCCGAGGTGGTGGCCGGTCCGGGTTCCCCGGATGCCGTGGCCCACGCGGCGCCGGAAGCCGAACCGGCGGATCACGGCCGGGCCCGGCCGGCCGCGGCCCCCGAGGCCGCGCCCCGCGCCCCGCACGCGCGGCCCGAGACCGCGCCCGGTACCGGCCGGGGTGCCCCGGCCGTCACCGAGAGCGGCGCCGCGGCTGATGGCGACGGTGAGGCCGACGACCGGGTCTTCAAGGTCCGCGTGGCCCACGCGGCGCCGGAAGCCGATCCGGCGGATCACGGCCGGGCCCGGCCGGCCGCGGCCCCCGAGGCCGAGCCCCGCGTCCCGCACGTCCGGCCCGAGACCGCGCCCGGTACCGGCCGGGGTGCCCCGGCCGTCACCGAGAGCGGCGCCGCGGCTGAGGGCGACGGTGAGGCCGACGACCGGGTCTTCAAGGTCCGGCTCGCCAACTTCGAGGGCCCCTTCGACCTGCTGCTCCAGCTGATCTCCAAGCACAAGATGGACGTCACCGAGGTCGCCCTGTCCAAGGTGACCGACGAGTTCATGGCGCACATCAGGGCGCTGGGGCCCGACGGGGACCTGGACCGGACCACCGAGTTCCTCGTCGTCGCCGCCACCCTGCTCGACCTGAAGGCGGCCCGGCTGCTGCCCGCCGCGGAGGTCGAGGACGAGGCCGACCTGGCGCTCCTGGAGGCCCGCGACCTGCTCTTCGCCCGCCTCCTCCAGTACCGCGCGTACAAACGCATCGCCGACATCTTCAGCGGGCGGCTGGACGACGAGGCCCGCCGCTGTCCCCGTACCGTGGGACTGGAGCCGCACCACGCCGAACTGCTGCCGGACGTCGTCATCAGCATCGGCGCCGAGGGGTTCGCCAAGCTGGCGGTCAAGGCGATGCAGCCCAAGCCGAAACCGCAGGTGTACGTCGAGCACATCCACGCGCCGCTGGTCAGTGTGCGGGAGCAGGCCGGGATCGTCGTCGCCCGGCTGAAAGAGCTGGGCGAGGCCAGTTTCCGGGCGCTGACCGCGGACACCGACGACACCCTGACCGTCGTGGCCCGCTTCCTGGCCCTGCTGGAGCTGTACCGGGAGAAGGCCGTCGCCCTGGACCAGGAGACCGCCCTCGGCGAGCTGCTGGTGCGCTGGACCGGCGGGGACGGGGCCGCCGAAGGGGCCGTGACCGACGAGTTCGACCGGCCGCCCGAGCAGCCGGAGGAGGAGAAGAGCACGTGAGTGACGAAGCGGGCGTGGCGCCGTCCGTCGCGGACCTCGACCTCAAGCCCGCTCTGGAGGCGGTCCTGATGGTCGTCGACGAGCCCGCGACCGAGGAGCACCTGGCGAAGATACTGGGGCGGCCGCGGCGCCGGATCGCGGACGCCCTGCGCGAGCTGGCCGACGAGTACACCGCCCAGGGCCGCGGATTCGAGCTGCGGCTGATCGCCGGCGGCTGGCGCTTCTACACCCGGCCCGAGTACGCCGCCGCCGTGGAGGGCTTCGTCCTGGACGGCCGGCAGGCCCGGCTGACCCAGGCCGCGCTGGAGACCCTCGCGGTGGTCGCCTACCGCCAGCCCGTCAGCCGCAGCCGGGTCTCCGCCGTGCGCGGCGTGAACTGCGACGGCGTGATGCGCACCCTCCTCCAGCGGGGTCTGGTCGAGGAAGCGGGCACGGAACCCGAAACAGGTGCGATCCTGTACGTGACGACGAACTACTTCCTGGAGCGGATGGGCCTGCGCGGCCTGGACGAGCTGCCGGAGCTGGCGCCCTTCCTCCCCGAGGCGGAGGCGATCGAGGCCGAGACGCTGGAAGGGGTTCCGTCGTTCGATCCGGACGCACCCGATGCGCCGGGTCCCGACGACGCAGACGACCAGACGGACATTTGATGCGAAGCAGCAGCGGCAGGAACAGCAGCGGAAACAACGGCGGGAGCCGTGGTGGCACGAGCGGCGGCCGCGGCGGGAGCGGCGGCGGGCGCGGTGACTACCGCGGCGCCGGCAACAACCGCGACGACAGGCAGGGCAGCGGCCGTCCGAAGAAGCCGCGCCCGGAGGAGCGGCGCTACGACGTGGGCCCCGGCGCCACCCAGGACGGTCCGAAGTCGGGCCGCGGCCCCGCGGCCCGCGGCGGCGCCAAGGGCGGTCCGAAGAAGCCCCAGCAGCGGGGACGCAGCGTCCCGGCGACCTCCCGCGAGTACGAGGCGCGGGCCGAGGAGCGCAACCGCGAGCGGTACGCGGGCAAGAAGGACGTCAAGCTGCCCAAGACCTTCCCCGGCGCCGAGCAGGAGGGCGAGCGGCTGCAGAAGGTCCTGGCCCGCGCGGGCTACGGCTCCCGGCGCTCCTGCGAGGAACTGATCGAGCAGGCCCGGGTCGAGGTCAACGGCGAGATCGTCCTGGAGCAGGGCAAGCGGGTCGACCCGGAGAAGGACGAGGTCAAGGTCGACGGCCTGACCGTGGCGACCCAGTCGTACCAGTTCTTCTCGCTGAACAAGCCCGCCGGTGTCGTCTCGACGATGGAGGACCCGGAGGGCCGGCAGTGCCTCGGGGACTACGTCACCAACCGCGAGACCCGGCTGTTCCACGTCGGGCGGCTCGACACCGAGACCGAGGGCGTCATCCTGCTCACCAACCACGGTGAGCTGGCGCACCGGCTGACCCACCCCAAGTACGGCGTGAAGAAGACCTACCTCGCGCACATCGTCGGCCCGATCCCGCGCGACCTGGGCAAGCAGCTGAAGGACGGCATCCAGCTGGAGGACGGGTACGCGCGCGCGGACCACTTCCGGGTCGTCGAGCAGACCGGCAAGAACTACCTCGTCGAGGTCACCCTGCACGAGGGCCGCAAGCACATCGTGCGGCGCATGCTCGCCGAGGCCGGGTTCCCGGTCGACAAGCTGGTGCGGGTCGCGTTCGGGCCGATCACCCTGGGCGACCAGAAGTCGGGCTGGCTGCGGCGGCTGTCCAACACCGAGGTCGGCATGCTGATGCAGGAGGTCGACCTCTAGGGCCTGTCGTTTGGA
>NZ_JAGGOO010000063.1 GCF_018614415.1 Streptomyces sp. ISL-12
GTCGGCGAGTGACGACAACGCCGCAGATGCGCGTGCCAGACCCCGCGTCTGCGGCGTGATCCAAACGACAGGCCCTAGGGGCATCCTGGTCCGGGCCCTCCTGATCGGCGGTGCCCGGCGGGCGCGCAACCGCCCCGACCGCCGGTACCGCCGGTCGGGGCGGCGCGTGCGTACGCGCACCGGGCCGGAGACCGGCATCACCGGTACCCGGCCCGCCGCCTGGCCGGCATCGCCCGTCGTCCGCTGCCGGCCAGGCGTCCCGGCCTCACTCCAGGTGTCGGCCGAAGAACCGGTCCCCGTCCTCCACCTCGAACCACGGGGTGCCGGCGTGCCCGCCCGGATTGGCGTGCAGCGTCTTCTCCCTGGTGCCGAAGGCGTCGAACAGGTCGAGGGCCCGCTGCCGGGGGTTGCCTTCGTCGTCCCACTGCAGCAGGAACAGCAGCGGAACGCCGACCTGCCGGGCCTCCTCGCGCTGGGCGCGGGGCACGTAACCCCCGGCGAAGAAGCAGGCGGCCGCGATGCGCGGCTCGACCACCGCCAGCCGAATACCGAGGGCGGCCCACCCGGAGTACCCGACCGGGCCGCCGATGCCGGGCAGCGAGAGGAGGGCGTCCAGGGTGACCTGCCATTCCGGGACCGCCTTTTCGACCAGCGGGCCGATGAAGGACTCGAAGATCCCGTCGACCGGCTCGCCGGCCCGCATCGCCCGGCGGAGGTCGGCGCGGGCCTGCTCGTCGGCGGCGGAACGGGGCCGGTCGCCGCACCCGGCGGCATCGATGGTGGCCACCGCGTAGCCGTGCGCCGCGGAGTACCGGGCCCGGGCCACCAGTCGCGGATCCCGCTTGGGCAGGCCGTTGTTGTGGGCCGTCAGGATCAGCGGGGCCGGTGCTGATCCAGGCGTCCACAGGGTGCCGGGGATCTCACCAAGCATGAATTCGCGTGCGAGGACGCCGTCTTCGAGGTGCTGTTCGGAAGTGAAGTGCACGGTCGTGCCTTTCGGGAGGGCGCGAAGCGGCGCTCCCGGACGACCTGCCGCCCGACCGTGACCCCGGAGGGGAGCACCCATGTCGATACTGCGTTCACGGGTACCACCTCCTCGATCTCTCGCACGGCCTTCGGGAAGGTAGCAGGGGCCGCCGGGGTCCGCCAACCGGTTTTCGCGGAGGCTCCATCGCGGGACGCCGGAGGCCGGACGCCGGCGAGCCACTCGCCTGAAGGCAGGTTTCCACGAGCCGCCGCAGTACGACGGGGCGGAGCCGTGACGACGCCCGCGGCGTCGGACAGGCGATACTTCAGCAGGCGCGGTACGCAGCGGAGCTTCTGCCGCCCGACGACAGAACCTCCCGCAGGAAGGCTGAACACGGTGACGACCGTCGCATACCAGGGTGAACCCGGATCCAACTCGGCGACCGCGGCGCACGCCCTCTACCCCGCGTGTGCCGAACTGCCCTGCACGGGCTTCGAACAGGCCCTGGACGCCGTGACCCTCGGTGACGCCGATGTCGCCGTGATCCCGGTGGACAACTCCGCGGCCGGACGCGTCGCCGACGTGCACCATCTGTTGCCGGAGTCGGGGCTGTACATCGTCGCCGAGTACTTCCTCGCCATCCGCTTCGACCTGATGGGCGTGCCCGGCGCCACCCTGGACCAGGTCGAGTGCGTCCGCAGCCACGTGCACGCCCTGGGCCAGTGCCGCAAGCTGCTGCGGGAGGGCGGCTGGCGCACCCTGGTGAGCGACGACACCGCCGGCGCGGCGCGCGAGGTGGCCGAACTGGGCGACCCGCGGCACGCGGCCCTCGCCCCGCCCGCCGCGGCCGGGCTGTACGGTCTCGACGTGCTGCGCGCCGAGGTCGAGGACGACCCGGACAACACCACGCGCTTCGTCGTCCTGTCCCGGGACCCGGCCTTCGCCACCGACCCGGGACAGCCGACCATGACGAGCGTGTTCTTCAGCGTGCGCAACATCCCGAGCGCGCTGTACAAGGCGCTCGGCGGATTCGCCAGCAGCGGGATCAACCTCACCAAGATCGAGAGCTACCAGATCGGTGCGGGACTCGGCGCCAGCCGCTTCTACGTGGAGATCGAGGGCCACCCCGACGAGGAGCGCCTCGCCCTGGCCCTGGACGAGCTGCGGTTCTTCTCCTCCGAGGTACGCGTCCTGGGGGTGTACCCCGCGCATCCGCACCGGACGACGGGCTGACCGCCCGGATGGCGGGTGACGTCCTCGGGGACCTGGCACAGTGACCTCGGGAGCCCGGGGAGGTCCGGACAGAACTGGGCAGCCAGCTGATGCCGCCGCTTCCGTCCGGTCGCCGGAAGACGGGAACAGCGCCGGGCCGCGAGCACGTTGCTCTGCTCCGGCGTGAGAAGGAGACAGAGACGATGACCCTTCGTCAGTTCGAGTACGCCCTGGCCGTGGCCGAGGCGGGCTCGGTGACGGCGGCGGCGGAGGCCCTGCACGTCGCTCAGCCCTCGGTGTCGCAGCAGATCCGCGGACTGGAGCGGGAACTCGGCGTGACGCTGTTCTCCCGCACACCGGCCGGGCTGGTGCCCACCGCGGTCGGCCGCGCCTTCCTGCGGGACGCGGAGGTCGCGGTGCGAGCGGCGCGACGGGCGAAGGCGACGGCGCGGGCCGGTGCCGACGAGCTGGAGGGCGAGCTGGTGGTCGCGGCGCAGATGGGACTGGGCACGCGACAGCTGCCGGGCGCGCTGAGCGCGTTGCGCCGCCGTTTCCCGCGGTTGGAGATCACCGTGTTCGAGGAGGCGAACCCCGCCGAGCTGGAGCGGCTGACACGCCGGGGCGTGGTGGACCTCGGCCTGATCGGCGGGCAGTGCGAGGAAGGCCTGTACGAGGGCCACCACCTCGGCGACGAGGAGTTCGTCGTCGTACTGAGTCCCGAGCACGCGCAGCTCGCCGCGGACCGGGTCGAGCTGCGCGACGTGGCACGGGAGCCGTGGATCAGGTTCGACCAGGGCAGCGCGCTCGACGGCGTACTGCGGGAGGTGCTGCGGGACAACGGGCTGGCCCCGGCCACGGTCGCCCGCGTCTCCCAGACGGCGACGGCGGTGCGCTGGGCCGCGCACGGGCTGGGCGTGACCCTCCTCCCGGCCTCCGCGGTGCCTCCCGGGTTCGAGCACCTCACGCGCCCCGTCCTCCCCGCCGTTTCCATGCCCACCGTCGCCGCGGTCCGGCCCGGCGCGGGTCCGGCGGAAATGGCCCTGCTCGAATTCCTGCGTCAGGAGTCCTGGTCCTACACCGGCTTTTCCGGCAACGGGCCAGGAACTGTTCACAACTGGGTGATGCCGCCGTCCACCACCAACTCGGTGCCCGTGGTGTAAGTGGCGTCGAAGGCCAGGAACGCCATCGCCCTGGCGACTTCTTCCGGAGTCCCGAGACGTCCCATGGGATTCTCCGCCACCCGTTCCGCCTTGAACTGATCGGCGGCCTCTTTGGTCATCGTGTTCTCCAGGATTCCCGTGTCGACCGGACCGGGGCTGATCGCGTTGACACGGATCTGGCGGGGGAGAAGCTCCCGGGAGAAGCTGCGGGCCATCGAGCGCAGCGCTGCCTTGCCGGCCGCGTAGACGCTGGTCTCCAGCATGCCCATGACGTTCGCGACCGAGGTGGTGAGGACCACGCCGGCGCCCGTGCTCAGCAGCGGGGCGAGCTTCTGCACGGTGAAGAAGGCCCCCTTGACGTTGATCGCGAACGATTCGTCGTACATCTCCTCGGTCGTCGACGCGAAAGGCATGGCGCTGGTGATGCCGGCGTTGACGAACAGCGCCTCCACCGTGCCGAGTTCGTCCCGGACGCGGGCGGCCAGAGCGTCCAGGTCGGGCAGTGAGGCCACGTCGCTCCGGACGGCCAGCGCGTTCTTGCCGAGGCGTTCCGCCGCGGCGTCGAGGGTGGTCCGGGACCGGCCGGTGATCACCACGCGTGCTCCGGCGTCCACCAGCAGCTTCGCCGTCGCGAAACCTATGCCGCTGCCGCCGCCCGTGATCACCACGTTCTTTCCGCTGTACTCGCTCATACCGGGAACTCGCCGCCGTCCACCGTGAGGTTCCGCCCGGTGAGCCAGCTCGACCGGTCCGACACGAGGAACAGCACCGCGTCGGCGATGTCGTCGGGACGGCCGTCGCGCCCCAGCGGAGGCGCGGTGCTGTCCTGCCCAGGCCCCTCCTCCACCAGCTTTCCCCACGCCTCCCGCGTCGCCTCGCCGCCCGGGGTGGCGGTCCTGCCGGGAGAGACCGCGTTGACCCGGACTCCGAACGGGGCCAGTTCCAGGGCCAGTCCCCGGCTGTAGTTCTGCAGCGCCGCCTTCGCCGCCGTGTAGTGCAGGAAGGGCGGGGCCGAGGTGGGTACGGCGGCCGAGGAGACGTGCACGACCGCGCCCGAACGCCGTTCACGCATCCCCGGGGTCAGCAACGAGTCCAGCCGTACCGACGCCAGGTAGTTCAGGTCCAGCTGGTCCTGCCACTCCTCGTCGGGAATGTCCCAGGCGTTCGGGAACGGCCGTGCTCCGCCCGCGTTGTCGACCAGGATGTCCACCCCGCCGAGCACCTCCTGCGCGGCCTCGGCGACCGCCTCGGCCCCGGCCCGTGTCCGCACGTCGGCCGCCACGAAGGCGGCGCCCTCCGGCACCGGGCTCGCCTCCGACCTGGCGGTCGTGAGCACCTCGGCACCCGCGTCCAGGAGCCGGCGCACTATGGCGGCGCCGATTCCACGCGAGCCGCCCGTGACCACGGCCCGCTTTCCCGCGAGCTCTCGTATGTCTGAGTTCTTCATGGCTGTGGTCATGCCATTCATCCTCTCGATTTCATATCGGTCCCACTCGGCTGAGAAACGGAATACGCGCATCGGTACTGATCCTGGATAACCGCGTTCGCATCTCGCCGCGTCGAGCTGTTTCACCGTAGATCCGGAATGGTTTGAGAGGCAAAGACGAAAAATGAGCGGAGGGTATAGGGGTTGCCTATGGGCGACCACATGTACGGCGGGGCGCACGGGAGCCTGAACGTGGCTTCGGCGGCCGGCACGCCGTCCACACCACCCGCCAGTTGTCGATGGCCGACGACCTTCCCGTGGCCGTGGTGATCGTCGACACCGAGGAACGCGTCCAGGCGTTCCTCCCGCGGCTGGAAGAGATGAACATCGAGGGCCTGATCCCCCTGGAGCCCGTCCGGGTCGTGCGGGCCGGCAGCGCACATCGGGCGGACAGGGTGACTGACTCGCCGCCCGCACAGCCTCCGCGCTGAGTGCGTGGCCGGCGTCCGGCTACTTTCCCTCGGTGGGCTCCGCCTGCGGGACGGAGTCCTGTCGTGCGAGCCGGTGCCAGAAGTCGAGCCGGTGTTCCCGGGCGTAGTCGACCGGCCCGACACGGTCCGGCGCCAGGGACTGGGTGTACGGCACGGCTCGGGCCGGATCGAACCGGGGCCACCGTGGAAGTCCCGGCCGGTTCGGATCGCCGGTGCGGGCGAACTGCGCCCACTGGTCGGTCATCGTGCCGGACAGACGCACCTGGGCCGGTGTGAAGTGCTTCTGCGTGCCTTCGTCCTCGAACACGTACGGGGTGTCGCCCGAGTGATAGGCACCGAAGTCGAAGTCCCCGGGGAAGGGGAGGTACATGGGGGCGTCCCGGTCGGCGAACTCGTAGGCGTACGTGGGTGTGTGACGCCCGAACGCGAGCGCCTGGGCGTAGGTGCCCCGGGCCCACATCCGGTCGGTCACCACGGTGGCCCAGGCCAGGGCGGGCGAGGGAAAGTCCCCGACCGGGTAGTACGCGCTCACCGTGTCCGCCCGGTCGCCGAACGCCGTGGCGAGCGCCCGCTCGTACTGGGCGGCGGTGAAGGGGGAGCCGACCGCGTCGTGGGCCATCCCGACGAACAGCCGGTGTTCGTCCCTGGTGGCCCCCGACATCACCGGGACACGAGGGAAACGGCCTTCCTTCAGAGCCTTCTCCGGCAGTTCCGGAAGCACCTCGGTGCCGTAGGCGAACGTCTGGAAGACGTTCATGATGTTCGGGACCGCCAGCAGTCTCTCCACCGGCAGCGCGCGCAGGCACCGCAGCGCACGCTCGGGGTCGCGCCCGGCGCAGCCCAGGGAGGAGGTCATCTCCACGCCGGCGTCGCGTACTTCCCGCTCCGTGCGCCAGGCGTAGTACGGGTACGCCGGTACCCCCTCACCCATCGCGCCGGCGGGCATGTCCATCATGCCCTCGCCGCTGGCCAGCACGGCGCGGTGGAACAGCCCCCGCGCCCCCGGCGAGGTGAGGTGCCCGCTGATGGCGCCCGCGCCGAACGACACCCCGGCCACGGTGACGTTGCCGGGATCGCCGCCGAACGCGGCGGCGTTGCGCCGGACCCAGCGCAGCGCCGCCTGCTGGTCCTGGAGGGCGAACGTCCCCGACCCCTCGAGCCCCGGATAACCGAAGCCGCCGAACACGCCCAGGCGGTAGTTGACCGTCACGACGACCAGGCCGCGGTCGGCGATCCGCCGCGCGTCGAAGAGGCTTCCCCCGCCCACCGAGCCGTCACCATGGATCCACACCAGGACGGGGGCGGGCCGCTCCGCGGCGGCCGGGGCCCGCGTGGTGACGTCGAGGACCAGACAGTCCTCCTCCACGCTCGACACGCCCGCGTAGGGGGCGGCGACCTGAGGGCAGAGCGGGCCGGGCCGCACGGCGTTCCGTACGCCCTTCCAGGGCCGTACCGGGCGCGGTGCGGCCCAGCGGTGAGCACCCTTGGGCGGTCCCGCGTAGGGAATGCCCCGGAAGAGAGCGTGGGTACCCGTCCGCAGGCCCCGGACGAGGCCGCTGTCGGTGCGCACCGTGGCGGCGGCGTCGGCGGACACCGCAGCGCGCGTGGGTTCCGGGGCCGGGGTGCCCACCAGGAGGAAGACCGCGCTCGCGAGGACCGCGATCACCGCCGTGCGTTTCGCTGCCATGGCCGCCGCCTGTCTCGCTTCGGGTCGCCGTGAGCACGGAGAAGACACGAGACATATGCGCCGTCACATGTCCAGAAACACATATAAGCCCTCGACACGGTGGAAGCGGCCGGTACGGGCAGTCGGGTGAAACTCGGCACGGCCCCGGCGCGGGGGAGGGGGGTGCGGAAGGGATTCCGTATGAGCGGTGGAGCGGGACAGGGAATCGACTGGACGGCGTACCAGCACGAGATCTTCCGGGACGGCCTGGCCGGGGCGCCGCCCCGACTGCCGACGGACCTGAACCGTCTGGAGGACCTGACCGCGAGGCGGCTCGGCGCCGGACCGGTGGGGACGGTGGTGGGAGCCGCGGGCGACGGGCGTACGGCGCGCGCCAACCGCGAGGCGTTCGACCAGTGGCGCATCGTGCCCAGGATGCTGCGTGACGTCCGCGTACGGGATCTGTCGGTCGAGGTGCTCGGCCGCCGGCTGCCCGTTCCGGTCGCGCTGGCGCCTGTCGGTGCCCTCGCGGTGGTCCATCCCGAGGCGGAGCGGGCCGCCGCCCGGGCCGCCGCGGCGCAGGGCGTCCCGTTCGTTCTCTCCTCGTCGTCGAGCACGCCGATGGAGGAGGTCGCGGAGGCGATGGGAGACGGCGAACGCTGGTTCCAGCTGTACTGGGCGAAGGACCGGGAGGTCACGAAGAGCTTCCTGGCACGCGCCCGGGCGTGCGGCTGCACGGCGCTGCTGGTCACGCTGGACACCTGGCTCCTGGGCTGGCGGCCGGCCGACCTGGACCAGGCGTACATGCCCTTCCTCCACGGGGTGGGGACGGCGAACTACTTCACCGACCCGGCGTTTCTCGCAGGGCTCGCCAGACCCGTCGAAGAGGATCCGCAAGCCGCCGTCACGCACTTCTTCCGCATGTCGGGGGACCCGGGCAAGACATGGGAGGACCTGGCGTTCCTGCGCGAGCACTGGAACGGACCCCTCGTGCTGAAGGGCATCCAGCACCCCGACGACGCGCGGCGGGCCGTGGACACCGGCATGGACGGCCTCGTGGTGTCCAACCACGGCGGTCGTCAGGTCAACGGCGCCGTCGGCTCCCTCGACGTGCTGCCCGCGATCGTGGAGGCCGCCGGGGCCCGTCTCGACGTACTGTTCGACAGTGGCGTCCGCACGGGGGACGACGTCCTCAAGGCGCTGGCGCTCGGCGCCCGCGCGGTACTCCTCGGCCGGCCGTACGTGTACGGGCTGGCCCTCGACGGCCGGCCAGGTGTGGAGCACGTCATCCGGACCCTCCTCGCGGAGTTCGAACTGACCCTCGCCCTGTCCGGCTTCACCAGCCCGGGGGAACTCGGTCCCCACTGCCTCCTGCGGGCACCGGGGGCGGGCCCGGCACCGTGGTCTCGGTGAGAACACCTGGGCGCATGGGGGTACGGGAAGCGTGAGACCCGGGACATGTCATCGTGTGTGACCCGGGACATGTCATCGTGTGTGACCCGGAACATGTCATCGTCTGACGCGGCTGCGCACGGCGAGGACGGCCAGTCCGAGCAGGGCCGGCTCGACGAGGCGGGCCGTCATCTCGACGTAAGTTCCGGTGGTGGTCAGGTCCTGTCCGGACGCCCGGAAGATCACCGAGTTGGCCACGGTCCGCGCGGATTTCTCGAACCGGGCGGTCGACAGGCGCTTCGTGTACGGCCCTTCCGGGTTGACGGGCGCCGGTTTCCTGGTCGTCAGGGTTACGCGGCGGCCGTCGGTGGTTCCCGCGCTGACCGGGTCCAGGTCGGTCTGCGGCAGCCCCCACAGCATCATCGCGAGCACGGTGGCCGTCATCGCCAGGACCAGCCAGCCCAGGGCGCGCATGGCGCGCAGGCCGTACCCGGAAAGTGCCCAGTACAGCCGCAGCAGTGTCCGCTCACCGCGGGACGCCGTGGTGTCGTGGCGGCGCATTTCCATCTCGCCGTAGTAGAAGTCGGCCGCGCCCGGCTCGTTCCGGCCGTCCTCGAGTGCCTTGCGGAGCTGCCGGTAGAGCGGTGCGAGGACGGCGGGTTCGTGCGGCTGGACGCCCGGTGGCGCGGGTGTCCAGCCGTCGCGGTACCGGGTCGCCCGCCAGTGGTGTTCCTCGGCGAGGGTCCGGCGGCGGATCCAGCGCGGTCCGCCGGGCGGTGACGACAGGACGCAGCGGCCTTCGAGCCGCAGTTGGTCCAGGTGGACCGTCTCGACGAAGAGACAGCCGCTCAGGTCGACGTCGGCCAGCACCAGGTGCGCGGCGTCCACGCCCTTGACCGAGGTGACACGGACCCGGTCGTCGGTGAGCCCCGGTTCCGTGATCACCTCGCCCTCCGGCGAGACGAACGGGCGACGACGGCCGACGACGGTCACCGGGAACTCCACCACGGCGTCGCTCAGGTCGACCTCGGCGTACCGCAGCCGCAGCGCGGCGGTGGACGCCCACCGTGTCCGCCGGCAGCGCACCTGCCGCGCGGCGGCCTCCAGCGTCACCGCGGCCTCGAACACGGCGTCGGAGAAGTCCGCCGTCCCCGGGCAGACCAGCGGGCCGATCCGCGCGGTACGCCGGAACACCGTCCGCCGGAAATCCACCCCGGCTTCCAGCCGGGCCTCGGAGAACGACAGGTCACCACCGATCGCGGCCCCGTCGAACGTGGCTTCCGCCGCGAAGTGGGCCTCGGCGAACGGCATGTCCCCGCCGATGTCCGCTCCGTCGAAGCAGGCCCTGCCCCGGTGGAAGTGCGTACCGTCGAAACAGGCCCGGCCGGCGATCCGGGTCCCCTCGAAGCCGGCACCGTCCTCGAAGACCGCGCCGTCGAAGGAGGCCTCCCCGTCGATGACCGCGCCGTCGAAGGAGGCGACGCCGCACACCCGGACCCCCGAGAAGTAGGCGTCCGCGCACGTCATGCCCTTGAACACCGCACTGCGGCCGACCCGGTGGACACAGAACCGCAAGGTGCCGGTGATCCGCGTCCCGTAGAACCAGGCGTCACCGCCCACTTCGGTGTCGTCCAGCCACACATCTCCCGCGACCTGTGCCGCACCGAGGCGGAGATCACCCCCGGTGCGTACCTCACGGACGTACAGGCCCCCGCCGAACACGGCCGACGCGAAGGAGCAGAAGCCGCCGAAGTCGATCCCCTCGAGCTCCGCGTCTCCGGTGAACCGGACCTCGTCGAACGCTGCCTCACCCACCCGTGCCCGCCGGCTCGCCGGATCCCTGAGCGGTGCGAGGAGTTCGTCGAGCAGGCTCTGGGTGAAGGGTGTGCCCCGGTGGTCGAGGTCGGCGCCGGGGGCCAGCGAGGCCAGGTGGGCGGCCCGTTCGGCGCTGCCCAGGTGCGCCAGGCAGGCACGGTACGAGCCCACTGTGCGCCCGCGGCAGCGTTCCCCGGCGTCGAGGTGTCCGCACCGCGGCCACGCGGGGGCGTCGGTTCCGGTCATCCCCGCCCCCGTCTCATACCGCCACGACCGTCACGTCCCTGCGGTCACGCCCCTTCGGCCGGTCGACCAGCGCCTCGATCACCCAGCGTCCGGGGGTGGTTTCCAGCACCGCCCGGTATCGGTCGGGTTCGTACGGCCGGAAGACGACGGGTTGTCTGTCGGCGCGGCCCGAGCGCCACATGAACGTCCGCAGATCGCGCTGTGGCAGATCGTGTCCCAGCAGTTCGATCACGAACGGACGGCCGGCGGCGACCGGGTCCCGGGGCAGGTGCAGGGCGATGCCCTCGTCACCGGCGAGCGCCCCGCCGGGCGGGCGTCCCGCGCGGATCGCGAGCATCGCGTCCCGCAGCGCGGGACCGCCGGCCAGGTCCGTGTTGCGGAACCCGGTCCACAGCATGGGGTCCGTCCCCGTCCAGTCCGCGACGGCCGACCGGCGCGGCACCGTTCCGTCGCCGGGTCCCGTCAGGCTGTCGGTGATCCGTGACCCGTCGCCGGAGAGCACGAGTGTCTCGGGGCTGGGGAAGCCGACGCTGCCGAGGCAGTGCACGGCGTAGGGGAGGGGGCCCGCGCGCCGGTGCTCGTCGTGCGCCGAGCGGAACTCCTCCCGGAAGGCCAGCGCCTCGCGGACGGCGTCGCCCGGCAGTCCGGGGACCGGGTAGCGGTTGTCGGTGATCTGCCGCTCACGGCTCTTCGTCTCGACTCGCACGGCGGGGTACCACGGCAGCATCTCGACGACGGCCGGCAGGTCGAGCGCCCAGTCGCGCAGGGCCTCGTTCAGCCGGGCGGCCACGTCCGCGCCGAGGCCCGCGTCGCCGGGGACCGCGTGACCGGCCAGCAGCCGGGCCGCCTGGACCAGCCCCTGCTGCGGGGTGCCGAGGGTGACCAGGACCCGGGCGGTCTCCCGGCCGCCCTGGCACTCCAGATAGTGCCGCCCGATCAGACCGCCCGTCGCATGGCAGACCAGAATGACGCGCGGCTCGTCGGACCGGTCCGGGTAGTACGCGTCGACCCGCGCACACCACCGGTCGAGCTCGCGCTCCACCCGTGCCTTCAGCTGCCGGGCCACCAGCCGGTGGGACAGCCGCCAGTCGTAGCCGAACGGCACGAACTGCGCGTCGAGCGGGTCGCCGAGGGCGGCACGGACATCCGGATAGCCCATGCAGGACAGCAGCCCGGGCACGGAGTCGGGGACCTGCAGCAGCGCGTCGGCGTCCAGCCGGAAGGGGCCCTCGGGCGGCGCGTCCCCCAGCCCCGGCGGGAGGGCCACCTCGGCGAGCGCCGCGGCCGACGAACCGATCAGCCGCTCACCGCACCGCGCCCACAGGTCCTCGCCGTCCCGGCACAGCCGCGTGCCCAGGAACCCCGGGACGAAAACCACCAGATCGTGTTCCATTCACACTCCCCGTGTCCCGGCGCCGAAGAACGTGTGCGGCAGCCGGATCAGATCGCAACGGTCCTCGCCCTGCAACGCCATCACCAGACCCTCCGGGTCCATCGCGGCACGCACGGCGTGCACGTCGTACCCCCGGGTGGGAATCCCCGGCCCGGCCAGCCACTGCCGGGACCAGACGTCCCACGCGCGTGACACCGCCTGCGGCGCGCAGAGCAACAGCACGGGCCGCTCCACGGGGCCGGCGAACATCAGGGACGTCACGTCGGGGAAGTCCCCCGGCAGCCGCTCCGGGGGGTGGATGCCCTCGTCGCCGGAGCAGTCCTTGACGTACACGCTGCCGTGGTCCGCCCAGGCCAGCAGGGGCATCGAGGCGTCGTCCTCGTCGTCGTACAGCTCCCCGAGAGCGAGGCAGGAGGGTCCGGCCGTGAGCAGGACGCGCTGCTCGACGCCGTGCTCACCCTCGGTCCACACCCGCAGCTGGTCGCTCAGATCCCCGGCCATCCAGTACGAACCGTCCCGCAGGACCCTCGTGTCGATCCCGCAGAACCCGCGGTCGGTCCGGATCTCGCGCACCGCGGTCCCGGCGCCGAAGACATCGGCCGGGACCTCGTGGCGTACCAGCCGCCGGCCGTCCGCCACGCTCAGCCGCAGGATGCCGGCGGCCGGATCGCCGACCAGGCTCAGCGCGCGGGCCGGCTGGCCGGCGTCCCCGCCGAGCGGGAGGTCCCGGTGGGTGACGGCCGACAGATCCTCGTCGAGACGCCACAGCCGCACGGTCCGGCCGGCCGCGGCGGCCACCGTCCAGCCGTCCGCCGCCCGCACCGCGGCCACCGCCGTCACCGTGCGCCCGTCGTGGGCGAGCTCCGTGGCCGCGAGGGAGGCCGGATCCCCCTGCTCGGGCCGGGAGATCCGGATCCGGTCGTGCCAGGCCCGGCACAGCAGCGGCGGACCGTCCGGCGCGCCGGCCAGGGCGAGGACCGGGCGCTCGTTGCTCGGCCGCCGCTGGATCCCGTACCCGGCCTCCAGCGCGGGGAGCACGTCCACCACCCGGATGTACGGGCCGTCCGCGACCGCCAGCAGTCCCTGACCGCCCGGCTCGAACGCCACGGCGCCCTCCCGGGGAGCGTCCAGAACGAGCGTGGCCTCGCGTCCGGACCGCCCGACGGACCAGATCCGCACGGCCACTTCCTCGTACCCGGCGAGCAGCAGTTCGTCGCCGCACCGCCCGAAGGCCAGGCCGCGCGCGTTCGAGGGATACGCCGCCGTCCTCTCCATGACCGGCTCGGCGCCGGACACGGCCTCGCACCGCCAGACGTGCACAGCGGTCCCGTCGGCCACGGCGAGGAAGCCCTCCCGGGGCGAGACCGCGAACGCCGCGGCGGCCATCGCGGGTGCCGCCAGGGTCACGCCGGGATCGGTCCGGCAGGCGCGCAGACCGCCGCCCCCGGTGCGGGTCCGGCCCACCTCGAACAGCTCCACCCGTTCGGCGCCCGCGGCCAGGACGAACATCCGCGTGCCCAGGGTGAGGGCCGCCAGATGCCGCACATCCGCCGTCCGCACCTCCTTCAGCTGCGTGTCCAGGCGCGTGCCGCTCTGCCACACCCACACCCACACCCGGTCCCCGTCGGCCGCCAGGGCCACGCTCTCGCCCTCCGCCTCGGCCACCGACAGGGCCCGCACACTGCCGCCCCACCGGTACTCCTGATCGGGCATCCGGGCACCCGCGCGCCAGAAGTACACGGCCTGATCGTCCCGGGCGACGGTGGCCCAGCGGGCTCCCGCGCCCACCTCACGCACCTCGCTGAGCGGGCGTCCGCGCTCCCCGCCGGTCCGGGGCAGCCGACGGGTCAGCAGCCGGGCACCCGACTCCGGGTGCAGGACCTGGACCTCCCCCAGTCCGCCGGCGGTCAGGGTGTCCGCGCGGGTCAGCCCCACCGCCCCGGTCCCGGCGCGCCAGCTCAGCGCCCGCGCGCCGCCCGAAGGCGCCGCGCGCCGCCACTCCGGGGGGTCCGGCGGGACGTCGGTCCAGTACTCCTGCCAGGGCAGGAAGCCCTCGGCGGTCCCCAGCGTCCGGTACGTCGCGTCACGGTGGCTGACGAAGGCGGTGGCGCTGAGCAGGGCCTTGCGCTCCAGCAGGACCGACGCCGGCAGCGGGCCGGACGCACGGGGGAACGAGCCGGCGACCCTGCCGTACAACGCGGCGCCGTCGCAGTCCCGGGCCAGGCCCGCCGCCAGCGGCAGCATGACATCGGGGTTCGTGCGCAGCAGGAAACCCACGTCCTCGAAGAGCTCCCGCAGGGCGTCCGGCCCCACCTGGGCGGCGTGGGCGCCCAGGTATTCGAGGGTGTACTCGTCGGCGCCGCTCCAGTCGCCGCCGGCCCGGGCGCGCAGCGCGTCGAGCACCCTGCGGTGGGCCTCGCGAGCGGTCAGTCCGGCGTCGGAGAGGAAGAACTCGCCATAACTCGGATGGGCCAGCTGATGCCGGATCCGCCCGGCCGTCTGCCGTGCGCCGTCCTTCCGGGGGGCGACGATGCCGCCGTCGGCGCTCCGGCACACCTGTCGCAGATCCTCCGCAGTGAGCTCCGGCGAGCCGGCGTCGCGCAGCGCGTTGGCGAGCGTCAGCCAGGCCGCGTCCGGGGACATCCCGGGGCCCTGGATCACCGCCAGCGCCCGCAGCACCTCGTGGGCCCGCCGCGCGCCGGGCTGCTCGCTCAGGTGGCGTGTCTCCTCCGCCAGACGGGTGCGCAGACCCGTGCCGCCGTCACGCAGCCACGCCAGCAGCTCGGCTTCGGCGGCGACCGTGGTCCGCCGGGCGAGCCCGGTCGCGGTCAGCCGGGCCACCAGGAACGAGCCGTGACTCCGCGCCGCGACGGTCTCCGCCGTCCAGTCGCGGTCCTCCCGCCACGCGTCACCCCGGTACGGGGAGTGCTCGGTGTCCAGTACGGACCGCACCATGCCGGTGATGCTGGCGCGCGCCTCTTCGTCGTCCCCCAGGACCACGGGCTCGACGCTGAGCTCCAGGGCGTCCAGGAGCGACTCCTCCTCCGCGGGCGCGGTGGTACGCCGGCGGGGCTGCGTCCGGGTGCCGACGATCACCCGGACACCGGGCGTGTCCGCCAGCGGGCCCAAGACGTGGCGGGCGATCGCGTACGCCTGGTCCGGAAGGGCCTCGTCGAGCGCGTCGAACAGCAGGTTCACCGAACCCGCCCGGCCGACCAGCTCCCCGAACGCGGCGGTGAACGTCTCGGACGTCACCGGCTCCTCCGGCAGCGGCGGCGCCCCGTCGATGTCCGCCAGCACCTCCCGCAGATGCGCGGCCAGCGAATGGGCGGACTGCCCCCGGCAGCTCAGCGCCGCGTGGACGGTCCCCGCCCGGGGCAGCGTCGCGGGGTCGAGGTCCGCACCGAGGGTCTCCCGCCAGCTCGGCAGCGAGGTGAGGGCCAGCCAGCCGAGCAGCGCGGTCTTCCCCGTGCCCGCCAGGCCCGTCACCGCGAGCAGCCCCTTCGGGTGGGTGTCCATCCAGCGCACGATCCGGCTCAGCGCGTCCCGCCGGCCCGTGAAGTGGCGGCTGAGATGGCTGTTCTCCTCAAGACCGAACTGCTCCGCCTCGATCCAGGGCTTGCGCCGCGTCAGCACGGCCGGGGTGTACACCGGCCGGTCGGACTGATGGTAGTAGGGGTTGTCGAGGAAGTTGTTGGGGAGCGCCCGGACCTCCCGGCAGTCCGGCCGCTGCGCCGGTTCGTCCAGACCGTCGTCCGCGGCCCGCGCGTCCACGGCACGGCACAGATACGGCAGCGGCAGGTACAGCGCGGACGGCTCGAACGGGCGGGCCTGGTCGTCCGCCACGAAGTCCGGCTTGGCCAGCGCTTCCTCCAGCCATGTCACCCAGCGGCCCGCCGGCACCTGCGCGTCCGCCCCCGAGGTGCCGATGACGGCGAACCCCTTCCGCCGGCTCTGGCGCGCCCGGATCACCGCGGAGTCCCGCTCCAGCTCCACGGCGTGCCGCACCGCCTCGCCCAGGGAGTTGTAGCTCTGCGAGGAGCAGGCGTCGATGATCAACAGGGTGTCCGTCTCGTACTCCGGCCGCAGCAGGAACCCCACCAGCTCGAGCAGGGGGACGGCCCGGGCGGGGTCGAACTCGCCCGACTGCCACGAGTCGGCGCAGGCCAGGAAGTAGCCCTCGCCCGCTCGCTGGACGCCGTGCCCCGTCCAGTAGAGGATCTTGCGCTGGGCGCCGACGGCCACGAATTCCTCCAGCCCGGCCCACAGCTGCCGCCGGGCCGCTCCGCCCCGGTCGGCCCGGAGGGTCTCCCCGAACCCCAGCCGCTCCCGCACCGTCTCCGTGAAGCGGTCGCGGACCTCGGCCAGTTGCGGGCGGCGCAGCCTCTGCCGCTCCTCCTCGTCCGGATGGAGGTACTCCGGCACGGCGATCGTGCCCACCAGGGAAGAAGAGCGCCGCTCGGCTTTCAGCAACGCCAGCCGGCTGTCCGTGTCGCTTCGTACCATGAGATCGACAGCACCCCCCGAAAGTATCCACCACAGCTTGTTTACCAGTGGAGTTGGCGATGCGAGACAGATTCACCGTGGTTGGCCGGGCGACAGGCTGTCATCTCTTCGAGGGAGACGGGACCCGGCCCATCGACGAGGAGAACGTCCACGTCAAGTACACGCCGAAGCGTGTGCAGTTCCCGGAGGAGATCGCCGCCTGGCGGCGGTCCATCGAGGCGGAGGAGGAGCGCAAGGAGGCCGGCGGGCTGCCGCATCGGTGGAACAACGCGCGTTTCGCGGTCGAGCGGGTCGTGATCACCCGTACGCATCTGGCCGAGGTACCCGTGGTGTCCCTCGCCGTGCGGGACGCCGACTACTTCGACTTCCTCACCACCTCGCTCAACCTGGACCGGCGGCAGAAGAACGGCCTCACGCTGCGCCAGCAGTATCTGGAGGGCAACGACCCGGCCGACGCGCCCTCCTGGATGAACTGCAGCTTCGGCATCAACGTGGCCCTGGAGACCGGCAAGGACGGCAAGATGCTGTTCTCCCGGCGCAGCGCCCAGGTCGCCGGGCCGAACAGCGCGCGGTGGAACTCCTCCGCCAACGAGGGCCTGGCCCAGCAGCACGACCTGCCTCGGGACGGCAGCCCGGTCAGCCTGCACGCGGTGGCGCGCCGCGCCCTCTTCGAGGAACTCGCCGTGCACGACGGGGACAGGACCAGGGTGGAGCTGCTCGGATTCGGGCTCGACCTGGTCAACCACCAGTGGGCGGCGTTCTTCCGCGCGGTGGTGCCCGAGCTCGACGAGCCCGCGCTGCGCCTTCGCTGGACGCGCGGTGTCACCGACAAGTGGGAGCACGACCGGTTCGAGTTCGTGGACGCGGACCCGGAGTCAGTGTTCGGCTTCATCGCGGACGAGCCGGAGGAGCGGTGGACACCCTGCGCGCCGGCCCTCTTCTATCTCGCCCTGGTACGCGGCGCCGTGGAACGCGCCGGCGGCGACCCGGCCGGCCGCTTCGCCGTGGAACAGGCCGAGCGGAAGGTCATGTCGGACCGCGGTCTGTGAGCCGGAGGGCCGGGACCAGACGTCGCAGGGGGCTTCCCCGCCCACGTTCCCCGAGGGACATGACCGAGGAACGTGGTCGAGGAACGTGGCCGAGGACGAGCGCCTCGACGCCGACGACGGAACCCGGCCCCACGGATCTCGAGGCTCGCCCAGTCCATCTCAGGGTCCACTCCAGGACCAGGAAACCGTCGTCCTCGGTCTCGTCCTGTCCGTCCGGTTCGCCCCCACCACCCCACGCCGGGTTCTTCTCCTGGCTCGGGTTGCCGGTCGTCGCCGGTGCCTTCCAGACGTGGAGGCAGCGCCCGGGTGGGAGCCGGCGCGGATCGCGTCAGGCTGATGCGAGACCGCACCGGCCTGATCGATTTGCGTTACCGGGCTGTCGGAATCACGGTGGAAGAGGGGCGGCGAACGTCGCGGCCAGCAGTTCGGCTGCCTACAAGGCTCGACCGCGAATGCCTCGGGTGGCGGAACTCCGGGAACGGCGGCATACGCCGATCTGGACGTCCGCGCACCCAGGAGGAAGCGATGGCCACTCAGACGTTTTCCTACTACTTCGTCCAGAACCTGCCGCCGGGGTACCGGAGAGAGATCTCGTGGAGCCCTCATTCGTTCTTCGACCAGGGCACCTTCACGCTGTCCGCCCACCCGGTCACCGACTTCCGGCAGACCCTTTACTGGCTGACGCTCGACGACGTCTCGGTGGGCAAGAAGGACATCGGCTCCGGGGACATCAGCAATGTCCAGTCCAACCTCTGGGCGAAGGTGAGGAACAGCGGGGTCAGCGGGCAGGGAACCGTCAAGTCCTACACCGTCTACCTCACCCGTACTACCGCCTGACCGTAACCGGGATCGCTGGAGGGATTCGGCATGCGTGTTTCTGTTGTACACGACGAGCAAGGGTTCATCTCCGCCCTCGCGGCGTCTCCTCCCGGCGCCCCGGTGGCGAGCCTCGTGCCGCAGGCGGGCGAGCGCGTGACGGAGTTGGACGTTCCGGAGGTCAGTGCCGACGGTGACCCCCAGGAGGTCGTCGGACGCCTGACGGACGTGGTCGAGAACTACCGCGTCGACACGGACACCCGGGCACTCGCCCCCAAGCAACGCTGACGATGTCGGTCAGCACGTTTCGACCTGCTGAGGGTACGACAGCGGCCGGCAGAAGCGGCACGATCGCGCTCGTCACCAGATCAGGATGGCGACCAGGGCATGCTCGACGGTCGCGACGGTGCCGCCGGCAGAGAACCTCCGACCCCTTCGGCGCCCTCCGTGACGAGCGCCGAAGGACGGAGTGCGGCGCGTATCGCGAAGAAGAGGCCGCCCGCATCGAGAATCGCGTTCAAGGTGAGGAGAACGGTCACGGTCCAAGTCCGCAGTGCTGTCAAGGAGGCAGTCTGTCATCAGCATGGCCTGGCCAAACGCGGCACGAGGACGGCGTGGACCAGGGCGGTGACGGGAGTCGTGGTGCACCGCGCGGCCTGTGGGGAAGCCGCGAACGGGTGGCTGGGATGATGCCTCGGTGAGCTACTTTTCGCACCTGAGCCTCGGTCCTGACCACGACCCGCAGCCCCTCCCGGAGCCCGGGCCGGCCGAGCCGGGTCAGTGGCCCGAGCTGGAGGCCGCCCTCGCCGTGGTCAACCGCGACGTGACGGCGACCTTGCCGGGTCAGGAGCCGCTGATACTGGTGGTCGTCCCGTCCGGGGAGCCCCCGCTCCCGAACGGGACCGACGGCGGGTACGTCCACGTGGCGTTGCCGGACGGCCGCTGGCACGGCAATCCCGTGAACGCGTACGACCCGGAGGAGGGCGACGCGCCGGAACCGGACGACGCCGCGACGGTCCTGACCGTGGTCGCGGAGGCGGCGCAGGAGACCGTCATGGAACTGCTCCGGCAGGTCTGGCCGACCTGCCGGGAACACAACACCGGAACGCACGTGCGTCCCGCGGGGACGACCGCGGACGACTGGTACCAGGACGAGGCGGGCGCGCCCGGCCCACCGGTGTGGTGGTGCCGAGGCGGCCGGGACGGCGACCGCCACGACGTCTCCCCGGTGGGAGAGCTGGCCGCCACCATGCCGGGGAAGTAGCGTCGCGCACGGCGGCGCATGACGACGCGGCCTGCCGCCGGCCGTGAGCCCTGAGCCGTACGCCCTCGTGCCGCCGCTTCAGCAGCCCGGTGCCCGCCGCCCGCCCCGGACGCGTCCGGCGAGGCCGTCGCCGTCGGTGTCTTCCCGGCCGTCGCCCAACGCCCGCTCGTCGACCGCGTGTTCACGGAAGAAGCCGCGACGGCTGCCCGGCGCACCAGGCCCTCGTGGACCCCGTGGCCGGTACGGGCGGGGTGATCGACCCCGACGTGTGGTGCGGCTGCCCGGGCGGTCAGGTCCGGAACCGGCGCCGGTACTCCGTGGGCGTGGCGCCCAGGCGCCTGCGGAAGGCGCGGACGAGTGTGTCGACGGTCCCGAAACCACAGGTGCCGGCGACGTGTTCGAGCGTGTCGTCCGTGGTCTCCAGCCGGTGACGGGCCATTTCGACGCGGACGGACTCGATGTACGCGCCCGGCGTCATGCCCAGTTCGGCCTTGAAGATTCGGGTGAGCTGCCGTTCGCCGACATGGGCGTACGCGGCCACGTCGGCGACGGTGAGCGGGCCGGCGGCGGAGCGCAGGACGTGGTGCCGGAGGTCCTCCACCCGCCGTGACCGGGAGGCGGGTTCGAGGGGGACGCTGAACTGACTCTGCCCGCCCGGCCGTTTCAGGTACATCACGAGCTGCCGGGCGACACGCAGAGCCACGGCCTCACCGAGGTCTTCGGCGACGAGGGCGAGGGACAGGTCGAGGCAGGCGCTGATGCCCGCACCGGTCCACACCGCGCCGTCCCGCACGAAGATCGGATCGGCGTCGACCTCGACGCGCGGGTGCTCGGCGGCGAGCTGCCGCGCCGTCGACCAGTGCGTGGTGGCGCGCTTGCCGTCGAGCAGACCGGCGGCGGCGAGGACGTGCGCCCCGACGCACACCGAGGCGACCCTGCGGGTGCCGTCGGCGAGCTTGCGGACCCAGCCCACCACCTCGGGATCGGTGAGCGCGCGCACCCCCTGCTCACGGTCGGCGTCCACCGCGCCGGGCACGAGCAGGGTGTCGATCCGCTCGGCCGCCACCTCCTCGAAGGTCGTGTCGGGCAGGACCCGTACGCCGGCGGCCGTGGTGACGGGGGACATGGCCGCGGCGGCCAGCACGACCCGGTAGCCCGCCGAGTCGCCGGCCTCCCGCCGCACCAGGGAGAACACCTCGGGCGGTCCGGTGACGTCGAGCAGGTCCACGCCCTCGAAGACGACGATGACGACGAGGCGTTCGAGGGTGCTCACGGGTCCTCCGTCCGGTCGGCCACGGTGATGTCCGGATCTGCAGGTTAGACGACATTGCCGACACGGCACCGGCGGCCCTAGCGTTTCTGTCACGGCCCCGCCCCGTACGGGCGCCGCAGTACCAGCCACCCGGCCGTACAGCCACCCGGCCACCTTCACCCGCTCCCGAGGGGATATCCCTGTGTCCACGACGACCCTGCGCGAACTCAACAGCCTCGACGGCACCCCCGCGTCCCTGGCGGACTCCACCCTGATCCTCGTCGACTACCAGAACACCTACGTCGGCGGAGTGATGGAACTCGACGGCTGGCAGGACGCGCTCGACTCCGCCGCCGCCCTGCTGACCAGGGCCCGCGCGGCCGGCACCACGGTGATCCACGTCGTCAACGACGGCGGCGAAGGCACCCCCTACGACATCCGGGCCGAGATCGGCGAGATCCACCCGAGCGTGGCCCCCGCCGAGGGCGAGCCCGTCGTCGTCAAGACCACTCCCGACTCCTTCGCCGGCACCGACCTGTCCGCGCACGTCGACGCCGCCGGCCACCGGGACGTCATCGTCATCGGATTCATGACGCACATGTGCGTGCTGGCCACCACCATGGGCGCGTTCCTGCGGGGCAACCGTCCCACCGTGGTCGCCGACGCCTGCGCGACCCGCCCCCTCCGCTCGGCGGACACCGACCTGACCGCCGCGCAGATCCACCACGGCGCCCTCGCCACCATCGGCGACCTGTACGGCGTCGTCGTCGCCTCCGGCAAGTCCCTGATCTGACCGGCCCGGGGTCTGCGACCCGAACGCGGAGGCGTGACGCGCGGTGCGCGGGGGACCTGTCGGTGCATGGCAAGAGTCGCGAAACCGCTGTCGGCGGCGGACACCGAGGGCCCGGCGCTCAAGCGGACCCTGACCACCCCCCTGCTCTACTTCTTCATCCTGGGCGACGTCCTCGGCGCGGGCGTCTACGTCCTGGTGGGCCAGGTGGCCGCCGACAGCGGGGGAGCGGTGTGGGCCCCGCTGACCCTCGCGCTGCTGCTGGCCCTGCTCACCGCGGCCTCCTACGCGGAACTGGCCACCAAGTACCCCCGCGCGGGCGGCGCCTCCCACTACGTCACCCGCGCCTTCGGGCCCTTCGCCGGATTCATCGCGGGCTTCTGCATGCTCGCCGCCGGCATCGTCTCCGTGGCCGCGCTGGCGCGCGGCTTCGGCGGCGATTACCTGTCCGCCTTCGTGACCCTTCCCGTGGGCCTGGTCGCCGTACTGTTCCTGGCTCTGCTCGCCCTGGTCAACGCGCGTGGCGTACGGGAGTCGACCCGCGCCAACGTCGTCGCCACCGTGATCGAGGTCGGCGGCCTGCTCGTCATCGTCGCCCTCGGCGGCTGGCTGCTGCTGCGCGGCGACGGCGACCCGGGCCGGCTGGGCCGGCTCGGAACTCCGGAGAAGGGGGTGATGCCGGCCCTGCTCAGTGGGGCCGTGCTGGCGTACTACTCCTTCGTCGGCTTCGAGACCTCGGTGAACGTCGCCGAGGAGACCCGGAACCCGCGGCGCTCCTACCCGCGCGCCCTGTTCGGCGCGCTGGCGACCGCGGGAGCCGTGTACGTGCTGGTGGGCCTCGCGGCGTCGGCCGCCGTGCCCACCGCCCGGCTGGCCGGGTCGAGCGGACCGCTGCTGGAGGTCGTCGAGGAGGCCGGCGGGGTACCGCCCCTCCTGTTCAGCGCCGTCGCGCTGGTCGCGGTGGCCAACGGCGCCCTGCTCACCGGCATCATGTCCTCCCGCCTCGCCTACGGCATGGCCCGCGACGGACTGCTGCCCCGCGCCCTGACCGAAGTACTGCCCGGCCGCCGTACGCCATGGGCGGCGATCGCCGTCACCACCGCGCTGTCGATGGCGCTCGCCCTCACCGGCAGCGTCGCCACCCTGGCGTCCACGTTGGTCCTGCTGCTCCTCGTCGTCTTCCTCATGGTCGACGTCGCCGTGCTCGTGCTGCGCCGTGACCCCGGGGACACCGGCCACTTCCGGGCCCCGACCGTGCTCCCGGTGCTCGGGGCCGTGTCCTGCGTCGTACTCGCCACACAGGTCGAGGCCGCTGTCTGGCTGCGCGGCCTGCCGGTCCTGGCGACCGGAGCCGTACTCGCCGCCCTCGTCGCCGTACGCCGCGCCCGCCACCCCGTACGGACCACCGGGGCGACGGAACCGGCCGACGAGCCGTCGTCCGCCGGGACGGCAGAGCCGGCCGACAAGCCGTCAGCACCGTCCTGACCGGTCCAGACCCCGGCCATCGCCTGTTGCCCGTCACCTGTTGCCCGTCGCCTGTTGCCCGTCGCCTGTTGCCCGTCGCCTGTTGCCCGTCCCCGTCGTCCGCCGTCGTCGTCCGCCGCCGTCAGACCGTGTGCTCCCTGATCCGCGCGAGCAGACCGCGCAACTGCTCGCGCTCACCGGCGTCCAGGGCGGCCGTCGCCTCCGCGAGCGCCAGGCGGTCGACCTCCTCCGCCTCGCGGTGACAGCGCACGCCCTCCTCGGTGAGCCGGAGCAGGAAGGCCCGCCGGTCGCGGGGGTGGCGGACCCGCTCCACCAGCCCGTCACGTTCCAGACTGTCGACGATGCTCGTCGCGGTGCGCGGCGCGATGCCCGCCATCTCGCTCAGATCCCGCATCCGCAGGGGCTCCTGGGCCCGGTCCAGCATGCGCAGCGCGCGCAGCCGCGCCACCGACGCCCCCTTCTCCCGCAGCCGGGTCTCCACGAAGTCCCGCAATCGGTACGTCGTCTCGTACAACTCGTCGATCAGGATGTCGCTGCTGCCCTGCACCGCCGCCATGTCCGCCGTCCTGTCTTCCGCTCCGGCACGCGTTCGTGACCGGGAAGTCCAGGGTACTGAGCCCACACATAGTGTGTATGCTCAGCACATGCGCCGACGTCACTCCTCCGTGCTGTCTGCCCTGTCCCTCCGCCTCAGCCAGCGCCTCGTCGTCCCGGTCGTCTGTGTCTGCGTGACCTTCATCGCGATCGTCGACGGCGCGATCACCACCGTGGCACTGCCCTCCATCGCCCGGCAGTTCGAGCTGACGACGGCGGCCCTGGACGGGGTCGTCGTGGTCTACCCGGTCTGCCTGGCGATGGCCATACCCGCCTCCGCGTGGCTGGTCGAGCGGTTCGGCGGCAAACGTGTGCTGCTGACCGCGCTCGTCGGGTTCCTCGTGTCGTCGACCCTGTGCGGCGCGGCCGCCGACCTCGGCCAGCTCGTCGCCTACCGCGCCGTCCAGGGCCTGTCCGCCGGACTGCTGCTGCCCGCCTCGGCGGCACTGCTGTTCAGCACCTTCACCGCCTCCGAGCAGGTACGCGTCTCCCGGTACACGATCATCCCGCAGCAGATCGCCCCGGCCGTCGCGCCGATCCTGGGCGGGCTGCTGGTGGACCACCTGTCCTGGCGGTGGGTGTTCTACGTCAACGTGCCGGTCGGCCTGCCGGCCGTACTGTTCGGCGCGCTGTTCCTGGCCGGGCACCACGGCGGCCGGCCGGGCCGCTTCGACCTGCCCGGTCTGCTGCTGAGCGCGGCGGGCCTGGGCACCGCGATGTTCGGTGTCTGCGAAGGCCCCAACCGCGGCTGGTCGTCGGACGCCGTCGTCGTCTCCCTGGCCGCGGGCGCGGTCCTGCTGGCCGCCGCGGTCGTCCACGAACTCCGCGTCCGCGTCCCCCTGCTGAAGATACGGCTGTTCGCCGACCGCCTCTTCCGCGACACCAACCTGCTCAATCTGGTCGGTCTGGTGCCCATTCTCGGCGCCATGTACCTGGGGCCGCTGTTCCTGCAACAGGCCCAGGGCCGCAGCGCGTCGGAGTCCGGCACGGCCACCTTCCCCGAGGCGTTCGGCGTGCTGCTGACCGTCCAGGTCGTCGGCGTGCTGTACGCCCGCATCGGCCCGCGTCTCATCGTCGGCTGCGGTACGGCCGGCGTCAGTGTCGTGCTGCTGCTGTTCGCCACCTGCGACGCGGACACGAGCCTGTGGACGTTCCGCCTCTACATGTTCCTGCTCGGCCTGTGCATGGGCTGCTTCTTCATCCCGACGACGGTGGCCTCCCTCGCCACGATCGACCCGCGGGACCTGCCGCACGCCACCACGCTGAACACCGTCGTCCGGCAGACCGGCGGCGCCCTCGCCCCGGCCGTGGTGACCACCGCCCTTGTCCTGGGCACCCCGCCCGCCGCCGTGGCGGACCCGCCGGTCACCGCCTACCAGCAGGCGTACCTGGCGCTGGCCGCGCTGGCCGCGATCACGGCGGTCTTCGCCTTCACCCTCCCCGACGGCCCCGCCCGCGCCGCGGCCCGCGGCACGACCACGGCCGCCGCCCGGCCCGGACCCGTGCGGGGACGTCCAGAGCCTGTCGACTCCCCGTGACGCGTGACGCGTGACGCATGACGCGTGGCGCGACGACGCGTGACCGTGACACCCTCGCCGCGGGCCCTCCACCCGATCGGCCGGGCAACAAGCCGATCCACGATGCTCCGGTCTCTCATGCGGGGCCCGGTCCTCGGCGGCCTTCGAGGACTCTGAGGGCACCTGCCGCCACCGCGCGTCGCGAGGCCGTTCCGGACGACCACGCCTGATGCCCGCGAATCCGTCTGACACGGACGCGGCCGGGTGCCCACCCTTGATCACGCCGGCGCGTGGAATCACCTACGTGCCGGCGCGGGCCACCAGCAGGGGCTGGAAGAAGCCGGTCCTCCGCGGCATTCGCCAACCGGCGTCGACGAACCCGGCCTCGGCCGCGAGCCCGGCCAGCCGGTCCTGGCCGAGCGCCCAGTAGGTGGTCCGGCGGACCCGGACACGCCACTCCCCGTCTGCCGGAAGCAGTTGGAAGTGTTCCAGGTCGTAGTGCTCGCCGTCGTCGTGCCAGTGCCAGAGCTGAAAGGTGACGGTCCGGTCTCCGCCGTCTCCGCCGCCGGCACGGTCGGTGACCCGGTGGACCTGTGGGGGAGTCGAGGTGGGGCGGTCGCGCAGCAGGTCGTCGTAGGGGCGGGTGCTGACCAGCAGCAGGCCGGCGGGGCGCAGCACGCGGCGCATCTCGGCCAGGGCGGCGCGCACGTCCCGTTCCGTCAGCAGGTGCGGCAGCGAGTTGTCGGCGCAGACGACGACGCCGAACCGGCCGTCGGGAAACGGGAGGCGTCGCATGTCGGCGGCGGCCGTGCGCAGGCTCAGGCCCCGGCAGGTGGCTTCGCGGGCGGCGCGGGCGGCGGCGCGGGGGCTCAGATCGGTCCCGGTGACGCGGTGCCCGCGCAGCGCCAGGCCGATGGCCTGCGTGCCGATGCCGCAGGAACAGTCGAGCACGGCCGCGCGCTCCTCGCCGATCAGGGCGTCCAGAGCGTCGCCCTGCCGACGGATGCTCGCGTCCCAGTCCGGGTAGATCAGGTGGTAGTCGTCGGCCAGTTCGTCGTAGAAACGCGCCACCGATGTCCCGGGCATGACCCGAGATCACCGTTGCTGGTTCCCGGGGCACGGGTCACGTCGTGCCCCGGGAACCCGCCCGTCCGGCTCTGCTCGCCGGAGCCGCGTATCAGGACGCCGCGCTCATCGGGGGTGGACGACCGCCCCACCGTGTGGCCGACGTACTTCCGGTACGCGCGGCGGGCCGTTCCCTGACTCCCGTCCGCACTCCCTGACTCCGTAGAACCGGGCCGCGAGCGCACGTCCGCTTCCCGTCACCCACCCGCGACCGTCATGGGCCGGTACCCAGCCGGCCTCGCGCCGCTCTCGCCGCACGGTCGTGATGCCGGCGAGGACGAGGTCGACGCCGACGGCGAACCGTCGGCGGTGCGACCTCCCGTGACGTCCTCCTGATCCTCACGGACGTCCCGCGTCCTGCCGTCGCGGGGACGGAAGCGGAGCGCCGGGGCGAACGGGCCGCCCCTGCCGGTCTTCATGACGGTGTGCCTTCCAGCTCGGTCTCCGCCGTGGTGGTGGGCCGTGGGGGAGGGGTGACGGTCCGGCGGCGCGGCAGTACGCCGATCGCCACGCCCGCCGCGAGCACGAAGAGGGCGGCGGCGACGGCCAGGCCCAGGGCGTAGCCGTCGTTGAGCGCGGCGGGGCCGGTGGCCGTACCCGTGCGGTGCGCGGCGACGGTGGCCAGGGCGGCCAGACCGACGGAACCGCCGAGCTGGCGGGAGCTGTTCATCAAGCCGGAGGCCATCCCGGCCTCGCGGGGAGCGACGCCGGTGGTCGCGGCGGCGGCGACCGGGGCCGCCCGCGCCCGTGGCCGGTCTGTCCTCCGGACGCGTCCACCGAGACCCGCTGTCGACCGCTTCGCGGACGTCACCGGGCAGGCGTGCTGAACTTGTTTCTACAGTGCTGTAGATTTCCGTTCAGGCCGGCGGCACCCACCCGTGCCGCCGGGACGGCATGGAGGGATGAGACATGGGGGTTCTCCGCCGCCCGGGCCGAAGACGGCCCCTCGGCGAGTCGGTACGGAGACGGGCGGAGCGCGGCCGGATGACCAGTGAGCCGCGCCTCCGACCGGAGGACCGCGCCGACGTCGAGCGGCTTGTGCGCCAGACCTTGGACGCCGGAGCCGGTCCCGCCGGGGGGAGCAGCGCGCATCTGCTGCGGCAGGTGTTGCGGGACGCCGACGAGATCGCGGCCGCCGCCGGCGAAGAGTACCGCGCCTACCTCACGGCCAAGGGCGCGTTCCCCGTGCCCCGCCACCCCCTGTGGGACGCGTTCGCCGTGCTCACGCCCCTGGTGTCGGCCACTGCGGCGGCCGTCCTCCTGCTGACCGGTTACACCCTGCGGCTCGCCGGCACGGCCGCCCACTGGGCCTCGACGATGGTGACGACCGGATGGCTGTGCGCCCTCGTCGCCGTGGTCTCCGGCGCCGTAGGCTTGTGGACCGTACTGCGCACCGCCCTGAACCGGCCCGCGCCGGACCCGGGGGACGGCGAGGCGGCGGTGGCCGCCGCCCGCGAGCGGTGGCGGCGGGCCCTGCTGGACCGGGGGCTGCTGCCCCGTCTCGAACGCCGCTCGTCCCTGGCCCCGCGCTCAGCGGCACTCCAACCGGGAACAGCGCCCGCACTTCCCACATCCACCACAGACAAGGAGACGACCGGTGTCGGTCAATCTGAGTAAGGGACAGCAGGTCAGCCTGAGCAAGGCGGACGGCACCGCGCTGACCGCCGTCCGCATGGGACTCGGCTGGCAGTCCGCGCCCCGCAAGGGCTTCCTGGCCAAGCTGACCGGCCCCCGCGCCATCGACCTGGACGCCTCCGCGCTCCTCTTCTCCCGAGGACAACTGGCCGATGTCGTCTTCTTCCAGCACCTGAGCAGCAACGACGGCTCCGTACGGCACCTGGGTGACAACCTCACCGGAGGCAGCGGCGCCGGCGGCGACGACGAGACCGTCCTCGTCGACCTCGGACGCGTGCCCGGACACGTCGACCACATCGTCTTCACCGTCAACTCCTTCACCGGGCAGACCTTCGCCGAGGTGCAGAACGCCTTCTGCCGTCTGGTCGACGAGACCACCGGCGAGGAACTGGCCCGCTACACCCTCAGCGGCGGGGGCCCGCACACGGCCCAGATCATGGCCGCGCTCCACCGCGAGAGGGGCGGCTGGCAGCTGAAGGCCATCGGGGAACCCGCCACCGGCCGCACCTTCCAGGACCTGCTCCCGGCCATCGCCACCCACCTCTGACGCGTGCGACGATGGCTCCTCGTGGCGGCCTGTGCCCTGGTGCTGTGCACCGCCGTACGGGCCACCGGCACACTGCTGCCGGACGGGCCACCGCCCTCCGCAGGCCCCTCCGGCACCCCGTCCGCCGCCTCCCCGTCGGCCCCGGCCACCTCCTCGTCGTACGACCCCGCCCACTACGCGTCCCAGGTCCGGGCCCGCGCGCGGGAGACCGGCGTCAGCGCGCGGCTGCGGATGGCGATCCTCTACAACGAGGCGTACAAGCCGCACGACCCCGGCCTGGAGAGGGCCTGGCAGCGGTACAAGCCGGACGCCGCCTTCGGCATCGCCGACATGCACCGGGCCGCTTTCGAGGAGGTGCGTGAGGGCCGGGACTTCGCCGGCCGCCGCTGGGAGGACCTGGCCGACGACCGGGACCTCGCCATCGAGGCCGAGGCCTGGTACCTCCACGACCTCGCGGCCCGGCTGCCCGCCGACCGGTCCGCCGCATGCACCGAAGACGAACTGCTGGCCCTCGGCTACAACGCCGGCCCGGCCGCGATGCTCGCCTTCGCCCGCGGCGCGGCCCCCGGCGACCAGGCGCGGTCGTACCTGGAGAAGCTGCACGGGAACTGGGACAGGGCGGGGAAGGCGGTCGGCGCGGACTGAGCCCCTGATCCCCGCCGCCACGGGAGGACCACGACCGCCGTACCGTCCTCCTCCTCGACGGAGGCCGTACCGCTGAAAGGCAGTGCCGCCGCCGCGCTCAGCGGCCGATCCGGTCCAGCTCCGCGAGGTCCTCGTCGGAGAGCGGAAGTCCCGCGCCGACGACGTTCTCGCGCAGGTGCGCCACCGAAGAAGTACCGGGAATGAGCAGGATGTTCGGTGACCGCCGCAGCAGCCAGGCCAGGGCGACCGACATCGGCGTCGCCTCCAGCCGGGCGGCCACGGCGGAGAGCGCCGTGGACTGCAGCGGGGTGAAACCGCCGAGCGGGAAGAAAGGCACGTAGGCGATGCCCTTGCCGGCGAGATCGTCGATCAGCTCGTCGTCCTGGCGGTGAGCGAGGTTGTACATGTTCTGCACGCACACGATCGGTGCGATCGTCTGCGCCTCGGCGACCTGTTCCGCGGTCGCGTTGCTCACTCCGAGGTGCCGGATCAGGCCCTGCCGCTGGAGTTCGACGAGGGTCTCGAACGGCTCGGCGAGGGAGCCCGGCTGGGGGCCCCGGGCGTCGCCGAGCCGGAGATTGACCACGTCGAGCACGTCGAGGCCGAGGTGTTCCAGGTTCGCGTGCACGGCGCGGCGCAGGTCCTCGGGCCGCCGGGCGGGGGGCCAGCCGCCCTGCTGGTCACGGACCGCGCCGACCTTGGTCACGAGGCGCAGCGACCCGGGATAGGGATGCAGCGCTTCGCGGATCAACCGGTTGGTGACGTGCGGTCCGTACGCGTCGGCGGTGTCGATGTGGGTGATCCCCAGATCGGCGGCCTCGCGCAGCACGGCGAGCGCACCGTCGTGGTCGGCGGGCGGACCCGTCACCCCGGGGCCGGCGAGCTGCATGGCGCCGTAGCCGAAGCGGGTGACGGTCAGATCGCCCAGGGACCAGGTGCCGCCGGGCAGTGACGCGGGAGATGTGTTCATGCTGTCGTGTTCTTTTCTGCTGAGCCGGATCACGGGAAGGTGCTTGCCACTTGACAGGCCCGCTCGTCGGGCGGGCCTCGCTCGCTCATGCCGTCGATGTTCGCCCGGGAGTGAACGGCGCGGCCAATACCGATGAGGTGCTCTGTCATACCGGGCAGGTATCACCGAGTTACGCTCTGGCCATGGACACCCTGGAGACCCGCGAGCTGAGGTACTTCCTGGCCGTCGCCGAGGAACTGCACTTCGGCCGCGCCGCCGAACGCCTCGGCATGGCCCAGCCGCCGTTGTCCCGGGCGATCCAGCAGCTCGAACGGCGCCTGGGCGTCCGTCTGCTGGAACGCGACCGCCGCGGCGTCGCCCTGACCGGCGCCGGAGAGATGCTGCTGCACGAGGGCCGCGCGGCCCTCGACGCGGTGACCGCCGCCGCGCGCCGCACCCGCCGCGCCGGTGGCCCGGACAGTCCGGGCGGCCCTCGCAACCGCCTGGTGCTGGCGGTGAAGGCCGGCGACTCCCACGAACTGCTGCACAAGCTCCTCGACGCCTACGCGGCCGAGCCCGACGCCGCCGAGGTCGAGGTGGTGCCGAGCGGCACGTGCGAGCAGGGAGAGATGCTCCGCGACGGCCGTGCGGACGCCGCGCTCATGCACGCGCCGTTCAACTCCCTCACCGGGTTCGACACCGAGGAACTGATGACCGAGGGCCAGATCGCCGTCCTGCCCGCCAAGCACCCCCTAGCCGCCCACCGGACCCTGTCCCTGGCCGACGTCAGCGACGTCCCCGGACTTCCGCTCGCCCGCTGGTCCAGCAACGGCGCGTACCCGCCCGGCCCGGGCCCCGAGATCCACGACCAGACGCAGCTGGCGCAGCTGATCGCCCTCGGACGCACCATGGCCGTCTACCCGGAGTCGGCCCGCGCCTGGCTGTGGGCCGAGCACGCCGCGGTCCCCCTGACCGACGCGCCCCCGGTCGTCACCCACCTCGCCTGGCCCGCGCACAGCCGCTCCCTCGCCCTGGCCGGACTGATCCGCACGGCCACCCGGCTGTGACCGCCCGCGTCCCGGCCCACCACGCGATCCGCACCCGAACCCGACCACGTCGGCGGCCGTCGGTTCCTCGGACGCATGTCGGTCTCCGCGGGCTGGGCCTCGATGTCTCCGGCCTGGCCCGCCGGGCGCGTCGTCGCAGTGAGTGATCTCTGCGGACTACGGTGTCCGAGCCCGAGGCGGAACGGGCGGCTCAGATGGGGCACTCGATGTGGATGTCGATGTCCACGTCCTCCGTGTGGATGCCGATGTCGATGGACGACTCCGTCTTCACCGGGATGATGGAGATCGGTATGCCGTCGGCGAGTCCCTGGCTGACCAGCGCCTTCCACCGGAAGGCCTGCGCGGGGTCGGAGGTGACCTCCACCAGCATGTCGCGCTGCTTGTCCGTGAGCGCGAAGTACTCGTCCCCGAACGCCAGGACGCCGTCCTTCTGGACGATCCCGATCGCCCTGCGGCGTTCCTGCTCGTCCTGCCTCAGCCGCTGGATCAGCTTCTCGAAAGTCTGCGGATCGAGCGCGGGCTTGGCGTACGTGGCCATGGTGTCTCCTCGAAGCCCATGGGCCGGATGGCTGGGCGCACGGCGGCCCGCGTCGGACGCGCCGGAGGAACCGGGTTGGACGCGGCGGAGGAACCGGGTGCGGGGAAGCCGGCCATGAACAGGCCCGAATCTTTCTTCTTGCCCCTGTTCCAGGGTACGCGCAACTCGACTGCCCCGCGCGGCGGAAGCCGCCCCTCACTCTCCCGGGCCCGGCGGGCTGGCGGCCCTCGCGACCCCCACGGACAGTGGCGGAAAAGATCCCCGCCCGGAAGGCCCGCCACCCATGTCCGGACCCGTGGAACCCCTGCCGGACTGCGCCGACGACCCCACCGGCGCACTGCGCGCCATGTTCGTGGACCTCGTGCAGGGCAGGCGCGTCGCACAGGGACAGGAACCCGCGCTGCGGCCCGTCTTCCTCAAGGCCCACGGCTCCGCCCGGGGCGTCCTCACCGTCGACGCCGACCTGCCCGAGGAACTGCGTGTCGGCTTCCTGGAGGCCGCCCGCGCCCAGGGCGGGCTGACCGCCTGGGCGCGGTTCTCCAGCGACACCGTGCCCACCAGGTCCGACCTGCGCACCACCCTCGGCATCGGCATCAAGCTCTTCGGAGTGCCCGGCGCGAAGCTCCTGGCGGACGAGAGCGCAGCGGACACCCAGGACCTGCTGCTCCAGAACCACGACGTGTTCTTCGTCGACACCGCCCGCGACATGTGCGAATTCACCCGGGCCGGGGTCGTCGACAACACCCTCCAGGCCTATCTGGACAGCCACCCGGTCACCCGGACGGTCCTCAAGGACATGGCCAAGGACGAGAAGAGCACGCTGACCGCCACGTACTGGAGCGTGCTGCCGTACGGCTTCGGGGACGAGCGGCACGTCAAGTACAAGCTGGTCCCCGCGGGCTGCCCGGACGGCGATCCGCAGGCCGTGCCGCCCGACGAGGATCCGTCCTTCTTCCGCGGCGACCTGCGGCACCGGCTGGCCGCCGGGGAGGCGGCCTTCGACCTGTTCGTACAGCTGCGCACCGACCCGGACGGGATGCCGCTGGACCGGGCCACCGTCCGCTGGGACGAGGCGGCGAGCGCTCCGGTGCGGGTGGCCAGGCTGACCCTGCATCAGCAGAACACCGAGGCCCGCGGCCAGGCCGCGTACGGCGAGAACCTCGCCTTCAACCCCTGGCACTCCCTGCCCGAGCACCGCCCGGCCGGCAGCATCGCCGAGGCCCGCCGGGCCGTGTACCTCGCCTCGGCGGCCCGGCGGCGCGACGCCAACGGCGTCCCCACGACCGAGCCCGGCCCCGCCCGGCCGGCCTCCACCGAGCCGCCCGGCCGCGACACCCGGATCGTCCGCGCCGCCATCCACCCGGCGATCGGCGTGGCCCGGGTCGGCGACAGCGCCGAGGGGTTCTTCCTCGCCCCCGAGGTCGACGGCGCGCCCACCGAGGCGGCGTACAAGGACGCGACCGGGGCCCTGAAACGGCAGGCGGTCCGCTTCCGGGTGTACGGCTTCAACGCCGCCGGGGAGCCGGTCGCCGAACTGACCGCCGACAACGCCGACCTGCGGTGGACCGTCCACGTGGCCAACAAGAAGGCCGCCTGGTACCAGTTCCAGCTCGCCCTGGACATCCCGGAGGCCGCCCAGGCCCCGGAGAGCAGACTGCGCAACGCCACCGTCCGGCCCCGGAGCCGACTGGTCATCGACCCCGGCTCCCGGTCGGTGCGCGGCCGCGACCGGGCCGGGCTGCCCGAGCTACGGTTCGACACCGGCACGTTCATGGGCACCCCCGTCTACCTGGGCGAACTGCGCACCGACCGGGCCGGCCGGCTCCTCTTCCTCGGCGGCCGCGGCAAGGCGGCCTCGGCGGACGACCTCCCCGCCACCGACTACGCCAACAACGACGGCTGGCACGACGACATCGCCGACGGGCCGGTGCGGGCCGAGGTCCGGATCGACGGCCGGACCATCCCCGTCGAGCCCGCCTGGGTCGTCGTCGCGCCCCCCGACTACGCGCCCGGCCTCCAGTCCGTCCGCACGCTCCACGACCTGCTGCGCGACACCTACGTGACGGCCGGGATGCTGCCCCGCCCGCAGCGGGTCTCCTTCACCCACGACGTGCTGCCGGTGCTGAGGCGGCTGTGCGACCTGCAGTGGGTCAACCACGGACTCGCCGTCCAGTTCGGCCACGGCGGCCGCGACCATCTGCTGGCGCCCGAGCGGCTCACCCGGCTGGCGAGCAAGGACCCGGTCCACAAGGAGCTGCGGCGCCAGGTCTGGGCGTCGCTGCGGCACCTCGACCGCGACGGCATGTCCCCCGTGCCCTGGCCGTCGGTGTACGGCGACGCCGTGAATCTGCCACCGGTCTCCCCGCGCCAGCACCTCGCGCTCTCGCCCCTGCAGTACGACCTGCTGACGCGCTGGATGGACGGCGCCTTCGTCGAGGACTTCGATCCGGCCGCCCGACCGGTGACCAGGCTGGAGGACGTTCCGCTCGCCGAGCGCCCCGCGACGCTGGACCGGGCCGCGCTGTCGTGCTGCCTCGCCGACGCCTTCCACCCCGGCTGCGAGCTCACCTGGCCGATGCGGCACGCCACGATGTACTCGGCGCCCTTCCGGATCAAACACCGCGACCCGGGTCTGCCCGACCAGAGCTACGGCCGAGTCCTCACGCCCCAGGCCGCGCTCGGGGTCGACGGCCCGCTGTACGCGCAGGGGCCCGGCCACCTCACCCGGTGGATGGCCGTCCCCTGGCACACCGACACGGCGAGCTGCCGCTCCGGTTACGACCAGGGCTTCGGGCCCCGCTACGACCCGTACCTGCCCACGTTCTGGCCGGCCAAGGTGCCCAATCACGTCCTGGCCGAGGAGGAGTACACGATCGCGATGGACCCCGCGCGGCCTCAGCAGGAGCGCCGGCTCGCCTTCGAACGCAGGTCCGTGTGGCTGCGCTGGCTGCCCACCGGCTACGAGACCCAGATGAACGAGATGGTCCGGGACTTCGGCAAGCTCGGCATCGTCGAACGCCGTCCCGGCCCGCGGGACACCCCTGGGCTCCCGGAGACCATGATGGTGGAGTCCGAAGTGACCTTCGCTCCCGAGCCCGCCCCGCCCCGCGAACGCAATCTGATCACCGTGCACGTGCCGGAGGCCGCCGATCCGGAGGTACGGACCGACGCCGTGGCCGCGGCCGTGGCGATGGCCGAGCCGCCCGACGAGGAGGTCTCGGCCGGCTTCGTCAGCAAGATGACCCGCCTTTCGGGCCGCCGGTGACGGGCGGCTGCGACGCGGTCGTGGCGGGCGCCGGGCCGGCCGGGTCGGTCGCGGCGCTGTGCCTGGCCCGCGCGGGCCGCCGGGTCCTGCTCCTCGACCCCCGGCCTCGGGACCTTGCCGGGAGGCGGGGAGCGGGCCCGTACCGGATCGGCGAGACCCTGCCGCCCGCCGCCCGGCCTCTGCTGCGCGACCTCGGGCTGCTGGCCGGTCTCGACGCCGCCGGGCACCTGCCCTGCACCGGCACCGAAGCCGCCTGGGGCTCGGAGCAGTTGCACGGGCGCGGTCACGTCATGGACCCGCACGGCCACGGCCGGCACCTGGACCGCGTCCGCTTCGACGCGTTCCTGCGCGGCGCGGCCGAGGACGCCGGGGCCCGGCCCGTGTGCGGCGTCGCGGCGCGCCGGACCGGCCGGCCGGGAGCGTGGCGGCTGGTGGTCCGCGAGCGCGGGATGGAGCGGGAGCTGCCCTGCGCGTGGCTGGTGGACGCCACCGGCCGGCGCGCGGTGATCGCCCGGCAGGGCGCCGTACGGCTGCGGCAGGACCGGCTCGTCGCCGCGTACGCCCTGCTGACCGGCCCCGTACCGGCCGACCACGACCTGCGCACGCTCGTCGAGTCGGTGCCGGGCGGCTGGTGGTACACCGCGCGGGTGCCGACCGGGCGGCTGGTCGCCCACCTCACCGATCTCGACCTGGTCGAGCCCCGGCTGCGCACCGCCGCCGGGTTCCTGGAGGAGGTGGCCGGCACCCGGCACGTACGGACCCGGCTGGACGGCTACGCCACCGGGCGGCTGCCGCCACCGCGATGGGCGCCGGCCCACGGGCAGCGTCTCGCCCCGCCGGCCGGGCCGGGCTGGGTGGCCGCCGGGGACGCCGCGCTCGCCTGCGATCCGCTCTCCTCCCAGGGCGTCCTCACCGCCCTGCACACCGGCGTCCGCGCGGCCGCGGCCGTCGACGGCGCCTTGCGCGGCGAGGCGGGCGCCCTGGCCGTGTACCGCGCCTTCGTCGACGGGATCGCGGCGCGCTACCTCGCCCTGCACGCCCGGGCCTACGCCGAGGAAGCCCGCTGGGCGTCGTCGCCGTTCTGGGCGCGGCGCCGCCCGGCGCCGGCGGCCCTGCCCGGGGTCCTCACGCCGGGTTGAGGCAGATGTTCTGCGTGGTGCCGGCCATGGTCGCCTGGTCCAGGACGACGAGCCGGTTGATGTACCCCTCGCGCATGACGAGCAGCGAGTACGCCGACCACATGCCGTCGACGAGGGCGATGAACTGGGCGTTCGCGTCGAAGGTGTAGGTGTTGAACCCGTCCGTGATCCAGGACCACGGCAGCAGCTGCTCGTTGCCGCAGTCCCGCAGGACCAGGGTGACGACCCAGGGGAAGTGGACGTCGAGGCCGCTGGTGTCGCCCCGCTCGGCCCCCAGCAGGGATCCCTGCTCGAAGACGCCGCTCCTGCGCCCGCTGCCGGTGGTCTGTTCCGCGACCGCGGCGAACCGCTGGTGCATCGGGTTCCGCAGCCGCGCGGTCGAGCCGTGGCCCTCGGCCTGGCGCAGGGAGATCCGCACGAACGCGGTGAGTTTCACGGCGAGGTCGGCCTCGTCGTCGACGGGGAAGAACTCGGGGGGCACACACGGCTCGTCCGGCAGGTCGTCGAGGGGCGGGAACCCGAGCGTGCCGGGGTCCGTCTTGTGGGTCCGCAGTTTGTCGAGGAGGTCCTGCCAGTCCACGAGGGGCATGGGCAGGCCGCGGAGCTGGGCACCCAGCTCGTAGATGAGCGCGGTCTCGGGGTGGGCCGTCAGCAGCCGGGCCTCGAAGGACCCCTGGGACGTGCCGGCGTTCTGGTTCACCATCGCCAGCTCCTGGTGGAAAGGTGTACCGGTGGGAGGAGAAGGGGCCCGGGCGCGCGGCGGTCGTCCGAGGCGGCGGCGATCCGAAGCGGCGGTCGTCCGAGGCGGGCCGGGCGGGGACGCGCAAAGGGTCGGACAGGCCGCCGACTCAAGGTCTACGGCGGCCCGCGCGCGGGCGCTCCTTGTGCGGTCACTCCCAGTCTCCCCCCGGGCGCCGGGGCCCGCAAACCCGGTCCGCGCGGGGGCCGCCCCCGGCTCGGCGCGCCGCCACCGGTCTCCTGCCGTACGGTGGAAGACGCCTGCTCGGCTCGGTCGTGCCCGCGAACGCACCCTGGGAGAAGGGCAGATGCCGACCGTCACTCCTTCCCAGCTGCGGCTGCTCGGCCAGTTCCGTCTGGAGTCCGCCGCCGGGCCGGTCGAGCTGTGCGGCAACGCGCAGCGGCTCCTCGCCTTCGTGGGGCTGCGCGGGCGCGTCAGTCGCAGCGTCCTCGCCGGGACGCTGTGGCCGGACGTCACCGAGGAGCACGCGCGGGGCAGTCTGCGCACCACCTTGTGGAAGCTGCCGCACGGCGACCGGCCGCTCGTGCGGTGCGGCGGGGAGTGCGTGGCGCTCACCGATGCCCTGCGGGTGGACGCCCAGGCCCTGGCCGAGACGGCGCTCGGCGTCGTGCGCGCGGAGGCTCCGCCCCCGTACGGCCCCGCGCCACCGGTCCTGCTGGGCGGGGGTGAGCTGCTGCCCGGCTGGGACGAGGAGTGGGTGCTCCTCGAGCGTGAGCGGCTGCGCCAGCTGCGGCTGCACGCGCTGGACGCCCTGGCGGACGGGCTGACCCGGCAGGGCTGCCCGGCTCTGGCCCTGGAGGCGGCGCTCGCGAGCGTACGGATCGAGCCGCTCCGGGAGAGCGCGCACCGGGCCGTCGTGGCGGCGCACCTGTCGGAGGGCAACGTGATCGAGGCCGTACGGCACTACCGCGCGTACCGGCAGCTGCTGCGGGACGAACTGGGCCTGGAGCCGTCCGCTCAGCTCGCCCGGATGATTCCGGCGGCCCACCGATGACGGCGCGATGACAAGACGCTGACGGCACCGGCCTACCCTTCTTCATGGACAAAAGGGCGCAAAAGTGGCACGGAAGGGGCTGTCCATGAAGTCGCTTCTCGAATACCGGAGCAACCGGATCGTCGAACTGATGGAGGAGCCCGCCGAGCGCCGCGACGCCGACTGGCTGAAGGAGTCGCTTCAGCAGGCGATGATGCTGGAACTCGCCACCCTTCCCCCGTACTTGTCCGCGATGTGGTCCATCGAGCCGCAGAGCGGGGAGGTGGTGAAGGCGTTCAAGCGGATCGTCTTCGACGAGATGTCCCACCTCGGCCTCGCCGGGAACATGCTGACCACCATCGGCGGAGTCCCCCGCCTCGGCGACGTGCACACGGTGCCGAAGTACCCCGGTCCGCTGCCCGGCGGCGTACGGCCGTCGCTGACCGTCTTCCTGAGCGGGCTGTCGAAACAGTCCCTGGATCTCTTCGCGCGGATCGAGGAGCCCGACGACCCGGTCGCGGAGGCCCGGTCGCACACCTCCATCGGCGCGTTCTACACCGCGGTCCTGGAGGTGTTCCGGGACCACGCGGAGCTGATCACCGGGGCTCACCAGCTCGAACGGGACATGCGGCACCACGGCGCGGGAAACAGCCTCGTGGCACTGAACTCGCTCGCCGACGTCGAGGCGGCCATCGAGGTGATCAAGGAACAGGGCGAGGGCACCTCCGCCTCGCCGGAGAACCCGCACCCCGGAGTGACCGGCGAGCTCGCCCACTTCTACGTCTTCCGGGAGCTCTTCCACGGCCGCAAGCTGGTCAAGGTCGCCGAGAACCCGGACCGGTGGGAGTTCACCGGGGACGCCGTCGCGCTGCCCGGCACCCACCCGATGGGCACGGTGCCCGACGGCGGCTGGGGAGCACCGGGGCAGCCGGCCCCCGACGCCGGGACCCAGGGCCTGCTGGACCAGGGCAATCAGGCGTACAGCCGGATGCTGGACCTGCTGGAGGACGCCTGGCAGGCGGACGACCCGGACACGGCGACCGGCCTCCTCGACGAAGCCGTCTTCGAGATGGTCGGTCTCAAGGGGCCGGCTCGGGCCCTGATGCTCCGCGAAGTCCCGGGCGGCGGCGGCAAGACCTACGGACCGGAGTTCCGGTACATCGACGACCAGGACCGGCCGGCGGGCCGGCCCGGTGAGGAACGAGTGCCATGAGTGAGCAGGGCTTGGGCCCGGGTGAGCGGCCCTTCGAGGTCCCGCCGGATCTGCCTTCGGAGGGCAGCCCGGATCAGGAACCGGAGAGCTTCCGGGTGGCCCCGTACCCGCCGTCGGAGGCGAGCAGGGCGGCGGTGGAACGGGCGAGCGGTCTGAGCGACTTCAGGGTCCGCAGCGTGCGGGACGAGGCCGTGGAGGCGCTGTTCGCCGGGGCGAGAAGCCGGCAGCGACCGGGGCGGCCCCGTCCCGCCGATCATCTGGCCGGCGTGGGGAACGTCCAGGGGTTCGGCCGGGGGCTGAGCGAGCCGGAGGACGAGGCCGTGCCGGGCACGGAGGTGCTGCGCGTCTACGTGGCGGAGCCGGTGTCGGCCGATACGGCACGGGCACTCGTCGTCGACGGCCTCGGGGTCCGCGCGGCCGGAGATCTGCCCCTGCACGTCGTCCACAGCGGGATCATCAGCCTGCAGAACCTCACGCACCGGCAGCGGCCGGCCGGGGGCGGAGTCTCCATCAGCCATTACTCCGGGGTGCAGGGCACCCTGGGGTTCTTCGGCCGGGGCCGCGCCCCGGCGGATGCCGGCAAGATTTTCCTGGTCAGCAACAACCACGTCATCGCCAACGTGAACTCCGCCGCCGGCGGTTCCTGCATCGTGCAGCCCTCCGGCGCCGACGGGGGCCGCTGCCCCGACGACCGGATCGCGATACTGGACAAGGTCTACCGCCTCGACCTGACGTTCACGGTCAACAACTACGCCGACTGCGCCCGGGCCTGGTGCTACCCCGACCAGGTGGTGCAGAGCCAGCTCCAGGTACACATGGTGTCCGGGATCGGCCCCCAGTTCTACGGCATAGGGAGCGTGCCCCAGGCGGCCACGATGAACATGTGGGTCGGCAAGACCGGCTGCATCACGCAGACCACCTACGGAAAGGTCGAGGACACGTACTGGGGCGGCCTGATCAACGGACTGCCCTTCGACGGGCAGTTCGCCATCAGGAACCCCGCCTACACCTTCTCCACGCACGGCGATTCGGGTGCGGTCGTCTGGGCCTACGACTCGACCGTCAACCCGGTGGGCCTGCTGGTCGGAGGACACCCTCTCACCCGGATATCCTTCGCCACTCCCGTCTCCTGGGTTCTCGACTACCTCGACCTCAATCTGCTCTAGGGCCTGTCGTTTGGATCACGCCGCAGACGCGGGGTCTGGCACGCGCATCTGCGGCGTTGTCGTCACTCGCCGAC
>NZ_JAGGOO010000064.1 GCF_018614415.1 Streptomyces sp. ISL-12
ACCACGTGAGATGACCTCTTAGGCCCTGACCAGCGCGTTTATATCTTTCAGCGCTGTCAGGGTCTTCCCTGCTTGCACGGCGGAAAGTCCCTGGATCGGCCCTGGGACAGACGCGAAAGTCCCTGAAAAGTCCCTGGGATATCCCTGCGCAAGCAACCTTCCGGGGCCCGGGACCAGGGCCCCAATCCCTCGAAGGGACCGGCGAAGCCACCATTCGGCATAACGTTCAAGGCCCTCTCCTCCGCTCCACACAGCGGGGGAGACGAACGCGGGACGTAAGCTGACGTGATCAGTCAGAGGGGGATCATGGAAGCGCCGAACGTCATCGGAGACTGGCAGGACTATCAGTCCGATGAGTGGGCCGGCCTGCGTGTACGGGTGCACACCCTCACGAGGGGAGTGCCTCCGCAGGGTCGTAGGGACGAGGCGCAGGGGCTGACGTACATCTCGTTCCAGGTGACGTTCGAGAACCACCGTTCCACACATCTCTCCATCGATTTGTGCGACCATCCCCGCCACATTGACGTCCGTGTGGGACGAGACGGCCACGGCGCCTTCGTGGATGAGTACGGCTCCAGCGACATCGGAGGCTTCAACCTCTACCCGCAACGGCGGGCGACGGCCACCGTCTACGCCGCCGCACCCCCCGCGCAGTTGCGGCAACTGGACATCCAAATCAGTCCAGAGATCGACGGTGAGCAAGCGTTCGGATACCTCTGGGTCGGCGGACTTGGCATCCACGAGGGCTCAACGGGAAGGAACTCTCGCGCGTCAGCGGCTGATTCCGGCATGGCCCGCGAGGTGGAACGTTTCCTGGAGGAGACGGCTCCCGGTTCCTGGAGGAGACGGCTCCCGGTTCCTGAAACCACCATGTGCGACCGGGGGCGCCTGCAGCTCTGACCTTAACCGGGCCAGCGCTGTCTTCAGGTTTCGAACCCGAGACTTACGCATGACGAGCACGCTAGTGATCGTGCCGGGCTGTGTCGGCTGGTGTTGCCGAGTACCGTTTTGCCTGATCAGACCACCGGTGCAGGTCCGGCGGGTGCCGGTCCGTGTTGCACTGCCCAAAGGCGTCCCCGCTCCCCGTGCGCTCCCCTGGTGGCTGCTCGTGACCGGCTATGTCCGGTCAGCGACTGGCCCGTGGCTCCGGAACGGTCCTTGTCGCCATCCCACAGACACCTGGCCGGGGAGGTCACAGGGTCCTGGAGAGGGGGAAGTGGCAGTCGAGGATCTTGCGGGCTTCCCGCCGACGGGCGCGGCGGGGGTGGAGCAGGGCGACGCCGACAATGACGATGTAGACGGTGATCCAGATACACAGGGCGGTGATCAGTGTCCAGGGCAGGGGTCCGGTCGCGGGGAGGAGGTCGGTGAGAGTGGTGAGCATGGTGGTCTCCTGGTCGTTTGCCGGGCCGTGTGCTCCGGCGGTTCCCCTAGATCACCAGACCCCGTGCGCCTCGCCTGGATGAAGGTGGGAGGGCTCTATGTCCAAAACTGCGTCCTGCTTCCGGCGGTGTGGGTAGGTTCGCGGCATGTCTTCTACGGATGATCCGGTTTCCGCTGATCAGCAGCTCATCGACCATGCTCTTCGGCACGATTTGGTGGTGTCGGTGAAGCAGCTTGCGCTGTGGCGGCGGGCGGGTTTGTTGCAGGGGCACACGGTGCGGGCGCTGGGCCGGGGGCGCGGGAGTACGTCGGTTCCGAATGATGAGGCGTTCGGCCTGGTCGTGGCGCTCGCCCGGCTGGCACGGAGGGGTGCCCGGCCCTCGCATCTGGCGCTGGCGCTGTTCGGCGAGGGGCATCCAGTGCCGGAGGCGGCCGTACGAAATGCCTTCAAGAAGGCCGTGCGGGGGCACGGGACCGGCCTCGGCGAGGAGGATCCGGAGACCGGGGAGGACGAGGAAGAGTGGGCGGAGCGTGTCGCCGACGAGGTGGTCGCCTCCGGGCAGCGGGTCCGGCTGATTCCCGCGCGGGCCCGGCGGATCGACGAGGGCATCGCCCGGTACATGCGTGACCGTGGGGTGGTGTGGCCTCCCCCGGAGCTGGCCGGCCTGGACCGGAACCCGGAGCCGTCGAGTCCATCCGGTGGGGAGGTGACGGCCGCGGCGGTGACCACGGTGCTGCGCGGGGGTGCTTCCGTCACGCCGCAGGGGATCGGTGATGTGCTGCGGGCCATGCAGCCGGCGGGGTGGGGTAACCCCTGGGCGTCCCTGGCCGAGTACACAGTCGAGGACGTTCCGGATGCCTCCCAGGAGGTGTTCCTCCCCGACGGCGGGATGAGTACCGTCCCCGACGGGCCTGTTCTCGACACCCTGGTCGGTCTGGCGGTGACAGCGAACCTGAACGATCTGCGGGGCGCCTGGGCGGCGAGCGGGGCGACCCGGGAGTGGGCGCTGGACCTGTGCGGCCGGGTCGAGACGGAGCTGGCGGCCAACGAGCTGGGCAATGCGGCCTTCGAGTGGCTGATGGGCAGGACCTTCGTGTCGGGGATGGTACTGATGGCCGAGGTGGGCGATCAGCACTGGTCCCCGTCGGACCGGGCGAGGGACTCCCTGATGCTGCTGCTGATGCGGCAGGCGCTCCGCGATCTCGACGAGAAGGTGCCGGGCTGCCAGTGGGAGCTGCTCGAGTCCCCCGGGATCATGCCGGCCTCGCTGGTGTCTTTCCTCCGGCCGCAGCACGTCTCAGAGATCCGGTAGGACGATCATGGACCAGGGCACTCGTGAGACCGTGGTGGTAGCTGTGGCCGAGATGGCGGTGCTGCGTGCTCTGCAAGTCGCTGGCCGCCGGCTGCTCGCGCGGCGGAGCCGGGCGGTACGGGGCTCTCTGCAGGCCGTCCCTCCGTGGGAGCTGCATGTCCATGTGCCGGTTAGCGATACCGATCTGGATCTTCTCCTGCGGGACGCGTGGGTCATCCCTGAAGCCGTCGGCCTGCCCTCGATGATGATCGAGAGACTGGATCAGCATGTTCGGATTTTGCTCGCTGCCGGGCTCGGGTACCGCCGGGGCGACTTGATCAAGACGGTGTCTCGTCTTCCGCTGCAACAGCTTGAACTGCCCTGGAACGCGCACGCTGGGACGGATGAGACTCATGCCCCGGGCGGGTGATCCCGTGGAGCTGAGGACGGCAAGCGTCCTCTGGTATTGCACCGGTGAGACCGTCGAACCGTATGACCATTGCCCTCGGTGTGATGACTTCCATGATGTACGGGCTGATCGCAACGGCCGCTACGACTTCATGTGCGGCAGTGACCGGGCGGTCGAGGTCACACTGGTGACCAGCAGCGTGGCCCAGCAGAACCGGAGCGCCTGGGAGCCGTACCTCACCCAGCGGGCGGTACCCGAGCTGGATCTGGGCTGGCATGTGGTGTTCGCGAGCACGGCGAAGGCGACCTACGGAGGCCGCAAGGAGAACCCCCGATTCAAGGACGCCCTGACCGTCATCACCCCGGCCCTGGCCGAGCTGGAGCGGCGGGGCGTGTCCCGCTTCGGCCCCGGCACGGCCTGTATCGAGCAGCCACTCCACGAAGAGGCGTGCCCGTACGGCACCCTGGGCACCGCTGGGGTGACCTTCGGTTGTTCCATGCGCAGCGAGACAGGTGCCGGCTACATCAGCGCCGGGTTGTTGACAGGGTACGACCAGATGCCGGCTTTCAACCCGGACCACTGGGCCAAGAAGGCTGGGAAGAACCGCCGCCAGGGGAAGCCTCCGCCGCCTTCTCCGGTCCCGGAACCTCCTCAGATGGGCCCGGTGCTGCGGTCGTTCGATCCGGGCTTCATCGCTTTGCTGGAGGGGCGCCGGGCCGAGGACGAACGGAAGTGGTCCGAGACGATGCGAGCCCTGTTTCCCGGTCGCTACACCGATGCCGAGCTGTCCGAACTGGCCCACCGGGAGGTTAGTGAGCGGATCGCATGCGCACGATCCTTGACCTGGCGGACCGCGCTTCCGGCGAAGCCGCCGCCCATCGCCGACGCCGATGGTGGAACGGAGCTGGTGGAGCTTCTGGAGGTCGAGTTCGAGCTGCACGAGGACCTGGCCCTGAAGCTCAACGCGGCTTCTGACCGGCCGTGCCGAGAGGTGTTCTTCTGGCTCACCTGGATGCGTTCCTCCGCATGGCACCGCCTTGCCGACCCAGGCCTGCTGCCCCAGCGATCTCCGAACGTACCGGCCGGCATCACTGGCCTCTGGGTCGGCTGTCTGCTGGATAGAACCCACATCCTGCACTGGGACCGCGACGCTGGCTGGACGCGCCACCCGCTCCCTGACCCGCTGCCCACCCTCGAATTCCCTGGCTGCCCCTGACCAGGTGTCGAATGGCTTGGCGGCGTTCACGCATGCGGCCAGCAGGGTGGCCCCACTATCAGTTTGCCGTGCACCGAGGATCCGAACCTATGCAGTTTTGCCAGATAGGTATCGAACCGACCTGGTACGAGCCGATTGGGACGGTTGGTGTTGCAACATCGAAACCGCCCTACTCGGACTGATGTCTCCGGAATCACTTGCCAGCACCCCCTGGGGCGATCCACGAGCAGCACCTCCGCTGGACTGCCCCTTCTCGGTGCCGGAGCCGCAGTGCGGCGCGCTCTCTGTCCGACGCAGGGCCGCCTAGCAGCCTGGACCCGGAGCCCGCGAGCGAGTGCGGCGTGATGCCGCATGCCGGACAGGGCTCTGAGATCCGTCTCCCTCTGGGCATGGTCATCACCACAGCGGCACACGCCCCAGCCCTCCGCCTCCACTCGTTCGGCGACCCCATCGAGCACCCCGACCGGCACCTTCGCCGCCCCTCGGCGTGCCGCTTCACCAAGGCGCTGCCAATCTCGGTGTCGAGGTCCAACAGAGGGACTGCCGCCGGGCCGTCGCCGGTCAGGCCGGCTTACTTGCCGGCCTGCGCGGTGACCATGACCAGGTGCCCCAGCGACTCGACACGGACACTCACCAGCCGGTCGTCCACGCCGGACGGGCCGGACGGCGTGGGGCGGGACGGCTGCCGGCTACCGCTCGGCGGTCGCCGGCATGATGACGTCGGCCACGGCCTCCCGGGTGACCAGATGGGCGGCTTCGTCCTCGTCCGGCCCGACCCGCTTCGCCATGGTGCCGACGAAATGGGCGACGACCCCGCGCACAGCGGCGGTCACCACCTCTGGAACAGAAGGCCCTGAGGATGCGTGCACCAGAAATGCAACCCTTCTTTCTACTCACAGGTAACCACTCGCCATACCGGCACATAACAGGATCAAATCCTGCACTCTCTGAACCAAAGGTCTTGTTCGTGGCCATTGCCGCCGGAGAAGGCTCTCCCAACTTGGCCCAGGCGGGACGAGATTGGCACGCTACTGCCGGTCACGGGTCGACCTACGGCCCAGCGAACCCGGGAGGGGTGCGATGCTCACGGAGGGATACGGATCACGGAAGCAGTGGGAGCCCGTGAATGCCCGCCTGATCAACCTACTGGAGGGGCAGCTCTCTGTACGGGGCCTGACCTACGGTCAGCTGGCGGTGCTAATCGGCCGGGACTCATCAACCGTGTCGCGGGCGTTATCCGGGCGAGGGATCCCTTCTCGGGCTGTGACGGAGCTGATGGCCCGATCTCTCGGCCTGGACGAGCACACCATGATGGCAGTTAGGGGTGAAGCGGTGGCGATCAGGCGGAGGGGTCAGTCAGTTCGAGCCGCCGGGGGACCGCCTGACGGGATGCGCACCCACAGGGAGTTTCTGGATGCTCTCCAGGAAACGATTCGAGGGGCGAATCTCTCCCAGCGAGAGATTGGGCTCAGGAGTCACGGCACACTGAAGCGCTCCACTATCGGAGCGGTACTTCGCGGCGAGCGCAGTGCGCCACTCGAGCTCGTAATGACGATCATCGAGATTTGCGGCGTCGTAGCCCCCTCAGCCGTTGCCTCATGGGAGGAAGCCTGGTGCGACCTCGCAGAACCTGACCGGGAAAGGCGCCGACAGCGGAGGTGGGCGGGTTACAGCCTTCGACGGTACCTCCGCGGACTGCCAGCTCACCGAAGGCCGTCCGCCTGGGCCAGGTACGTGGAGGAGAGGAACCTCGATGACACCTTGAGGGGAAACCGCTGATAAGGAGTCCTCGCACCCCAGTCTCCCACCACAGGTTTTGGTGCTTACCTCCAATCCCTTAGCTACTGCTGGAGGAACTGACACAGGGCCGGAAGGGTTTCAAAGGCTCCCGCCCGCGCACCCTTCCGCACACCGGCTGCGCAGATGCACTCCCCTTGGACCGAGCGGCACGATCCGGGAAACCCGGCCCGGCCGCAAGAAGGGATCGGCTCAGTCGAAAGCCGGGCCGGACGGTGTCTGACCCGGCTTTCGACTGAGCCGCCTTCGGGATTGGAACCCGAGACCTACGCGTTACGAGACCGAGAGCGTTCGTGCCGCTTGGTGCCGCGCGGTGCTGCCCAGTGACGTTTTTCCTGATCAGAGTATGTGCGGCAGGTTTTCCCGTGCTGCCTTGTGTTGGCGCGTCCAAAGGCGTCTGTCCACCGGCTGTCCACCGGAGCACGCCTCTGGGCGGCTGCCAACGACCATCTGCTTGCGCCGGTGGGGCGGCCGGCACCGATTTCGCGCACCGTCCAACGTGCTTGTCAGAGTCCCACAACCGCCGCACGCGCTCCAGGCGGTGGTCAATGTGGGCCAGTGTGGGCTCGGCCAGTGGACGCGGCAGTTGGCCAGTCCGAACACTAGACATGCGTTCACCCTGCAAGCGGAATATCCAAGGCGTTCGTTCGATTGGCCTCCTTGCACAGATCACGGGAGGGGCGCTGGTGGCCGAGCTGATGATGTTCCGCCGGGACGCAGACGGACGGGATGTCGAACTGACCAGTTCGACGGTGGCGCTGGAGGTGGAATTGCAGCGACGAGTCGAGGCCGGCTTGGAGCAGATGCTCGGCATCCGCTTCCTGGCATCGGAGTACCCGACCGGCCCCTGGCACCGGGGACGGATCGACACCTTGGGGTTGGACGAGAACGGCAGCCCGGTGGTGATCGAGTTCAAGAAGGGCTCGGACAACGGGGTGCTGTCGCAGGCCGTCTCGTACTTGTCCTGGCTGGAATCCGCGCAGCACGAGTTCGAGGCGCTCGTGCGGAAGGTGCTGGGCGCGGAAGCCGCCGAAGCGATCGACTGGCGTCGTCCACGGATGGTCTGCATCGCTGCCGGCTTCTCGCACCACGACCGGGTGGCCGTGCAGCGACTGCCTGAGCGGATCGACCTGGTGCGCTACCGGATCTTCGAGGGTGGCCTTCTGGGTCTGCTGCTCGTTGACTCAGCGCCCGGTCTCCCGAGCGTCACCTCGCCCCGGCGGACCCGGGAGCGATCAACCGTGGTCGACAGCACCCTAGCGACGACGGCGCCTCCTTCGCCGGCGGGAATGAGCCTCGTTCCGGAGTGTCTGCGGGATCTATACGAGGAGCTGGACGAGGCACTCACGGCGTGGGGCGAGGTGGAAGTGGCGCCCTTGCGGCACTACATCGTCTATCGGCGGCTGGTGAACGTGGCATCGGTGATCTTCCGACCGAAACACGAGGCGATTCTTGTCTACCTCAGACTCGACCCGGACACGGTCGAGTTGGAGGAAGGCTTCACCCGGGACATGCGCGGCATCGGGCACCTCGGGACCGGGGACCTGGAGGTCCGCCTCGTCTCCGCGGCTGACCTGGAGAAGGCGGCGCCGCTGGTCCGACGGGCTTATGAGGCTTTCTGATAGTGTTGTCAAGCTGCCGCAGTCACCGGCGGTGTCACTTCGTAGCACCGTCGGTCACTGATCAGGGCCCAGATAACGTTGACGCGTCGGCGGGCGAGGGCGAGTACGGCCTGGACGTGCTTCTTGCCCTCGGCGCGTTTGCGGTCGTAGAACATCCGCGAGTTCGGGTCGTGTCGGACGCTGACCAGCGCGGAGGTGTAGAAGACGTACCCGATTCTACGCCTTCACGGATACCTGCTGGTCAGATGCGGTTACAGCGCAACCACAAGAGATCATTTCTCACAATCGTCTCTCAAGGTGAAGCGCCTCCCGCACGGCAAGGCGAAGGTGACGGCCACCGCGGGCCGCGCGCTCAGCACGATCGGGAACGTCGGGAGGGCTCTGAACCACCTCGACGGGCAGACCGCGACTACGTATGTGGTCACCCGGTATCGGACCTCCGGAAACCCGAACGTGCCGTCCGGAACCTACCTGGGGTCGACGGCCGGCCGGTCGGCGAACGGTGGTCTTCTGCGCCGGGCGAGCGGTGGCCCGGCGCAGCACTCCGACCAGGGCGGCTACATCCAAAGCCCGAGCACTGGCACCTCGGACAGCATCTGCGCAACGTGCGCGTCGGGCGCTGAGTCGATGGTGTCGAACACTGAGTACGTGATGACGGCGGCCGCCGTGCGGAAGTACGGCGTGAAAATGATGGACGCCCTCAACGAGGGCCGTCTGCCCATCGCGCATCTCGCCAAGGGCGGTCTGTCGCGGGCGGCGAAAGACGCCCGCGGGCAGCTTCGGGATCTCCTCGTTCGGAGGATGGCCGGTTACCAGCGGACCCCGTCCGAGAGGAGCCTGGGCGCGCCGTCGGACATCTCGAGCCTGGTGTCGGCGCTGAACCAGGTGGCGGGGCAGATCCGGGTGGCGTGCGCTCCATCCGCGCCCTGGTCCTGCGCCTGGCCCGCGGGCACCCGACCTGGGGCTACCGGAGCCTGCACGGTGAACTGCTCGTCCTCGGCGTGAAAGTGGCGGCGTCCACGGGCTGGGAGATCCTCGAGGACGCCTGAATCCCGCCGGCACCCGAGCGGACGTCCAGTACCTGGGCGGACTTCCTGCGTTCCCAGGCCGATGCCCTGCTGGCCTGCGACTTCTTCGAGACCAGCACTCTGTCCGGGACGCGGCTGTACGTGTTCGCCGTGCTCGAGTACGCCAGCCGGCGCATCCGGGTCCTGGGCGCCACCGCACACCCGACCGCCTCCTGGGTGACACAGGCCGCGAAGAACCTCGTCATGGACCTCGAGGACACCGGCTGCCGGGCACGGTTCCTCATCCGGGACCACGACGGCACGTTCCCCGCCCTGTTCGACACCGTCCTCAAGGACGCGGGGATCGACGTCGTGCTGACCGGCGTCCGGATACCGCGCATGAACGCGCTCATGGAACGCTGGGTACAGATTTGCCGGCACGAGCTGCTGGACCGCACCCTGATCTGGAACCAGCACCATCTGCTCCACGCCCTGCGCGAGTTCGAGCAGCACTACAACTCCCACCGGCCCCACCAGGGCATCGCAGGCGCCCGACCACTGCACGCCCTGCCCCCATCGATCACCAATTCGGAGCAGCTCACCCACCTCGACATACGCCGACGTGACCACCTCGGCGGCCCTCCACGAGTACCGACACGCGGCCTGACCGTCGTCGCCGTGGCCCTGCCCGACACCGAGTCCCCGCTGGCCGCGACCCGGCTGAAGTTCACCGGGCACGCCGCACGCAACCTCGGCATTCAGGTCCCCCGGACCTTCGTCACACCACCTGAGCGCTCCGCCTGCGCCGAAGCCGTCCAGGCGTTCCTGACCGGCGCTCCCGAGGTGACCGCCATCGCCGGCTTCAACGACGACGTCGCCCTGCGCATCCTCATGGCCCTGCGCGACCTCGGCCACCGCGTGCCGGACGATGTGGCCGTCATCGGCTTCGACGACAACGGCTACGGCGCCTACACGACCCCCGGACTGACCACCGTCCACGTCGACGCCGAGGCCCACGGCCGGCTCAGCGCCCGCCTCGCCCTGAACCTCGACACGGACGGCCTGCGCCCGCCGCCCGCGCGGGTCGTCGTCCGCGAATCGGTCTGACCGGTTCCTTCGCCGCGCGTTGCCGTCCCGGACACGACCGCGAGTCCGTGGTGCGCACCCGGCGCGGGCACGGCGGTGCGTCGCGGACACCGAGACCTGGCAGTGCCTTGGCCGGGGTGTCGACCGGTGCTGTGCGCAGGCCCTGGATTCCGGCCGTGCGTCTCCCGCCAGGTCCCAGCCTCCTCGCCCGTGCGGCGTGCCCCACCGGGCGATTGTCCTTCAGATACCCGCCAGCCTGGCGGGCCGGCCTGCGCCCGCGCGTCCGTCTGCTTGTCCGGCCGCCCCGGTGGCCGCTGTTCCTGGTACCGGACCACGGACCCGAGGCATCAGCACGGCCCCGGACCGCCCGCGCACCCGGTGATCGGTCCACCATGCGGTGCGGGCGGCCGGGCGCCCCTGCCCACCGGCCATCCGCGTCGGGGCTGCCGACGGCTCAGCGCTCGTGCCTGGAGGCGAGCGGGTCGCCGGCCTTGCGGACGGCCTCGGCGATCCAGGCCATGGCCTCGGGCACGTCATAGTTGCCGGCGTGCGGCTGATTCCAGGCGAGCTGGTAGTTCAGGTTCTCGACCTGCTTGTCGCCGGCGAGTGCACGGTCGAGGTTGACCGAGACGGTGAACGCGGTGTCCCGGTCGCGGGTGCCGTGCCGCACGTACCAGTTCGGTGCGGTGTCGGCCTTGGTGCCGATGAAGTCCATCGGGTTGATCAGGTGCACCTGGTCGTCGACGGTGGTGCTCTTCTTCGCGGTGTACTGCTTCCACGTGAGCCCGGTGTCGTCGAGGCCGCTGCCGTCGCCGGCCACGTCGTTGTGGTCCCAGCTGTACTCGGTGTAGTTCAGGTACTTCTGGCTGGGCGGGCCGAACAGGTCGGTCTCGGTGCCGCTGGTGGTGTTCCCGTCGACGCCCACCGCGTCGAAGGCGGGGGTCGTCTTCAGCGTGGCCTGGGTGGCGACGAAGGCCAGGTACTTCGTCATGTCGACGGAGCGGACCTTGCCGGTGGCGGCGTCGATGTCGATCCAGTCGTTGACGTACGACTTGGTGGTGCCTTGGGAGGTGATCTGGAAGGTGCCGCCCAGCGGCGGGATCGTGTGGGCCGGGTCGGCCTTCAGGTAGGTCTCGGCGGAGTCGATGACCTCCTTCTTGATGGTGTCGAGCATGGTGGCGGCGGTGAGCCGCGAGCCGTCGGGGTTGCGCAGTCCGAGGCTCTTCTCGTACGCCGCGAACCGGGACGCTATCTCCTGGGCCGCCTCGGGTGAGGGGTTGGAGCCGGTGGCGTCGCGGGTGGCAAGGACGTTGTACAGCCACTCGTAGGCGATGTCCGCGTTGCCGAGGTCGGTGATCGGGCAGTACGCGTTGACGGCGAACACGTCGTCGCGCAGGGTGCTGCGCCCCTTGGCGTCGATCCCGGCGGCGCCGATCGCGGCGAGGTAGGGGTCGTACTCGGCGCTGTTTCCGGAGGCGCCCAGGATCGACACCAGGGCGCCGCCACCGCTGGTGCCGTTGATGACGATGCGCTCCGCGCTGCCGGGCATCGCGGCGTCGTTGAGCCGCAGGTAGCGGACGGCGGCCTTGGCGTCGACCACGGCCGCGGGGGCCTTGCCGGGGGCCGAGCCGTCGGCGCCGGCCAGGCCGCGGCTGCGGTTGGCGACGTCAACGAAGACATAGCCCGCCTTCAGGGCGGCTCCGACGTTGCTGGTCGCGCTGGTGTAGGAGGCGCCGGCGGTCACGCTCGCCCGGAGGTAGCTGGCCTTCCACCCGCTGTTGTTGACGGCGAAGTAGACCGGGGTGCGCTGGTCGCCGAAGGCCCTCTCGGGGACGAACACGTTCATGCTCTGGTAGCCGCAGGCGGTGTCGGTGATCGTGGTGCTGCCGCCGCCGGGGCCGCCGGGCTGCTGGGCCGCCGCCGCGACCGGGTTCGCGACGTAGCAGATCTGCTTGTACCAGCGCACGTCCATCGGACTGCCGTCCACGGTGACGGTGATCGTCGTGTAGGCGGCGGAGTCGAAGTCCAGCGCGGCGTCCTGCGCGTCCACCGCGTGACCGCGACCGGCGGCGGGAGCCGCCACCGCGACAGAGGTCGGCACCGCGACGGTCGCGAACACCAGCGCGCCCGTCAGCGCCACGCCTCTGCACAGATGCAGGTGGGTACGGGACATGGGTCTCCCCTCATCGAGCACCAAGTGCTTCGCCGATGCCTCGGATTGGAGGCGTCCCGCACGCTACAAGATTGTTAACAATATACACAGCAATCTCGCGGTCATTTTCTGCCGCTCACGCCGGCCCTCCTCCAGCGAGAGGCTGCACGCGTCCCGCTCGACCGGCTTTCCTATGCCTTATGACACGACCGTTGACAAGTTGATCGCACGAGCGTAAAAAATCGTCACCAGCCGCATTTTTCCTTCGACTTCTGAATGCGCCCGCATCTCAGCCCGCCATCCCGAGCCGCCGGGTGCGTCGAGACCAGCAGTAGCCGTCTGCCCCTGTGACGTGCGCGTACCAACCCGCCGTACGCCCGACACCGGTATCACTATCACCACACACAGCGCGGCCGTCATCGATCATGCCGTTCGAAGCCGAAGCCGAAGCCGCATCCGTGCCGGGAGGGGCCGTCAACCAGCGGTGTGGTCCGTTGGGCGGCTCCCGGCCCGGGACGTTCGCGCGGGCACTGCGGCAACTTGTCGCCCTCCGGGCGCACGCACAAGGAGAAACCATGCTCAACAGTCCGCGCAGAACCGTGCTCGCCGTCACCGCGACCGGCGTGCTCGTCGCGGCCACCGTGCTCACCACGTCGGCGAACGCCGAGACTTCGGCAGCCAAGGGCTCCGCCTCCGCTCTGGGTCCGACGGTGACGCACACCGGCAGGGGTCCCACCGGTTACCAGGTCACCTTCCGCGTCAAGGACGCCTCGGCGGCCTCCATGCGGATCAGGGGCACCTGGACGTTCGCCTCCTCGGCGAGCACCAGCACCGACCCGACGAATGCCGCCGCCGTCACCGCCGCCGACTGGCAGCCCGGCGACTTCCCCCTGCAGTCGCCGAACCAGCCGAGCGAGAACTGGGCCGTCGCCTCCATGGAGCAGGATGCCAACAGCGGCGTATGGTCCTACACCGTGCCGCTGCCCTCCGGCACCTTCGACTACCAGTTCTACGCGGACTGCGCCTCGGCGACGCTGAGCGGCTGCACGGCGACGACCGATCCCGCCAACCCCGCCTGGAACACGACCGGGTCGGCAGCCGTCTACAGCCAGGTGTACGTCCCGTCGGACAAGAAGTCCGGCACCGCCGACCAGTCCTGGCAGGCGGACGTCCCGGCCTCCCGGCGCGGCAAGCTCACCGACCTCAGCTACCCGACCGCGAACGCCACCAGCGGCTCCAACCAGATGGCCGTCTACACACCTCCCGGCTACGACCCCGAGCGGTCGGAGCCCTACCCGGTGTTCGTGCTCAGCCACGGCGGCGGAGAGAACGAGGTCGCCTGGTCGACGCGGGGCCGCCTGGAGCAGATCGTCGACAACCTGATGGCGGACGGCAGGATGCAGCCGGCCGTGGTCGTCATGCCGAGGGGCACCGGGGTGTCCTCCGCCGCCTACACCGCGGAGATCACCGACACCGTGCTGCCCTACGTCGAGCAGCACTACCACGTCGGCACCAGTGCCGCCGACCGGGCCTTCGCGGGTACCTCCGCCTACGGCACCCAGGCCAACAACCTGCTCTTCAAGGACACCACCACCTTCGGTTACTACGGCGTCTGGTCCCCCGCCGCGGGAGCGCCGGCCGTGACCGTCACCGGCACCGGCAACACCCCGATCGACTCCGCGTACACCGCCGACGACCTGAAGAAGGTGCTCGGCATCCACCTCGCCATCGGCCAGCAGGACACCGGGGGCAACGCTCCGATGATGACGGCCACCACCGAACGCGAGGGCCTCATCAACGCCGGTGTGCCGTTCACGTACTACTCGGCCGGCGGCGGCCACACCTGGTCGTTCTGGCAGAACACCCTCTACGACTTCCTCACCCGCGTCGGCTTCCGCGCCACCACCACGGCCGTCACGACCGGCTCCGACAAGCTCACCGCCACCGTCGCCGCCGCCACCACGGAGCCGGCCACGCCCAGCGGCACCGTCCAGTTCCAGGCCGACGGCGTGGACATCGGCAAGCCCGTCAAGCTGCACGGCGGAACCGCCGTGCTCCAGGCCGGCGCCTCGGCGTGGTCGGGGAAGACCGTGACCGCCGTCTACGGCGGCGACGATCTGTACAACGGCAGCACCAGCGCCGGCTGAGTCCGTCCGCCACCACCGAGAAGGACAGAAGGGACCTGCCGTGTTCCGTGCACGACGGCACCACCGGCTCGACAGTCACACTCCGGGGAAGCGGACGGCCCTCGCCCTCGCCTCCCTGTCCGCCGCACTCGTCTGCCTGGTCTCCCTGTCGTCCTCCTCGGCGACCGCGCGGGGCGAGCACCGCCCCGCCGAGACACTGCCCACGGTGGTGCGCACCAGCGGCGGCGCGGTGCGCGGCGACAGCACCGAGGGAGTACGGCGGTTCGACGGCATCCGGTACGGACGGGCGCCGGTCGGTGACCTGCGGTGGCGGCCACCGGTCGCGGCCGCCGCCTGGAAGGGCGTCAGGGACGCGAGCGCACCCGGGGCCGACTGCGTACAGACCGCCGCCGCCTGGCGGCCCGCCGCGGCCTCCACCGACGAGGACTGCCTCTTCCTGAACGTGTGGACACCCGCCGAACGACCGACCGGCGGCACCCTGCCGGTGACCGTCTTCTTCCACGGCGGCGGCTTCGTCAACGGTTCCGGCACCGACATCGACCCGGTCTCCTACGTGCGGGCCGGCGGCATCGTCGTCACCGTCAACTACCGCCTCGGCGCACTGGGTTGGCTCACCCTGCCCGGCCTCGACACCGAGACCGGGCAGGGCACGTCCGGCAACTACGGGCTCCTCGACCAGGTACTGGCCCTGAAGTGGGTCAAGGCGAACGCCGCGGCCTTCGGCGGCGACCCGTCGAAGGTCATGGTGACGGGGCAGTCCGCGGGGGCCGAGTCCATCTGCGCCCTCCTGGCGTCCCCCTCCGCGGCGGGCCTGTTCCAGCGCGCCGCCATGGAGAGCAGCCTGCGATGCGCGGTCAACACCCGGACCGCCGCGCAGACCGCCGGTGCCGCCTTCACCGAGGCCGCCGACTGCGCGGGCACCGGTGCTCAGGCGGTGGCCTGCCTGCGCGCCAAGTCCCCGGTCCAACTCCTCGACGCCCAGAAGAGCGCGGGGAGTTGGCGCCCGGTCGTCGACGGCACCGTACTGCCCCGGTCACCGACCGACGCCTTCGCCTCGAGCCGGTTCCACCGGATGCCGATCCTCATCGGCTCCACGCAGAACGAGGCCGGTGCCTTCGTCTACGAGCAGTACGACCTGACCTCCCACCCCGTCACGCCCGCGCAGTACGAGTCCGCCGTGCGCGCCGCCTACGCAACGGACGCCGACGCGGTCCTCGCCCACTACCCGCTGGCCGGCTACAGCACCCCCGGACAGGCCCTGGCCGCGGTCCGCGGCGACAGCGGCTTCTCCTGCCCGAAACTGGCCCACGCCGACGCGCTGGCCACCCACTCCGCCGCCACATACGTCTACGAGTTCCGCGACACCACCGCACCACTGCGTTCCTATCAGCTCGTGCCGCCGTCATTCGGACTGGGCACCCAGCACTCCGCCGAGCTGCTCTATCTCTGGGGCGCCCCAGCCCTGACCCCGCTGTCGAGGACGCAGCGCGCGCTGGCCGACGAGATGATCGCCTACTGGCAGCACTTCGCCGAGACCGGTGACCTCTCGCCCTCCGGCCTGCCCCGGATCTCCGCGTACAGGGCCGGTACACCCACCGAGGTGGCCTTCACCAGCCACGGTTCCGAAGCCGTGAGCGACGAGGCGGCAGCACACCAGTGCGCCTTCTGGTCCACCCTGGTCTGACCCAGTACAAGGCAAGCCGCGTGCAGCTGAAAGGCGAGTGGTACTTCGATCGACCGAGCACGCTCAGCCCGCGGCCGAACACTCCCGACAGGTCGTGGAGAGTGCCGCGGCCCGCTGCCGCGGCAGTGGCAGCCGGGGCACGTACCGATCTTCCACCCCAACTCCACCAGCCCCAACTGGCCGGTCATCGACACGGACATGGGACGGCCTCTCGTCGACGCGCAGGCCGACGACACCACCACCGGACTGTTGTCCGATCCTGGCAACCCCGCCGCAGACCTCCGCGAGCGCGGGATGGGTGTCCGAACCGTCAGGCCGCCTTCTGCGCGAAGAGCCAGTCGCGCAGTGGGGTGATCTTGTAGGCGGGTTCGAAGGAGGCCATGTGTTCGCTGTTCATGGCCGGGTCGGAGGAGGTGGAGTCGGAGACTTCCAGGACGGTGCCGGTCTTGAAGGTGGCGAAGTTGATGCTGTCACCGGCGGCGAAGAGCTTCTCGGCGGCGGCGGCGTACTTCGCGGCGGACCAGGTGGCGTCCCAGGTGGCGCTCTGGTAGGAGACTCCGGCGTCCTTGAGCAGGTCCTTGACGTCGGCCTGGCCGCCGGAGGCGTTCTCGTCGCCGCCGGCGGCGATGTAGAAGAACTTCTCCTTGGCGAGGTTGTCGAGTTCGCTGATGTCCCACTGGCCGGAGACGAAGAGTTCGGCGGCGAACAGGTCGGGGTGCTTGGCGGTCAGGTACATCACCGTCATGCAGCCCATCGACTGCCCGGTGCCGTAGATCCGCTTGTCGTCGATGCTGTACTTGCCGGTGACCGAGGTGAGCAGCCGGGTGGTCATCTCGACGTAGTCGGTGGTGGTGTAGCTGCCGTGGTCGTCGATGATGACGGAGGGATACTCGGGGACGAGGACGAAGCTCTCGTGCTTGGCCTGTTCGTCGGCGCTGGCCCAGATGAGTGCGCCGTACTGGGACAGCGGGGCGGTGACGTCCTGGCCGACGAGGCTGGAGTCGGCGATGTAGAGGACCAGAGGGTAGGACTTGGCGGCGTCGTAGTCGTCGGGGATGTACAGGTTGTAGGGCAGGGACTCACCCGTCTGGGAGTCCTCGTAGGTGAACTGCTTGAACGTGCTCTTCACCTGCGAGGTCAGGTCGTCCAGGCTGGGCGGCTCCTCGGTGCTGGTCGCCGTGGCGGTCTCGGTGGTCTCGGTGGCGGGGGTGCCGCTGGAGGCGGCGGCGGAGCCGGCCTCGCCAGTGGCGGAGCTGTCGGAGGAGGTGCCGCAGGCGGTGGCGCCGAGGAAAACAGCGCCGAGCGAGGCGGCGAGGAAACCGCGTCGTGGCAGGTGAGAGGTGTTCATGCCGAAGATTGTCCGGACGCCGTCTGAGGAAACCGTAAGGCGCGCCTGTACGACAACTGTGAAGCCCTGGCGTTCGTCGGCCGTCCTGGGCGCCGGGGACGGCGGGAACAGCGTCCGCACAGATTCCCACAGCACTTCCACTGGTTGCCCTGCCATATTCGTGCAGGGGCTCGCCAGTAACACACGAAGCCAACCCTCCAACTCCTGAGTGGAGTTGTGACCGCGCGCCGTCGGAAGAGATCCGCCAGTGAGGCTGAACGACACAGGCGACGAGAGCCGTGGCCACCGCAGACCGCTGCGCCGACGGGCCTTCCTGGGAGGTTCGGTCGCCGCGGCGGCGGCGACCGCCGCGGGCGGCGCCTGGGCGGTGGCCGCTGACGCGGAGACCGGGGGCGGCAGCGACGGGCTGCGGGTCGGGGCGGGACGGGCGGTGATCGAACTGCCCTCGTCGCTGCTCCCACTGGACGGCTTCACCACCGTCCACGACGACCTCTACGTACGGGTGCTGCTGGTACACGGCGCCGAGCGGAGCGTCGCACTGGTCGTCCTCGATCTGACCTCGATCAGTTCCGAGGGGGTCGCCGCGCTGCGGACGATCGTCTCCGACGCGGCCGATGTCGAGCCGGCCGACATCCTCATGACCGTCACCCACACCTTCTCCACCCCGCACATTCAGCCGTGCAGCGGAGTGTCGTCACCGTTCATGGCGCAGGTCTCGCAAGCCGCCTCCACCGCGGTCGCGGCAGCGGTCACGTCCCTGCGTGCGGGCAGGGTGGGGCACGGCTCCGGCGAGTGCGACGTGAACGTCAACCGGGACGTGCTGACGGCCGACGGCTGGTGGCTGGGGACCGGCGAGTCCGGAACCTCCGACAAGAGCGTCGGCGTGACCCGTTTCGACGACGCCGACGGCAACGCGATCGCCGTCCTGGTCAACTACGCGGTGCAGTCCTCGGTGATGCTGGACTCGGTCATGGCGAGCGGCGACCACCCGGTCACCACCGACCTGGCGGGCTCGGCGGTCGCGCACGTGGAGAAGCAGTTCGGCGGCGACACCGTGGGTTTCTTCCTGGTGGGCGCGTGCGGCGACCAGGCACCGGCGTTCCGGTCCAAGCGGTACACCGTGGACAAGGACCGGAACTGGTCCCAGACGGACGCCTCCGACGCCGGCTGGCTGCTGCTGACCGTCCAGGGTGAACGGCTGGGCACCGAGGTCGTCCGGGTCACCCGGGCGATCAGGACCGGCTCCGATTCGACACTTGAGCTGGTCACCTCCTCCGTCACCGTCGGCGCCGTGCAGCAGGGGCGTGCGACGGCGCCCACGAAGGAGTACACGTTCACTCCCGACGGAACGGCCGAGGTGCCGCTCTGGGCGCTCCAGATCGGCAACGGGGTGTTCACCGGGGTGGCGCCCGAACTGTCCGCGGAGACCGGCCTGAGCATCAAGAAGCACTCGCCCTTCGCGTACACAACGGTGCTGTCGATGCTCGACGGCGGTGCCAAGAACATGGCGGACTCGCGCAGTTACGCCCGCATCACCTACGAGGCCGTCGACTCCGCCTATGCCCAGGGGTCGGCGGAGCGGGTCGCCACGAAGATCGGTGACCTGCTGCACGACTGACCCATTCCCCCACCAGTTGAGCAACGGACAGCAGGAGGAGAACGGACCATGAGAAGGCGCGCGTTCGTCGCGAGTGCGGCAGGGGCCGCTGTGGCCGTGATCGGAGGGGCGGCGGCGTACGGCTCCGCGTCGGCGGCTCAGGAGCCGGACAGCAGCGGGCACATCACCGGTGCCACCGCCGTCACCGAGGTTTTCGGAGACGGGCTCAAGCTCATCGCCGTCGCGCTGCAGTACGACGCGGTGATCAAGAACGCGAAGCTGTCGACCGGAACGTTCACGGTGGCCGACCGCACCGTCACCAAGGTGTACGCCAGTACCGCGCCGGCCCCCGCGGAGAAGGGCCGCGACGGCCGGTACGTCATCGTCGAGATGTCCCCGGACGACGAGGCCGCGGCCCTGACCGAGAGCGGCATGGGCGGTTCCGGCGGGACTCCGCCGAGCGGCTCGCCCAGTGGTTCCCCCAGCGGGTCGCCGAGCGGCTCACCGTCCAGCGGCACCGGCCAGCAGGGCGGAGGCACCAAGGAGGCCGTCGCCACCGTCGTCCAGGCGGGGGATGTCGTCACCGCGCGGGGCACCGTCTACCCCGCCGACGCCACCGGTGTCACCACCACCGCCGTGACGAACCTGGTCGTCGACGACTTCGAGCAGCTCACCTTCACCGATCCCGCGACCGGCAACACCCTCGACTACAACCTGTACACGCCCAAGGGCTACGACAAGCGGAAGTCCTACCCGCTGGTGCTGTTCATGCACGACGCCAGTGTGCTGAGCACCGAGACGACCACGACCCTGACCCAGGGCAACGGCGCCGTCTGCTGGGCCTCACCGCAGGACCAGGCGAAGCGTCCGGCATTCGTTCTGGCGCCCCAGTACTCCAGTGTGGTCGTCGACGACCACGGCGGCTACACGGTGACCGACATGCTCGACACCACGGTCAACCTGGTCAACAGTCTCACCGAGACCTACAGCATCGACACCGACCGCCTCTACACCACCGGCCAGTCCATGGGCGCGATCATGTCGATCGTCATGGACATCGAGTATCCCGACCTGTTCGCCGCCTCCTACATCGTGGCCGGCCAGTGGGACACCAGCCTGGTCGGTCCCATGGCCGACGACAAGCTGTGGATCACCGTCTCCCAGGGCGACGAGAACGCCTATCCCGGCCAGAACGCCATCACCGCCGCGCTGGAGGAGGACGGCGCGACCGTCGCCCGCGCGGTGTGGGACGGCACCTCGACCGAGAAGGAGTTCGCGGCCGACGTCAAGAGGCTCCTCGCGCAAAAGGCCGCCGTCAACTACGTGGCCTTCGAGGCGGGTACGGTCGTACCCGCCGACCAGGAGGACAACTCGCTGAACAACCACCTCAACACCTGGCGCATCGCCTACGGCATCGAAGGCATCCGGGAGTGGATCTTCCAGCAGCGCAAGTGACCCGCGGGGAGCCGGACCGGCCGGCCGGCTCCCCGCAGTCCGCGGCCTCAGCAGCCGCACCCGGGCGGGCAGTCACCGCACCCGTCCGCCGTCGCACCCGCCGCCGGAGCGCAGCACCCCTTGCCCTGCCAGGCGTCGCGGCCCTCCTTCACAGCGAGGGCGGCGATGACGAGGGCCGCGGCGGGATCGGCCCAGGACCAGCCGAGGGCGGCGTTCAGCACCAGGCCCGCCAGGAGCGCCGCGGACAGGTAGGTGCACAGCAGCGTCTGCCGGGAGTCGGCGACCGCGCTCGCGGAGACCTCCACCGTGCGGCGGCCGGCGGGCAGGACCCAGCGCCCCTTGCCGGTGTCCCAGTAGGACAGGCGGCGTTCGTCGACGCGCAGGGTGAGCAGGCGGGACTGTCCCGGGCGCAGTTCGATCCGTTCGAAGGCGGCCAGGGTCCTGACCGGCATGTCGACGGGTGCGTGCGGCGGCGGGCCGACGTAGACCTGCGGCACCTCGGCGCCGCGCCGCTCGCCGGTGTTGGCGACGGTGAACGACACCTCCAGGCCGTCGCGCACCTCGCTCACCGACAGCCGCCCGTAGCCGAACCGGGGCGAGGCGGCCGAGCCGAGCTGGCTGCCGTCGAGGGAGAGCGAGGCCGCCCCTCGCCACGCCTGGATCATCAGCCGGTACTCGCCGGTCGTCGGCGGGGTGAGGGTGCCGGTCCACACATAGGAGGAGCCGACCGGGAGTGCCTGGTCGCCGGTGAAGTCGACGGTCGGGTCGATGGTGGCGGCGCCGCCCGCGGCCGGGGTACGGGTCAGCCCGTGACCGGTGCCGCCGTCGGGCGTGAGCACGTCGGCCGGCACGGTGGTGCCGGTGAGGTCCACGCCGACGGCGTGGCGCGGGTCGGTGTCCCCGCTGCGGCGCAGGGCGTCGAGCAGGGAGACCATGCGGTCCTCGAAGCCGTAGGCCCGTTCCCCGGAGACGGACACGGCGACCTGGGCGGCGGTCGGTCCGATCAGCGCCAGTGAGCGCAGCGCGGCCCGGCCGAGCGGCAGCGCGCCGTCGTTGGCGAGCAGGACCGCGCCCTGGGTGGCGACCTCGCGGGCGGTGCGGGCGCCGGCCTCGACATCGATGGCGGCACGGGCGGACTTGCGGCTGCCGTCCAGCAGGCCGAAGCGGTCGTACTGGCCGAGGATGCGGGTGATTGTGGTGTCGAGGGCCGACTCGGGGATGGTGCCGTCCTGGACGGCCTGCTCGAGCGGGTCGCCGAAGTAGGTGCCGTCCGGCATCTGCATGTCGAGGCCGTCCTCGACGCTGATGCTGTGCACGGAGTTCCAGTCCGAGGTGACGAAGCCCTCGAAGCCGAGTCCGCCGCGGAGGATGTCGGTCAGGGTGGTGCGGTTCTCGGTGTTCCACTCGCCGTTGAGGTGGTTGTAGGCCGCCATCACCGAGGAGACCCCGGCGCGGACCACCGCCTCCCAGGCCGGCAGGTACATCTCGTGGAGGGTGCGGTCGTCGACGCGGAAGTCGAAGTTGGTCGCCGGGTCGTCGGGGTCGGAGCGGTTCAGTTCGCCGTTGCGCTGGTTGTTGGCGAGGTAGTGCTTGGCCATGGCGAGCATGCCCTGGGCCTGGACGCCTTCGATCTGGGCGACGGCGAGTCGCGCGTTGAGGTGGGGGTCTTCGCCGGTCTGGTCTTTGTTGCGGCTGAAGTAGAGGGCCCGGGACAGCTCGATCTGCGGGGCCAGCAGGACGTCCATCCGCAGGGCGCGGCCCTCACGTCCCATCACCTACCCGTACTCGCGGGCCAGTTCGGGATGAAGGAGGCGGCCAGCGTGGACACCGGGGGGAGACCGGTGGCGGAGGCGGCGACGTTGACGCCGGCCGGGCCGTCGCTCATCCGCAGTGGCGGTATGCCGAGGCGCGGCACGCCGGGCAGGTAGCCGGCCTGGCCCAGGCGCTCGGGGTCGGTCGCGCCGTGCACCAGGGAGATCTTCTCGTCCAGGGTCAGTCGGGCCAGCAGTCCGCGGACCTCGGAGCCGGCGTCAGCGGGTCTGGCCACCGCGGCAGGTTCCAGCAGCGCGAGGAAGGCGACGGCAGCCGCCGCGGAGCCGAACCCCTTCAAGACGTCCCGGCGGCTGCGGACGGACGGGATGTGGTCGTCGGAGTGAGGCATGAGGGCGTTCCCTTTCCCTGCGGCGCACGTCGTCAGACACACCGCCCGGCGCTCCCCTGACACAGGGCAGGCCGAAGAGGTCGCCTGGCCCCGGGTGCCGGGCGGGTGCGGACCGAGTGTCGACGGGGCGGCGCTCGTGGCCAACGCTTCAAGCGAGCGCGGTAGTTGCCGAGAGTCGCGCGTTCGACTACCGAAACTCCTGCTGACCAGCCGGTCAACAAGACGGTGACCGCACGAGATCCGCCTTCAGAGGCTGAAGAAAAATATGTCGCGCATATTGCTGACAATATTGCCGCCCGGTTACGTTCGCAGTCGGCCACAGACAACTCACATCCAACAGCCCGTCCCGCCGGTCACTTGGTGGCGGCCCCTTACTTGGAGGTTGTGTGTTCAAACGTGTCTTGAGGCGCCCGCTCGCCGCGCTCGCGGCGTCCGCCCTGCTGCCCGCCCTGGCTCTGGTGGCCTCCGCGTCCACCGCCAGTTCGGCGTCCGGACCGGACGCGGACCGCGCCGCTCCTGTCGTGCGGACGGACAGCGGCCTGGTCCAGGGGGTGACCACCGACCGGGCGGACCGTTTCCTGGGTCTGCCGTACGCGGCCCCGCCCGTACGTGACCTGCGCTTCGCGCCGCCCGCCGCGCCCTCCTCCTGGAAGGGCGTGCGCGAGGCGGACCAGCAGTCGCCCGCCTGTCTGCAGTTCCAGCCCTCCGGCATACGGGAGGAGCAGGCCGTCAGCGAGGACTGCCTCTACCTGGACGTCTACCGCCCCAGTGGCACCAAGCCCGGTGCGCGGCTGCCCGTGCTGGTGTGGTTCCACGGCGGTGCCAACACCCAGGGCACCGGCGTCATCTACGGCGGCGGCAGCATGGCCGCCAAGAGCGACGTCATCGTCGTCACCGTCAACTACCGCCTCGGCGCCCTCGGTTTCCTCGCCCACCCGGCGCTGAGCGAACAGACGCCGGGTGGTTCGGGCAACTACGCCCGGATGGACCAGGTGGCGTCCCTGAAGTGGGTCCAGGACAACATCACGCGCTTCGGTGGCGACACCGGCAACGTCACCATCGCCGGCCAGTCGGCGGGCGGCGGCGCCGTCTGCGACCTGATGGCCATGCCGTCGGCGCGCGGCCTGTTCGACAAGGCCGCGGTGCAGAGTTCGCAGTGCCTCCAGTCGCAGTCGACCCTCGCGGCCGGCGAGCAGAGCGGGGTCGGCTACGCCGAGGCGGTCGGCTGCACCGACGAGGCCACTGTCGTGGCCTGCCTGCGCAAGGCGTGGCCGGGCACCCTGATCGCGCACCAGGGCGAGTACCTGGGCGGCTCCAAGGTCGGCGGCTCCGTGCTGCCCAAGACGTTCCGGCAGGCGCTGGCCGACGGGACCTGGAACGCGGTGCCGGTGCTGACCGGCAACACCCGCTCTGAGAACCGCCTCGCCTCCGAGGCGCTCGCCGACCTCACTCCGGAAGGGTTCGCGGAGCAGGTCCGCGAGGACTACGGCGACCGGGCCGACCGGGTGCTGGAGCTGTATCCGCTGGCGGACTTCGACAACCCCTGGGACGCCCTTACCCAGATCCGGACCGACGTCCAGCGCGCGTGCACCAACCAGCAGGCCGCGCAGCTGATCTCGGCCAAGGCGCCCGTCTACCGGTACGAGTTCGACGACCCGACCTCGCCGACGCTGTACGGCTTCGCCATCCCCGGCAAGGACATGTCAAACGCGCACAGCGCCGAACTCGCCTACCTCTTCGACTTCGCCCTCGGCGAGAAACCCCTCACCGCGCGGCAGGAGAAGCTGGCCGACCAGATGATCGCCTACTGGGGCGCGTTCGCCCACAGCGGCGCTCCGAAGGCCAAGGGTGAGCCGGCCTGGCCGCGGTACACCGAGGCTGCCGACTGGCCGGTCATGCAGCTGCGCACGGCCGGTGCCAGCAAGGTGATCAGCAGCTACTCGGCCGACCACCACTGCGACTTCTGGCTGTCCTGACGTCATCGCGTCGCCGACCGTTTCCGGCACACCCGCACGCAGAAAGCAGGGAGCCATGAGACCGTCCACCACCCCGTCCACCACCCGGCGCGGCACCGTCCGCGCCGCCCTGACCGCCCTCGGGCTGCTCGCCCTCGGACTCACCCCGCTCGCCGCCCAGGCCCAGTCGTCCACGTCGGCGGGCGGCCGTCCCGTCTCGGACGTGGTGCAGACCAGCCAGGGCAAGGTCCGCGGCACCGACCGCACCGGCTACGACGCCTGGCTGGGCATCCCCTACGCCGACGCCGGCCGCTGGGAAGCGCCCCGGGCCGCCGCGAAGTGGTCCGGCGTCCGCGACGCCACCTCGTTCGGCGACCGGTGCGCGCAGAACAGCGGCTGGGACCCCGGCTACGAGCAGACCATCACCACCGAGGACTGCCTCGACCTCAACGTCTACGTCCCCGACTCCGCCCGCGCCAGGACACCGGTCCTGGTGTGGATCCACGGCGGCGGCTTCACCGGCGGCGCCGGCCAGGACACCAACCCGCGCAAGTTCGTCACTCAGACCGGCGCGATCGTCGTCACCATCAACTACCGCCTCGGCGTCCTGGGCACCCTCAACCTCCCCCAGCTCCAGGCGGAGAGCGAGGACGGCCCCGGCAACTTCGGCCTCCTCGACCAGCAGGCCGCCCTGCGCTGGGTGCACTCCAACATCGCCCGCTTCGGCGGCGACCCAGGGAACGTCACCATCGCCGGCCAGTCCGCCGGCGCCGGCTCGGTCTGCGACCACCTCGCCTCCCCCACCGCCAAGGGACTCTTCTCCCGCGCCGTCATCATGAGCGGCGGCTGCAGCCTCCAGTCCGCCGCCTCCGGCCAGGCGCAGAGCACCGCCTTCGTCAAGGAGACCGGCTGCGCCACCGCCGCCGACATCCTGGCCTGCCTGCGCGCCAAGCCCGCCGCCGACCTGCTCGCCGCGCAGAAGAAGGCCGGCGTCAGCCTCTCCACCGGCGGACGCGCCTTCCCGGTCGACCCGGCCACCGCGGTGCGGACCGGCCGGTTCAACCGGGTCCCGGTCATGCTGGGCCAGACCGACAGCGAACGCGGCCTGTCCACCTTTCAGAACTACGACTACCTCGGTACGCCGATGACGGCCGGCCAGTACGAGGACGCCGTTCGCTCCGCCTACGGTGAGGACGCCGACGCCGTACTCGCCGAGTATCCGCTCAGCGACTACGCCACCCCGGGCGAGGCGTGGACCGACGCCCAGAACGGCTCCACCTCCTACACCCGCTGGCAGCTCACCCGTACCCTGTCGAAGTGGGTGCCCACCTACGCCTACGAGTTCGCCGAGAGCGACACCCCGCACTTCACGTCCATCTTCCGCATCCAGCAGGAGAGCCGGGCCGCCCGCGACTTCCCGTTCGGCGGCGCGATCCACGTCGACGACCTCGGCTACCTCTGGGACTACCTCGGCCAGACCCTCCCCTACGACGACGACCAGCTCGAACTCTCCCGCCAGATGATCGAGTACTGGGACCGGTTCACCGCGTCCGGCGACCCCAACGGCCCGGACACTCCGTCCTGGCCCAGGTTCAGCGACCGGACGGGCACGCTGATGTCGCTCGTCGCCTGCGACACCGCACCGGCGAGCGGTGACGCCCCGGCCGCCTGCTCCAAGGCGAGCCGTGACTTCCCCGAAGAACACAACCTCGCCTTCTGGCAGAAGCTGCTGTCCTGACCGGCCCACACGCGAACCGGGCCCGGCACGCATCCCGCGCGCCGGGCCCGCCCGTGTGCCGTACAGCGCACCCGGGGCAGCACCTCCTCCCCGAAGCCGCGCAGCGTGCGCTCCAGTTCGTCGAGGCCGCCGCGGTTGGCGAGCCACATGCGGTGCACTCCGCGGTCGGTCAGTTCCTCGATCCGCCGAATCCAGTCGGAGGCGTCGCCCGCAATGCCCCAGCGGTCCATCGCGAAGCCGGCCAGCCCCAGCTCGGGCGAAGAAGAACCGCGTCGAGCTGTGCTTCACCCCGACCTACGCCTCCTGGGCCAACCCGATCGAAGCCCACTTCGGACCGCTGCGGCAATTCACCGTCGCCAACTCCCACCGCCCCAACCACACCATCCAGACTCGAACCCTGCATGCCTACCTGCGCTGGCGCAACACCAACGCCCGCCACCCGGACGTCCTCGCGGCCCAGCGCAAGGGAACGTGCCCGGATCCGCAGCGAGAAGGGCATCCGCTGGGGCGGCAGACCCATCACCGCCGCGGCCTGAACGAACGAACAGCACAGCCCCCACCCCCTCCCCCACAGACAACGTGCCTTGCGAGGAGCGCCACATGGACCACCAAGACGTTCAGGCCGCCTTGGCGCAGATGCTGGAGGTACTGGAGCCCCGCACGGGCGAGGACTGGACAGTGCCGGCCGGCCCGCTGGAATGGAGCTGCCAGCAGACGGCCGCGCACATCGGCCACGACCTGCTGGCCTACGCGGGCCAGCTCGCCGCGAGCCCGGCCGACGCCTACCTCCCCTTCGATCTGCGCGTGCGACCCACCGCCTCGCCTGCCGAGGCGCTGCAGGTGGCCGCCGCCTGCGGCGGGCTACTCGGCAGCGCGCTGGCCACCGCCGACCCGTCCCTGCGGGCCTGGCACTGGGGCCCGTGCGACCCGACGGGGTTCGCGGCGATGGGCGTCGCCGAGATCCTGCTGCACACCAACGACATCACCCGCGGACTGGGCGTGGACTGGCTGCCGCCGGCACTGCTATGCGCGGCCGTGCTCGACCGACTGTTCCCCGACGCCCCGCCCGGCGAGCCCGTCCGAGTGCTGCTGTGGTGCACCGGACGCGGGGACCTGGACGGTCTGCCCCGCCGGACGTCGTGGGTGTGGAAGGCGGCACGGCTCGACTGAGCACACTCAACTCGGTGAACCTATGCGGTCACAGCACTTAAGCCGATGCTCAAAGGGTTGAAGCCCATCACGTTCGGCTAGGTAAGCAAAGAGCATGTCAGGGTCGTGAAGCGGCCCACCGGCCCGCCCAAGCCCGTCGCCCTGATTCCGCTCCTGCTGGAATACGGTTACTCAACCAATAAGACAGCACGGACACTCGGGCTGGGCGGAGCAGGGCAGCCCCTCGGACGCACCTTGTACGCGATCCTCGCCCGGCGCACCGGAGTCACCGCGCGCACGATCACGTTGATCGCCCTCGGTGGCCTCACCACCGCGATCACCGACGTCCTCATGCTCGTCTGCGGCGACGGGCTCAAGGGCCTGCCCGACGCGGTCGAGACGGCCTGGCCCAGGACGATCGTGCAGACCTGCGTGGTCCACCTGCTGCGGAACTCCATCCGCCATGCCGCCCGCCACGACTGGGACAAGATCGCCAAACTTCTCAAGCCCGTCTACACCGCGGCGACCGAGGAAGCCGCCCTGGAGCGGTTCGCCGAGTTCGCCGACACCTGGGGCCGGAAGTATCCGGCGATCGTGAAACTGTGGAAGAACGCCTGGGAGGAGTTCACTCCGTTCCTGCGGTTCGACACCGAGATCCGCCGCATCGTCTGCACCACCAACGCGATCGAGTCTTCCAACGCCCGCATCCGGCGGGCGGTCAAGGCCCGCGGCCACTTCCCCAACGAGCAGGCCGCCCTGAAGTGCGTCTACATGGCCATCATGTCCCTCGACCCCACGGGCAAAGGCCAGGCCCGCTGGACCATGCGCTGGAAGACCGCACTCAACGCCTTCGACAACACCTACGACGGCCGACTCTCAGCAGCCCATCAGCAACCCCAACCACCCTGGTTGCACCGCTCGTTTGACAGACCCCGTCGCGGACTGCTGCCCGCCGAGCACAAGGTCGATGCCGGCTACACCTCCCTGCCCCACCTGGAACAAGCCACCCGTGAACACGAGGTCACAGTCTCCGGGCCGCTGCGGAGCAACTCCACCCGTCAGCACCGCCAGAACGAGGGCTTCGCCCGAGACGGCTTCCACATCGACTACGACCGCCAGCAGGCCAACTGCCCCCAGGGTCAAGTCAGCCAGGGCTGGCATGGCCCCTACCCGACCTCCTCGCCCATCGCGGCCCCGCTGATCGTGGCCCGGTTCACCAAGAGCCAGTGCCGTCCCTGTCTCGTCCGATCCCGCTGCACGTCTACCGTCGACAGCGCCCGCACCGTGGGTTTTCCCCCGCGCGAACTCCGCGACCTGCAGCTCCGCGTCCGCACCGAGCATCAGACGCCTCAGTGAAAGGCCCGTTACGCGGTCCGCTCCGGAGTGGAGGGCACGGTCAACGAGTTCGCTCACGGACACGGCATGCGCCGCTGCCGCTACCGAGGACAGGGAAAGGCACACGTCCAGCACGTTCTGACGGCCATCGCCGTCAATATCGAACGCCTCAGCAGACTTCCACCCACCGAGGAAGCCCCCCACGCCTCGCCGACCAACCACGTTCCAGAACTTCCTCGACCAGTGCGCGATCCCCCGGCCGAAGTCGTGGCGAAGCCTGGGCAGCTGACCTCGACGACTCCAAGATCCCCGACAGAGTCAAGCTCAGAGCAGGTTGGAGATCTCCAACAGGTTGCCGTCCGGATCACGCACGTACACGCTGCGCAAGGAACCCTGCGCTCCGGTGCGTTGAACGGGTCCTTCCTCGACCTCGATGCCTTGGGCGTCCAGCTGGGCGAGTACCTTCTCGATCGGGGTACCTGTGGTGAAGCAGAGGTCGGCGCTACCGGGGGTGGGCATTGCCGCCTTCGGCAGGAACTCGTTCCCGTAGGGGTGAAGATTGATCTTGCTGCCGCCGAAGTTGAGCGCGCGGCGCCCTTCCCCGAACGTCACTGCCTCCATGCCGAGGGCACGGGTGTAGAAGTCGACGGTGGCGTCGATGTCCCTGACGGTGAGCACCAGGTGATCAAGACGGTCCAGCGTGAACTGTTTCGCCTGGTTCGTGTGTCCTGCCATTTCCGCCTCCTGTGTGGTGATGGCCGCTGTGTCCGATGCTCGTACGGATGACAGGGCCTGGTCGCATCCGGTGACGAGTGCGAAGGATGCTCCGACGACTACGACGGCAAGCGCCGCACGCTTCTTCGTTCTCGCAGTGTCCTCCCTGATGGATGGGTTCACCGGCAGCGACATCACGCCGACCAGAGGCTGAACCGTGACCGGGCGAGTCCGTGCACGTCCGGATCACGACAGGAACCTGAACAGCGGGCTGTCCGGTGGCAGGCGTTCTATGCGGTGCGGGACCTTCCGCATACGGGCCGTCATCGACTCAAGGCCGTCGGGCGAACCCAGTTCGATGCCAACGAGTGCCGGACCGGTCTCGCGGTTGTTGCGCTTGATGTATTCGAACAGGGTGATGTCGTCATCCGGCCCCAGCACGTCGTCGAGAAACTGGCGCAGTGCCCCTGGCTCCTGCGGGAATTCGACGAGGAAGTAGTGCTTGCGCCCCTCGAACAGCAGGGCGCGCTCGACGATCTCCGCGTATCTACTCACGTCGTTGTTGCCGCCCGACACGATGCACACGACCGTCGCCCCTGGTTCCAGCCCCGGCGCGCAGTCGAGCGCGGCCGACGCCAGCGCGCCGGCCGGCTCGCTGATGATGCCGTCGGACTGGTACAGATCCAGCATCTCCACACAGACACGCCCCTCGGGAACGGCCAGCATGTGTGGCGGGTACTGGGAGACGACCGCGTACGTATGGGTGCCCACGGTGCTCACCGCGGCTCCGTCGACGAACGGGTCCACGGCCGTGACAGTGACCGGGCGTCCGGCAGCCAGCGCGGCCGCCATGCTGGCCGCGCCCTGCGGTTCCGCTCCGACGATCCGCACCGACGGGTGCGCCTCACGCAGCCAGGCGACAGCACCCGCGAGCAGGCCGCCGCCACCGACGGGGACGATCACCGCGTCCGGGACGCATCCGAGTTGTTCCACGGCCTCCTTCACGACCGTGCCCTGTCCCGCGATGATCCGCGGGTCGTCGAACGCGGGAACCAGCGTGGCACCGGAGGAGTGGGCGTACGCCGTCGCGGCAGCTGCCGCTTCGTCATAGGTGTCGCCTTCGACGATCAGGCGCAGGTGCTCGCCACCGATGGACCGCACCCGCTCCCGCTTCTGTCGCGGCGTGGTCCGCGGCAGATACACGGTGGCTCGCACTCCGAGCAGCGCGCAGGCCAGCGCGACGCCCTGCCCATGGTTGCCCGCGCTCGCGCAGACCACACCGCGCCGTCGCTCGTCGGCGGGGAGTCGGGCTATGAGGTTGTAGGCCCCGCGCGCCTTGTACGACCGTACGGCCTGCTGGTCCTCACGTTTGAGCCAGACGTCGAGTCCGTAGCGTGCGGACAGCCGTTCGCTGCGTTGCAGCGGGCTCGGGCGGATGACGTCCGCGAACCGCTCCGCGGCCGCCGTCACGTCCGATGCACGGACCAGGCCCTTCTCCATGGCCTCAGTCACCCGTTTCTCCTGTCGTATCGTTGTGCGCATGGCAGCCCGAGGTAGTTCCGCGCCGTCCGGCGCCGAGGCGAATGAGGGATCGAAGCAGGCTCCGCTGCTCGTTCTCGGAAAGATCACCGAGATCCTCAACGCCTTCACCTTGGCGCAGCCGGCGTTGAGCCTGCGGGAGATTCAGCAGCGAACTGGTCTGCCGGCCTCGACCGTGCAGCGTCTGGTGACCAATCTGGTGGCGAACGGTTTCCTCGACCGCTCCGAGGACAAAGTGCGTATCGGTGTCAGGATGGCGTACTGGGCGGCCGCCGCGTCGAAGGACCTGGATGTGCTCAAGGTGGTCAACCCGGTCCTGAAGTCCCTTCGGGACCGGACCGGGGAGACGGCGTGCTTCTTCCGTGCTGAGGGCACCCAACGGGTGTGCATCGCCGTCGCGGAGACCCCGCACGCCCTGCGGCGCGAGATGTCGGTGGGCAAGATCGCTCCCGTCACCGTGGGATCGTCCGGGCGTGTCCTGCTGGCCTGGGACCCGGCCCTCGCCGACCGGGTACTCCAGGACGAACTGCCACGGCTTACCGAGAGCACCGTCACCGACCGGGACGAACTGCGCAAGCTCGTCAAACAGACGCATGCCGAGGGGTACGCCATCACGGTCGGGGAGCGCATCGACGGCGCGTCGGGGCTGGCCGCACCGGTCTTCGACGCGGCCGGGGACCTCCTCGGCGCGCTGATGGTGCACGGCCCGACCCTGCGTATGCCGTACGAGAGGTGTGTCGAGTGGGTCGACCTGGTCGTCGAGCATGCCGAACAGATCACCCGCGCGATCGGTGGACGGTATCCGAGCTGAGCCGCAGGCGTCGGGCGATGGTTCGGCCCGCCGCCCTCATTGCGGCCTCATCGCCCGCTACGACGACCTCGGTGAAGGTGTCCCGCATGGTGGCGAGGCCGGGATCGACGGATCCCACGATCGCGAAGCACGGCGTGGCCCCGGCACGGGCCAGCACGGCGGACACGATTTTTCCCTCGCCGCTCTGCGTATCCAGCCTTCCCTCTCCCACCACCACCGCGTCCGCACCCTCGAGTTGCTCGTCGAAGCCCAGCGCGTCGAGTACGAAGTCGGCGCCGGAGAGGAGTTCAGCGTCGAAGCGGGCCCACATCGCGCCGGCGAAACCTCCGGCCGCGCCGGTCCGGGGCACGTACGAAGGATCGCGCGGCAGCCTCTTGGCGTGGTCGTGCAACCGGAGCGTCAGGATCGCCACCTGTCCGGGGTCCGCGCCCTTCTGGGGGCCGAATACCCGTGCTGCCTCGACGTAGGGCGTGGTCACATCGGTGAGTACCTTCACCTTGGCGCCGGACAGACCACCACGCTCTTCGATCGCCTTCAGGGCACCGATGCCTCCATCGCTGGTGGCGGACCCGCCGGCGGCCACGACGATCTCGCGGGCGCCGTGGCGCACCGCGTCGACCATCAGCATGCCCACTCCGCGGGTGTCGGCTACCACCGGATCCCGGGGGCCGTCGTGCAGGACGTCGATACCGCACACATCGGCGAGTTCGATGAACGCCGTCCCGTTCGCAGCAAGAGCGATCCGGCCGTCGCATGCCGATCCCCAGGGGTTGCGGGAGGGCGTGGTGCGATAACGCAGTCCGAGGGGTTCGGTGAGTGCGGCGAGTGTGCCCTCGCCTCCGTCGGCGACGGGCATGAGCACCGGTGTCGCCGAGCTGTCCGCCAGACCCTGGCCGATCGCCTCGGCGACCTGGCGTGCGGTATAGGTGCCTTTGAAGCTGTCCGGTGCGACGAGGACCTTCATCGCCATGCCTCCGGGTTCACGGCGTGAGGCGGCATCTGACCGCGTGCCATGGCCACCGCGTTCTCGGCGCACAGTGCGGCCATGGTGGACCGGACCGACCGGGTCGCGCTGCCGATGTGGGGCAGCAGCGTGGTGTTCGGGAGTTCCGCGAGACCGTCCGCCAGCGCCGGTTCGTCCTCGTACACGTCGAGGCCCGCCCCGGCGATCTCGCCGGCGCGCAGTGCGGCGACCAACGCCGTCTCGTCGACCACCGGACCGCGGGAGGTGTTGATGAGACAGGCCGTCGGCTTCATCGCCCGCAGGATTCTGGCGTCGACGAGATGGTGGGTCTCGGCGGTGAGCGGGACATGCAGCGACAGGAAGTCGCTCGTGCGCACCAGATCGTCCCAGTCCGCGTACTGGACCCTCCCGGCCAGATGTCCGAGCCGGTCGGCCGGCAGGGCGCCGCCGCGCACGGTGTAGCGGACCGTCATGCCGAAGCCCAGGGCGCGTTCCGCCGTCGCTCTGGCGATCCGCCCGAAGCCGACCAGACCGAGTGTCGCGCCGCTGACGTCGTGCCCGAGCAGGAGCTCGGGTTGCCAGCCCTGGTATCCGCCCGCGCGCAGAAAGCCGTCCGCCTCCACGCAGCGGCGTGCCGTGGCGAGCATGAGCAGCATCGCGATGTCAGCGGTGGCGTCGGTCAGGACGCCGGGGGTGTTGCCCACGACGATGCCGCGTCGTGTGGCCGCTCGGACGTCGACGTTGTCGTAGCCGACCGCGTAGTTGGAGATTCCTTTGATGGTCGCGTTCTCCAGGACTGCCTTGTCGAACACGTCCGTCAGCTGTGCCACGACGACGTCGAACGCGCCGGACGCGCAACGCAGACGCAGTTCCTCTGCGGACAGTCGCTGGTTGGGCACTTCGACGTCGCCGGCCGCCCGCAGAATGCTCATTCCGGGCTCGGGGATGGGGGTGGTGACGAGAAACCTCACTGGCAGGGCTCCGTATCCGGTGCGGTGGCCCACGGGAACGCGGTGGTGCTGAGGTGAGCCGCCTGCCCCGCGCGGGAACGGTTGGGTTCGGCCAGTTCGGCCAGCAGCGCGTCGGCCAGTTCGACGAACGCGCCGAAGGTCTTGGGCGTCAGCCAGTCGGGACGCAGCGCGAAGAGCAGATCCTCGGTGGCGGCGTTGCCACTGGCTCCGGGCGCGAAGGGGCATCCGCCGAGTCCGCCGAGGGCACCGTCGAGTTCACTCGCGCCGGCCGCAGCCGCCGCCAGCGAGTTGGCGACTCCCATTCCCCAGGTGTCGTGTCCGTGGTAGACGATCCGCCGCTGGGGTGACCGCTCGTTCACCTTGGAGATCAGGCTGCTCACCTGCTGCGGCACCGCCTGGCCTAGGGTGTCGCAGATGACGATGTCTTCCGCTCCGTGAGTCCGGGGGTCGTCCGCGATCCGCAGAACCGTCTCCTCGGGGACGAGACCGTCGAAGGGACAGGTGAACGCCGTGGCGACGCACAGCTGAATACGGCCGTCCACCGCCCGTGCGTGCTCGATGGCCGCGGGCATGGCGGCGAGGCTGTCCTCGGTGCTCCGGCCGATGTTGGCCTGGTTGTGCCGGTCGGAGGCCGACAGGCAGTACTGGAAGTTCACCGCTCCGGCCCTGGCCGCTTTCTCCACGTGCCTCGGTGTGGCGACCCAGACCCAGGACCGGGCGAGTTCGTCCGGCTCCAGCCGCTCGATGACCTCCAGGGTGTTGGCCATGGGCGGCACAAGGGCCGGGTTGGCGAGCGAGCCGATCTCCACACTGGGAATTCCGAGCGAGAGCAGCTCACGGACCACGGCGACCTTCCGGTCGGTGGAGAGCGGTTTGCCCGTGAGCTGCAACCCGTCCCGCAGCGTCACGTCGCGGAGGGTGACATCGTTCGCCGGTCGCACTGATGAGTTCATGCCTTCTTCTCCGTCACGTTGACGATGGCGTCGATTTCCTCGTCGCTCTTGCCGAGCAGGCCCGACAGCACCTGCCGGGTGTGCTGCCCGAGGTCGGGGCCGAGTGAGCGCACGGGCAGGGAACGGTCGCCGAGAACCGGGACGATCCCGGGGAAGTCGATCTCTCGGATGTCGCCTTCGGCGACCGTGACCGGCAGGCGCTGGAGCATGCCCCGGGCGGCGAACTGCTCGTCCGTGCAGATGTCCGCCGCGGTGTAGATCGGCCCCGCGGGAACCCCCGCTGCGTCGAGAGCCTTCAGCACCTCGTCCCGAGGCATCGTCCGGGTCCAGGCGCCGATGGCCGCGTCCAGTTCCTCACGTCGTTCCCAGCGCTCCGCGTTGCTTTGCAGTGTGGGGTCGTCGGCCAGCTCCGGGCGGCCGATGGCGTGCATGTAACGGCGGTAGATGGAGTCGCCGTTGCCGGCGATCACCACGCTGTGGCCGTCACCGCACTCGTAGGCGTTGGTGGGTGCGATGCCCTCCATCCGGCCGCCCACCCGCTGCCGTTCCAGGCCGTAGGCCAGGTAGTCGGGCACCAGGGACTCCATCATGGAGAAGACCGCCTCGTACAGGGCGACGTCGACGGTGCGCTCGTGCAACGGCATGCGCGTACCGGATCGTTCGCGCTGGAACAGTGACATCACGACGCCGAGTGCCGCGTACAGGCCGGCGAGCGAGTCGCCCAGGGACACGCCCACCCGGGACGGCGGCCGGTCGGCCTCACCGACCAGGTGCCGCATGCCGGCCATGGCCTCCGCCACCGCGGCGAACCCCGGCCGGTCCGCCAACGGCCCGGACTGACCGAACCCGGAGATCCGGGCCAGGACGACGTCCGGGTTGGCTTCCTCCAGACGGGCGGGGCCCAGACCCCAGCGCTCCAGAGTGCCAGGACGGAAGTTCTCGATCACGACATCGCAGTGACGCACCAGATCGAGCACCGTGTCGCGGCCGTGCTCGCTCTTGAGATCGAGCACCACGGACTTCTTGTTCCGGTTGATCGTACGGAACAACATGGAGACATCACCGGCATACAGTCGCCAGTTCCGCAGTTCGTCTCCCGTTCCGGGGCGCTCCACCTTGATCACTTCGGCACCGAAGTCGGCGAGCACCCGGCCGGCCGTGGGGGCTGCAATGTAGTTGCCGAGCTCGAGCACGCGCACTCCGTGCAGGGGCAACTGCGTGGCCTGGTCAGTCATGGGGTCCTTACGGGTCGGAGATTCAGAGAACCGCGCTCAGCACGAGAACGGGGCCCATCGCCACCACGGAGGCGACGGATACGCCCACCGAACAGGTCTTGAGGGTGCCCCGGGTGGTCTGGCCCATCAGGGTCTGCAACAGCCAGAACGTGTTGCTCGTGAGATGCACGAGGAACAGCGATCCGGCGCCCGCGGCGAGTGCGATGAGGACAGGGTTGATTCCGAGGGACGGAGCGACGGGCGCGAGCAGGCCGGCAGCGGTGATCGCGGAGATGGTCACGGATCCGACCGCGACATGGAGCACGGCGGCGACCAGCCACACCACCAGCAGCGGAGCCCAGGTACCCGCCGTGAAGTACTTCCCGAGGATGTCTCCCAGCCCAGCGGCGGCGATCGTCGCGGCGAGGCAACCGCCCACACCGTTCAGAAGGAGGATCTGACCGCTGTCCGCCAGCCCTTTCGACAGTGCAGCGTCCACGGCCGGTTGTCCAAGGACGCGCCGGGTCAGGACACATGTCGCGACGAGCCCGAGCAGCAGCGCGACGACCGGACTGGAGACGAACTCGACGACCGGGTTCTTCCAGTGGACGACATCGGCGAGCGCTCCGGTGGCGATGAGGACAAGCGACGCGAGAAGGGGTGAGAACAACAGCAGCAGCTTGGAACCGGACCGCACCACCGGCTCCGTCTCCGTGCGTACCGCGCCCGGCGCGGCCTTCACCGCAGTACGCACACCGCTCGCAGCCGGGGACTCCGCGTCACCACCATGGCCCCCGGTCCCGGCGAGCTCCTCGGCGCCGCCGCCGTCCTCCTCGTCCAGCTCCGGCTTCCACCAGCCCCGCGTCAGGACGAAGCTCATGACGGCAACGGCGATGAAAACGGTCGGAATCACGACGACCAGTCCGAAGAACAGGTATTCGCCCAGCGGGACATCGAGCAGAGCCGCCAGGGCCAGGGCGCCAACGCCTGGGACCGTGAACACGATGCCGCACTCGAGGCCGATGGCGAGCGCGGTCGCCATCCGGGCGGTGCCGTAACGGCCGAGCTTTCCGGCGATGCCTTTGGCCAGCGGCCCGGTGATCACCAGAAGAACGTCGAGGAAGATCGACTGCAGGAACGTGGCGATCGTCAACGCCAGAGCGTACGGAACCCGTTTGGGGCCCGCGACTCGCAACAGCGTGCCGACGAGGCGTTCGATGGCACCGAGATCACGCAGCAGGGCCCCGATGAGCACGCCGAACGCGACCAGAAGGCCGATCTCGGCCATGACGTCACCGAATCCCTTGGTGACCGTCTCCACGGTTTTCTCGACCCCGAGTCCCGTTGCCAGGCCGAGGTAACAGGCGCCGAGTACCAGCGCGACCACAGGGTTCACCCGCAACCGCACGATCAGGAACACGATGGCGATCACGGTGATCGCGGTGTTGAGCAGAACAACGCTGTTCGACATGCACACCGTCCGGTTCGTCCAGAAAAGTCTTCTACGCGAAGCGGGCCGGCCCGTTCACTGGCTCGCATTATGAGCATGCGCCCAGAATGTGGGTCAACAGTCAGGCGTGAAGTTTCCTCGACGAAGGCCAGCCACCCTGCAACCGACACGGACAGCGCCGCTTGACCGGGGGCGCCGGGACGGTAATCCGCACCACGACGCGTTGTGCCGAAGCCGTGCACATCGCGAGAAGAAAGCGCACGCAACCGGCAGTTCACCCGGCGCGCCGGACCGTGCCGCCCGACAAGCGAGCAAGCGCACCGGGCCGGCCTGCTCGAACAGGTCTTCTTTCGGGTCGAGCAGCACTGCAACGTGTCCCCGGCTACCGCGGTCGGGCCTGCTCCGGTCCGTCCGCAGGTGCCCTGTACACCGTCTATCAGAACGCGGCATCGCCGCTGGTCAGCCGATGGAAAGTGGAAGATACCGCTGTCTCGCATCCAGGCCGCCGATGATGCCGGGGGCGGGATCGACTGGGACGTGTCGGTGGGCTCGACCGCAGTGCGGGCTCATCAGCACGCCGCCGGTGCGAGGAAGGCGCCGCCAGTCCTGGATCTGATCCCCAGAGGGGGGAGGATCGGGGGACGAACCAGGTCGATCCGGTGCTGCGGAAACTGGCCGTCCGGCTGGAGGAGTGGCCAGATCGGCGAATGCCTGGGACGCTCCCCGCAGCGGATTCATCACCAGGATCCCTCTCGGCGCCGACGGACGCTGCCGGCCCCTCGCCTTCGTTCTGACACCCGGACACTACGGTGACGGCCCCCAGCTCGAGCACGTGCTGGAGCAGATCTCCGTACCTCGATCCGGAGTGGGACGGTCCCGCATCCGGTCCGACCGCGTGCTGGCCGACAAGGCCTGCACGTCGCGAAAACAACCGGCATTACCTGCGACGACGTGGAACCCGGCACACCATCCCCGAACCTCAAGAGGGCAGCGGTGGTCAGCCCACCGCCGCCCGCGGGCCGGACCGGCCGGCGTCAACGGCTCGATCCGGTCCCCCATCTCATCAGTGATCACTAATCGGACAGACACAACCGATCAGCAGTCCTACGGCACCCGGCCGAGCGCCCCTACCAGCGGCCGGGCCGCCGGGGCACCGCAGTGTCGGCCTGGCTGACCAGCGGACTGTTGCGCCGGGTCGGCCTGATCCACGCCATGAGAGTGCAGGGCCCGCCGGGAGACCGACGGGGCGACGTCGATCGCCGCTGAGAGGTATTGGCGCAGAGGGACGGCAGCCCCGAAGCCCGCGTTGGGCCGCGACCTCCTCAACGGATTTTTTGCGAGAACGGGCTCTCCCTCGGCCTCCCACCACCATCACTCTGACGGGCCGAAGTCAGTAACGACACGATGTGTCCCAGGGTCAACCGGATCCACCTTTGCCCAGCTCGGCGAGCCGATGCCCATCTCGACTTCCAGGCCGGATGCCGTGGAGTAGCGGCGCTCTGTGATCGCTCCCCACGACTGGCACCGCTCAGCCGGCCCAGCCCGAGCCCGGTGGCCCAGGCGTCGCTGCTGAGATAGCGGGATTCGTCTGTGGTGAACAGGACGAGGTCGACGTCGGAGTCGGGCCGGGCGGCGTTACGGGGGCAAGAACCCACCATGAGCAGACCGACGACGTCTATGCGATCCCTCGCCCAGCGGGCGATGCGATCGATGACCTCGTCGATCTCTGCGACCCGGTGGACCGGACGGGAGCCACCGGAGCGATCCGTAGCGACACCGGCCGTCGCCCTGTGGCGGCCAGGCGTCGGAGTCCCGCGCTTGGCCCCTGACGAGCGGGATACGCGAGGCGCGTCCCGCTCCGGCTGGGACCGTCACGCACTCGGGGCGACGCCACCGCTGCGCGAGTGTGCCATCGTCCGCAGGGCAGGCAGCAGGTACTCCTTGCACAGCGGGTAGTTCTCCGAGACCGGGAAGTGGCCGATGCCCGGCATGCGGCCGCCCTCGGCGCCGGGGATACGGTCCAGCGTGGCCTGGGTCTCCTCGGAACTGCAGGCGTAGTCGTACTCACCGGTGTAGAGGTGGACCGGGCAGGCCCGGGTGTCGATCTCGTGCTCGCGACCGCTCAGGTCGAGGCCGTTGCTGTAGAAGTACGTATCGCCCCGGTAGATGCCCGGACCCCCCTGGCTGTACATCCACCAGACCTCCTTGCGAGCCGCGAGCGGGCTCTGCGGAGCCATCAGGCCGTAGACCCACGACGGCACCACCTGGTTGCTGTTGACGTCCGGGGCGAGCGGCCAGTCGTGGAACCTGCCCTCGACGGTGGACGCGCCGGAGAAGCCGACGACGCCACCGAGTTCGTCTCCGTGCAGCCGCGCCAGTTCCAGCACCAGTGAGCCGGCCATCGAGCAGCCGACGACGATGGGCCGGTCGAGGCCCAGCGCTCGCACGAACGACATCACCGTCGCGACATAGCGCTCGCTGGTGAGGAGGTACTCCCGCTGCCACCAGCCGTCCGGCGGCAGGGACTTGCCGTGCCAGGGCAGGTCGAAAGCGAGCACCCTGAAGTCCTCCAGGACGTCGGGGTCGTTCTGCAGGTGCCGGTACTGCCGCGCGTCGGCGCCCGCGGTGTGCAGGCACACCACGGGGGTTCCGCTGCCGGAGTCCTCGAAGTAGACGCGGTGCGGCTCGTCGAGAATGTCCAGGTGCAGATACCGGCCGACGACGGGCTCGACGTAGGTCATGCGAGGACTCCTTGCTGGTGGCCGGGAGCGGGCGCACGCATCTGCTGCAGAACGACGTCGATCACCCGCAGATGCCGGATCAGCTCGGTGCGCCCTTCCCGGATCTCGAAGTCGTCCCGGCGCCGGTCCATGGCCAGGACGTGCTGACTGTGGCGCGGTGGCGTCGGGCTGGTGAAGTCGCCCCAGGCCGCGGACGAACCGGCGAGGACCACGTATGGCTTCCCGCAGTGGCCTCCTTCAGCGGTGAACCGGCCGTTCTCGATCTGGTAGGTACGCGACTCATCGTCACACAGCAGGGTCAGACAGACACTGCCCCAGCGGCTCACCAGCCGGAACTCGGGGTCGTCGGCCACGCGCCCCAGCCACTGCTGTTCCTGCTCCGGGTCGAGAAAACTCACCTGCGTGATCCTTGTCCGATGGTTCGCTCGGGCCGTGGTCGGGCGGTCACTCCGCCTCCTTGCCCAAGAAGTCCTCGTCGTCGAAGGCGGAGACGAGCGAGATGAGCGCGCCGAGGTAACTGTGATGCCGCAGGCCCATGGACATGCCGGTCGCCGAGCGGGTGAAGTTCGACTCCCACGGGCCACCGGGCAGGCCGCGACCCGACCACGGGGGCGCCGAGATGTTGGAGAAATGCGTCTCGATCCACGGCTTGCCGGTCTCCTCCAGCGCGTGCCGGACCGCCTCGCCCGTCTTGGTCAGCCCGGCCGGGTTGAGGATGTAGGCGTCGGTCCGGGGAGCGGACTCGTGGATGGTGTCCAGGATGGCACCCTCGTGGTTGGACGTCATCGTCTCCACGGTCACCCCGAGTCCGGCGCCGGCCTCCTTGACGTAGTCGTGGAGGGCTTCGATGGAGGAGATGGGTCCGTAGACGCGCTTGTTGCGGTGGCCCAGGTTGGGCATGTTCGGGCCGTCGATGAGGGTGATGTGCAGTGCGCGGGCGCCGGGCCGGCGCCATCCGTAGCTGGTGCTGGAGTCAGTCATGGGTCCTCCGGTGTGCGGGTGTGGGTGGGCGGGCCGGTCGGTGCGCGATCAGCCGCGGTAGAGGATCTTGGTCTGTGACAGGGCGTCGTACTGCAGTGTCGGCCGGTGGACGCGCTTCTGGATCCGCCAGCCGTCAGCCGTGCGAATCAGCTGGTCCCGGTAGTCGATGGCACGGACCTGGACCCGGCCGACGCCCTCGGTGCCCTGGTGAAGCGTGGCGACGACCAGGCTGTGGGCCGTCGCCCGGTCGCCGTCCACGGTGATGCGCGCGTTGCCGAGGGCATGGTTGGTCGCGTCGTACGCCTTCATGCGGTGCAACCACGTGGCGACGCCCGTACCACCGCGCAAGGCGTCCGGCTCGTCGTTGTAGTACGACATGGCGTCGTCGGTGAAACAGCCGGCGATGCCGTCCCAGTCCTTGTCGTCCAACGAGCCCAGATACCGCTCCAGGGTCTCCCTGACCAGGAACCTGTCGATCGCGTCGGTGGGTGTCGCATCGGTCATGCCGCTCTCCCTTGAGCTATGCCGCGCCGATCTCGCGAGGTTCCCTCACTGCGCGGCCGCCACTTCGACACCCGGACCGTATGACAATGTTTCATCGAGGGTCAATGGTTGAGCACACGATGACCCCTCGGTGGCCCACGTGAGGCCGTATGGGCGGGAAAAATAGGGGCATATGATGCTGTAACTCGGGCTGTCGGTGCACGACTGCCTCTTGTCGAGCCTGAGGAATTGTCTTACGGTCCTTGCTCAGCGGAGGTCAGCAAGGCAACTTTCTCCGCGCCGGGGCCTGAAGACACACATCAGGAACGCCGTCTCCTGGTGGGGCGACCCTCTCAGTATGACAATCCGGTGGAACTGCGGTCCACGCTCGCCGGAGTATGGCGAGCGAGCGTCTATCCGAGGAGACTCCCGTGCCCGACAGCCGACTGACTGCCCCGTCCACAACGGCCCCGTCCCGCTTCCGGCTGGCCTCCGCCATCCGCGCGGCGATCAGCGACGGCACCCTTCAGCCGGGTGAGCGTGTCAACGAGCGGGAGCTGTGCGAAACCCACGGCGTGTCCCGCACGACCGTGCGGGAGACCCTGCGCCAGCTCGAAGCCGAGGGCTTTTTGACCCTGGAGCCGCATCGCGGCGCCGTCGTGGCGAGGATGTCCTACGCCCAGGCCGAGGCCCTCTTCGAGGTGCGCGAGGCGTTGGAGTCGCTGGCCTGCGGCCTCTTCGCCGCCCGCGGGGACCTCACGCACAAGCGCAGGCTCTCCGAAGCCCTGAAGGCAACGGAGGCGGCGATGCAGGGCGGCTCGCTCGACGAGGTGCTCGAGGTCAAGGACAGGTTCTACGACGCCTTGCTGGACGGGGCGGGAAACCCGGAGCTGACGACCTCCCTGCGCCTGCTGCACGCACGCATCCGCATGCTGCGCCGGTACTCGCTGTCGGTGCCGGGACGCCACGAGCGCACGCTGGCGGAGATCACCGACATCTGCCGCGCCATCGTCGCCGGAGACGTCGAGGGTGCCCGCAGGGCCGGCAGCCGGCACGTGGCACAGGCCCGGTACGCGGCCCTGCCGACGATCTTCGCGCAGGAGGAGCAACTGGATGCCTGACTGCGCGACGGGCCGGGCACGGTCTGGCGCTTCCGCCCGGAAAGAGGCAGACCTGCCGCGGCAACGAACACCGATGACGAACAGAAAGCAGATCACATGACCACCGTCAACAAAGAAGCGCTCGAGTACGTCAACGAGATGGCCAAGGCCCGTGGCTATGTACTGCCATACCACAAGCTCATGGCCAACGCGGACATCGATGTGCTCAAGGCGGCGAACCACTTGGTGACCGCCGCGTACACCGCGGAACGCAGCCTGGACAAGGCCACCAAGGAACTCATCTTCATCACCAGTCTCACGATCATGCGGGCCTCCGCCGGTCACATCGCCAGTCACATCCGGGTGGCGCTCGACCTCGGTGTCACACCCCAGCAGATCCTGGAAGCCATCGAGATCACCCTGCCCGAGGCCGGTGTGGTCACCTTCCAGCACGGCTTCTCCGTCTGGGCCGACGTGGTGGGAGCCACTGGTATCGAGCCCACCGTCGCCACTCACGACGGTTCCGCCCAGTAAGCCACCGGCCCGACCTCTCGTCGCGAGGTCCCGCGAGGCGCCCGCAACCGCCCGCGGGACCGCCGCAGAACACCGTCGTTCCCGCAGAAAGCGACCGCGCCATGCCCAGAACAACCCCAGAGCCCGCTCAGGCAGCTCACTCCGCCACCGAGGCCCCGTCGGAGGCCGCGGAGCACAGGGCTGTGAGCAAGGTGATCCGTCACCTCGTGCCCCTGGCCGTGATCGGCCTGTTCGTGTCCTTCGTCGACCGCACCAACATCGCCGTGGCCGGACCCGCCATGGAATCCGCCCTCGGGCTCACGCCAGCCGTCTTCGGTCTGGCTTCTGGGCTGTTCTTCGTGGGGTACGTCCTCTTCGAGGTCCCCTCCAACCTCGCCCTGCGGCGCTACGGCGCCAAGATGTGGATCGCACGCATCATGGTGAGCTGGGGCGTGGTCTGCATGCTCACCGCGCTGGTGCAGGGGGTGACGTCCCTGTACGTGACACGTCTCCTGCTGGGCATCGCCGAAGCCGGCTTCTACCCGGGCGTCCTCTTCTACCTGAGCCTGTTCCTGCCCGCGCGTCGGCTCACCCGCGCCTACTCCCTGTTCCAGATAGGCATCCCCGTCTCCCTGGCACTGGGCAGTGTCCTGACCTCCGCCCTGCTGACCATGGACGGCCTCCTGGGCATCGCCGACTGGCAGTGGGTCTTCATCATCGAAGGCGCCCTGGCCGTGGTGATCGGCGTCGTCAGCTTCGTCAAGATGCCCAGCACGCCCAAGGCGGCCACCTGGCTCTCCGACGAGGAGAAGACCGCCTTGCAGACGGCCATCGAACGCGACCAGAACCTCGACGAGGCTGACGACGCTCACGGGACACAGGCCGTCTGGGCCATCCTCCGCAACCGCCAGGTCTGGTACTACAGCGTCGTGTACATGCTAATGATGCTCGGGTTCTACTCGGTGACCTACTGGCTTCCCCAAGTCATCGAGCTGAAGATGCACGCGGGAACCGTGACCTCCGGACTGCTCTCCGCCATTCCCTGGACCGTGGCCACGATCGCCCTGGTCATCGCGTCCCGACGCCTGCAGAACCGCAGCCGCCGTACCACGCTCGCCATCACCCTGGCAGTCTCCGCGGCCGGCATGCTGCTGGCGAGCCTCACCGACAACGCCGTCTTCGCCCTGCTCGGTCTCTGCATCGGCGCGTGCATCCAGGTGGCCGTCCCGCTCCTCTACAGTTTCCCCTCCCAGCACTTCCCCGGCGCCAAGGGTGCTGTCGCCCTCGCTCTGGTCAACTCCATCGGCAACATCGGCGGCTTCATCGGCCCGTACCTCCTCGGTCTGCTGCGCGAAAGCACCTCCTCGGACCGGGCCGGGCTGCTCGTGCTGTCCTCCAGCTTCATGCTTGCCGCCGTGCTGTCGCTCGGGCTTCAGCGGCAGCTGCGCAAGTCGCCGGCCTACATCCCCGAGACCGGGTGACACCTCACCTCCGCGCCCGCACCGGGTGCAGAGACCGCAGCATTCATCACGCGCAGGTCTCAGCGGGACCGCGCTCTCTGGTCGGCCGACGGCACATGGAAAGCCGTCCTTGAAGAGTTGCAGATCGAGGCGGATGCCGGTGACCCGGACAAGGCGCTTGCCCGTCAGGTGTCCCTGCAGGAGTGGGCCGTGAACATCGCCTCCACCACCTGCCGGGCTCATCAGCACGCGGCTGGGGCACCCCGCACGCCTCCGGCCGACCACCCGCAAAAGGGGGCGGAACGCGTGAGGAGACAGATGGGCGCGAGGCGTTGGGACGCTCGCGGGGCGGGCTGACCAGCAAGGTCCATCTGCTCTCCGACGACCGGGCCCGCCCGCTGCACTGGCTGACCTCGCCGGGCCAGCGGGGCGACAGCCCGATGTTCGCCCCGGTGCTGGACGGCTTACGCATCCGGCGCCGCGGCGCCGGCCGCCCGCGCAGCCGACCGGACCGGGTACGCGGCGACAAGGCGTACTCCAGCCGCGGCAACCGTGCCTACCTGCGCCGTCGCGGCATCAAGGCCACCATCGCCCAGCCCGACGACCAGCGGGCCCACCGCAAGCGTCGGGGACAGGCCGGTGGCCAACCCCCGGCCTTCGACAAAGCCCAATACCGCCGTCGCAAGGCGGTCGAGCGGTGCGTGAACAAGTGGAAACAGTTCCGCGCGGTGGGTGAGGTCGACTCGGGGCGCCCTGCTGATGCTTCCACCAGTGGGTTTCCCCGAGCCGCCTCCCGAACCCGGCGTGCCCGTCTCCGGGCACCGGGCTCTCCACAAATCCCGTTCCGGGCTGTTCAGTTCCTCATGCCGTAGTGGGCCACGGAGCCGGAATGAGTTTTCCCCGGTATCGGTATCTGGTCGTGCTTACCTTGGCCGGGTTGAACAGTTCCGCTTTCTCTGTGACGGGCCACCAGCCGCCGTCGTAATAGCGTCGACGGAGCTGTTTCCAAGTGATCCCGGGGTGCTTGCGTCGGATCCATCGTGTCACTCTCATCCACGCGTAGTGGCTGAGGTAACAGAAAGCGACGTTCGACACTCCGGGACGGAAATACGCGCACCATCCCCGCAACACCGAGTTCAGTCGGTGAAGCACCGACTCCAGCGACAAGCTGACGTTCTGTCGTCCGGTCAGTTCCTTCGCCTTGCCCGTGACGGAACGCACTGATTTCCGTGCCGGGTAGGTGTAGATGTACTGCCGATCAGTGCCCAGTTTCCGGTGACGCTGGATGCGCCATCCGAGGAAATCAAGGCCCTCGTCAATGTGCGTGATATTTGTCTTCTCCACCGACAGGCGAAGGCCCATTGGCTTCAATGCCTCTGCGACCTCGTCGCGTAGTTCCTCGGCATGATCTCGGCTCCCGAAGACGAGTACGAGGAAGTCATCCGCATACCGGACCAGCCGGTAGTTGGGCAATCCTCGGCGCCGTCTCCTGCGCCGATCCTCGGAGGTGCCATCTGGTCCTCCGAGGCCCTGGGCGATGTGCTCGTCCAGGACCGAGAGCGCGATGTTGGCCAGCAGCGGCGACAGAATCCCGCCCTGCGGGGTCCCGGTGCGTGTGTCCGTGAAGGCCCCGTCACGGGACAGGATCCCGGACTTTAAGAACGCCTTCACCAAGGACAACACCCGCTTGTCCCCGATTCGATTCCGCACCCGCTCCATGAGGGCCGGGTGCGCGATCTCGTCGAAGCACGCCGTGATGTCGCCCTCCACCACCCACTCGTATCCGTGGCTGGCGAGGTAGCGAGTCTCGGCGATCGCATCGTGAGCTCGGCGGTTCGGGCGGAACCCATAGGAACACGGGAGGAAATCCGCTTCGAATACCGGCTCCAGCACCAGTTTCAAGGACGCCTGGACCACTCGGTCCGCCACGGTCGGAATCCCGAGACGACGAAGCTTGCCATTCGCCTTGGGAATCATCCGCTCGCGGACAGGAACCGGATGGAAGCTGCGGTCTCTGACCTGGGTCCGCAGCTTGTCGAGGAAAGCCTCGACTCCTTGCCCGGCTTCGATGGAGCGGGCGGTCTTCCCATCCACTCCGGCCGTGCGGGCACCCTTGTTTCCCCGGACAGGGTCCCACGCCACCAACAGGAAGGCGGGATCGGCCACGAGGTTGAACAGGTCGTCGAACCTGCGATGAGAATCATCGGCAGCCCAACGGTGCAGCTTGGTCTGGATCTCCAGTACCCGGCGTTCGGCCTTCATCAAGGCCCATTCCAGCTCGTCGGTATTCACCGGCGACAGCCTCCTGGCATTCCAGTCTCCTTACTGCTGACTTGCTGGCCCCCTTCCCCATGTGACCGGCTTTCCCGGCCTCGGAGTACTACGGAGCCTCCGTCCTGCCCCACGGCCATCAGCCGGCGATGGGCCTGCCCCGATCGGACTGGATGTCCGATATAGGGGCGACCGCGGACAGTTCCCACGTTCACCACGAATCGATCGACAGGTGAGGTGCCCAGCTCTACCCCGGCAGCATCGCCACGCTTACGCCGCAGACTTTCAGCGTGGCCTCCCCACCGATGAGTAGAGTCGGCTTCGGAGTCGACCACCGACGAGCGCTGGTGATCGTGCACTGCGTCCGGCCCAGATCCGCCAGGTTCGAGCCGGTGTCGTAATTACGGGGCGTCAGGCACTGATTTCTCGCGTGCACCTTCCTGTCTCGCTAGCCGGACCCGGACCGTCTGGCAGTACCAACCCGTCCCGGCGTTGTCGGGGCCGCTTACCGTTCGGCTCGGCATCCCCCGAACCGAACTGCCCCCAGCTTCAACCGGATTGCTACGACAACCCGGCGGTGAAGGTCTCTCACCTCACTCGATTCCATGGCGCCTCGTGGCGCACCCACCCGTTATGACAAGCGCGACTACATCTTCAACGGCACCCTCGCCGTCACCGCGATCGTCATCTGGCTCCGCGACACCGTTTAAGAGGTCATCTCACGTGGT
>NZ_JAGGOO010000065.1 GCF_018614415.1 Streptomyces sp. ISL-12
CGCAGGCCCCGCAGGCCCCGCCTCCGCCGCCCGGGTACGGTCAGCAGGCCTCCTACGGCGCTCCGGGCGCCCCCCAAGGCGTACCGCCGCAGGGCGGCATGCAGCCGCCCCCGGGTGTGCCGCCCCAGGGTGTCCCCCAGACCCAGGGCATCCCCCAGAACCCGTCCCAGCCCGCCGGTGTGGCCGCCGCGCTGCAGAAGTTCCGGGAGACACCCACCGGTCAGCGCTGGACGCAGCAGAACGAGAAGCTCGTCCGGGTCGACCTCGGCCTCGGCGACCAGCCCGTACTGGCCCGGCAGGGCAGCATGGTGCTCTACCAGGGCAAGGTCGACTTCAGCTACAAGGGCGCCGGATTCACCGGCCGCATCGTCGGCAACGCCACCGGCCAGGAGATGCAGCTGATGCGCTGCACCGGAAAGGGGCAGGTCTTCTTCGCCGACCAGTCCACGATGCTGCACCCCATCGAGCTCCAGGGCGACGCGGTCTGCGTCTCCGCCGAGAACGTCCTGGCGTTCGACGAGGGCCTGCAGTACGAGATCCGCCGCATCGAGGGCCACGGCATTCCGGGCGGCGCGCTGTTCACGATGCAGTTCCGAGGCACCGGCACGATCGTCGTCAAGACGCACGGCACGCCCGTGGTCCTGCCGGTCACGCCCACCACGTTCGCGGACTGCAACGCGGTCGTCGCCTGGTCGGCCGCCGCCCAGGTCATCGTCTCCAGCCAGGTGCGGATGCGGCGCAACAGCTACCCCGGCGACACCGGCGAGAGCGTGAACCTCCAGTTCCGGGGAGCGCCCGGCAACTTCATCGTCGTCCAGCCGTACGAGATCTGAGGGAGAGCCCGACATGGACCAGCCGCTCGCGGGCTACGCCCCCGCCCCGGTCACCGCCCGTATGGAGAACCACGGCGACCACATGCTGAAGGTCGCCGTGCAGACCGGCAACGACCTCTTCGCGCGCGTGGGCTCGATGGTCGCCTACGAGGGCTTCGTGCAGTACGAGCCCAACCCGCCCGCGGTCCGCCAGATCGCCAAGGACTGGATGACCGGCGAGGGCGCGCCCCTGATGAAGTGCTCCGGCGACGGCCTGCTCTATCTCGCCGACTACGGCGCGGACGTCGTCGTCATCAACCTCGACGGTGAGGGGATCTCCGTCAACGCCACCAACCTGCTGGCCTTCGACGCGCATCTCACCTGGGGCGTGGAGCGGGTCAAGGGGCTGGCGAAGTTCGCCGGCCAGGGGCTGTGGAACACCAGGATCTCCGGACAGGGGTGGGTGGCGCTCACCTCGCGGGGCAAGCCGATCGTCGTCGACTGCGGTGGCGGCGAGGACGAGACCTACGTCGACCCGGACGCGCTCGTCGCCTGGTCGCCGAACCTGAAGGTGAAGGGCAAGCGCAGCTTCAAGGCGGGGTCGCTGATCGGCCGCGGCAGCGGCGAGGCCTACCAGATGGCCTTCTCCGGTCAGGGCATCGTCGTCGTCCAGCCCAGTGAGGACAGCACCGACCGCCTCCGGGTCCGGGGCTGAGGGGGAGCAGAAACACCATGCAGAGCCCGCTTTTCGCCTACAACGACCAGCAGACCCAGGAACGCTGGAGCCTGCAGAACCCGCAGATGCTCCGCGTCGCCCTGGAGGGACACGACGACATCCTCGCCCGCAAGGGCACGATGGTCGCCTACCAGGGGCTCGTCGAGTTCGACGCCGAGTTCCAGAGCCGCGGCCAGGCACGCGCGCGTGCGCACACGGGCGAGGGAGTGGACCTGATGCGCTGCCACGGACAGGGCACGGTCTACCTCGCCAACCTCGCCCAGCGGATCCACGTGATGGACGTCGAGCAGGAGGGGCTCACCGTCGACAGCTCCTACGTGCTGGCGATGGACTCCTCCCTGCACCACGAGGTCATCGCCGTGGACAGCCTCTACGGCATCTCCGGCTCGGGGAAGTACCAGCTCAACATCACCGGGCGCGGCCGGGTCGCGCTGATGACCTCCGGCGCCCCGCTGCTGATGCGGGTGACGCCCGACACGTACGTCAACTGCGACGCCGACGCGATCGTGGCCTGGTCCACGGGGCTGCGGGTGCAGATGCAGGCCCAGACGCACTCCTCGGGGGTGTTCCGGCGCCGCGGCAACACCGGTGAGGGCTGGGAGCTGAGCTTCATGGGCAACGGCTTCGCCCTCGTACAGCCCAGTGAGCTGCTGCCGCCACAGAACGCGGCGATCGGGTCGGGCCTGGGCGCGCAGTACGGCGTGGGCCAGCAGGGGGCGCGTGGTCAGAACCAGGGCAACGTCTGGAGTTGACCCCAGGCGCAGGCGCAGGCGTAAGGGGCGATCACCGTGGGTGCTCGCCCCTTACCTGTACGCCGTGCAGAGCACTCAGGAGCACTCGGAGTCCTCAAAGCCCTCAGAGCCTGGCCCGGGTGGCGGCCACCAGCCGGACGACCGACTCGTCCGCCACCTCCGCGACCTCGTCGTAGCCGAACCAGCGCAGGTCCAGGGACTCGTCGCTGATCGCCTCGACCGCGTCCGGCGGGGCCAGGGCCGCGTACTGGACGTCCAGGTGCCAGGCGCACGGCGTGTGGTGGCGGTCCAGCCGCACCGGGCCCCCGGGCAGTAGGGCGAGGCCGGCGATGCCGGACTCCTCGGTGCCCTCGCGCAGCGCGGACGCGGCGAGCGTGACGTCCTCGGGCTCGCAGTGGCCGCCCATCTGCAGCCACATGCGCAGCTTGCGGTGGAGGGTCAGCAGGACCCGGCCCCGCGACGGGTCGGCCACCAGGGCGCTCGCCGTGACGTGCCCGTCCGCGCAGGACTTCCACAGGCCGTCCGGGTGGGCCGCCAGATGGTCCAGATACCGCCCGCGCAGCTCGTCCTGGGCCTCGTCCTGGCCCTCGTACCCCTTGAGCACGAGGACCGCGTCGTCGTGAAGGCTCACTCGGCTCCGTCGCCCTCGTCCCGCTGGTCCCGCTTCTTCAGGTCCGGCTTGTCGGCGGCCTCGCCGAGCATCTTGTCCAGCTCGGAGAAGTCCAGCTGCTCGCGGTGGACGAAGCCGTCCGGGTCGTCCAGGTCGGTGGCGGTCGGCAGCATGTCCGGGTGGGCCCACAGGCCGTCCCGGCCGTCGACACCGCGCGCGTCCGTCAGCGACGCCCACAGCCGGGAGGCGTCCCGCAGCCGGCGGGGGCGCAGCTCCAGGCCGATCAGCGTGGCGAAGGTCTGCTCCGCCGGGCCACCGGAGGCACGGCGGCGGCGCAGCGTCTCGCGCAGCGCGTCGGCGGACGACAGCCGCGGCTTGGCGGCGGCGTGCACCACCGCGTCCACCCAGCCCTCGACGAGCGCCAGAGCCGTCTCCAGCCGGGCCAGGGCCGCCTTCTGCTCCGGGGTGTCCTCCGGCTGGAACATGCCCTGCTGGAGAGCCTCCTGCAGCTGCTCCGGGTTCTGCGGGTCGAACTGGCCGACCACGTCCTCCAGCTTCGCCGTGTCGACCTTGATGCCGCGCGCGTAGCCGTCGACCGCGCCGAACAGGTGCGAGCGCAGCCACGGGACGTGCGCGAAGAGACGCTGGTGGGCGGCCTCGCGCAGGGCGATGTACAGCCGCACCTCCTCCTGGGGCACGCCCAGGTCCTTGCCGAACCGCTCGACGTTGGCCGGCAGCAGGGCGGCCTTGCCGGCCGGGCCCAGCGGCAGGCCGATGTCGGACGAGCCGACGACCTCACCGGCGAGCACACCCACGGCCTGCCCGATCTGCGTGCCGAACATGGCGCCGCCCATGGAGCGCATCATGCCGATCAGCGGGCCGGCCATGGCCTGCATCTCCTCCGGCAGGACGTCGCCCATGGCGTTGCCGACGCGCTCGGCGACCGGGTCGACCAGCTCCTTCCAGGCGGGCAGGGTCGCCTCGACCCACTCCGCGCGGCTCCAGGCCACCGCGGTGCCCGCGCCGGAGGGCAGGGCGGTGGCGTCGTCGAGCCACAGGTCCGCCAGCCGCACGGCCTCCTGGACGGCACTGCGCTCGGCGGGGCCGACACTCGCGTCCTTGGTGCCGTCCGGGGCGCCCTGGGCGACCGTCTGGCGGGCGATCTGCTTGGCCATGTCCCAGTTCACCGGGCCGCCCTCGTAGGAGAGCATCTGGCCCAGCTGCTGGAAGGCGGCGCCCAGGTCGTTGGGGTTCATGGAACCGAACATGGCCGCGAACGGATTGTCCGCGCCGGGGCCGCCAAGGCCTCCGGCCCCGGGCAGGCCGCCGAAACCGAACGGGTTGGCCGGTCCCTGACCACCACCGCTCTGCTGGTCCTTCTTCTTGCCCTTGTCGCCGTCGTCCGGCTCCTCCGGCGGAAGGCCGAATCCGAATGGGGTGTCACTCACGGGGTTCCTCGGCTGGTAGGGCCGCCGGTTCTCTCCGGCGGCACGGCTGCCCGACATTCACCACCCAGCGTAGACACCCGGGGCGGATCGGGCCTCGGTGCTTCGCCGACTGACGGCCTGCGGCAGGATGGATGCCACCTGGTACGTACGCGTCACACGCGTCCGTACTGAAGACAACCGCTGGAGACGCCCGGTGAGTTCCCCAGATCCACAGGTTCGCGCAGCGCGAAACCAGTCAACCAGTCCCGCCGGCCCCGTGGCGCGGGGGCCCGTCGTCGCGGTGACCGGCGCCGCGTCCGGGACCGGCGCGCTGCTCACCGCGCGGCTCGCCGCGTCCGACGAGGTCAAGCGGGTCGTGGCGATCGACGAGCGGCGCGGCGAGTGCGCCGAGGCGCACTGGCACGTCCTGGACGTACGGGACCCGGCCATCGCCGACAAGCTGCGCGGCGCGGACGTCGTGGTGCACCTCGCGCTCGACCTCGACCTGGAGACCGATGCCGCCGCCCGGACGGCCTACAACGTCCGGGGGACGCAGACCGTCCTGACCGCCGCCGCGGCGGCCGGTGTGCACCGGGTGGTGCTGTGCACGTCCGCGATGGTCTACGGCGCGCTGCCGGACAACGAGCTGCCGCTGTCGGAGGACGCCGAGCTGCGCGCCACCGCCGAGGCCACCGGCGTCGGCGACCTGCTGGAGATCGAGCGCCTCGCCCGCCGCGCGCCCCGCGCGCACCCCGGTCTGAACGTCACCGTGGTCCGCCCCGCCGTCCTGGTCGGCGGCACCGACACCGCGCTGACCAGGTACTTCGAGTCGCCCCGGCTGCTCGTGGTGGCCGGGTCGCGGCCCGCCTGGCAGTTCTGCCACGTGGACGACCTGTGCGGGGCGCTGGAGTACGCCGCCCTGGAGAAGGTCGACGGCGAGCTGGCCGTCGGCTGCGACGGCTGGCTGGAGCAGGAGGAGGTCGAGGAGCTGAGCGGCATCCGGCGCATGGAGCTGCCCTCCGCGGTCGCCCTGGGCGCGGCGGCCCGGCTGCACCGCATCGGGCTCACCCCCTCCCCGGCCGGGGACCTCGCCTACACGATGTACCCGTGGGTGGTGAGCGGGAGCCGGCTGCACGACGCGGGGTGGCGGCCGAAGTACACGAACGAGGAGGTCCTCGCCGAGCTGCTGGACGAGGTGTCCGGCCGGCACACCGTCGCCGGCCGGCGGCTCGGCCGCAAGGACGCCACGGCGGCGGGCGCCGCGGGCGCGACGGTGGCCCTGCTGGGCGCCGCGGCGGTGGTACGGCGGGCCCGCAAGGCCCGTCGGCGGATCTGACCGCCGTAAGCCCTCTTCGGCTCCCGAGAGCCATCCTCGCCCCCGCATTCCCGGCCGCTCGGGCCGCCACGCGCGCGTACCGGCCGGCGGCACGGTTCCGCGCCGCCCGCGCCGTGCGGCACGATGGAGCCATGGCACCCATGAACGATCACCCCGGCGAGCAGGCCGCGCCGGACCCCGTGAAGCTGATCGCGATCAGGGACACCCCGCTCTCCGTGGACGAGGTCTTCCGGGCCGTCGGGGACACCTCGGCCGGCGGGACCGCCCTGTTCGTGGGCACCGTGCGCGACCACGACGGGGGAGCGGACGTCGACCGGCTCGGCTACTCCTGCCACCCCAGCGCCGAGGCCGAGATGCGGCGGATCGCCGAGAAGGTCGTCGCCGAGTACCCGGTGCGCGCCCTGGCCGCCGTGCACCGCGTGGGCGACCTCCAGGTCGGTGACCTCGCCGTCGTCGTGGCCGTCTCCTGCCCGCACCGGGGAGAGGCGTTCGACGCCTGCCGCAAGCTGATCGACGACCTCAAGCACGAGGTGCCCATCTGGAAGCACCAGACGTTCGCCGACGGCACGGAGGAGTGGGTGGGCGCCTGCTGAACCTCCTGAGCCGTCTGCCGAGGCTGCCGGGGGCCCGTCCGGTTGCGTAACCGCACCCCCGGCACGACCGTTGACACTGCGGATGGTTAATCTGCTGATCAGTCAGTCGCGTACATGGGGTCGGGAGGTCGGCATGGCTGCGCTCGCCTGGTTGCTCATTCCGCTGGTGGCCGCGATCGTCGCGGGGCTGTGGGGCAGTTGGGCCAACCGGACCCGCAAGATCCGCGGTGACGGCCCCGAGCTCGACGGGTACGCGCGCTTCCGTGAGGCCATGGAGAAGCAGCACTCACGCTCGTAGGCGACCCGCTCGCGGGCGGTGTGCCCTGCCCGGCTGCCCTGACGGTGCGCTGACAGGACCGTCCCGTACTGTCGTTCCATGCCACGCCGCACCGCGACGATGCTCGCCTCGACCCTGATGCTGATCGCACTCCTGTGCGCGGGGGTGTTCATCCCCGTGCCGTACTCGGAGATGTCCCCGGGGCCGACGGTGAACACGCTGGGTGACCACGACGGCGAGCCGGTGCTGCAGATCTCCGGGCGCAAGACGTACGAGGCGAGCGGGCACCTCAACATGACGACCGTCCGCGTCACCAGCGCCGACTACAAGATGAACCTCGTCGAGGCCGTCTACGGCTGGCTCGCCCACGACAACAAGGTCGTGCCGCACGACACGCTCTACCCGGACGGCAAGACGGAGGAGGAGTCCACGCAGGAGAACGCCGAGGAGTTCAGCCAGTCCCAGGAGAGCGCCAAGGTCGCGGCGCTGAAGGAGCTGGACATCCCGGTGCGGTCCTGGGTGGTGGTCTCCACCGTCGTCAAGGACTCCCCGGCCGAGGGCAAGCTGCACGCCGGTGACGTGATCAAGTCGGTCGACGGTACGACGGTGAAGCAGCCCGCCGACGTCGCCGAGCTGGTGACCGAGCACAAGCCCGGTGAGGACGTCGTCTTCACGGTGGTGCCCGCCAAGGAGCAGGCCGCCGCCGAGAAGGAGAACCGGACGGCGACCACCACCGAGAAGGTCACCATCACCACCACCTCCTCCGACGACACCGGCGAGAAGCGCGCCATCGTCGGCATCTCGGCGGGGACCGACCACACCTTCCCGTTCAGCATCGACATCAAGCTCGCGGACGTCGGCGGCCCCAGCGCCGGCCTGATGTTCGCGCTCGGCATCTACGACAAGCTGACGCCCGGCGACCTCACCGGCGGCGAGTTCGTCGCGGGCACCGGCACCATCGACGACGACGGCACGGTCGGCCCGATCGGCGGCATCGAGATGAAGACCGTCGGCGCCCGCGACAAGGGCGCCCGGTACTTCCTGACGCCCGCCGACAACTGCGCCGCCGCGGCCGAGGACACCCCCGACGGGCTCACCCTGGTCAAGGTGAAGACCATCGACGACGCCCTGGACGCGCTGAAGGACATCCGCTCGGGGGACACGGACGCCCTGCCCTCCTGCACCGCCGGATAGCGCCTACTCGGCGAAGGTCGCCGCCAGCGCCTCGGCCAGCCCCGGCACCAGGTCGGACCCGGTGAGCACCTCCGTCGGCGTGTCCTTCTCGCGCAGCCTGAGGGCCGACTCGCGGGCCCCGTCGCGCAGCACGGCCACCGTCATCCGCACCTCCTGCCGGTCCGGGTGGTCCGCCACCCACTTGGTCAGCTCGGCCTCGCCCAGCCCCTCCGGCACCTGCGCCTCGGCGGACGGCGGCAGCATCAGCCGCTCCACGGAGAGCGCGCAGCCGGCCACCGCGTCCGGCCAGGCGATGGTGCCCAGGAACTCGTCCAGCGGCCGGTCCGTTGGTACTTCGTCCTGCTCGATCGGAGTGAGGCCGGCCGACTCGCCCTCGTCCCCGAGACCGAGCCGGTCCGCGAGCGAGGGCTGTTCGGCCTGGAGCCGTGCGGTGTCTACGAGTGCGAAGAGGCGGGCGGGCTGGTCCCAGCCGAGACCGGCGACGTACTCGTCGATCTCGAGTACGGACCGGGTCAGCGGGCTGGCCGCCATGGGGGTGTTGGACATGGTCACAATCCTGCCTCGTTCGGGGCCGGAATCGGGAACCGAGTAAACGATGAGTAAGTTGCATAAGTGTGGGCCCACGGGCACGGGGGCGCACGAGGGGCCCGCGAACCCGAGGGCCTGACGGACCTACAACAGCGAACTTCGAGGTGCTCACCTTGGCTTTCCAGATGCCGGACCGCGGCGGAGGAGGCCCGACAGGGCCACGGATGAGAGTGGGACGCCCCTCCCGGCGTGTCCGGACCCTGCTGCTGACGCTGGGCGTCCTGGCCGTACTGGCCATGGCGTTCACCATGTTCGCGGGCTTCTGGACGGACTGGCTGTGGTACCGGTCGGTCGACTACTCGTCGGTGTTCACCACCACCCTGTGGACGAAGATCGGGCTCTTCTTCGTCTTCGGCCTGCTGATGGCGCTCGCCGTCGGGTTCAACATCTGGCTCGCCCACCGCATGCGCCCGCCGCTGAGCGCCATGTCGATGGAGCAGCAGAACCTCGACCGCTACCGGATGGGCATCGCGCCCTACAAGAAGTGGCTGCTGTTCGGCATCACCGCCCTGGTGGGCCTGATCGCCGGGGCCTCGGCGGCCGGCCAGTGGCGCACCTGGCTGATGTGGGTCAACGGCGTGCCGTTCGGCCAGAAGGACCCCCAGTTCAAGCTGGACGTCGCCTTCTACGCCTTCGACCTGCCCTGGTACCGGTTCCTGCTCGGCTTCGGCTTCGCCGCCGTGATCATCTCCGTGATCGCCGCCGCGCTCACCCACTACCTGTACGGCGGCCTGCGCGTCACCAGCCCGGGCGCCCGCGCCACGGGAGCGGCCACCGGCCACCTCTCCGTGCTGATCGGCATCTTCGTCGCCCTGAAGGCGGTCGCGTACTGGCTGGACCGGTACGGGCTGGCGGTGAAGTCCAGTGACTTCAAGGCCACGGACAACTGGACGGGCCTCAGGTACGTCGACGCCAACGCCTACCTGCCGGCCAAGACGATCCTGTTCTGCATCGCCGTCATCTGCGCCCTGCTGTTCTTCGCCACCCTGTGGCGGCGCACCTGGCAGCTCCCCGTCATCGGCTTCGGCCTGATGGTGCTCTCCGCGATCCTGATCGGCGGTCTCTACCCGGCGATCGTGCAGAAGTTCCAGGTCCAGCCGAACGAGCAGGCCAAGGAGGCGCCGTACGTCGAGAAGAACCTCGCGGCGACCCGCGACGCCTACGGCATCGACGGCACCCAGGTCACCGAGTACGACGGCAAGAGCGACACCGAGGACCTGACCCAGCTGCGCGACGACGTCTCCGACGCCGCCAGCATCCGGATCATGGACCCGAACATCGTCTCGCCGACGTTCCAGCAGCTCCAGCAGATGCGGAAGTACTACGCCTTCCCGACCAACCTGGACGTCGACCGCTACAGCACCGAGGACGGCGCCGACCAGGACACGGTGATCGGCCTGCGCGAGCTGAACCTGGCCGGCGTGGACAAGCAGAACTGGATCAACAACCACTTCCGCTACACCCACGGCTTCGGTGTGGTCGCCGCCAAGGGAACCGAGGTCGACGCCGAGGGGCGTCCGGTCTTCACCGAGTCCAACCTGCCCTCCGAGGGCGACCTCCCGGAGTACGAACAGCGGATCTACTACGGCGAGAAGACCGACACGTACTCCATCGTCGGCGGTCCCCAGAAGGAGATCGACTACTCCGACGACAGCGGTGAGAAGACCACCAGTTACAAGGGCGACGGCGGGGTCAACCTCTCCAACCCGGTCAACCGGGCCGCGTACGCGGTGGCGTTCAACGAGCCGCAGATCCTGTACTCGGGCGCGATCGGCGACGGTTCGCGCATCCTGTACAACCGCACGCCCAAGGACCGCGTCGAGGCCGTCGCGCCCTGGCTGACCATCGACGGCGACGCCTACCCGGCTGTGGTGGACGGCCGTATCCAGTGGATCGTGGACGCCTACACGACCACCAACGGCTATCCGTACGCCTCCCGCACCACGCTCGGCGACACCACGGCCGACTCGCTGACCGCGGCCAACGACAACCGCGCGGTGGTCGCCCAGCAGAACCAGGTCAACTACATCCGCAACTCGGTGAAGGCGACCGTCGACGCGTACACCGGCGACGTGAAGCTCTACCAGTGGGACACCCAGGACCCGGTCCTGAAGACCTGGATGAAGGCGTTCCCGGACACGGTGCAGCCCAAGGCGGAGATCTCCGACGCCCTGATGGCCCATCTGCGCTACCCGCAGGACCTGTTCAAGGTCCAGCGCGAGCTGCTCAGCCGCTACCACGTCGACGACGCGGAGACGTTCCTCAGCGGCAGCGAGGTGTGGCAGGTGCCGGAGGACCCGACCAACAAGTCGGGTGACGCGGTGCCGCCGTACTACCTGAGCATGAAGATGCCCGACCAGGACCAGCAGGCGTTCTCGCTGACGACCACGTTCACGCCCAACGGGCGGGACAACCTCAGCGCGTTCATGGCGGTCGACGCCGAGGCCGGCACCAGCGGCTACGGCAAGATCAGAATTTTGAAGCTGCCGACGAGCACGACCGTCGACGGTCCCAAACAGGTGCAGAGCCAGTTCAACTCCGAACAGGACATCGCCGAGTCCATCAGGCTGCTCAGAGGCGGCGACTCGGAAGTGGAGTACGGCAACCTGCTGACGGTGCCGCTGGACGGCGGACTGCTCTACGTGGAGCCGGTCTACGTACGCGGCGGCGGCCTCAAGTACCCGCTGCTGCGCAAGGTGCTGGTGACCTACGGAGGCCAGACCGCCTTCGAGGACACCCTGGAGGAGGCGCTCGACAAGGTCTTCGGTGACGGAGGCACGACGGCCGAGCCACCGGACGAGGGCGACGACGACAGCACCGATCCGCCGCCGACGTCGAGCGACCCCACGGTTCAGGAGGCGCTGAACGACGCCCAGGAAGCCTTCGAGGCCGGCCAGAAGGCCCTGAAGGAGAACGACTGGACGGCGTACGGCGAGGCCCAGAAGGACCTGGAGGAAGCGCTGACCCGGGCCGAGGAGGCCCAGGCGGAGGCCGACAAGAGCGGCAGCGGCGGCGCCGGCAAGAACGGGGACGAGGACAAGACCAGTCCGTCCCCGACCGCGAGCGACACCGCTTCCGCGGACAGCGGCTGACCGGCCGCTGGTCGGGCTCCCTCCCGCGCCGTGATAGGTTGAGAACACAACGGCGCGGGGTGGAGCAGCTCGGTAGCTCGCTGGGCTCATAACCCAGAGGTCGCAGGTTCAAATCCTGTCCCCGCTACTGACGGCGAAGGCCCGGATCCCATCAGGGATCCGGGCCTTCGTCATGTGCGGACACAGATCGACGCAGGCGGACGCGGGTAACGGTCCCGGTGACGGCCGTGTCTGCGGCGGGAGTTGAGTGATCTGTGTTTGACTTGTCTCTCTGTGGGCATGTCGACAAAACGCTGAAGTGACCTCACTGACTGCGGTATACCGGGTGTACGCAGGTTGCAGGTGGTGCGACGATGGACGTTATGGGGGACATGGCAACTCTGTTCGAGACGGGGCGATTTGCGCAGTCTTCCGGTCCCGATGGGGTCCGGGACGAGACCGTTGAGGCCGCCGACGAGGCGGCCGAGGAAGTGCGCCGGCGGTTCGCCGCCGAGGCCGGCGATGTCGAAGCGATGAGCGTTCTGGGGTCCATGCTGCTGCGCCGCGGTGATCTCGACGGGGCCGAGCCGCACCTGCGTGCCGCCACCGCGGCCGGTGACCGCGCCGCCGCCAACAACCTGGGCGTCCTGCTGCACCAGCGCGGGTACGCCGACGAGGCCGCCGGGTGGTGGCGGATCGCCGCCGTCGCCGGATCCGCCGCGGCGGCGCACGCGCTGGGCCGCCACTTCCGCGAGCGCGGCGACGAGCCCGCCGCCGAGTACTGGCTGCGCCAGTCCGCCGAACAGGGGCACGTCCTCGGTGCCTACGCCCTCGCCGACCTGCTGGAGCACCGCGGCGACACCGCGACCGAGCGCTGGATGCGGGTGGCCGCCGAGCGGGGGCACCGGGAGGCCGCGTACCGGCTGGCCCGGACCCTGGACCGGCGCAGCGCCGAGGAGCCCGGGGGTGAGGATGCCGCGCGGGCGGCCGAGGAGGCCGAGCAGTGGTACCGGCAGGCGGCGGCCCGCGGGCACCGGCGGGCCGCGCTGCACCTCGGGACGATCCTGGAGCGGCGGGGCGAGCTGAAGGAGGCCGGGCGCTGGTACCTGACCTCCGCCAAGGACGGTGAGGCGCGCGCCGCCTGCGCGCTGGGCTTCCTGCTGCGGGACGCCGGGGACACCGAGAGCGCCGCCGTGTGGTGGCTGCGGGCCGCGCAGGAGGGCGACGGCAACGCCGCCAACGCGCTGGGCGCGCTGCACGCCGAGCGGGGCGAGCCGCAGACCGCCGAGCGCTGGTACCGGGCGGCGCTGGACGCGGGCGACGACAACGGCGCCTACAACCTCGGCCTGCTCTGTGCCGAGCAGGGGCGCACCCAGCAGGCCGAGCAGTGGTACCGGCGCGCGGCCTACGCCGGACACCGGGAGGCCGCCAACGCGCTGGCCATTCTGCTGCTCCAGGGCGGCGACCGGACCGGGGCCGAGCCCTGGTTCTCCAAGGCGGCCGAGGCCGGCAGCGTCGACGCCGCCTTCAACCTCGGCATCCTGTACGCCGGCCGCGGGGCGGACGAGGAGGCGCTGCGCTGGTACGAGCGGGCCGCCTCCGCCGGGCACGCCGAGGCCGCCCTCCAGGTCGGGATGGCCCGGCTGCGGGACGGGGACGAGCAGGAGGCCGAGCGGCACCTGCGGTGCGCGGCCGGGGGCGGCAGCGCGGAGGCCGCGTACCGGCTGGCCACGCTGCTCGACGCCCGCCGGCCGCCGGAGCCCGCGCACGAGCTGGGCGAGCCGGCGCACGAGAAGACCGAGTGCGAGGAGTGGTACGAGCGGGCGGCCGGCCAGGGCCACCGCCGGGCCCAGGTCCGGGTCGGGATGCTGGCCGCGGCGCGCGGCGACGTCGTGGAGGCCGCCCGCTGGTACCGGGCGGCGGCCGAGGCGGGCTCCCGCAACGGCGCCTTCAACCTCGGGCTGCTGCTGGCCCGCGAGGGCAGCGAGCCGGAGGCGGCTCTGTGGTGGACCCGGGCGGCCGACGCGGGCCACGGCCGGGCGGCGCTGCGTCTCGCCCTGGTCTACGCCCGCCGCGGGGAGCTCTCCGAAGGCCAGCGCTGGGCCGACCGCGCGGTCACCCTGGGCCCCAGGGAAGTCGCCCAGCGGGCGGCACGGCTGCGGGACGCGCTGCGGGAGGAGCTGTCGGCGTGAGGCCGGGGGCCTGCGGTGTGCGTGAACAGTGGGACGTAGGGGTGAGGGATGGGGTGTGGGGCGTGAGGCGGGCGCGTGGTGAGGCGTGAGGCGCGGGCCTGTGCGCCGTCCGCGCCCACGTCACCCGATTTGCTTCCGTCCGCGACCTTGACGTAATGTTTCATTCATCGCCGCGGGGTGGAGCAGCTCGGTAGCTCGCTGGGCTCATAACCCAGAGGTCGCAGGTTCAAATCCTGTCCCCGCTACTGATCATCGAGGGTCGGAATCCGAAAAGGGTTCCGGCCCTCGATGCGTTTCCCCGCTCCGCTCCGCCCCGCCCTACCCCGGGCCGGACGTACGGACGTGAAAAACCCCGGCACCGAACAGGTGCCGGGGACAGCGGAGGGTCAGGCTGCCGCGCAGTTCGGGCAGATGCCGCGGTAGGTCACCTCGACGTCCGACACCGTGAAGCCGAAGCGCTCCGAGTCGGGGAGGTCGGCCAGCGGGTTGCCCGCCGGGTGGACGTCGCGTATCGCGCCGCACTGGGCGCAGACCAGGTGGTGGTGGGGCTGGTGGGCGTTCGGGTCGTAGCGCTTGGCGCGTTTGTCCGTCGCGACTTCCAGCACCTCGCCGAGCGTGACCAGCTCGCCGAGGGTGTTGTACACGGTGGCTCTGGAGATCTCCGGGAGTTTCGTGACGGCACGGGCGTGCACCTCGTCGGCCGTCAGGTGGACGTGCTCGCCGTCCAGGACCTCGGCCACCACGCGCCGCTGGGCGGTCATACGCCATCCGCGTCCACGCAGCCGTTCCAGTAGGTCACTCATGCGAACCAGCCTAACAGCCAGGGGGACAAGATCCCGAACCAGTGTGACTTTGGAGTCTTACTTGACTTAGACATTGTCCATTGTAGGATCGGCAACGGCTTCGGCCAAGGGACAGGAACAGCAAGAATGGCCAGGAGGCCCACGTGACTCAGGGACCGCTTACTACGGAGGCCGGCGCTCCGGTCGCCGACAACCAGAACAGCGAGACGGCCGGTGTCGGTGGCCCGGTGCTCGTCCAGGACCAGCTCCTTCTGGAGAAGCTGGCCCACTTCAACCGCGAGCGCATCCCGGAGCGTGTCGTGCACGCCCGCGGCGCCGGTGCCTACGGCACCTTCAAGGTCACCGCGGACGTCACCAAGTACACCCGCGCCGCCTTCCTCTCCGAGGTCGGCAAGGAGACGGAGGTCTTCCTCCGCTTCTCCACCGTGGCCGGCAACCTGGGTGCGGCGGACGCGGTGCGCGACCCGCGCGGCTTCGCGGTGAAGTTCTACACCGAAGAGGGCAACTACGACCTCGTCGGCAACAACACCCCGGTCTTCTTCATCCGGGACGCGATCAAGTTCCCCGACTTCATCCACACCCAGAAGCGCGACCCGTACACGGGCTCGCAGGAGGCGGACAACGTCTTCGACTTCTGGGGTCTGAGCCCGGAGAGCACCCACCAGGTGACCTGGCTGTTCGGCGACCGCGGCATCCCCGCCTCGTACCGCCACATGGACGGCTTCGGCTCGCACACCTACCAGTGGAACAATGAGGCCGGCGAGGCCTTCTGGGTCAAGTACCACTTCAAGACGGACCAGGGCATCAAGAACCTGACCGCCGAGGAGGCCGAGGTCCTCGCGGGCAAGGACCCCGACTCGCACCAGCGCGACCTGCGCGAGGCGATCGAGCGCGGTGACTTCCCGTCCTGGACCGTCGGCGTGCAGATCATGCCGGTGGCCGAGGCGGCGACCTACCGCTTCAACCCGTTCGACCTGACCAAGGTGTGGCCGCACGCGGACTACCCGATCGTCTGGTTCGGCAAGATGGAGCTCAACCGCAACCCGGAGAACATCTTCGCCGAGGTCGAGCAGTCGATCTTCTCCCCGGCGCACTTCGTGCCCGGCATCGGCCCGTCCCCGGACAAGATGCTCCAGGGCCGCCTCTTCGCCTACGGCGACGCCCACCGCTACCGCGTCGGCATCAACGCCGACCACCTGCCGGTGAACCGCCCGCACGCCACCGAGGCGCGCACCCACTCCCGTGACGGCTACCTGTACGACGGCCGCCACAAGGGCGCGAAGAACTACGAGCCGAACAGCTTCGGCGGCCCGTTCCAGACGGACCGCGCGCTGTGGCAGGGCGTGCAGGTCACCGGTGTCACCGGCGAGACCGTGACCCCGGTGCACGCCGAGGACAACGACTTCGTCCAGGCGGGCAACCTGTACCGCCTGATGTCGGAGGACGAGAAGGAGCGCCTGGTCAAGAACCTGGCGAACGCCATCTCAGGGGTCACGCGCGACGACATCGCCGAGCGCGCGATCAACAACTTCCGTCAGGCGGACGAGGACTTCGGCAAGCGGCTGGAGGCCGCGGTCCAGGCCCTGCGCGGCTGACAGCACTGGACCGCTTGTCGTGGCGGCGGGCCGGAACCCCTGCGGGGGGTCCGGCCCGTTTCGTCTGTTCAGGCGGGTACGTGGGCCGGTGTCCAGCAGCGGATGATGTCGCGGACCGAGACGATGCCGGCCGGCTCGCCGCGGTCCAGGACGATGAGGTGGCGGAAGCCGCCGCGCGTCATCGCCAGCGCCGCCTCCTCCAGCGTCCAGGACGGCGCGGCGAACACGACGTCGCCGGTGGTGTGGGCGTGGGTGCGCTCGGCGTCCGGGTCCTGGCCCCGGCCGACGGAGTTGAGGATGTCGCGCTCGGTGAGGATGCCGATGCCCTCGGCGTCGGGGTCGTGGACGACGGCCGCGCCCACGCGCCGGGCGGCCATCAGGGCGGCGGCCTGGCGCAGCGTGTGGTCGGGACCGATGGTGAGGACGACCGTGCTCATGGCGTCGCGGACGAGCATGGGCGGAGCCACCTCCTGGTGAGCCACTCCTGTGAAACCCATGAGGTAGTTCATGGATTCACAAATTCACAAATGGGGGGACCCTCAGAGTGGCAGGTAAAGCGAAGGTAAACAAGGGTGCGGCCCCGCTCCTGCTTCCCCCCTCGGTCAGTGCCGCCCCTCCAGGTGGCGCAGCAGCTCGTCGTGGAGCAGCCCGTTGGACGCCGCCGCGTTGCCGCTGTGCGGCCCCGGGCGGCCGTCGAGGCCGGTGAAGGTGCCGCCGGCCTCGGTGACGACGATCGCGGGGGCGGCCATGTCCCACAGCGACAGCTCCGGCTCCGCGCACAGGTCGACCGCCCCTTCCGCAACCATCATGTACGGCCAGAAGTCGCCGTACGCGCGCGTGCGCCACACCTTGCGGGTCAGGTCCAGGAAGCCGTCGAGGCGGCCCTGCTCCTCCCAGCCGCTGAGCGAGGAGTACGCGAAGGAGGCGTCGGAGAGCCCGGACACCTTGGAGACGTGCAGCCGGGTGGCCGAGGTCAGGCTGCGGCCGGTGAAGGCGCCGTGGTCCTTCACCGCCCACCAGCGGCGGCCCAGGGCGGGCGCGGAGACGACGCCGACGACGGGCTGGTAGCCGCCCTCACCCGCCTCCATCAGGGAGATCAGCGTGGCCCAGACCGGGACGCCGCGGACGTAGTTCTTGGTGCCGTCGATCGGGTCGATCACCCAGCGGCGGGGACCGGTGCCCTCCACGCCGTACTCCTCGCCGAGCACCGCGTCCCGCGGGCGGGCCCGCTGGAGGTGGCCGCGCAGCAGCTCCTCGGCGGCCTTGTCCGCCTCGCTGACCGGCGTCATGTCCGGCTTGGTCTCGACCTTGAGGTCGAGGGCCTTGAAGCGGTCCATGGTCGTCGCGTCGGCGGCGTCCGCGAGGACGTGGGCCAGGCGGAGGTCGTCCAGGTAGTCGGGCATGCGGCAACCGTATCGGCCGAGGGCCGGGACGGGCCAACAGGGCCGCCGGTCCACCGGGTGGCCCGGGGTGTCCCGAGGGCGGGCGCGCGGACCCTTGACAGTGCCCGGGGGCGCGTCGAACCTGTGCCGCAGAGCCGCTCGCTCCTGGGGAGGCGACGATGCCCGCAGCGCGGGAGTCCCTGCTCGACGCCGCCGGCGCGGCGCTGGCCCGCCGGCCCTGGTCCGCGGTGCGCATGGTGGACGTGGCCGCCTCGGCCGGGGTGTCCCGGCAGACGCTCTACAACGAGTTCGGCGGCAAGGAGGGGCTCGCGCGGGCGCTGGTGCGCAGGGAGGCGGACGGCTTCCTGGCCGGGGTGGACCGCGCCCTCGCCTGCCCCGGCGGTCCCGACGCGCGGCTCACCGCCGCCGCCGAGTGGACCACCGCGGCCGCCCGCCGCAACGCGCTGGTACGGGCCCTGCTCACCGGCTGCTGGGAGGCGCGGCTGCCGTCGCCGGCGCCGGCGACGGTGGCCTCCACCGCCCCGGTCCCGGCCCAGCGCCGGGCGGACGGGCCGCTGCCCTCGCCCGGTGACCTCGTGGCGCTCGTGCGCGACCGGGCGGCGGCGACCCTGGCCGGGAGCACTCCCGCGAAGGCTCGGACAGACGCCGCCGACCTGTCCCGGGTCTGCGAACTCGTCGTCCGGCTCGCCCTGTCCTGCGTCGCCGCGCCGCCGGCCGAGGGCGGGGTGGCCGACCTCGTACGGACGGCGCTGCCGCGGCGGTTGACGGCGTGACGGCTCGCCGGGAGCCGGGGGTCAGTGCGAGGAACCCGACAGCTGGAGTCCGATGACGCCGAGGATGACCAGGCTGATCGAGACGATCTTCAGGGTCGACACCAGGTCGCCGAGGAAGACCATGCCGTAGATCGCGGTGCCCGCCGCGCCGATACCGGTCCACACGGCGTAGGCGGGGCCGACGTCGAGCTTCTTCAGGGAGAGGGTCAGCAGGCCGAAGCTGCCCAGCGCGAAGGCGGCGAAGGCGATGGTCGGCCACAGCCGCGTGAAGCCGTGGGACAGCTTCAGACACACGGCGAACCCGGTCTCCAGCAACCCGGCCACTATGACCAGCAGCCACGCCATGTGTCGTCCTCCAGTAGTCCCCGTCGTCCCGTGGTCCCAGGTACCGTGACCGCTTTGCCCGTGCTTGGTTCCGGCTTGGGTGCGATTATGCACTTACCGGCACCACGCCCCCGCAAACAACGTGAAGGTCAGTCGCCTTCCTTCCGCTCCCGCGTCGCCAGCAGCCGGCGCAGCGAGTACAGCCGCGCCGGGTCCGCGTGGCCCTCGGCCACCCAGGCGTCCAGGGCGCAGTCCGGCTCGTCGTGACCGCACGCGCGCGGACAGCCCTCCGTCCCCGGCTCCAGGTCCGGGAAGGCGTGGATCACGCGCGACGGGTCGACGTGGTTCAGGCCGAACGACCGTACGCCCGGGGTGTCGACGACCCAGCTGTCGGGGGCCGCGAGCGGCAGCGCCAGTGCCGAGGTGGTGGTGTGCCGGCCGCGTCCCGTCACCGCGTTCACATGGCCCGTGGAACGCCGCCGGTCATCCGGGACCAGCGCGTTGACCAACGTGGTCTTGCCGACGCCGGAGTGGCCGACGAACGCGGTGATCTTGCCGGTGAGATGGTCGCGGACCCGGTCGGCGGCGTCGCCGTCCGCCAGCTCCTCGCGGCTGGTGACGACGTAGGGGATGTCCAGGGCGCCGTACAGCTCCAACAGGTCGTCCGGCGGGGCCAGGTCCGACTTGGTCAGCACCAGGAGCGGGGTGAGGCCGCCGTCGAACGCCGCGACCAGGCAGCGGTCGATGAGGCGGGGGCGGGGCTCGGGGTCGGCGAGGGCGGTCACGATCGCGAGCTGGTCGGCGTTGGCGACCACCACCCGCTCGAAGGGGTCGTCGTCGTCCGCGGTGCGGCGCAGCACCGAGGTGCGCTCCTCGATGCGGACGATGCGGGCCAGGGTGTCCTTGGCTCCGGACATGTCGCCGACCAGGGCGACCCGGTCGCCGACCACCGCCGCCTTGCGGCCCAGTTCGCGGGCCTTCATCGCCATGACCGTACGGCCCTCGACGAGGCAGGTCAGCCGACCCCGGTCGACGGTGAGGACCATGCCCTCGGCGGCGTCCTCGTGCTTGGGGCGGATGTTGGTCCTCGGCCGGGTGTTGCGTCGGCCCGGCCGGGTGCGGATGTCGTCCTCGTCGGTGTGCTTGCCGTAACGGCGCATGGCTTTTCCCGCGTCCCTTACGCCCCGAGCATCCCGGTCCACAGGTCGGGGAAGTCCGGCAGGGTCTTCGCCGTCGTCGCCACGTTCTCGATCACCACGTCCTTCACCGCCAGGCCGAGGATCGCGCCGGCGGTGGCCATGCGGTGGTCCTCGTAGGTGTGGAAGGTCCCGCCGTGCAGCGGGCGGGGGCGGATGTGCAGGCCGTCGGCGGTCTCGGTGACGTCGCCGCCCAGCTCGTTGATCTCCTTGGTGAGCGCGGCCAGCCGGTCCGTCTCGTGCAGGCGCAGGTGGGCGACGCCGCGCAGGGTCGAGGGGGAGTCGGCGAGGGCGGCGACGGCCGCGATGCCCGGGGTCAGCTCGCCGACCTCGGAGAGGTCCACGTCGATGCCGTGCACGGCACCCGATCCGGTGAAGACCAGGCCGTAGTCGGTCAGTTCGCAGGAACCGCCCATCTCGGTGAAGATCTCGCGCAGCCGGTCGCCGGGCTGGGTGGTACGGGCCGGCCAGTCCGGGATCGTGACCTTGCCGCCGGTCACCAGCGCCGCCGCGAGGAACGGCTGGGCGTTGGACAGATCCGGCTCGACGGTCAGGTCACGGCCGAGCAGCGCGCCCGGCGTCACCCGCCAGACGTTCGGCTCGCCGCCCGACTCGGGGGTGTCGACCTGGGCGCCGACCGAGCGCAGCATGTCGACGGTCATCCGGATGTGCGGCATCGAGGGCAGCGCGGAGCCCGTGTGCCGGACCTCGACGCCCTGGTTGAACCGGGGGCCGGAGAGCAGCAGGGCGCTGACGAACTGCGACGACGAGGAGGCGTCGATCGCCACCGGGCCGCCCTCCAGGGCACCGCTGCCGTGCACGGTCAGCGGCAGGGCGCCGCGGCCGTCGTCGTCGATGCGGGCGCCGAGGGCACGCAGCGCGTCGATCACGCCGTGCAGCGGACGCTCGTAGGAACGCGGGTCGCCGTCGAAGCGGACCGGGCCGTCGGCGAGGGTGGCGACGGGGGGCAGGAAGCGCATCACGGTGCCGGCGTTGCCGACGTCGACGGTGGCCGGGCCGCGCAGGCCCGCCGGGATGACCCGCCAGAACTCTCCGGTGCCGTCCGGTCCGACGCCCTCCTCGATGCCCACGCCCAGCTCGCGCAGCGCGCCCGCCATCAACAGGGTGTCCCGGGAGCGCAGCGGGCGGCGCAGCCAGCCGGGCTCGGAGGCGAGGGCGGCGAGCACCAGGGCGCGGTTGGTGACCGATTTGGACCCGGGCACGTGGACGGTCGCGTCGACGGCTCCGCTCGCGTGCGGGGCGGGCCAGAGGGCGGTGTGCGCGGGGTTCAGCGTCATGGGGCCCACTTTAGTGGCTGAGAGCGATCGGAGATCTTGATCAAAAGTGGCGAAACCAGACCGAAACACCGTCATGGTACGTGCCATGCATATATGCATCCGGTCTCACCGCGTCAGGCACGTCAGGCGCCGTCTCACAGCTCCAGCAGCCAGCGGCCCCCGCCGAGCAGCGAGCACAGGGACACCATATGGAACAGGAAGAACCACACCCCCGCCGGGGCGTGCGTGAGCCGGGCCAGCTGGTCCGCGTCCGAGTCCCCGGCGCCGCCCCGGGACCGCTTCGCCTGCAGCTCGAACGCCGGGCGCACCCCGCCGAGCAGCAGGAACCACACCACCGCGTACGCGAACGCCGCCTGCACCTGCGGACCGGCCAGCCACGACACCACGACGAAGAGCCCGCCGGTGACGACCACGGTCAGCGCCCCGTAGGCGTTGCGGATCATCACCAGCAGGGCCAGCAGCAGCGCGGTCGCCAGCCACAGCAGCAGCGTGATGCGCCCCGCGCCCAGCAGCGCGGCGCCGCCCAGGCCCAGCAGCGGGGGAGCGGTGTAGCCGGACGCCGCGGTCAGGATCATGCCGAGCCCGGTCGGCTTGCCGCGGCTGACGGTGAGGCCGCTGGTGTCCGAGTGCAGGCGGATGCCGGTGAGCTGCCGGCCGGTGAGCAGCGCCACCAGCCCGTGCCCGCCCTCGTGCGCGATGGTGATGGCGTTGCGCGCTATCCGCCACGGCCGGTGGGGCACGACGACCACCAGCGCGGCGACCAGGGTGGCGATCACCACCCACAGGTCGGGGTCGGGCTGGGTACCGGTGATCTCGTCCCAGAGCGAGGTGGCTGTGGTGCTGTCCATGTGCGGTGAGGGCCCCTCCGGTCCGGCGGAATCTGGCAGTGTTGCACGTATGTGCGGACGGTATGCGGCGAGTCGTGGACCCGAGGATCTCGCAGGAGTCTTTGAGATCGAGAAGTGGGAGCCGGAAGAGACGGTTCTGGAGCCGGATTACAACGTGGCCCCTACAAAAGAGGTCTACGCCGTCCTCGACCGCCCCCTCAAAGACGCCGCCGACCCCCGGCCGGTTCGCCAGATGCGGAAGCTGCGGTGGGGGCTGGTCCCCTCCTGGTCCAGGACGCCCGAGGGCGCCGCCCGGATGATCAACGCCCGCGCGGAGACCGTGCACGAGAAGCCGTCCTTCCGCCGTGCCTTCGCCACCCGCCGCTGCGTCCTGCCCGCCGACGGCTACTACGAGTGGGTCACCGGCAAGCAGGAGCGGGACCTGGAGGTCGAGGGCAAGAAGAAGCGGCCCCGCAAGCAGCCCTACTTCGTGACCCCGGCCGACGGGTCCGTCTTCGCGATGGCCGGGCTGTACGAGTTCTGGCGGGACCGTACGCTGCCGGACGACCACCCGTCGGCCTGGTGGGTGACCTGCTCGGTGATCACCACGGAGGCCGAGACGGCCCCGCTGGCCGTCGCGCCCGCCGAGGGCCCGCACGCGCTGGCCGAGATCCACCCCCGGATGCCGCTGATGCTGACCCCGGACCGCTGGGACGCCTGGCTCGACCCGGCCCGCACCGACCCGGACGACCTGCGCGCGCTGCTCGCCCCGCCACCCGAGGGCCTGATGCGCGCCTACCCGGTCACCACCGCCGTCAGCAACGTCCGCAACAACGGACCGGAGCTGCTGAAGGAGCTGGAGGGACCGGAGGAGGGCACACTCTTCTGATGTGACTCCTGATGTGACGGTTACGGAAGAGACCACCGAGACGGAAGCGGGAACCGCCCGCATCACCTGGCACCCCGCGCGCGACGCCCGGCTGGTCCTCGCCCTGGGCCACGGCGCCGGCGGCGGCGTCGAGGCCCGCGACCTGGCGGCCCTCGCCGCCGCCCTCCCCGCGCACGGCGTCACCGTCGCCCTCGTCGAGCAGCCCTGGCGGGTGGCCGGCAGGAAGCTGGCGCCCGCGCCGAAGTCCCTGGACACCGGCTGGCGGGGCCTGTGGCCCGCGCTCACCGCCCCCGGTCTGCCGGTGATCGCCGGGGGCCGCAGCGCCGGCGCCCGCGTCGCCTGCCGCACCGCCACCGAACTGGGCGCCCGCGCGGTCCTCGCGCTCGGCTTCCCGCTGCACCCGCCGGGCAAGCCGGAGAAGTCCCGCGCCGGCGAACTGCTCGGCGCCGGCGTGCCCACCCTCGTCGTACAGGGCGGCAACGACCCGTTCGGCAGGCCGGCGGAGTTCCCGGACGGCCCGTACGAACTGACCGAGGTCCCCTACGGCGATCACGGCTTCGCGGTCCCCAAGCGGGCCCCGCTCACCCAGGACGAGGCACTCGCGGTGATCACGGACGCGGTCGTGAAGTGGACCGGCTCACTGGAGTGAACTCCAGGGAATGACCGGCGGCCGGCGGCTGTTGTGAGGGTCGTACGTGCTGGTGCCCCAGCACCGCAGCCGTAGGAGAGGAAGTCCGCCGCATGGGTTCGACCTTCTGCCCGCCCGTCTCCCACCACCACCCCGTGGACGGGCTGCGCCCGGCAGAATCGATTTCCGCCCGTGGCAGCCGCCCCGACCTGGAGTGGTCGGTGCTGCACGCGGCGAAGACCGCCCCCGTCCGGGCGGCGGGCGGACCGGGAAGTCGTCTATCCTCCGATTCGAGCGGGACCGGATTCGGTTCCGTGACGGCAGTGGAGGAGGTGGGTCCGGTCACCGGTACCGACGCAGGGACCGACAACGGCCAGGCGGAGCAGCCCGAGGGCCGGGGTGGTGCGAGCACGGAGACGACCGCCGAGCGCAGCGCGCGCTTCGAGCGGGACGCGCTCGAGTTCCTCGACCAGATGTACTCGGCCGCGCTGCGCATGACGCGCAACCCGGCCGACGCGGAGGACCTGGTGCAGGAGACGTACGCCAAGGCGTACGCGTCCTTCCACCAGTTCCGCGAGGGCACCAATCTCAAGGCATGGCTCTACCGGATCCTCACCAACACCTTCATCAACTCCTACCGCAAGAAGCAGCGCGAACCTCAGCGCAGTGCGGCCGAGGAGATCGAGGACTGGCAGCTCGCCCGCGCCGAGTCGCACATGTCGACCGGTCTGCGCTCCGCCGAGTCGCAGGCGCTCGACCACCTGCCCGACTCGGACGTGAAGTCGGCGCTCCAGGCGATCCCCGAGGAATTCCGCATCGCCGTGTATCTGGCGGATGTCGAGGGCTTTGCCTACAAGGAGATCGCGGACATCATGGGGACACCCATCGGGACCGTGATGTCACGGCTGCACCGGGGGCGCCGCCAGCTGCGCGGCATGCTGGAGGACTACGCCCGTGACCGCGGACTGGTCCCGGCCGGCGCCGGAGAGTCGAACGAAGCGAAAGGCTCGGGGTCATGAGCTGCGGAGAGCCGCACGAGACGGATTGCAGCGAAATCCTCGATCATCTCTACGAGTTCCTCGACAAAGAGATGCCGGACACGGAGTGCACCAAGTTCGAGACGCACTTCGAGGAATGCTCGCCGTGCCTGGAGAAGTACGGTCTGGAGCAGGCCGTCAAGAAGCTGGTCAAGCGGTGCTGCGGGCAGGACGACGTCCCCGGTGACCTGCGCTCCAAGGTCATGGGACGGATCGAGCTGATCCGGTCCGGGGAGTCCGTCCCCGAGCACGACGTGGCGGTCGCACGGCCCCAGGAGCAGGAAACCTGATCGACGCACGCGTCACTCGATGGAGTTAAGCGGCGGGACATGGCGAGGTCGCTCGCCGTGTCCCGCCGCGGTCTTACCTCCCGCGCGGCTGGGTAACCCATGGGTAATGAGCGCCTCTCCAGCCGTACGTGGTTTGATGCGCAGGAGAGGGTGTCCGGGGGGCGGAAAAGGCACAGCCAGCCCACAGAACGGAACTGGCAGGCGGGAATCGTGAGGATCTTCGGCAAGGGACGGCACCGGCCCTCCGCCTCCTGGCGGCAGGCCACCGACCGCGCGTTCACCCTGATCGGTGACGGCAGGTACGAGGACGCGGGGGCGCTGCTGACGCGGGCCGCCGACCTGGAGCCGTGGCTGTCGGAGTCGTGGTTCAACCTCGCCCTGCTGCACAAGTTCCGGCACGACTGGGAGCAGGCCCGGACGGCCGGCCTCAGGGCCGTCGCCCTCCTGGACCGGGACGCCGGGGCTCCCGACTGGTGGAACGTCGGCATCGCCGCGACCGCCCTGCAGGACTGGCCGCTGGCCCGCCGGGCCTGGCAGGCGTACGGACTGCGGCTCCCCGGCGACGCGACCGACGCCGGTGAACCGCTCGGCATGGAGCTGGGCAGCGCCGCCGTACGGCTCTCTCCCGAGGGCGAGGCCGAGGTGGTGTGGGGCCGGCGGCTGGATCCCGCCCGCATCGAGGTGCTGTCGATCCCGCTGCCGTCGTCCGGGCGGCGCTGGGGCGAGGTCGTGCTGCACGACGGAGTCCCGCACGGCGAGCGGACCACCGCCGCCGGGCACGCCTACCCGGTCTTCGACGAGATCGAGCTGTGGGCGCCGTCGCCCGTGCCGACCTGGGTGGTGCTCCTGGAGGCGGCCACCGAGGCCGACCGGGACGCGCTGGAGCAGCTCGCCGCCGACGCGGGCTTCGCGGCCGAGGACTGGTCGTCGTCGGTGCGGCTGCTGTGCCGGATGTGCTCGGAGTCCCGGATGCCGTCCGACGAGGGCGACGGGGAGCACCTCGACCCGCACGACCACAGCGAGCCGGGGCATCCGGGGCCGCTCGGGCACCGGACGGACGGGCAGCTGTGGGTTCCCGAGCGGGAGTGCGGGGTGGCGGCGCCGGCTTCTTTGGTGCGGGGGTTGTTGGACGGGTGGGTTGCCGACAGTCCGGATTCTCGGGACTGGCGGGATCTCGAGGAAGTCTGTTAGCCGCGGGTGCGTCGTGGCTTGTCGCGCCCGCGCGGCGGAGCCGCATACGGACACAGTCCCGCGCCCCTGTCGGGGCGCGCTGCCCTTTACCCTGTATCGAGCATCGAACCCGGGTTTCACTGAGGAAGGCGTACGTCCGTCATGGCGCAGCAGGACACCGATCAGCAGCACGTGGGCGTGCTTCCCGTGGATGACGAGGGGTACGTCGTCGACACGGAGGACTGCGAGGAGCGTGAGGCCGCCTGGCGGGAGCGCGGGACCTCGCGGCCGATCACGGTGGTCGGTAACCCGGTGCTGCACAAGGAGTGCCGGGACGTCACCGACTTCGGCGAGGAGTTCCAGCAGCTGGTCGCGGACATGTTCGCCAGCCAGCGCACCGCCGAGGGCGTCGGCCTCGCCGCCAACCAGATCGGTGTCGACCTCAAGGTCTTCGTCTACGACTGCCCCGACGACGAGGGCGTCCGGCACGTCGGCGTCGTCTGCAACCCCGAGCTGGTCGAGCTGCCCGCCGAGCGGCGCCGCCTGGACGACAGCAACGAGGGCTGCCTGTCGGTGCCGACCGCGTACGCGCCGCTGGCCCGCCCCGACTACGCCGAGGTGACCGGGCAGGACGAGAAGGGCAACCCGGTCAAGGTGCGCGGCACCGGCTACTTCGCACGGTGTTTGCAGCACGAGACCGACCACCTGTACGGGTACCTGTACATCGACCGGCTGTCCAAGCGGGAGCGCAAGGACGCGCTGCGGCAGATGGCCGAGAACGAGCCGCGCTACCCCGTGGTCGCGAACGACTGAAACGGACCACCATCCGTCCCGGTCCGCCCATCCGAGCCTTCTGATCCCTCCGGTTCTTGCGAACCTTTCGGACCTGCCGGACCTTTCGAACGGCGTCTGTTCGGGAACATCCCCCGGAACAGGCGCCGTTCGCGCGCGTGTTCCCTGAAGCCGCCACACACCAGGAGAATTCCGGCGCCGCGGGTGGCGAATGAGGCAAATCCGTTCCCAACCCGGTCAGTTCTAGGGCTGAATGGTAGTGCGGTGATACGCAAGGGCGCGCGCTCGGCATGCGGAGGCGCGCGTCTCCGGCGGCTGAGAGGGGCTAGTTCGTGCTTGCTTTCCCAACCGGCACCACATCGACACCGACCGAGGTGGCGGTCCCACCCTCACTCTCCCTTCCCCTGGTCGAAGCGGCATTTCCCCGGCGCCTCCACGAGTATTGGCCAAAGCTTCAGGAGAACACCCGTGGGTGGCTCCTGGAAAAGCGGCTGATGCCCGCGGACAAGGTCGCGGAATATGCCGATGGCCTGTGCTACACCGACCTCATGGCCGGGTACTACCTGGGCGCGCCCGACGAGGTGCTCCAGGCGATAGCGGACTACAGCGCCTGGTTCTTCGTCTGGGACGACCGGCACGACCGCGACATCGTCCACGGGCGCGCGCCCGCCTGGCGGCGGCTGCGCGACCGGCTGCACACGGCACTCGACTCCCCCCGGGACCACCTGCACCACGAGGACGCTCTGGTGGCCGGGTTCGCGGACAGCGTGGAGCGGCTGTACTCGTTCCTGCCGGGGACGTGGAACGCCCGGTTCGCCCGGCACTTCCACGCGGTGATCGACGCCTACGACCGCGAGTTCCACAACCGGACGCACGGCGTGGTGCCGCGCGTCGACGCGTACCTGGAGCTGCGCCGGCTCACCTTCGCGCACTGGATCTGGACGGATCTGCTGGAGCCGAGCGCGGGCCTCGAACTCCCGGACGCCGTGCGGAAACACCCGGCATACCGGCGGGCGGCGCTGCTGAGCCAGGAATTCGCCGCCTGGTACAACGACCTTTGCTCATTGCCGAAGGAATTGGCCGGAGCCGAGGTGCACAATCTCGGAATCAGTCTCATCATCCATGAGGGGCTGACTCTCGAAGAGGCGATGGAGGAGCTGAGGCGGCGCGTGCGGGAATGCGTCGTGGAATTCATCGCGGCCGAGCGGGACGCGCTGCGGTTCGCCGACGGACTCGCCGACGGGACCGTACGCGGAAAAGAACTCAGTAATGCCGTGCACGCCTGTGTGGGCAATATGCGGAACTGGTTCAGTTCCGTCTACTGGTTCCACCACGAGTCCGGCCGGTACGCCGTCGACAACTGGGACGACCGGTCCACACCCCCGTACGTCACCAATGGAGACGTGCACAGCGCAGACGTGCACAGCGAAGACGTCCTCAACACAGCGGCAGGTGAGAAATGACCGTCGAGTCAGTGAACCCCCGCACCACCACGGCGGCGACCGAACCGCCCCTGGCCGGCGGCGGCCTGCCGCTGCTCGGCCACGGCCTCAAGCTCGTCCGGGACCCGCTGGCCTTCATGGACCAGCTCCGCGACCACGGCGACGTGGTCCGCATCCGCCTCGGCCCCAAGACGGTGTACGCCGTCACCGCCCCGCACCTCACCGGGGCCCTGGCGCTCAGCCCCGACTACGTCATCGCCGGCCCGCTCTGGGAATCTCTGGAGAGCCTGCTCGGCAAGAAGGGGGTGGCCACCGCCAACGGTCCGACGCACCGGCGTCAGCGGCGCACCATCCAGCCCGCGTTCCGGCTCGACGCGATCCCCGCCTACGGGCCGGTCATGGCCGAGGAGGCGTACGCGCTGGTGCGGCGCTGGAGTTCCGGCCAGGTCCTCGACATCACCTCGGAGTCCTTCCGGGTGGCCGTCCGGATTTCCGCCCGCTGCCTGATGCGCGGCACTTACATGGATGACCGTGCCGAACGGATATGCACCGACCTCGCGACCCTGTTCAGCGGCATGTACCAGCGTATGGTCGTCCCCCTCGGGCCGCTTTACCGGATACCCGTGCCGAGCAACCGCGAATTCAACCGGGCGTTGGCCGATCTGCATCTCCTGGTGGACGAGATCGTCGCCGACCGCCGGGCCAGTGGTCAGAAACCGGACGATTTGCTGACGGCTTTGCTGGACGCGACGGATGAGAATGGCGAGCCCATCGGGGAACAGGAGATCCACGACCAGGTCATCGCGATCCTCACCCCCGGCAGCGAAACCGTCGGCTCCGTGCTGATGTCGTTGCTCCTGGTGCTCACCGAGCACCCGGAACTGGGCGACAGGATCCGCGACGAGGTGAAGGACGTCGTCGGTGACCGGCCGGTCGCGTTCGAGGACGTCCGGCAGCTGACGCACACCGCCAACATGGTTCTCGAAACCATGCGGCTGTATCCCGCCGTGTGGATCCTGACCCGCCGGACGGTGGCCGAGACCGAGCTGGGCGGTTACCGCATCCCGGCCGGGGCGGACGTCATCTACAGCCCCTACGCGGTCCAGCGCGACCGGCGCTCCTTCGAGCGGCACGCGGAGTTCGACCCCGACCGGTGGCTCGACGGGCGGGGCGGGGAGGTGCCCAAGTACGCGATGGCCCCGTTCAGCGTGGGCAACCGCAAGTGCCCCAGCGACCACTTCTCCATGGCCGAGCTGACGCTGGTCACCGCCGTGATCGCCGCCGCCTTCCGGTTCGAGCACGCGCCGGGGTCGGACACCCGGCCCCGGATCGGCATCACGCTCCGGCCACGCCGGCTGCGGCTGCGGGCGCTGCCCCGCTGACGGACGCGGCGCGCACGTTCAGGCGGCCCGAGGGCCCCTGAACGTGCGCCGGCGGGTGTGCGGGGCGGTGCCTCGTACCCGGGTGAACCGGCGACGGTGACGCAGCGGACTCAGAAGTCCTCGTCCAGGTCGACGGAACCCTCCACCGCCACCTGGTACGCCGACGGGCGCCGCTCGAAGAAGTTGGTCAGCTCCTGGACCCCCTGCAGCTCCATGAAGGAGAAGGGGTTCTCGGAGCCGTACACCGGGGCGAAGCCGAGGCGGGTGAGCCGCTGGTCGGCGACGCACTCCAGGTACTGCCGCATGGAGTCGGTGTTCATCCCCGGGAGGCCGTCACCGCACAGGTCGCGCGCGAACTGCAGCTCGGCCTCGACGGCCTCCCGCAGCATGTCGGTGACCTGGTGGCGGAGGTCGTCGTCGAAGAGGTCGGGTTCCTCCTGGCGGACGGTGTCGACCACGTCGAAGGCGAAGGACATGTGCATGGTCTCGTCGCGGAAGACCCAGTTGGTGCCGGTGGCCAGGCCGTGCAGCAGGCCCCGGCCGCGGAACCAGTAGACGTAGGCGAAGGCCCCGTAGAAGAACAGGCCCTCGATGCAGGCGGCGAAGCAGATGAGGTTGAGGAGGAAACGGCGTCGGTCGGACTTGGTCTCCAAGCGGTCGATCGACTCCACCGAGTCGATCCACTTGAAGCAGAACTCGGCCTTCTCGCGGATCGAGGGGATGTTCTCGACGGCCGCGAAGGCGGCGGCGCGGTCGTCCGGGTCGGGGAGGTAGGTGTCCAGCAGGGTCAGGTAGAACTGGACGTGGACGGCCTCCTCGAAGAGCTGGCGGGAGAGGTAGAGCCGGGCCTCGGGGGAGTTGATGTGCTTGTAGAGGGTCAGGACGAGGTTGTTCGCCACGATCGAGTCGCCGGTGGCGAAGAAGGCGACCAGGCGGCCGATCAGGTGCTGCTCGGCGGGGGTGAGCTTGGCGAGGTCGGTGACGTCCGAGTGGAGGTCGACCTCCTCCACGGTCCAGGTGTTCTTGATGGCGTCCCGGTAGCGCTCGTAGAAGTCGGGGTAGCGCATGGGGCGCAGGGTCAGCTCGAAGCCGGGGTCGAGCAGGTTCTTGGTCTGGTTCTTCGTCCGGGTCTTCACTGGCAGGCCTCGCAGGACTCGGGGTTCTCCAGGGAGCAGGCGACGGCCGCCTGTGCTGGTGCTTGTGCTTGTGCGGCGCGGGCGATGCGGGTCGCCGGGCGGGAGCGCAGGTAGTACGTGGTCTTCAGGCCCCGCTTCCAGGCGTACGCGTACATCGAGGAGAGCTTGCCGATGGTCGGCGTCTGGAGGAACAGGTTCAGGGACTGGCCCTGGTCGAGGTACGGGGTGCGGGCGGCGGCCAGGTCGATCAGGGCGCGCTGCGGGAGTTCCCAGGCGGTGCGGTAGAGGCGGCGGACGTCCTCGGGGAGCCGGTCGAGGTCCTGGACCGAGCCGTTCGCCTCGCGCAGGGCCTCGCGGGTGCGGGCGTCCCAGACGCCGAGCCGCTTGAGGTCGGCCACCAGGTAGGGGTTGACCTGGAGGAACTCGCCGGACAGCGTCTCGCGCTTGAACAGGTTGGACACCTGCGGCTCGACGCACTCGTAGACGCCCGCGATGGAGGCGATGGTGGCGGTCGGGGCGATGGCGAGGAGCAGGGCGTTGCGCAGGCCGGTGCGGGCGACGCGCTCGCGCAGGGCGGTCCAGCGGTCGGGCCAGGCCGGCTCCACGTCGTAGTGGTCGGGGTGCAGGACCCCGCGTGCGGTACGGGTCTTCTCCCAGGCGGGCAGCGGGCCGCCGCGCTCGGCGAGGTCCGCGGAGGTCTCGTACGCGGCCAGCATGATCCGTTCGGCGATACGGGTGGACAGGGCCCTGGCCTCGGGGGAGTCGAAGGGCAGGCGGAGCTTGAAGAAGACGTCCTGGAGGCCCATCACGCCGAGGCCGACGGGGCGCCAGCGGGTGTTGGAGCGGGCCGCCTGTCCGGTCGGGTAGTAGTTGATGTCGACGACCCGGTCGAGGAAGGTGACGGCGGTGCGGACGGCCGCGTCCAGGCGGTCCCAGTCCATCGCCTCGCCGGTCACGAAGGCGGCCAGGTTGACGGAGCCCAGGTTGCACACCGCCGTCTCCCCGTCGTCCGTGACCTCCAGGATCTCCGTGCAGAGGTTGGACGAGTGGATGACGTGGCCCGGCTCGGCGGTTTGGTTGGCGGTGCGGTTGGCGGTGTCCTTGAAGGTCATCCAGCCGTTGCCGGTCTGCGCGAGGGTGCGCATCATACGGCCGTACAGCTCGCGCGCGGGGAGCGTCCTGCGGGCCAGGCCGTTCGCCTCGGCCGCCCGGTAGGCCGCGTCGAACTCCTCGCCGTGGAGGTCGGTCAGTCCGGGGACGTCGGCGGGGGAGAAGAGGGACCAGCCCGCGTCCGCCTCGACACGGCGCATGAACTCGTCGGGGATCCAGTGCGCCAGGTTCAGGTTGTGGGTGCGGCGGGCGTCCTCGCCGGTGTTGTCCCGCAGTTCGAGGAACTCCTCGATGTCCGCGTGCCAGGTCTCCAGGTAGACCGCCGCCGCTCCCTTGCGCCGGCCGCCCTGGTTGACGGCGGCGACCGAGGCGTCGAGCGTCTTGAGGAACGGGACGATGCCGTTGGAGTGCCCGTTGGTGCCGCGGATCAGTGAACCCCGGGCGCGGACGCGGGAGTAGGCGATGCCGATGCCGCCGGCGTGCTTGGAGAGGCGGGCGACCTGGAGGTAGCGCTCGTAGACCGAGTCCAGCTCGTCCCTGGGGGAGTCCAGGAGGTAGCAGGACGACATCTGGGGGTGCCGGGTGCCGGAGTTGAAGAGGGTGGGGGAGGAGGGGAGGTAGTCGAGGCGGCTCATCAGGCCGTAGAGCGCGGCCACCTCGTCGACGGACCCGGGGGTGTCGTCCTCGGCGAGGCCGGCGGCGACGCGGAGCAGGAAGTGCTGCGGCGTCTCGATCACCTTGCGGGTGTGCGGGTGCCGGAGCAGATGGCGGCTGTGCAGGGTGCGCAGTCCGAAGTAGCCGAAGCGGTCGTCGGCGGCGGGGTCGAGCAGCGCGTCCAGGCGGTCCGCGTGCCGGCGTACGAACCCTGCCGTACGGTCGGCGATCAGGCCCTCACGGTGGCCGGTGGCGACGGACTCGGTGAAGGTGGTCACGCCCTGGGAGGCGGCCTCGGCGCGCAGGGTGAGCGTCAGCAGCCGGGCGGCCAGCCGCGAGTACGCCGGGTCCTCGGAGATCAGGCTGGCCGCGGCCTCCGTGGCCAGTTCCCGCAGCTCCGGCTCGTCGGCATGCGCGGACCGGCCGCGCAGCGCGGCGGCGGCGACCCGGCCGGGGTCGGCGTCGGGGAGGTCGGCGGTCAGTTCGGTCAGGGTCCGCAGCAGTGCGGCGCCGGGCCTGTCCTCGGGCACCGGGGGCGTTGCTGGAGCGGGGCCGACCGGTGATACCGGGTCGGCTGGCGCGATGGTCATGTGGGGCACTCCCTCGCTCGGCACGGGGCCTTGCGGAGGGCAGGAGGCAGCTCACGAGCGCGCGCGGCGTCGCGTCCACCGGCCCATTCCACGAGGCCCGGACGTCAGGCGCCCGGACCGGACGGCCGGGCGCACTGTCGGCAGGTACTCGGACTGGACTGGCGTGCGGACACGCGAGTACACCGTTGCGGGACAGTTCCGGATTCGCACCGGATTCCCCTGCGGCGACAGCGAGCATGAGCATACATGTTGTGCCGCGTGAGGAAAGTGACCCCAGATGTTGTGTCTGTCGGGTCAGAGGGACAGCTCGTACGTGAGGAGCGTGATGTCGTCCGGCTCCGGGAGCGGGTTCCAGTCGCGGTCCGGGGTGCGGACGAAGCCGAGGCGTTCGTAGACGCGGTGGGCCGCGCGCATGGTCCTCTGCGTGGACAGGATCAGGCGTTCGCAGCCGTCGACGCCGCGGGCGCGGTCGACGCAGGCGCGGACGAGGGCCTCGCCGACGCCGCGGCCGCGGGCCGCGTGGGCCACCGCGAGCATGCGGATCTCGGCCTCTCCCTCGCGGGCGAGGTCGGCCATGGGGCCGCCGGACGGGACGAAGGTGACTCCGCCGAGGACGGTGTCGTCCCTCAGGGCCACCAGTACCTCCGCGGCGGCGGCGCGTTTCGCCACGTCGCGGAGTTCTTCGAGGTAGGCGTCGGACGCACCGAAGTCGAGGAGGCCGTCGTGGAGGTAGGCGGTGGCGGTGATCTCCCCGAGGGCGGTGTATTCGGTGGGGAGGGCCGGGCGGATCTGAAAGTCCATGCGGGGAGTGTGTACGGTTGCGGGCCGCCGTTGTGCGTCTTTTCGGCGGCCCGCCGCGGGGCGTGTCCGGTCGCTCGCGCCCACGCGGCGGAGCCGCGCACCGATACAGCCCCACGCCCCGCACGGGGCGCTTCAGTGGGCGGAACCCGCAGTCGCCGGCGGCAGCTCCACCTCCACGCCCGGGTCGCCCGCGTCCGCCGTGTAGTCCTCCGGGCTGGTCTGGTCGATGCCGTCGGGGGCCTTGGCCGCGCGGAGGACGAAGGTCAGGACCACCGTCACCAGCACGTTGAGCACGAACGCCGTCAGACCGATGTACCCGATCTCCCCGATGCCCGGGATCTCCTTCGACGAGCCGCCGAAGTGCGCCTGCGTCGGCGAGGAGACGCCGTACGCCGCGAGCGTGCCGTAGACCATGCCGACCGCCCAGCCGGCCAGCAGCGCCCAGCGGTGGAACCAGCGGGTGAACAGGCCGCCGACCAGCGCCGGGAAGGTCTGCAGGATCCAGATGCCGCCAAGGAGCTGGAAGTTGATCGCGACCGTCTTGTCCATGCCGAGCACGAAGACCAGCGCGCCCACCTTCACCAGCAGCGACACCAGCTTGGAGACCTTGGTCTCCTGTTCCGGCGTGGCGTCGGGCTTGATGAAGTCCTTGTAGATGTTGCGGGTGAAGAGGTTGGCCGCCGCGATCGACATGATGGCCGCCGGGACCAGCGCGCCGATGCCGATCGCCGCGAAGGCCACGCCCGCGAACCAGTCCGGGAACATGTCCTCGAAGAGCTGCGGGATGGCGAGCTGGCCGTTGCTCACCTTGATGCCGGCCGCGATCGCCATGAAGCCCAGCAGGGCCAGCAGCCCCAGCATCAGGGAGTACAGCGGCAGGATCGTGGTGTTGCGGCGGATCACCTCACGGCTGCGCGAGGACAGCGTGGCGGTGATCGAGTGCGGGTACATGAACAGCGCCAGCGCCGAGCCGAGGGCCAGGGTGGCGTACGTCCACTGGCCGGTGTCGGGTGGGGTCACGCCGCCCGCTCCCGCCGCCTCGAACTTGTCACCGGCCGCGGCGAAGATGTCGTCGAAGCCGCCCAGCTTGATCGGGATGTAGATGATGGCGACCGCGATCACGATGTAGATCAGCGTGTCCTTCACGAACGCGATCAGCGCGGGCGCCCGCAGCCCGGACGAGTACGTGTACGCCGCGAGCACGCCGAAGGCGATCAGCAGGGGCAGGTCCTTGATGAACCAGTTGGTGTCCTCGCCGCCGCCGACGCCCATCACGTCCAGCACGGCCTGGATGCCGACCAGCTGGAGCGCGATGTACGGCATCGTGGCGAGGATGCCGGTGACGGCGACCGCCAGCGACAGTCCCTTCGAGCCGAACCGGCCGCGCACGAAGTCCGAGGTCGTCACGTACCCGTGCTTGTGCGAGACCGACCACAGGCGCGGCAGGAACGTGAAGATCAGCGGGTAGACCAGGATCGTGTACGGCACCGCGAAGAAGCCGGAGGCGCCCGCCGCGTAGATCGCCGCGGGGACGGCGACGAAGGTGTACGCCGTGTAGAGGTCGCCGCCCAGCAGGAACCAGGTGATCCAGGTGCCGAACGAGCGTCCGCCCAGGCCCCATTCGTCGAGGCTGGCCTCGTTCTCGGCCCGGCGCCAGCGCGCGGCCAGGAAGCCCATCGCGGTGACCAGGACGAAGAAGAAGATGAAGACGGCGAGTGCCACGCCGTTGACGCCGTCGTTCACTTGCCCGCACCCCCCTCAGGAGCGCGCCGGGCCCGCTGGTCACGCTGCCACAGCTTGTACGCGATCATCGTCAGCGCCGTCGAGATCAGCACCCAGGCCATCTGGTACCAGTAGAAGAACGGGATGCCGATGAACGCCGGGTCGGTCTTCGCGTACGACCCGACCCAGAGCATGGCCACGAACGGTGCGACGAGGCAGAGGCCGATGATCACGCGCACCGGCGTCACCACCGGCCCCGAGCTCGTTCCTGAGGCTTGCGACATGCGGCGGCTCCGTCCCCTAGGTGGTCAGCCCTGTAATGCGGAGGCAATCTAGGTGACGGTTACACGACAGCGGAAGACCCCGTCCGTATATCGGTCCCGAAGACCGGCATGTCCCCGCGAAAGCCGCTCAGCGGCGGCGAAGACCCGTACGCGGGTCCGGCTCCCGCCGGTCCGTCCGGGTCGCGCCGCGCGCCGCGCGGGAGGGAACGTCAGTCCCGCGGCCGCTTCAGCCGCGCCACGAACTTGTACCGGTCCCCCCGGTACACCGACCGCACCCACTCCACCGGCTGTCCGTCCCGGTCCCGAGAGTGCCGGGAGAGCATCAGCATCGGCAGGCCCACGTCGGTGCCGAGCAGACCGGCCTCGCGCGGGGTGGCCAGCGAGGTCTCGATGGTCTCCTCCGCCTCGGCGAGATGGACGTCGTAGACCTCGGCGAGGGCGGTGTAGAGGGACGTGTACTTGACCAGGGAGCGGCGCAGGGCCGGGAAGCGCTTGGCGCTCAGGTGGGTGGTCTCGATGGCCATCGGCTCCCCGTTGGCCATGCGCAGCCGCTCGATGCGCAGCACCCGGCCGCCGGCGGCGATGTCCAGGAGCGCGGCGATCCGGTCGTCGGCGGTGATGTAGCCGACGTCCAGCAACTGGGACGTGGGTTCCAGCCCCTGGGCACGCATGTCCTCGGTGTACGAGGTGAGTTGGAGCGCCTGCGAGACCTTGGGCTTGGCGACGAAGGTGCCCTTGCCCTGGATGCGCTCCAGGCGGCCCTCGACGACGAGTTCCTGGAGGGCCTGGCGGACGGTGGTGCGGGAGGTGTCGAACTCGGCGGCCAGCGTGCGCTCCGGCGGGACCGGTGTGCCGGGCGCCTGGGTCCGCGTCATGTCGAGCAGATGCTTCTTCAGGCGGTAGTACTTGGGCACACGCGCGGTACGGACGGTCGCCCCACCCTCGTTCTCCGCACTGCTGACGTCGGTGCTCATCGCTGCCTTCCCGGCTCCGGATGCCGAAGCGGCCGACGTCCCCGGCCGGCCGCGGCTCACATCGTGGCACGGCTCACCGCGGGGTGGTCCCGCACGCTCCGTGACCCCCTCTGTATACCTCTGGGGCCACCGTTGGTCTAGTCCACCGCGCCGTCAAGCCCGCGTGGTACGCACCGGCCGAGTCCCCTCCCGCCGGTGCCGGCGGGTGTCTGGTACAGGCACCGGACGGGGGTCCGATCCACCCCTCCCGGAATGAAAGGTCCCTGCATATCTCGGTCGCATCACGGAGGCCGGGCGGCCGGTTGCACACCCTTGACAGTCTTATTGGTCTGGGCCAGTCTCCCCGTACTGGTCTACACCATTGGTCCAGTCCCGGCCCCAAGGGCGGTCACGCGTCGGCGAGTTACCGCGGGGAGGCAGGGGGGTTGTGGCATCCCTGAGGAGGGTGGCGTGAAGCGCAAGCTGATATCCGCGATCGGTGTCGCGGGCATGATGGTCTCCATCGCGGCGTGCGGGGGCGACGACGGCGGCGACAGTGAGGCCGGGACGAAGGGCCAGACCCTCACCGTGTGGGTGATGGACGGATCGTCCCCCGACCAGTGGCAGAAGGACCTGGGCGCCGCCTTCGAGAAGCAGACCGGTTCGAAGGTCAAGTTCGAGATCCAGCAGTGGAACGGCATCCAGCAGAAGCTCACCACCGCCCTCTCCGAGGAGAACCCGCCGGACGTCTTCGAGATCGGCAACACCCAGACCCCCGCCTACGCCAAGACCGGCGGCCTCGCCGACCTCGGCGACCTCAAGAAGGAGATCGGCGGCGAGTGGACCGAGTCCCTCAACGCCTCCTCCGTCTACGAGGGCAAGCAGTACGCGACGCCCTGGTACTTCGCCAACCGCGTCGTCGTCTACAACAAGAAGGTCTGGGCGGACGCGGGCATCAAGGACACCCCCAAGACCCGGGAGGAGTTCTACGACGCCCTGAAGACGATCGGCGAGAAGACCGACGCCGAGCCGATCTACCTGCCCGGTCAGAACTGGTACCACTTCGTCGGCCTGGTGATCGGCGAGGGTGCCGAACTGGTCAAGAAGGACGGCGACACGTACGTCTCCAACCTGGCCGACCCCAAGGTCACCGCGGCGATGGAGACCTACAAGAAGTTCCAGGACCTCTCCGAGGCGCCCAAGGACAAGGACGAGGCCACCCCCCAGCAGGCCGAGGTGTTCGCCAAGGGCGACGTCGGCGCCTTCATCGGCATGGGCTGGGAGGCCGCCACCGCCATCGAGGCCAACCCGAAGATCGAGCAGGACATCGGCTACTTCACCATCCCCGGCGCCACGGCCGACAAGCCCGAGGGCGTCTTCCTCGGCGGCTCCAACCTCGCCGTCGCCGCCGGCTCCACCAAGCAGGACCTGGCCAAGGAGTTCCTGAAGCTCGCCCTGTCCGACAAGTTCGAGGGGCAGCTCGCCAAGGAGAACGGCGTCATCCCGAACAAGGAGTCCCTCCAGACCAACCTGAAGGGCAACGCCCCGGCCGAGGCCGCCGCCCCGGCCGCCGCCGTCGGCGGCACCACGCCGCTGATCCCGGAGTGGGCCGCGGTGGAGAACGCCCCCAACCCGATCAAGACGTACATGACCGCCGTACTGAACGGTAAGTCGCCCGCGGAGGCGGCCAAGCAGGTCGAGGGCGAGTTCAACAAGCGCCTGGCGCAGCAGCAGTAGGAGCCGCCGGCTTCAGCGGACACGGGGACCGGTCGGCGTACCGGCCCCGTGCCCGGCGCCGTTCAGGCCGACAGTCGTTCAGGCCGAGGAGAGAGATCGCGAGCATGACCGTGCAGACCGAACGGCCGCCCTCCGGCCCGGCGGACGTCAGCAAGACGGCCGGCGGGGCGTCCGGCGGGCCGCAACCGAGAGCCGCGTCGCGCACCGGCGCGCTCGTCCCGTACCTGTTGCTGCTGCCCGCCGTCGCGGCCACCGTGCTGCTGCTCGGCTGGCCGCTGGTGAAGGACCTGCTGCTGTCGTTCCAGAACCTCAACATGGCGCAGCTGATCCAGCACGTCACCGAGTGGAACGGCATCGAGAACTACAAACAGGTCCTCACCGGCGAGGACTTCTGGCGGGTCACCCTGCGCTCGATCCTGTTCACGGCGGTCAACGTCGCCCTGATCATGGTCCTGGGCACCCTGGTCGGCCTCCTCCTCGCCCGCCTCGGCAAGCGGATGCGGGTCACCCTGCTGATCGGCCTGGTGCTGGCCTGGGCCATGCCGGTGGTCGCCGCGACCACCGTCTACCAGTGGCTGTTCGCCCAGCGCTTCGGCGTCGTCAACTGGGTCCTCGACAAGCTCGGCTGGCACTCGATGGCCGACTACAGCTGGACCAGCAGCCAGATGTCGACGTTCTTCGTCGTCACCCTGCTGATCGTCTGGATGTCCATCCCGTTCGTCGCGATCAACCTCTACGCGGCGACCACCACCATCCCCGGCGAGCTGTACGAGGCCGCGGCCCTCGACGGCGCCGGCGCCTGGCGGAGTTTCACCACCGTGACCATGCCGTTCCTGCGGCCGTTCCTCTACGCGACGACGTTCCTGGAGATCATCTGGGTCTTCAAGGCGTTCGTCCAGGTCTTCAGCTTCAACGGCGGCGGCCCGGACCGGCTCACCGAGATCCTGCCGGTCTACGCCTACGTCGAGGGCGTCGGCAACCAGCACTACGGCATGGGCGCGGCGATCGCCGTCCTGACCATCCTGATCATGCTCGGCCTGACCGCGTACTACCTCAGGATCGTGCTCAAGCAAGAGGAGGACGAGGCGTGAAGCGCTCGCTCTTCGGCCGGCTGTGGCCCAACGTCACGGCCGTCGTGTTGTTCATCGGCTTCGTCTTCCCCGTGTACTGGATGTTCGCCACGGCGTTCAAGCCGACCGGCGACATCATCTCGGAGAACCCGGTCTGGTTCCCGACCGACGTCACCTTCGAGCACTTCAAGACGGCGGTCGACGCCGACAACTTCTGGACGATGGTCGCCAACTCGCTGATCGTCACCGTCCTCGCGGTCGTCTTCTCGCTGGTCGTCGCGCTGCTCGGCTCCTTCGCCCTGGCGCGGATGCGGTTCAAGGGACGGCGCGGTTTCATCATCGCCTTCATGTGCGCCCAGATGGCGCCCTGGGAAGTCATAATCATCGCGATCTACATGATCGTCCGGGACGCCTCGATGCTGAACAGCCTGGTCCCGCTGACGCTCTTCTACACGATGATGATCCTCCCCTTCACCATCCTGACGCTGCGCGGCTTCGTCGCCGCCGTGCCCAAGGAACTGGAGGAGTCCGCGATGGTCGACGGCTGCACCCGCGTCCAGGCGTTCCGCCGGGTCATCCTGCCGCTGCTCGCGCCGGGTCTGATGTCCACCTCGATGTTCGGCTTCATCACGGCCTGGAACGAGTTCCCGCTGGTCCTGGTGGTCAACAAGGAGGCCGAGGCGCAGACCCTGCCGCTGTGGCTGTCCAGCTTCCAGACCGTCTTCGGCAACGACTGGGGCGCGACCATGGCCGCCTCCTCCCTCTTCGCCGTCCCGATCCTGATCCTGTTCGTCTTCCTCCAGCGCAGGGCCGTCAGCGGCCTGACCGCCGGTGCCGTGAAGGGCTGAGGCCACCGATGACGACACTCACCAGCGGTACCGACACCCTCACCCGCGACGCCCTCGCCGTCCTCCAGCCCGGCTTCACCGGCACCACCGCCCCCGACTGGCTGCTGCGCCGCCTCGGCGAGGGGCTGGCCTCCGTCGCCCTGTTCGGCCGCAACATCGCCACCGCCGAGCAGGTCGCCGCGCTCACCGCCCAGGTGCGCGCCGAGCGGGACGACGTACTGATCGCCATCGACGAGGAGGGCGGCGACGTCACGCGCCTGGAGGTGCGCACCGGCTCCTCCTTCCCGGGCAACAACGCCCTCGGCGCGGTCGACGACCCCGACCTGACCCGGGCGGTCGCCGCCGAACTGGGCCGCCGCCTCGCGGCCTGCGGCGTCGACTTCGACTGGGCCCCCTCGGCCGACGTCAACGCCAACCCCGACAACCCGGTGATCGGCGTACGCTCCTTCGGCGCCGACCCCGCCCTGGTCGCCCGGCACACCGCCGCCTACGTCACCGGCCTCCAGTCGGCCGGTGTGGCAGCGTGCACGAAGCACTTCCCCGGGCACGGCGACACCGCCGTCGACTCCCACCACGCGGTGCCCCGCATCGACGCGGACGCCACGGTGCTGGCCGAACGCGACCTGGTCCCGTTCCGCGCCGCCATCGCCGCCGGCACCCGCGCGGTCATGAGCGCCCACATCCTCGCCCCGGCCCTGGACCCGGACCTCCCCGGCACCCTCTCCCGCCGCGTCCTGACCGGACTCCTGCGCGAGGAACTGGGCTACGACGGCCTGATCGTCACCGACGGCATCGAGATGCGGGCCATCGCCGGCACCTACGGCATCGAACGCGGCACCGCCCTCGCCATCGCGGCCGGCGCCGACGCGATCTGCGTGGGCGGCGGCCTCTCCGACGAGGACACCGTACGGCGGCTGCGGGACGCCCTGGTCGCCGCCGTGCGCGCCGGTGAACTGCCCGAGGAACGCCTCGCCGACGCGGCCGAGCGGGTCCGCGCCCTGGCCCGCTGGACGACGGCCGCCCGAGCCGCCGGGCCGTCGACCGCGCCCGACGAGGAGGTCGGCCTGCGCGCCGCCCGCCGCGCCCTGCGCGTCACCGGCGCCGCCTCCTTCGCCCCCCTCACCGCACCGCCCTACGTCGCGCAGCTCACCCCCGCCCCGAACATCGCGGTCGGCGACGAGACCCCGTGGGGCGTCGCCGCCGAGCTGTGCCGGCTGCTGCCCGGCACGGAGACGGGCGGCTTCACCGGCCCGGACGCCGGCGCCGAGGTGCTGCGGGCGGCCGGGGAGCGCCGGGTGGTGGCCGTGGTCCGCGACGAGCACCGCCACCCCTGGATGGCGGCGGCCCTGGACACCCTGCTGGCCGCCCGCCCCGACACCGTCGTGGTCGAGATGGGCGTCCCCCAGGCCCCGCCCCGCGGCGCCCTCCACCTGGCCACTCACGGCGCGGCCCGGGTCTGCGGCCGGGCGGCGGCGGAGGCCATCGCGGGCGTGCGGACATGAGAAAGGCGCCGGTCCCCTCTCGTGGGGGACCGGCGCCTTTCCCGTACGTGTCTCAGATGCCCTGCCACTCCGGCTTGTTGGCGTACGTGTGCCGGAAGTAGCCGGCCAGCTTCAGCTTCGACGCGGCGGCCTCGTCGACGACGACCGTGGCGTGCGGGTGGAGCTGGAGCGCCGAGGCCGGGCACACCGCCGCGACCGGTCCCTCGACCGTCGCGGCGACCGCGTCCGCCTTGCCCTCGCCGGTGGCCAGCAGCACCAGGTGCCGGGCCTCCAGGATGGTGCCGATGCCCTGCGTGATCACGTGGTGCGGCACCTGGGCGATGTCACCGTCGAAGAAGCGCGCGTTGTCCACCCGGGTCTGCTCGGTCAGCGTCTTGATCCGGGTCCGGGAGGCCAGCGAGGAGCACGGCTCGTTGAACCCGATGTGCCCGTCGGTCCCGATCCCCAGCAGTTGCAGGTCGACCCCGCCGGCCCCGGCCAGCGCCCGGTCGTACGCTTCACAGGCCGCCTGCACGTCCGCCGCCGTGCCGTCGGGCCCCAGGAACGCGTCCATGCCGATGCCCAGCGGCTGGAGCACCTCACGCCGCAGCACCGACCGGTACGACTCCGGGTGCTCCGCCGGCAGCCCCACGTACTCGTCGAGCTGGGCTATCCGCGCCCGCGAGGTGTCCACGGAACCCGCGCGCACCTTCGCCGCCAGCGCCTCGTACACCGGCAGCGGCGTCGAGCCGGTGGCCACCCCGAGCAGGGCGTCGGGCTTGCGCTTGAGCAGCTGTGCCATGGCCCCGGCGATCAGCTCGCCGCCCGCCCTGGCGTCCGGAACGATGACAACTTCCACGCTGGCCTGCCGTTTCGAAGAGGGGACTCGAGAACGCCCGGGAAGGGCTGTGTGGTGGTCCGGTGTGGTGCCCTGTGGTTTAGACCAATCCTCAGAACAATTTAACAGAGCGCCTCCTTACCGGCCCCACACATGACCCGTCCGGGCTAGGCTGCTGCCGACTGCTCGGACGTCCGAGCAGTCGTGGGGAAGCGACAACGCGAACCCGTTCCTGTGCATGGACACCGATAGTGGTCTAGTCCACAATGGGCGTCATACTTCCGCTCTCCCCGCACAGGAGGGCGGACCGAGGAACCGGAGCTCTCTGCCCTGACTGCCCCGGCTCCTCGGCCATCGGCCGACCGGGACCGCACACCCCACGGCCGTTGTTGCTCCGGGCTGCGGTGCCGGGAGGGTTGAGGGTCCCTCCCAGGCGCCGCGGCCCGCGGGTGTTTCCGGGGGGCCTGCGGGCCCTCGGGGGTCCGCGGCCGTGGAACGGCTCGTTCCGGGCGCTGTCGGGGCCGCCAGGTACGCTCGACCACGTGCCCTCCATGAACGAACTCGTACGCCAGCACACCGCCCTCGACAGGTCCGACCTGGAATGGCTGCACCTGCTGGTCTCGGAGTGGCAGCTCCTCTCCGACCTCTCCTTCGCCGACCTGGTCCTGTGGGTCCCCACCCGCGACGGCACCCGGTACGTCTCCGTCGCCCAGATGCGGCCGAACACCGGCCCCACCTCCTACCAGGACGACATGGTCGGCCACCTGGTCCCGCGCGGCCGGCGCCCCATGCTGGACATCGCGCTGGACGAGGGCCGGATCGTGCGCGAGGGCGACCCGGAGTGGCGCGAGGAGGTCCCGGTCCGCATCGAGTCGATCCCGGTACGGCGCCAGGGCCGCGTCCTCGGCGTGATCGCCCGCAACACCAACCTGCTCACCGTGCGCACCCCGAGCCGCCTGGAGCTGACCTACCTCCAGAGCGCCTCCGACCTCGCCCAGATGATCGCGGCCGGCGCCTTCCCGTTCGAGAACCAGCAGGTCGACATGGACGCCTCCCCGCGCGTCGGCGACGGCCTGATCCGGGTCGACGGGGACGGGATCGTGCAGTACGCCTCCCCGAACGCCCTGTCGGCCTACCATCGCATGGGGCTCGCCGCCGACCTGGTCGGCCACCACCTGGGCCGTACCACCGCCGAACTCGCCCCGACCCACGGGCCGGTGGACGAGGCGCTCGCCAAGGTGGCCAGCGGCTGGGCGCCGCGCGAGTTCGAGATCGAGGCCGCCGACGGCGTGATCCAGTTCCGCGCCATCCCGCTCAAGCCCAAGGGCACTCGCATCGGTTCGCTGGTGCTGCTGCGGGACGTCACGGAACTGCGCCGCCGCGAGCGCGAGTTGATCACCAAGGACGCCACCATCCGGGAGATCCACCACCGGGTGAAGAACAACCTCCAGACGGTGGCCGCCCTGCTCCGCCTCCAGGCCCGCCGCATCGAGTCCGAGCGCGGGCGCGAGGCCCTGGAGGAGGCCGTGCGCCGGGTCGGCTCGATCGCCATCGTGCATGAGACGCTGTCCCAGAACCTGGACGAGCGGGTGGAGTTCGACGAGATCGCCGACCGGGTGCTCGCGATGGTCGCCGAGATCTCGCCGGGCAAGGTCGCCGGCCGGCGCACCGGTCACTTCGGCATCCTGGACGCGGAGGTGGCGACCCCGCTGTCCATGGTGCTGACCGAGGTGCTGCAGAACGCCCTGGAGCACGGCTTCCGCGAGGGCGACACCGGCACGGTGGAGGTCTCCGCGGTCCGCGGCGGCACCTCGAAGGAGTCACGGCTGCTGGTCACCGTCCAGGACGACGGCGTCGGTCTGCCCGCGGACTTCGACCCGCACCGCTCCGGGAACCTGGGCCTCCAGATCGTCCGCACGCTGGTGGAGGGCGAGTTGAGCGGCTCCTTCGACATGGTCCCGGCCCCGGAGGGCGGCACCCGGGTGATCTTCGACATCCCGGTGCGCTCGCAGAAGTAGCGCGACGGAGGCGGGCACAGCAAAAAGCCCCGGATCGACGGTGATCCGGGGCCAGTGCTCGCTGCGGGGTACTGCGCGCTGCGGCTCGGGGGCGGGGGATGCGTACTCGCTGCACGCGCCGCCAAGCTCAGGCTGTCGCGGGGCGGGTGTGTCAGGCGGAGGCCTGACGGGCCCGGTTGCGGGCGGCGCGGCGCTTCATGGCACGGCGCTCGTCCTCGCTGAGACCACCCCAGACGCCGGAGTCCTGACCGGACTCGAGCGCCCACTGCAGGCACTGCTCCATGACGGGGCAGCGGCGGCAGACGGCCTTGGCTTCCTCGATCTGCAGCAGCGCAGGACCGGTGTTGCCGATGGGGAAGAAGAGCTCGGGGTCTTCCTCGCGGCAAACGGCGCGGTGACGCCAGTCCATGGCTGCTACCTCTCCTTGGTATTACATGCAGATTGCTTGTGAATGTGAACGCTTTCACGAATCCCTCAACAAGGGAAGGGCCGACCGTCAGGTTCCCTGGCGGGGTCCTTGGATTGAAGAGGGGTTCCGGTGATCTGTGGAGGCCGATGTTGCGGGCCGTCCCGATCGCCACGTAGAGACTCGCAAACCTCAGCGGCGGATACAACCCCTTCCGGAAAGTTTTTTTTGATTCTTCGGTGTCGACTAGGTCACAGCCGTACTTCCAGGGGGTGGACCCTGGTCTAAACGTTCGAGTGAAAGGACTTTCGCTGCTTCTGCTCACACAATCACACGCAGTGCACGGCGTACGCCTGTGAACGTCACGCTCGTCCGCAGCCCCAGGTGGTCACCGTCCATCTGGAGGGGCAGCGGCACCTTCGAATGCAAGGTGAACTCGGACATGTCGTGCAGCGAGACCGCGTGTCTGCCGTGGGGTCCGCGCTCGGGGGACGAAGTGAGCAACTGGGTGCCATACCGGGCAACCGCGGTCGTCGTCATCCGGCTGAGGCCGAGCACGTCGAGGCCCTTGTCGAACGAAGCTTTAGGCGACGCGTACATCGGGTGATTGCCCAGGAACGTCCACGGCGAGGTGTTCGAGACTATGGACAGCACCAGACCGGTCACCGGTTCCGCGTCCGGCCGGGTCAGCGTGATCGTGCCCTGGCGGCGGTGCGCCTCGCCGAAGAACTGACGCAGCACCTGACGGACGTAGAGCGCGTGGGTGGACTTCTTGCCGCGCTCGCGGTGCTGCTCGACCCGGCCGACCACGCCGGCGTCGAAGCCGAGGCCGGCGTTGAAGGTGAACCAGCGGGCCGGTACCGCCTCGTCCTCCGTCCCCGGGGTGCCGGAGGCCATGCCGAGCCCGACGGTCCGCTCGCCGCCCTCGCGCAGGGCGTCCAGCAGGGC
>NZ_JAGGOO010000066.1 GCF_018614415.1 Streptomyces sp. ISL-12
CGGCGGAGCCCCGTCCCGTCCGGCTGACCGCCGCGGCCGCACTGGCCGGGCTGGAGGGCCTCGCGCTCGTCGCCGGCGGGGCCTGGATGCTCGTCGGCGGTCTCACCGGGCACCCCGACGACCGCACCCAGGCGGTCACCGGTGGTGTCACCCTGACCGTCCTCGCCCTGCTGCCGCTGCTGGCCGCCCGCGGTCTGCTCGCCCGGCGCGGCTGGAGCCGGGGCCCGGCGGTGATCACGCAGATCATGGCGCTGCCGGTGGCCTACAACCTGCTCCAGGCCGACAGCGTCGCCATCCCCGCCGGGATCGTGCTGGCCGTGGTGGCCGTCGCGGCGCTCGTCCTGATCGTCAACCCCGAGACCACCCGGGCCCTCGGGATCAGGACACCCGGGGACTCACGGAAGTAGGGAAGCGGCGGAAGCGGCGGCGGGCCCGCGGCTCACTCCTCCACCAGCAGCTTCTCCCGCAGCTGGGCCAGGGTGCGGGCCAGCAGCCGGGACACGTGCATCTGGGAGATGCCGACCTCCTGCGCGATCTGCGACTGGGTCATGTTGCCGAAGAACCGCAGCAGCAGGATGCGCTTCTCCCGGGGCGGCAGGTCCTCCAGGAGCGGCTTGAGCGACTCCCGGTACTCCACGCCCTCCAGCGCCTCGTCCTCCGCGCCGAGGGTGTCGGCGACCGCCGGGGACTCGTCGTCGGTGTCGGGGACGTCCAGCGAGAGCGTCGAGTAGGCGTTGGCGGACTCCAGGCCCTCCAGGACCTCCTCCTCGGAGATGGCCAGCTTCTCGGCCAGTTCGTGCACCGTGGGGGAGCGGCCGTGCAGCTGGGACAGCTCCGCCGTCGCCGTGGTCAGCGACAGCCGCAGCTCCTGGAGCCGGCGCGGCACCCGCACCGCCCAGCCCTTGTCCCGGAAGTGCCGCTTGATCTCGCCGACCACCGTCGGGGTCGCGTACGTGGAGAACTCCACGCCGCGCTCCGGGTCGAAGCGGTCGACCGACTTGATCAGGCCGATGGTGGCGACCTGGGTGAGGTCGTCGAGGGGCTCGCCGCGGTTGCGGAAGCGGCGGGCGAGGTGCTCGACGAGCGGCAGGTGCATGCGCACCAGCCGGTTGCGCAGCTCCGCGTACTCGGGGCTGCCGTCGTCCATGCGCCGCAGCTCGGCGAAGAGGGCACGGGCCCCGCTGCGGTCCTGCGGGTCGTGCCGGCCGTGCTGTTCCGGCACGCTCCGCGCGCCGGGCACCTCGTCCTCGGATTGTCGCTCGTGCTCGCTCATCGTCCCGCCCGTAGCCCTTTCCGGAGCCCTCGCCTCCGATCGGCCGGGCAGGACGGGATCGCCCCCGCTCCGCCCGTCCGAAGGCACGCTCTGCGCGGCGCCGTCCCGCTCCCCGTCCCGCTGCCCGCCGCCCGGGACGCCGGACTGGACACCGGCCTCCTCGGGGTGCGGACGGGCCTGCTCGGGGATGCCGTCGATACCGCCCGCCCTGCCCCGGGCCCCGCTCGCAGGACGTGCGCCCTCGGCCGGCAGCCCCCGTGTGCCGCGCTCTTCGTCCCGCACCGGCCCGTCCTCCCTCACGCCGGCCCGGGTCCCGCGCCGCGCTGTTTGTAGAGGCTGATCGACACGGTGGCGTCCTCGTCCACGGCGGAGGACACCTTGCCCGCCAGCGCGGACAGGACGGTCCAGGCGAAGGTGTCCCGTGAGGGCGCGTGGCCGTCGGTGGTCGGCGCCGACACGGTGACCTCCAGCGAGTCGTCGACGAGGCGGAAGACACAGCTGAGCACGGAGCCGGGCACGGCCTGCTGGAGCAGGATCGCGCAGGCCTCGTCCACCGCGATGCGCAGGTCCTCGATCTCGTCGAGGGTGAAGTCCAAACGGGCCGCGAGGCCGGCCGTCGCCGTACGCAGCACCGACAGGTAGGCCCCCGCGGCCGGCAGCCGGACTTCGACGAAGTCCTGGGTCGCGGGCTCGCCTGCGAACTGGGACACCCTCACCTCCAAGGTGGTACAAGCGTTTCAGGGCCGAGGGTCACCCCTCGGGTAACGCGGTGACGCGATACGTGGTTCAGTGGTTCAGCGGTGACGTTATCGCGCTCCGTGCTTTCCTGTCCCCGAGACCCCAACCCCTTGCTGTCACTCATAGTAAACACGTGAACACGCACAGTGGCTAGGGGTTGGGCGGGACCAAATCGGAAGAGCGCACGCCGGGTTGACGTACCCACACGTCAGGCGGTCGAACCGTACCTTCCTGTCGCCCTCCGGGTCCCTACACGAGCACGTGGTCGACGAAGCACCAGCGCCAGTCCTCGCCCGGCTCGAAGGTGCGCATCACGGGATGCCCGGTCTGTTCATGATGCCCTGTCGCGTGGCGTTTCGGGGAGGAGTCGCAGCAGCCGACATGACCGCAGGTGAGGCAGAGCCGCAACTGCACCGGGTCCGTGCCGTCGGCCAGGCACTCCGGGCAGGTCTCGCTGAGCGGCTCCGGCTCCGGGTGCGGCAGCGCGTCGGCGTGCGTGCACTGTTTCATGATTGCCAGGTTACGACGGGCGTGCGGAAGACCGCGCGGAGGAAAAGGGTGGGCAGGGACCATGGACGTGATGCCGCTGCTGTTGCTGGTGGCGGGGAGCGCGGCGGTCGCCGCGGCGGGGCGGCGCACACCGGTGCCCGCGCCGTTGCTGCTGGTCGCGGCCGGACTGGCGGTCAGCTACGTCCCCGGCGTGCCCGACTACACCCTCGACCCGCACGTCGTGCTGCCGCTGCTGCTGCCCCCGCTGCTGTACACGGCGGCCACCGACAGCTCCTACCTGGACCTGCGCGCCCAGCTGCGGCCCGTCGCCCTGCTCTCCGTGGGCTACGTGCTCTTCGCGACCTTCGTCGTCGGCTGGGCCGCGTACCTGATCGTGCCGGACCTGCCGCTGACCGCCGCTCTGGTGCTCGGCGCGGTGGTGGCACCGCCGGACGCCGTCGCGGCCACGGCCGTCGCCCGCCGGGTCGGACTGCCGTCCCGGATCACCACCATCCTCCAGGGCGAGTCCCTGGTGAACGACGCCACCGCCATCACCGCCTACAAGGTGGCGCTCGCGGCGGCGGTCGGCGAGGGCGCCACCTGGGCCGGCGGGATCGGCGAGTTCCTGATCGCCGCGGTCGGCGGCGTCGGCGTCGGACTGATCCTCATGGTGCCGCTGCACTGGCTGCGCACCCGCCTGAAGGAACCGCTCCTCCAGAACACCCTCTCCCTGCTGATCCCGTTCGTCGCCTACGCGGCGGCGGAGCAGGTGCACGCCTCCGGAGTGCTGGCGGTGGTCGTCGTCGCGCTGCACCTCGGCCACCGCGCGTGGGAGGTCGGTTTCGCCACCCGCCTCCAGGAGGACGCGGTGTGGAAGATGGTCGCCTTCGTCCTGGAGTCCTCCGTCTTCGCCCTGATCGGCCTCCAGCTCCCCGTGGTCCTCAAGGGCCTCGGCGCGTACGAGGGCGTCCAGGCCGCCTGGTACGCGCTCGCCCTCTTCCTGGTGGTGGTCGCGGCGCGGTTCGTGTGGTCCTACCCGGCGACCTTCCTGCCCCGCGTCCTCTCGGCACGCGTGCGTGCGCGCGAGGAGAACCCGACCTGGAAACAGCCCTTCGTCATCGCCTGGGCCGGCATGCGGGGCGTGGTCTCCCTGGCGATCGCCTTCTCCATCCCGCTCACCGTGCACGGCGGCGAACCCTTCCCCGAACGCAACCTGATCCTCTTCCTCACCTTCACCACGGTCATCGGCACCCTGGTCGTCCAGGGCGTGACCCTGCCGCCGCTGATCCGCCTGCTGAAGTTCCCCGGCCACGACGTCCAGGCCGAGACCCTGGCCGAGGCCAACGCCCAGGCCCAGGCGTCCCGGGCCGCCGAGCAGCGCCTGGACGACCTGCTCACCGACCCGCGCAACGCCCTGCCCGGGCCGCTCGCCGAGCGGCTGCGCACGGTCCTGGAGCGCCGTCGCAACGCCGTCTGGGAACGGCTCGGCCAGGTCAACACCGTCACCGGGGAGAACGTCGACGACACCTACCGGCGGCTGTCCAGGGAGATGATCGGCGCCGAGCGCGAGGTCTTCGTCAAGCTCCGGGACGGCCGGTACATCGACGACGAGATGCTGCGCACGCTGCTGCGCAGGCTGGACCTGGAGGAGGCGGCGGCGTACCGGGAAACCGCGTCGTGAGCGGTCACGGGTGCTCGGGGAACCGGTGCTCGGGGAACGCGGGCTCGGGGAACGGGCGGCCGGTGATCACCGCGGCCAGGGTCGTGCCGCGCGGGAAGGCGCCCTCCTCGGTGAGCGTGAGCAGCGCGTACAGCGTCTTGGCGACATACAGGCGCTCCACGGGCAGCCCGTGGCGGCGTTCGAAGTCGGCGGCGAAGGCGTCCAGTTCGTCGGGCACGCGCGCGTAGCCGCCGAAATGGAAGCGGTCGTCCAGGCTCCAGGTGCCGCGGGGACCGCCGAACGCCCGCTCCTGGAGCCGCCGTACGTCGCCGTCCAGGAAACCGCCCTTCAGCACCGGGACGCCGAGCGCCCGCTGCCCGGCGCCGAGACCGGCGGCCAGCCCGGCCAGCGTGCCGCCGGTGCCGCAGGCCACGGCGACCACGTCGGCGTAACCGTCCAGCTCTTGGCCGAGGGCCCGGCAGCCGCGTACCGCCGCGGCGTTGCTGCCGCCCTCCGGCACCACGTACGCCTCCGGCGCCCCGGCCGCCGCCATGAGGGCCGTCAGGATCTCCGGCTCGGTCTTGCGGCGGTACGCCGACCGGTCGGTGAAGTGCAGCCGCATGCCGTCGGCGGCGCACCGCGCGAGCGAGTCGTTGAGCGGGCGGCCGGCCAGCTCGTGGCCGCGCACCACGCCGACCGTGGACAGGCCGAGCAGCCGCCCGGCGGCGGCGGTGGCGCGCAGGTGGTTGGACCAGGCGCCGCCGAAGGTCAGCACCGTACGGCCGGCGGCGGCCGTGAGGTTCGGTGCCAGCTTGCGCCACTTGTTGCCGACCAGCGCCGGGTGGATCAGGTCGTCCCGCTTGAGCAGCAGCCGTACGCCCCGCCGCTCGAACCGCTCGTCGGTGAGCTCCCGCACCGGCGAGGGCAGCCGGGGGCCGAGGGCGGCGACGTCGTTGCTGGTCACCCCGCCATTGTCACCCTGGTGAGCCGGTTGCTCCGGACCGGGTCACTTCAGACGGTCCCGGATCCGCTCGCGCATCGACTTCATGGTGAACCCGCGCGGGTCCACCTTCCCCGGCTGCCACTCCAGGTGCCCGATGACGGACCGCTCGTTCCAGCCGTGGTGGCGGCAGACGGCCGCGGCGGCCTTCTCGATGGCCTCCAGCTGCTTCTCCGGCCACGGGTCCTCGCCGTCGCCGAGGTTCTCGCACTCGAACCCGTAGAAGCGGGCGTTGCCGTCGGTGTTCGCCTCGTTGTCCTTGGGCAGCCCCTTCTCCGCGATCACCGCGCGCAGTACGTCGTCGTCGCCGAGACCGGCGTGGTTGGCCCGGCCGTAGCCGACCAGGTGGACCCTGCCGTCCTTGGTGATGACGCCGTGGCACAGCGGGCCGGGCAGCCCCTCGTAGCCCTTGCGGCAGATGTCCACGGTCCGCGCGCTGCCCTTGGTCACGGTGTGGTGGATCATCACGCCGTGGACCGGGCCCCAGGCGCCCTTGGAGTTGCGGTTGTGCGTGCGCCAGTCGCCGACCTCGACGACCGTGAGGCCCTCGGCCTTCAGCGCTCTCAGGAAACTGCTCGCGGACATCGGTGCGGCCATCACCGGCTCCTTCGCTCCGCGCGACCGCCCGACGCGACCGCCTCGTACGGTGCTTGTACCAAAACGGAGCCGCGTCTACCGCCTGTTCGGTCTCTGTGCGAGTCGATTCGGACAACGTTGCGGCCCGCGACGGGAGTTGGGAGGGGACAGCGGGTCCCGGGAAGGCGGGACCGAAAGCCCAAGTCTGCCCCGGCGGCCGGTGCTCCATTCCCGCTCTTTCGGGTAATAGCACTGACACATTGCGTGAGGAAGGCTGGTCCCCGCAGATCGATGCGCGGCGCGTGTGCGCCGGGCATGACCGGGAGGGCAATTCCTTATGTCGGTAGGCGAAGAGGTCCGCACCGAGCAGACCAGGCCGCAGCAGAGTCTCGGCACGGCGGCGGCGCGGAACCTGGCCACCACCACCAAGTCCGTTCCTCAGATGCAGGAGATCAGCTCGCGCTGGCTGCTGCGGATGCTGCCCTGGGTCGACATCCAGGGCGGTACGTACCGTGTGAACCGGCGCCTGACCTTCGCCGTGGGCGACGGCCGGGTGACGTTCGTGAAGACCGGCGACCGCGTCGAGGTGATCCCCGCGGAGCTGACCGAGCTGCCGGCCCTGCGGTCCTACGAGGACGACGAGGTGCTCTCGGAACTGTCCCGCCGCTGCGAGCAACGGGAGTTCGGACCGGGCGACGTCATCGCCTCGTTCGGCAGCCCGAACGAAGAGGTCTACCTGCTGGCGCACGGCAAGGTGGAGAAGGTCGGCACCGGCCCCTACGGCGACGACGCGGTCCTCGGAGTCCTCGCCGACGGCGCCTACTTCGGCGACCGGGCCCTGCTCGACGGGGACGCCATCTGGGAGTACACGGCCCGCGCGGTGACCGCCTGCACCGTACTGGTGCTGCCCCGCCAGGAGGTGGAGCAGATCGCCGAGCGCAGCGACTCCCTGCGCGAGCACATCCAGCAGCGCCGCGCCGAGCCCCAGCAGCCCACCAACAAGCACGGCGAGAAGGCGATCGACCTCTCCGCCGGCCACAGCGGCGAGCCCGACATCCCGCACACGTTCGTCGACTACGAGGCCAAGCCCCGCGAGTACGAACTGAGCGTCGCCCAGACCGTCCTGCGCATCCACTCGCGCGTGGCGGACCTCTACAACCAGCCGATGAACCAGACCGAGCAGCAGCTCCGGCTGACGGTCGAGGCGCTCAAGGAGCGCCAGGAGCACGAGCTGATCAACAACCGCGAGTTCGGCCTCCTCCACAACTGCGAGTACGACCAGCGCATCCAGCCGCACGAGGGCGTCCCCGGCCCCGACGACCTGGACGAGCTGCTCAGCCGCCGTCGCGGCACCAAGCTGCTCCTCGCCCACCCGCGCGCCATCGCCGCGATCGGACGCGAGCTGAACAAGCGGGGCCTGGTCCCCGAGACGATCGACATCGCCGGCAACCGCATCCCCACCTGGCGCGGTGTGCCGATCTACCCGTGCAACAAGATCCCGGTCACCGAGGCCCGTACGTCCTCGATCATCGCCCTGCGTACCGGAGAGGCGGACCAGGGTGTCATCGGCCTGCGCGCCACCGGCATCCCGGACGAGATCGAGCCGAGCCTGTCGGTGCGCTTCATGGGCATCAACGAACAGGCCATCATCAAGTACCTGGTGACGGCCTACTACTCGGCGGCGGTGCTGGTGCCGGACGCGCTCGGCGTGCTGGAGAACGTCGAGATCGGCCGCTGGCAGTGATGCCCGGCGCACCGTGGTCCCGCCGATGTGGGGTGAGCGGATGACGGGGGCCGGCGACCGAGCCCCCGGCGTACGGCGGCCCACCGTGACACTGGAACGGCACGTGCCGCCGGTGGGGCACGGGCCCGGTGAGGGGCGGGGGGCCGCTGAGGAACAGGGGGCCGAGGAACAGGGGGCCGTGGAGCCGGAGGCTGCCGACGGGCACGAGGCGGCGGAACTGCTGCGGCGGGCCCGGGCCTCGGTCGACCCGGAGCTGCGGGCGGCGCTCGCGTCGCTGCCGGGCCCGCTGGGCCGGGTGGCGCTCTACCACTTCGGGTGGCAGGGGGCCGACGGGACACCGGCGGCCGGCAACGCCGGCAAGGCGATCCGGCCCGCGCTGGTCCTCGCCTCGGCCGCCGCGCTCGGCGGGCCCGAGGCCAGGGCGGCGGCCGTGCGGGCGGCGGTCGCGGTGGAACTGGTCCACAACTTCACGCTCTTGCACGACGACGTGATGGACCGGGACACCACCCGCCGCCACCGGCCCACCGCCTGGACGGTGTTCGGGGACGCCGACGCGATCCTCGCGGGCGACGCCCTCCAGGCGCTGGCCCTGCGGCTGCTCGCCGAGGACCCGCACCCGGCGTCCGCGGCGGCGGTCGCCCGGCTCGCCGGCTGTGTCGTGGAACTGTGCGTGGGGCAGCAGGCGGACACCGCGATGGAGCGGCGCGGCCCGGCCGGGATCACCCTCGACGAGACGCTCGCCATGGCCGAGGCCAAGACCGGCGCGCTGCTGGGCTGCGCCGCGGCGCTGGGCGCGCTGTACGCGGGCGCCTCGGACGAGGACGTACGGGCACTGGACGCGTTCGGCCGGGAGGCCGGACTCGCCTTCCAGCTGATCGACGACGTCATCGGCCTCTGGGGCGACCCGCGCCGTACCGGCAAGCCGGCCGGGGCGGACCTGGCGGCCCGCAAGAAGTCGCTGCCGGTGGTGGCCGCGCTCGCATCCGGCACCCCCGCGGCGGCCGAGCTGGCCGCGCTCTACGCGACGCCGTACGACGAGGCCACGGAGGACCTCACCGCCACGGCGCTGCTCGTGGAGCGGGCGGGCGGCCGGGACTGGGCCCAGACCCAGGCGGCCGACCGGATGGGCCGGGCGATGCAGGAACTGGCCCGCGCCGTACCCTCCCCGGAGGCGGCGGGGGGCCTGCTCGCACTGGCCGAGTTCGTGACCCGGAGAAACACCTGAGGTCCAAGAAACAGACGGGGTCCGAGAGCCACCCGAGGACCGCGACCCCGGAGCCCGCAGACCCGCACGCCACCTGACCGCGTGCGGCCGCACCGCCGGGGCTCCGGCCCGACGGGTCCCACGCCGCGGCATGTGGTGTGGGACCCGTCTTCCGCGTACGGGGCCGCGTGCCGGTTCGCGTACGGGTCCGTGTACGGGTTCGCGTACGGCGAAGGGGCCCGGCCTGGTGAGGCCGGGCCCCTTCGGGGTGCCCGTGGGCGCGCGATGGTGCACCGATCGCGGCCTGGGGAGGCAGACCGGCCGTCAGGCCTTCTTGGTCTCCTAGTAATGGGGCGGGTCGGTGACCTGCGGGGATGATGGCCGCAGGTCACCGACCTGGTCTTTTGGTGTTGGGTGGCGATGGGCTGTGACGGTCGTGATCGGGTGTCCTGCGGACTGTGTGCGGACTGCTGTGTTGCGTTTAGAGCGGCAACTCGGGTCCTGTGTGGGGCCGCCGTGGTTCAAGGGCGCAGGCGATAGCTCTTCACACGGTTCGCCACGTGCCCCAGGTGGACGCGCTCAGGGCGGCCGACAAACAGGTAGAACATCGACTCTGGCACATAGCCGGGTCTACGGAACCAGGTCCGAACCTTGGAGCCCATGCCCATGTCGTCCGCGATTTCGGCCAGCACGCGCTCGGTGTCCTCGTAGATGCGCCCCCTCCGGAGGCGCCCCTTGGATCTGTTCATCATGAAGTCCGTCAGTACCGGGATGCTGCTGCCGCGGTCCTTCATGGCCCAGTTCTGCAGTGACCTGCTGGCGCCCAGGATGTCGTTGACGGCGTTGCTGGCCTGCACGTGGTGCCACACATCGAGAAGCGTTGCAAAATGACCCGGGTGCTTCAGTTCCTCGAGTACGTTCGCGAGGAAGCGGACCATGAGCATTGCGTTGCGGTCGACACGCACCGGGACCTGTGTGCCAAGTACGGCGAGCACGCCTTCGCGGAGTAGCAGGTCGGTCACGCTGACCGCGCCAGCGCCCCTGGGAGCGACATGGCAGGCGCTGAGCATTACGACGGGAGGCGCATTCCCGGGGCCGAGGCCGAGCTCCAGGCATAGCTCATCGCCGATGACGAGTCCGGAGACGTTGCCCCTGAATGAGCCGTGCGCGCTGATGATCAGAAAGTCCGGGCGGTACTCGGCGACAGCGTGGCGGAGTGCATCCGGGGTGAGTGTTTCGACCTCATCGATCTTGAGCGCGTCGCCCGCTGCCTGGGCGGCCTCTTTCGCGACCTTCCAGCCCTGGCGCGAGAGTCGACCCACAGGGTCACTGGTAGGAATGCATTCCGCGATGAGGACCCTCACTCTGCCGTTGAGGTTGACGCTTGAGGGCGTGTCGGTCTCGTGCTGGAGAGTGCGGATCAGCGGGGTAAGTGGGCGGTAGGTAAGGGGCAATCGTGCGGTCAGCGGGGAGGTGTCGCCGGGCAAGGTCAGGAGTCCGAGGGGGAAGTTGGAGAACACCGTTAGCTGCGATGCCCGCTTGATCAGCTCGACGACGTCCTCGCTCCAAATGGAGCTGGCGGCTGCGTCGAGACGGGCCATCAGACTGCGAACGCTGGCGGGATTCTCGTTGCCGATGAAGTGCCGTTCCAGTTCGGCCAAAGCCACGAAGGCGTCCCTGGGGACGGGCGGCATCATCAGCCCGAGCCCGTTTGTGGCAACGGCGTGATGTGTCGCAGCGAACTCGATGGCGGCATCTTCTACCGCACTGTCGGAACGCTCGTGAAGTGACACGGACCAGACGTTCGGCTCGACTTCGCTGCTGAGAGGGGAAATTTGGCTGCGCAGTTCACTGCTGTATGCCGTGCGCGAGTAGGCGACAGCAACTCCTGGTAGCGCGAGAGTCAATGGGAATCTGAGACTTCGCGCTTCTTCGTCTAGTGTGCTCTCGAAGCGTTGTTCGGCGACTTCTCGCGGTGTTTCCTCACTTTCCAGCCGAGAGATCGTAGCGAGGAGGATCTGCCCGTGCACCGCTCGCAGGACCAGCCCGTCGGCGCCACTATCCGGCGAAGGCTCGGCGAGGTCGCTGGCCCATCCCATCTGCCTTGCGAGCCTGCGGTGGGGCAGTAGGACGGGAGCAAGATCTAGGCGTCGAGTCAAGGTGAGTACGTTCGATAGCGGCTCGCTGTCCGGGATGAAGTGATGGTGGATTGCCTTCCACTGCGCCGTGAGGCTTTCGTCGCTCAGGGCCGCGTAGCCCACTGGAGGCAGGGCGAAGTTCATCGCCTTGGAGCGCTGCCGGGCCTCTTCCAGCAAGTCGTCCGGGCACACCACTAGTGTGCGGTGGAGCCCACGGAAGAATCCATCGACGTACCTTGCGTCGAACACGTCAATCGGTAGGAGCAGGATGTGATGGTCGAGCTTTAGCTGCTGGGCCGCTTTGAGGATCCTGGCTGGTGTGTCAACGAGGTCGCTGAGGGTGCTCGGAAGGTGCAGGGTGTACCAGAGCCCCGGGAGTGCGGCGGCAGCGGCTCGGGATATTCCATGGGGTACGGTCACATCCCTTTTCGCGGCTTCGTCCAGCTGTTCCGTGGTGAGGGGCGAGTACGCCGCCGGATTGGTTCCTCCGTTCTCGGCACGGCACAGGACGACATAGCCGAGCGGCCGCTCAAATGGTGATCCCGCTCCCATGATTACACCCTCCCCGCGCGCAAATCGCTGCTTGTCTACAGAGTATTCGACTGTTCACCACTTGTAACGTATCAGCGTCGGTACTGCGGGCATCTCGCCGTGCCCTGATTAACCACACCAGTTCTCTTCTATGTCCAGCCGTCCAGCGATACCTGAGGCCCTCCGATGAGGTAGCGGTGAAGGGCGCTGGCCGTAGTGTCAACGAACGCCTCGGGAATGACCTTGGCGTCTACCCAGCAAACCTGGCTGTGCTTGCGGGGTTCGCGGTTCTCGGGTTCGCCGGTCCATTCGTGGGCGGCGAAGACGACGGTGAGGAAGCCGTTGAGGGCTTCGACGCCCCAGGCGCCGTGGATGATGTGGGCGACCTTGAGGGACTCGGGCTTCACAGTGAGGCCGGTCTCCTCGTACAGCTCGCGGACGGCCGTCTCGGTGATCGGTTCGCCCGGTTCGCTCTTGCCGACGGGGAGGTCCCACAGGCCCTGGGCGAACTTGGCGTTCTCGCTGCGCTGAAGGAGGACGACGCGGTTGGTGGCCTTGTCGTGGACGATGACGGCGGCGACCAGCAGGGTCATCGATTCGAGCGCCGGCTTGAGGGTCTTCGGCTGGTCGTTGGTCTGCTCGGCCACGGTGTTCCCTTCGTCGGGCGGGTTGTTGGGCATGTTAGGCGAGGGCCTCGCGGGCGCGGCGGGCGAGATCGGCGGCGCCGGGAACGCGGCGGCGCTGGTAGACCGCGAGCGTGGAGCGGATCGAGGTGATCGCCTTGCGGGTGCGGTCGGAGGTCATGCCCTCCATGAGGACCAGAGCTTGAGTCCAGGCGGCGACGGCCTCGTCGGCGCGGGCCTGAGCGACGAGGCTGTCACCGAGGTCGGCGTGAGTGAGGGCGTGGACGCGCTTGTACTTCTCCGGGTCCCAGCGGGTGAGGGCGTCGCGGTGCTGCTGCTCGGTGCCGATGTGGTCGGCGAGGTCGGTCAGGGTGCGGGCGGTGTGGCTGGCCACGGTGCCGGCGGCGGGGCCGCTCACACGGGAGTAGCTGGGCTGGGGGCGGTCGTCGCGGAGAAGGGCGTCTTCGGCGGCGAGCAGGGCGCGTGCGGCCGATGGGTGCTCGTCGGTGGCGGCGTAGGCGCGGGCGTGGGTGATGTGGAGGAGGGCCTCGGTCTGGCCGTCGACGTGGCCGAGACCTGTGCGTAGGGCGCCTTCGACGAGGTCGACGCAGTGGTGGGGCTGCTTGAGGCTCAGGGCCTGGTGGGCGAGGGCGCGCATCATCCAGGCGGCGTGGCCGTGGGGGTCGGCTTCGCAGGCGAGCTTGTAGCCGACCTGGTAGTAGCGCTGAGCGGCGCCTTCCTGGCCGAGGTCGTGGTGCTTCCATCCTGCGAGGTAGGCGAGTTCGGCGACGGCGCCGAAGGCGGCCCGGCGTAAGGCTTCGCTGGGGAAGCGTCCGCGCAGCATGGGGGCGGCGGTGTCGGCGAGGTACGCGGTGACGGTGGTCAGGCCGTGCCCGCCGCCGAGGCGCTCGTCGGCGGCGCTGAAGGCCGCGGTGATCTGGCGTACGACGTCCACGTCCTCTAGGCCGACCAGGGATGTGCCGGTGCGGGCGCGGAGCATGCGGGCGGTGGCCTCGTGGTCGTACCCGAGCGGCATGGCGACGCCGGCGGTGGTGAAGGCCGCGATGGCGAGGAAGCGGCGGCGCTCGACGTCGGCCCGGCCCAGGTCCGTAACCGCGAGGACGGGGTCGGATTCCGCCAGCGCATCGGCATCACCGGCCTGGAGGCCGATCTCGGTCTGGGTGACCATGCGCTCCGCTCGGCGGGACAGCGCCTCGGCCAGGTACTGACCTACCCGGCCCGACGGAGCACGGGAGCCGTTCACCCAGTGCGAGATGGCCGACTTGTTGGTCTGGAGGATCTCGCCGTTCTCAGCGGCGATACGCCGCACGTCTCGGGCGAGGGCCTCATAGGTGCAGTCGACCGCTGCAATGACGCCGCGCAGACGGGAATTGGGGTCTCTCGGCGCCGCCACGATCGCCTCCACTCCGGAGCTGTAAACCGCGTATACCGCTTCAACTGCCTTCCACCGTACCCACTGAGCGTGACCACCGGTTCACTTATCAGCAGCCGCCCGGAACGGCACGACCGTAATCCAGGCTCCCCCTTGGTCCGGGCGGCATCCCGAAGTTCCGTACGCCCACACCGGGCTCGGGCATTCCTGTGCCCGAACCCGGCCAATCAGAGACGGAGACACGGTGACCACCATCGACACCACGGCTATCACGGTCGAACTGCCCGAGGCGTTCGACCCGCGCTGGAGCCGCCTGCCCGGCATCCAGGTCGACGGCCGGCGCATCACGATCGACCCGGCCAAGTACTTCTTCCGCTTCGAGTCCAACACCTGGCTCGTCGCCGACTGGGAGCTGGTCAAGGCCCAGCTCCTGGACGTGGACGAGACGACCGAGAGTGCGGTCGAGCAGCTCGCGCTCGACTTCATCAAGCAGCACAGCGAGTCCACGTCCGACGCGGCCCGCGTCCTGGTCACCGCGTACGAGGCGTACGCGTACCTCTTCCGCGACGAGCACCTGGCCGGCCTCGGCCTCCCGCAGATCACCGCCGACCACCTGCGGATGCTCCGCGAGGCCGCCACTCTCATGGCGCTCAACAAGGTCGAGCTGGACGGGCACATCTCCAACGTCGGCCCGTGCTGGTTCTTCCCCGCCGCCACCTCCGTCGTCTTCGACCTGGACGACGAGATGGGCGGGATGCTCGACGAGGTCTACCACGGCGGCTGGTTCAACGAGCACCGCCGGATCGAGTCCATCAAGGCTCACGCCGCGCTCGGCGGCCGGCTCGTGCACGGCTGCCAGTCCGTGCCGGACCAGTCCGGCGGCGTGGTTGCGCCCTACGGTGCCTCGATGGCGAACTTCCGTGACGACCTCGCCGCGTTCAAGACGGGCTGGATCGAGCAGGTCTACGCCCACCGCGTGAACCCCGCCGCGTAACCCCACCCGATCAGGCTCCGGGGCGGGCCGGCACTCCTCGCCCGCCCCGGACGCCACCACCCCTCCCCGGAGCCCTCCCGTGACCACGAACCCCAGTGCCGAACTCTTCGACAACCTGCTCACCGCGACCGGTCAGACCACCGCCGCACGGAAGGAGGTACGTGTGTGGTCCATGTCCGGCGTCGAGCGCGTGGCCTTTCCCGACGGCTCTACGGCCATCTTCAAGTACGCCAAGAAGCCCTTCGACTGCGAGGACCAGGCCCTCCGCCTGGCCCGTACCCTCGGCGTACCAGTCCCTGAGGTCCACGCCTCCGCCGTCCTGGACGGCTGGCTCGGCATGCTCATGGAGGACCTCGGACCGTCCGTACGCGAGGCCGACGACCTGGACGGTGTCGCCGCGGCCGTGATCCTGCACGGCGCCCGTACGGCTCCGCCCTTGCCCGTCCTCGGCCAGGAGCGCCTGCGCACACTTCCGGTCCGGGCGCTGGAACACTTCGAACGGCTGCGCAAGGCCGACCGGTGGCAGGACGCCGACGACGTCGAGGACGCGCTCGACCGGATCGTCCAGGCCGCCGAGACCCGCTCGGCCGGAGCGACGCTGGAACCGTTCGGCTGGGTGCACTCCGAGTTCCACCCCACCAGCCTCCACATCGGCGAGCGCGGCTGGCGGCTCCTCGACTTCGCCCGCGCCTTCACCGGCCCCGGCCTGCTCGACCTCGCCAGCTGGCACGGCACCATCGAGCCCCCACACCCCGTCCGCCTGCGCGTCTTCCTGGAGCAGTACGTCACCGCCGGCGGCACCCCCGACGCCCTCGCCCCACGCGGCGGGCTCACCGCCGAGAACTGGGCCCTGGGCTGGCACCGCATGTGGGCCATCGAGTGGTTCATGGAGCAGTCCATCCGCTGGATCAACGACCCGGCCACCGACCCCGCCTACATCAAGACCGTCCGCCGCCACCTCACCGACGTCCTCCACCTCCTGGAGATCTGACGTGCTCGCCCAGGTATCCCCCTGGCACGCCCACGCGCTCCAGCGCACCGCCGCTGGACTCGCCGAACCCCTCTCCGTACCCGCCCGGATGGAGTGGACCACGAGACCCGGCCAGGGGCCCGGGGCCGAGATTCTCAGCCCCGACCTGCGCGGCAAGCGACTCCTGGAACTCGGCTGCGGCCCCGGCCACAATGCCGCGCACCTCGCCACTCGCCATGGCGCCCACGTCACCGGTGTCGACCTGGTCGGCCTTCAGGTCCGCCGCGCCCGCTCCCACTACGGACGGCTGAACAACCTCACATTCGTTGCCGGCCACGCGCTGCACTACCTGCACGCCTCCGACGAGCGGTTCGACGCGATCTACTCCGTCTTCGGTGCCGTCGGCCTCGTCGCCCCTGAGCTCCTGCTCCCGGCCATCGCCCAGTGCCTCACGCCTGGACGAGTGCTCGCCTTCTCCACCCCCCATCCGCAGCGTGGCGGCCGCAGCCCCTCGGGCGACGACCGGCCCCGCCGCGACTATGTCACCCTCCCCGACCGCACCCGGCTCCCCATCGCCCGATGGGAGTTCTCCGCGGACCAGTGGGAGAAGCACCTCAGCCGAGCGGGCTTCTGGCTCACCTTTGCTCAGGAATTCCACGACCCCCGCATGGGCCACTGGCCCACGACCCTGCTGATCCGCGCCCGCAAGCTCTGACAGCCGCCTTCGCCCGGCCTCTGGAGGACCGATGCGCCCGCCCTACCTGCTCCTCGACGTCGACGGTGTCCTCATACCCTTCCCCGACGCGGACGGGACCACCCCAACCACACACGCTCGCCACGACGTCGTCCCCGCCGGTCGCAGCGCCGACAACTCGGTCACGGTCTGGCTCAACCCCGACCACGGCCGTCTGCTCATGGACGTCGTCCGCACCGGCTTGGTCACCCCGGTCTGGTGCACGAGCTGGCGCCAGGACGCCACCACCCTCATCGGGCCCCTCCTGGGCCTCCCGACGCTGCCGTACATCGATCTCCCACGTCCGCAGATCACTACCAGCCACCCCAACGGCTACCTGTGGAAGCGCGACCACGTCGACGCCTGGCTGGGCGACAGCCCCGCCGTCTGGATCGACGACGACTTCACCAGTCTCGACCATGAATGGGCGGTGGAGCGCACTGCGAAGGGAACGGCGACCATCCTCATTCAGCCCGAGCCACACCTCGGGCTGCAGCCCGAGCACCTGACCGAGGTCACGACGTGGGCCTCGCAGTTGCCCGCAGCCCACGCCGTCTGACGACTGCTGCCCTCACTGCCACGAGCAGCGAGGGCAGCAGCCTGATGAGCATGGTGCCCCACTCGACCAAGACGTGCGGAAGGTCGACTGAGTACGGACCGACATGACGCCTGAGCTTGTTGGTTGAGACTTCGAGATCTCCGCCAACGGCACGGGAGCCTTGTGCGTTGCGGGTATCGAGCTCGTCACTCAATCAAGTGGTCGCGGTGAAAGAGCTCACCTTGCCTTGGGGCTCCCGCTCGCTGGTGCTGCTGAGGCAGACTTGCTGGGATTGCTGGGAGCATGCCCAGCGACCTCAGGATGCGTCCGGTGTCAGCCCCGTCGATGATCATGTAGGAGCGCGGGCGTCGGGCGTCGTGGGCGTAAGCGTCCATCATGCCAACCACGCTCGGCTTGATCTGATGACAGTGCTGCAGAACGAGTAGCTCCGCGGGCTCGGTGAACAGTCGATCGATTTGGTCGCCGTTCTTGCCCAGGGCCTTGACGTCCATGGCGCGCGGATAGCCGGGTCCCTTGAACAGCCAGGCGGCCGAAACCTGGCGCCCGCGGACGAACACTCGTGATGTGTAGAGGTCGGAGCGCTCGCCACCCCAGTCCTTCGGAACGTACGACTCGCCGATCAGTCCGGCGAAGGCGTGTTTCACCACATCCTCCGGCACGCGCAGGACCACTTCACCCTCAGCCTCAGTGAAGGGAGATGTGAAGTCGATCCCGTTGAATTGGCTGATGTCGCTGGGGTACACCCGTGCTCCCGGCGTCAGTCCCCCGGCGGCGAGGTCGTCATCGATGAACGACCTGATTCCGATGAAGACCGGCCTGAGCTCAATTTGCGCTGCTCTGAGATCGGTGACTGTTCCGACCAAGTAGGCCCGCCTGGTACCAGCAAGGCTGCCGGCCGCAGACGAGCTGGCGGTTCTTGCCGAGTTGAACGTGCCGGTGACGTGCACCTGCTCGCCCGCGTCGAGCGTCGCTGCAAAGCTGATCGGCTTAAAGCCTGGGGTGTCCTGTTCTCGGTCCCGCTGGAATGCAAAATCCAACTCAGCGCCGACGACCTGCCCCGTGCGCAGGTCCTGCTCCAGGACGCACCGCGCCAGCTCGCTGACTCCCAACGAGGAAAGCGCCTCGGCCAGTTCTGCGGCAAGCGCGTAAGGCAACGCTGCCTCTGGCTCGCTCCTGCGGGCAGCCCGTGCCCGCGCGGACTCTGTCCGCCGCTCGCCAAGGAGAGACTGAACCTGATCCTGGTGCAGGAAGTACGGCTCTAGCGCGATGCGCGTCATCGGAAACGTGATCCTTTTGGCTGGGCGGACCAGGCTCAGCGCCTGGCAATGCTGGGACGGCGTGGGAACGGTCACGGGATGTTCTTGAGCAGGCCAAGGAACTCGTCCACGTCCTGCGGTCGGTCGGTGGGCTTGTGGCGAGTCGCCTCTGCTACTACTGCTCGCCATGGTCCGCGTGCGGGCAGCAGTGGGAGGTTCTGTTCCGGACGCTCCCTCGTCAGGATGGCCGCGATGAGCCGTCCAATGCTGTAGATATCGGCAGCAGCCGTCACGTTATGGGGATTCCCGGACGACAGCTCCGGCGCGGCGAATCCCTCGGACCCGAAACCGGTGCCGGTCCGAGTTCGTCGCGGAACAGAAGTCTCCCCTCGGGGCTGACGACCAAGCCCCCAATCTGCCACGACCCAATTGCCGTTGAGGAGCAGAACGTTTGCTGGCTTGATGTCACGGTGGATCCGGTCGTCGGCGTGTGGACGGCGCAGTCCTTCGCAGATCGCCGTGACGAGGTTCCGGAGGGCTCCTGTCTCCCGCTGCAAACGTTCTGCGTGGCTGGCGGCACTGCCGTTCGCAAGCGGCATGACGAACCACCGCCCGTCTGGGTCAGAGTCAAGCACTGGCATGACGTTCGGGTGTTCTCCGTAGAGGTGCCCGATGGAGATCTCGCGGCCCATGCGGTGTATAGAGTCCTCATCGCCGTAGCGGAGCTGCTTCATAGCGACAGGGATACGGGTGTGCCTGTGCACGCCGCCGTAGACCGCTCCTTGGCCGCCCTCAGCGAGCGGCTCCTGATCCCTGTCGTAGTCCGCCTTCGTTCCGCGCTTAAGCCACTGCACAGCAGCCCACGGCGCGGCCTCGCCCGTGCCGGTCATTGTCTCGTCGATGAGAAGGGCACGGGCGGCCTCGATGACGTGGTCACGATAGGCCCCGTCCCGTTGCGCTAGGAGGATGGCCACCAGTGAACCGGCAGCCGGGAAGGGAGCAAGCTCGACGGCAAGACGGCGTGCCTCGTCGCCCTGAGCGGACCTTCGGGCGGCGCGCTGGCTGGTGTGCTCTTGCCGGGCCGCGTGCAGGTCAGGATGAGGAACCCAGCCGCGCGGTGGCAGGACCACACGGGCGTCGCGGAAGTCGCATTCGAGGACGATGCACCCGTTGCGCGCGAGCTCTGCGGCTATGGCCTCGGCGCGGACGCCGAACGTGGTCACGGCGGATTGCCATCGGCGGGGACCGTTGGTGGCGAAGGCCCACTGGCTGTCGGTCAGGCCATGCGGGCGCTGCGGTGCCGCAAAACCTTCCGGCTCCAGGGTGACGCGCGTGATCTTCGGATTGCCGTTGCGGTCGGTGCTGTAATTGCCGTCGGGCAGGGGGACTGCGTACGTGGTAAGGCCGGGGTAGACGTTGAGGTGGCGCATCGCGAAGCCGCGCGGGCGGGAGCGGGCGGTCATGCCGGCTCGCGGTACTCATTGCCGGTCAGCCAGGCACGGAGTAGTTCGACACGCGGGGCGTGCTCGTCATAACCGACGATGACGGGCTGCTCGTTGTACGGGCTGGAGTCTGAGCTGCGGCGCAGCTTGACGTACTCGCCACAGGCATCGATGGCATAGGATTCCATGTCGTCTTGCAGTGCCCCGACGACAGTGATGCCGCTCTCCCTGCCGATCTGCCCGAGCAGGGCGACCGCCTCGCGGCGGTGCTGCTTACCGAGGTTGCGGCCGAGTTCGTCTAGAACAAGGACCAGCGGGCGGCCCGTGCCGCTTGCGGCTGCGGCGGCGCACACAAGCTTGATCGCCCGATCATCGATCTGCGCAGTGTTGGCCCGCCGGTCGTAGGGGATGTGCCGCCGCCCCTCGGCGCGCCGCCACGTCGGTACAACATTCCAGCCCCAGTCCTCGGTGGGATCGACCGGCGGTGGAGGTTCGTCGTACTGCAGTGAGGCCCCGTACCCACCGTAGGCCCTGTCGAGCCGGTCGAACTGGGCTGCAACGTCGGCCAGCTTCTTCTTGATGGCGGAGCTGAGCGCCCCTCGGTAGGCCCGGCTGGCCTGGACAGCCTCCTCGTGACCGATCCGTGCGGCGCCGAGGCTCTCGTGGCGTTCCCTGCGCTGAGTGGCGATCTGCTGGCGCTCGTACCGGTCAGTGCCTTCCAGGTGGCGCAAGTAGACGTGGAGTGCGTGGCGCAGCGGGGCGAAGGCGGCCTGTGCCCGCTGGCTGCTGCCGGGTCCCCGCTGGTTGAACTCTTCCAGCAGTCCAGTGATCTCCGTCGACACACTGTCAGAAGCGGTGCGAGGGAAGCACTCGGATATCGCGGTACGAATCAGGTCCCTGGCTTCCTCCCACCAGTCACCAGCCGTCCAGGACTGCTGGTTTTCCGGCAGAGCGAGCAGGTGCTCGCTGGCAGAGTCGAGGGTGCCATCCCATTGGGCGGCCAGATCTGGAAGACCGAGCTGCAATTGTTCCTTCTTGAGGTTCTCGAGCTTCTCTCGTCGAGTCTTGTTTGCCTCGTCAAGGGTGGTCTTCTGACGCTGCAGAGACTCGATTTGCTTCTGACGGACACCCTCCAGTCGGAGCACCTCGTCCCGCTCGACGACTGCAGCGCCGAGCGCCGGAGCGAGTTTTACGCGCTCATCCCGGATGGCCTGATCTCTCTTCCGCAGGCTGCCAATCCGCACGTCCAGTTGAGTTGCCTCAACTGCGGCTCTCGCACCCTTCTGCCGGCGCTCAGCAGCAGTGACCCGCCGACCGGCAGCTTTCCATCGCTCTTCGGCCAGCTGATGACCTTCGGATTCTTGGCGAACGCGTTCCCGTGCGGCAGCAATGCGGGCGGCACGGCCGGTCACGGGGCTGGGGAACCCGCCGATGATCACAACACCCGCGTCGTCGTGCACCCGGTCGGGGTTAGCGCGGGCAGTAACTCGCGCGTCAAGGGTCGCGAGGAATCCGCTCAAGTCATATTGCGGGTCGGCATTGCTCGGGAGGTCAATGCGCCCCGCACTTTTTGTGAGATTGGCGGCGATCAAGGTCGAGCCGGGTACGCCCGCCAAAAGCACGCTGGCCCTGTCGAGGTCGCCGGAGTCTACGACAGCCGCCTCACGGTACGGCCAGAGGGCTGACTCCCACTTTGACCTCTGTTGGGCGTTGAGGACAACTGCGTCGAGTAGGCAGATGCCCCTAATTCCTTCGGCTGCAAGGACGTCGATCTGCTGCCGGGCCAGGTCCCTGCCGCTTTCCGTGTCCTGCAGGCTTGTTTCGGCGTCGGAGAGCGCCTTCTCCGCCACTCCAAGTGCCTTGACTGCCCCTTCCAGCTTAATGTCCGCATCGGTGCGTTCCCGGTTAGCGGTTGGCTCGTCACGGCCGTCAGCATCACGGGCTGTTTCCCTGGCTGCGCGCAGCTGACGGTCGGTCTCCTCGATCTGCTGTTCCAGCGCTGCAATCTGGTTGCTCAGCTCGCGGTCAGCACCATCGAGCCTGTCGAACGTGCTCATCGCAGCCTGCTGCCGTCGTGTGAATGCCTCGTCATCGGCCAGCTCCGCCACCTGTCCGACCAGCTCTTGTGCCATGCGACTGGTCTTCTCAATCTCGGTATCGATCCCAGCAACCTCGGCTTGGATTTCGGCGTTGCGCTGGAGGGCGTCGCACAGCAGCCGTGCCGTGCGCGACCGCCAGCGGTCGGCGGCATCCGCGACGCGCCCACGCGCCCGGTCCCGTGCGTCGATACCGTCCTCGATGACCTGGGCGCTTTCCTCCCAGGTGGCAAGGTCGGACTCGGCGTTGTTGGCCTTCTGGAGGAGGTCGTACTCGTGGCGGCGTGCCTGGCGTTCCGTCTCTAGCTCGCGGTCGATACCGGTGAGTGCAGCGATCGCTTCGAAGATCCGCCGCTTGGAGATCTCGTTCAGCGGTTGGGCGAGCAGGTTCGGTGCGGCGCTGGCCCTCACTGATGTCGACAGGAACGACACGCACCGCACGTGCTCCCCGTAGAGGGTGCGTGGGAGATCACGGGCCGCCACGTCCTGCCGCCTAGCCCGCGGGGGCAGGGCCTGCCAAACCGAGTCAGCGGCCTGCTCCCGTTCGGCCTCGTTGTCCCCAGTGGGTAGATGCAGCCCGTCCTGCCAGCGTAACTTCAGTCGGGGCCCCTTTTGGCTGCTGCGGTCGATCCGGATCCACACGGTCAGGGCGCTGGCTTGAAGCTGATCAAGGGTTCCGGCAGCGGGAGCGAACACGCCGATGACGTACCCATGGTCGGCGTTACCCCAACGGTCTTCACCGCCGGCGTCCTCGGAGTTGAACAGCAGGTCGACCGCGGCGGGCGCGCCGGAACCGAATCGCCACTGCTCATCGGCATGCAGCAAGCTGATCTGGGCCAGCAGCGACGACTTCCCCGCCCCATTGGAGTCCTTCGGCCCCTGCCCGGCCACGGCGATGAGGGTGCCAGCGGCAATCGGAACGGGATGCGTGGACAGCCGGGAGACTCGCACGCTCTGCAGGCCGACCAGGACACGGTCACCGACTATGTCCTCTTCTTGCGGCGTGCTGATGTTCATGAACCGCTCCTCGGGGAGATTGTCACTTCTAGGGGCGGGCCAGGCTCCGGCGGACCATGATTGCCGTTGCGAGCGCGGTATCCGGGCCTACGGCCAGGATTAGGTTCTCCTGCAAACGCTGGCGCGCGGCGGGAGTGAGCCGACGTAGCGCCGGCCCAGGGACGTAGGAGGCACCAGCTGTCTCGGGATCGGAGCCGCGCACCGCACGGACCAACCCGGCCGCGCGCAGCCACTGCAGGGCATCGGAAAGGCGCCGCTGCCCGTGGACCTGCGATAGCTTCCGCAGGCGGGTTGGTGTGGTCGGATGGGGTGACTGCCAGTCGTCCCCGACCAGACGCCCCTCTGCCCGGGGGATGGCGACCGAGTGAATTAGCACCAATATCAGCGCGGCCCGTTCCAGCGGCGGCAATATCCCCCAGCCCTTCGCCACGAGTTCCGCGGCGATGTCGTCTCGGTACCCCGATGTCCACAGGTAGGCGCCCGCATGGACGAGCGTGCGGCCGGTCCTGTGCAGCATCTGATCAAGCAGGTGGCGCAGCGCCGCGTCTCGAAGTGCGGGAAGCGCGGCCTCACTGGCGGGCTCGCTGCCGTACTCAAGCGCGGCCCAGGCCGAGACCAGCGCGTCACGGTGCTTATCGCCGAGCGGCTGGAGCAGATCATCGAACAAGCCGCTCATCGGCCCGGCTCCCGGTCAGGCCGCGGGAGCGGCAGCTCCCGGTGCAACTCCCTCAGCGCCGGAAGGTCCTGCTCCGGCCAGGTAGCCACTCGCGGGCCGAGACAGACCCTCTGTGCCTCATCATCGATATCCAGCCACCGGCTAGCATGCAGACGTCGGAGTGCTCCCGTTCCAAGGCGGTGCAGCACCTCTTCCCCGCGTCCGGGAATGAGCTGGTCTACTACATCCAGCACCTCGCGCGTCGTCGACGACTGTCCCGGCCACGGGATTCTCTGGACGTCGACCCAGCAGCAGCGCAGCGCCGCGGCCAGGACTCGGCTGGTCTCGTTAGGGAACTCCGCTGGGACCACCTGCATCCGCAGCTCGCGCAGCACGGCCGGAGTCACGTCATCGGGTGGGCGGGGCAGCAGCCAGCAGCGCTCACCCCCTTGCTCCACTAGTCGCGACATGCCTACCGGGGTTCTGGTCGCTGACGGCATGCGCAGCGGGCCTTCGGCTCGCGCCCTCGCCCACCAGAGCGCCGCCTCCTCACTAGTCACATGTGCCTCCGCTCTCGCTCGAACACGCCAGGAGTAAGCCAGGACGGCACGCTGCCCGCCCGTACCTGGACCGGGCCAGACCATGCCAGCCGGTAGCCGAGCCGGTCGTTGTTGCTCGCAGCAACTAAGTCGGCCAGCACTCGGCGCGCCGTCACCCAGTTCATGCCCGACAGCAATTGCTCGACCGCAATAGAGTCCCGGCCACTGAGCACCTCTTCGGCAACTCCCGCCAGTCGCTCGGCCTCTGCGTCTGACCATTCCTGGGAGGGCTGCTCATCGCCATCGGAAATCCGGGAACGCGGCGGCGTCGAGCGGCTGCCGTTCGGCTGCGACCTGCCAGCAACAGCCACTACCAGGTCGGCGACATCGTGCCACGGGGAAGGCGCGTCGAAGACTTGATCAGCCAGGACCGCCGCGAGCTCATCCACGGTTGCCCGCCGCGCGAAGCGCTGCCACATCTCGGGGGGCAGCAGGTTCAGCGCCCTCGTGGTCCCCGCTGCGGTCATCAGGCGTGCCGACGCGTTCGTCGAAGCATCTTCGTAGGCTGCGATCGCCGACCGCAGCTCCCCGCACATGCGGCTGAGCTCCGGCCAGAACTCCAGCAAGATCTCATGCACCGCAGACGCCTGGTCAATGAGCGTCTTCGCGTTCCACAGCAGCGGCGCGCGCTCCCGCAGCGCCTCCACGGTGCCGCCGACGGTCAGCGCCACGAGCTCGGCGACGAGGAGCCGGAGCGCCGTGGTTATTCCGACGACAACCTCAAGGGCTTCCTCGGGTGTACCCTGCCCTCCCTCCAGCCTGATCTTCTCCATCGTCAGAAGCTGGTGCAATTCCGACTGGCCCCCGCGAACCAGCATCCGCTGAACGAACAGCATCGACACGTAGCTAGTGAACGAGGCCCGGTACTCGCGCTGGTAGGGCTTATCAAACGCGGGCTGGATCGCTCCAAGCTTCCGCAGGACACCCAGCCGGTTGTCGATCACCTCTTCCGGGAAGGCGGAACATGCCGCCCGGATCTGTTCAGCTGTCAGCCCGTCCTCACCCGCGCGGGCAAACGCAGCGAACAGCGTGTCCGCCAGTCGGAACAGAGCCGCGTCATCGATCGCCGCGTTCGCCTGGCGCGCAAGGACGGCGACTATCTGCTCGAAGACAGAAACAACGGCTTGCTCGGCCGCCACTGCTTCCAGTCCAAACTGCTCGTCCACCACTGAACCGTTCCTGGTTGTGTCCTGGCTCTAGGGTTGAGGTTCCAGCTGCGATATTGCAGGGGTGGGTAGAGCCCTGTCTCATGTTTGACGGGCAGGTTCTCGTAACAGGAAAGGGCAACGCTCCCGCCGACCTCATCACCCCCAGTCCCACCCGCAGCACGTAGGGTAGCTGATCTGATGGAAAGGTCGCAGGCAGATGACGGCGCCCAGAGGTGCGGCAACGCCGAGACTATGGTGCTCAATCCGGGCAAAGTCTGTGCACACAAGACGCACCAGTGGCTGGGGCGATATCCGTGCCTCCGCTCAATATCGAGCGGAGGCACGGCTCCTTAAGCGGGCTTGCCGGCCTCCGCCTCACCGTCCCCTTCGCAGGGATTGTGGCTGGAAGTGATCGGCCACCGGTGTGGCTGGCGGGTTGGCCATGGCGGAGACGAAAGACGTGCCGTAGACGGTGCTTCGCTGGCAAGCCGCTTGTGCTCGCAGGTTCGGTTGAGCGGTGATGCGCCAGTTGAGGACCTCGGCGGGGTGTTCGGCGCTGTCGAGTTCCCGCTGGGTGCCCACCTCGGCCAGGAGGCGTCGGGGGTTGTGGCCGGCGGTTTCGGCGTGGGCGAGGGATGTGGTCAGGGCGGTCCAGGTGGGGTCGGCGAGGATTCGGTCGGCGTGGTTGGGGAGGGCCGCGCGCACGTCCTGCTCGAAGCGGCGGGCGGTTGTGGCTCGTGGTGCGCGGTGGGTCAGGTCCGCCAGGACAGGTGTGGCGGCCTGCTGGTAGCCCGCCTGGAGGTGGCGGAAGGCGTCTTCGGCCGCAGCGGCCTGCTGTTCGTGGCCGCGCTGTTCGTGCCACTTGGCGGCGGCGCGGGCCAGGTGCAGGGTGGCGAAGAGCAGGGCGATGGCGAGTCCGCCCGGCTCGTTGGAGGTGTAGGCGAGTTCCTTGGCGGCCTTGCGTAGGGCGGTGGCGGCTTGGTGGTCGGCGCGGGTGGCGGAGCGGCGGGCGCGGTTGAACGCCATCGCCGCCGCCTGCAGTTCCGCCCGGTGTGGGCCGGTCGTGGCGCCGGCGATGTTGTACAGGGCGTCGCCGAAGGCGGCCAGGTGGCCCTGGGCGGCGGCATCGTCATCGGAGTCGAGGACGGTGCGTGCGGTGTGGATGGCGGTGGTGGTGTGGCGCCATGGGGCGGCGGGGTCCGCCACATGCCGGGGGTGGTCGGCCATCTCCTGGCCGGGGAGGCGTTCGCGTAGGCGGTTGATGGAGAGGTCGGGGGCGAGTTTGGAGCCGCCGTACCAGACGGGTTCGCCGGCCGCGTTGGTGTCGTTGGGGGCGGCGAGGCTGTAGCCGATCACGTCGCCGGTCTCGGGGCCGAGTCGTGTCTTGACCTTGATGCCGAGGGACTGCAGCACGGTGAAGTAGTCGGCTTCGTTGTGTACGGCGGCGGCGACCGCGTACGCCTGCTCTCGCAGCCAGTGCCGTGCCGTGACCGTCTGGCCCTGGCGTTCCGCCTTGGCGCGTTCGGCGCCGGTGGGGGTGCGGGGCGCGGTGAGGTCGCCGGACTTCAGGCGGCGCAGGCCGAACTCGGCTTCGATCTTGCGGCACTCGGCTTGGGCCCGCTGTCCGTCGTGGTGGGTGCGGGGGCGGCGTCCGTCGGCGCGGACGGTGGTGGCCATGATGTGGATGTGGTCGTCGGCGTGGCGTACCGCGATCCACCGACATGCCTTCTCGTCGCCGTCGGGGGCGATGCCGGTGGCGTGGACGATGCGGCGGGCGACTTCGGCCCACTCGGTGTCGGTGAGGTAGCGGTCGCCGGGCGCGGTGCGGACGGGGCAGTGCCAGACGTGCTGGGGCGGTTTCTTGCCGCCCAGTTCGCGGGTGCGCAGGTCGACGTGGTGGTCGAGGCGCTTGGCGAGCTGGGAGTAGGTGGCTGTCGGGTTACGGCCCGGGTCGGGGGCGCCGGCCATGTCCCAGGCGGCGACGATGTGAGGGTCCGTGTGTTCGTCTCGGCGGCCGGGGCCGAAGAGGTAGACGATCAGTCCGCGGGTGTTGGAGCCGGTGGAGACGTCAGGAACCATGCGCGGTGCCTTCCGTCAGGAGCTGGTCGATCAGTCGGTAGCTGCTCTCGGCTGCTTGCTCGACTCGGGCTAGCACCGCCTCGGCACGATCGGGCACGGTTCCTCGGTGGATGGCTGCGGTGATCTGGTTGAGGTTGCCACCGATGCGGTTCAGCGCGACCGTGTGTGCCTCGACAGCCTCGATCAGCGGACGGACCGGGTCGTCCTCCGGGCTGCCGACCAGCCCTGCCTTGCCGAGGGCGACGGCGAGGGCGGCGTCGCCGACGAATCCGGCGAACTTCTGCCCGCGCTGGTGAGCTGCGGCGCTGATCACGCCGACCGCGGTTCGCGTGAAGCGGATGGTCTTCTCCTGGTCGCGCTTCTCCACGGTGCGCTTGCGGTTCATCAGGGCGGGCAGGACGGGGGCGTCGAGTTCCCGCCAGGAGGGCTGCTCGACAGGCGGTTGGACGTCGGTCGGTGGCTGGGTGCGGAGGGCGGCGGAGTCGGCTATGACCCCATCCGGCTCGGGCGCCCCCTGGCGCCCGGCCTTCTCCTCCGCCACCCCTGGGGCGGGGGCAAGCGCGGACGAAGCCTCGTTAGAGGCTCGTTCGCTCCAGCTTGCTGCTGATCGGCGGGTCAGGCCGAAGAATCCCTTGCGGCCGCGGGCGGGGACGTTGTCGGTGCTCGTTTCGGGCATGGTGCTGCTCCGGTGGTCATGTGCGGTGGGGCTTCGTCACGTCCGTCGCATCCGTCCCGTAGCTGGTCAGCACAGGTACGGAGACGGTCGCAGGTACGGAGTGATCCGTATCGGCAAGGAACTCCGTCCCCGCGCTGACCTGCGCGGGGACGGATGCGACGGATTGATACGGAGCTGGTGTCAGCGCGTGGGCCTGGGGCCGGCAGGCCCGCCGGGCGGGCCGATGGGCAGCGTCCCGGACGGAGGGGCCAGTGGCTTGCCCTGGGCTCGACGTGCGACCACGGTCTCGCCGGCTACGGGTGCCGGTGGGACGGGGTCGGGGCAGTAGCGGGCCCAGGCGTCGAGGAACTGGTTACGGGCGTACGCCTTGGCCTGCCTGCCGTTCTCGAAACGGTGGTTGGCCGGGCTGATGCCGAAGTCGCGCAGCAGGTTGGCCAGGTGGTAGGCATTCAGGCCCTTCGTCCCGTACTCGGCCCACGGCGCCTCGGCATCCTGGATGAGCGCGGCGAGCAGGTCCTGGCTTCGCAGCGCCTCCTGGTCGCCCTGTTGCTCGAAGACTCGGCGGATGTCCCGCAGCAGCCGGGTCTTCAGTGTCGTCTGCTCGTCCTGGACCACCTCGTTGCGCGTCATCGCCAGGCAGGCCGCACGGGCCCGCGAGGGCCAGTGTCCGCCGGCCAGGTCGGCGACGATGACCAGCGGTTCCCACGTGTCGGCGGCCCGGTCTTCGACCGGCATCTGCGGAACCAAGCCCTCTGCGGTGCTCCGCAGCGGGGCCAGCCAGGCGGTCAGCCGGCCGCGCAGCGCGTTCAGTTCCGGTACGGAATACCGCGAGCGGAACGGGGCTATGCGCTCACCCGGCTTTCGCTTCTGCATGCGGAGCACGACCGCCCGGTCCATGATCGTGTCCGGCAGGTCGCCGATGCCCGCCAGCGCGGCCATGGCGAAGGTCGGGAACGCGGTCGCCTTGTGTTCCGGACCGGAGATCCGCCAGGCGGGGCGGTTGCGCTGGTGTCCGGCGTTCAGCAGGCCGCGCAGGTCCTCCTTGTCGCCGGCCTTCGGGCCGAAGATGGTGTCGGCCTCGTCCACCAGCAGCGTCGGCGGGTCCTCGCCGATGACGCGGAAGACCACCGCCGGCGAGGTGTTTACCGTCATCATCGGCTTGTGCACGGTCTCGTGGAGCACGTCCAGGACACGGGACTTGCCGCAGCCCTTCGTTGGTCCCACCACCGCCAAGCGCGGCGCGTGCTGGAGGGCGGGCTGGATGTGGGAGGCCGCCACCCACAGGGTGACCGCGGTCAGGGCCTCCTCGCTCGGCAGCACGACGTACCGGCCGATCGCGGCGCGCAGCTCGTCCAGTACGGCGGTCTCGTCCTGGTCCCGGTCCGCCGTGAGGTTGACACTCTCGCGGTCCCCAGTTCCCCGTCCGGGTCCGGGGACCGTCCCCGGAGCACCGTGGTCAACCCGGACCGGCGGTCCGGGTTCGCCGTCCGACTGACCGGAATTCTCCGTCCGGTCCTCGGCTTCCGGACCGGGCCCATGGTCCGAGTTCCCGGTCCGGTCCGGTAGGCCGCTGAGCTGCGCGTTCTCCGTCGGTCCGGGTTCCTGGTCCGGGTTGACCGGATCTCCGGTCCGGGTTTCGGTCGCGGGTCGGTCCGGTCGATCGTCGGTCCCGAGAAGGGCGGGCCGGCCGTCCGCTCGGTCCGGGTTGAGCCACGGGATGCCCTGGCCGGGGACCGCGGCGGCAGGCCAGACGGCCTTGTGGGATGTGTTCGAGGTGGCGGGGGACGTAGAGTCCTCCATCGGCGTTCCTCTCAGGTGAGGGACGGGACGTGCAAGGTCCCGCCTCTCACCAGTTCGTTCGTTCAGGGATGGGCGGCGTGCAGGGGAATCTCCGGCCCTCGGCGTTGGCGCGCCGGGGGCCGTTGCTGTGTCTGGGCCTGTCGGCGGCTCACGAGGCCAGGCCCCACTCGTCCTGGCCCTCGATCAGCGTGCGCTCGTAGCGCAGCAGCTCGGCCTCGGGATAGAGCACCCGCTTGCCGACCTTGATGCCGCGCGGCCCCTTCTTGATCTGGCGCCAGTAGCGGACGGTGCTCTCGGCTGTGCGGTAGCGCTCGGCGACCTCGGCGGTGGTCAGGTATCGCATGCATTCCTATTCGACTAGGTGGCGATTCGATCTGCATAGAGTTGTACCCGACGATCCCCGGTTACCCAAATCGGGAAGCCCATGTTTCAATTGGGATAGCGACGGTGATGGTGGAGGTTCGATGTCAGGCGACAGGCCCGAGGGCGGCGAGGTGCCGCTTCTCTACAGCGAGGGGAACGTGGCCGCGCGCGTGGCCCTGGAGCGCGAGGTCAGAGGGTGGAGCACGACCGAGCTGGCCGAGCGGGTGACCAGAGCCGGCGTCAAGATGAACCAGACTGCGGTCTGGCGCATCGAGAACGGCACCCCTCGCCGGCGCATCAACCTCGACGAGGCCCTCGCCTTCACCCGCGTCTTCGAGCTCCCTCTCGAAGAGCTGATGTCGCCGCCCCTGGAGGGGCTCGACATCGACAGTCGGCGCCTCGTCCAGGAGGCCGTCGAGGCGTTCTACGAGGCCCGAGACGCGCGCGACCGCCTCCACCACGCCGTGGTCGCCATCGCCGACCACATCAAGGCCCACCCCGACAGCTCGCGGGCGATCCACGAGCAGTGCCTCCGCCTCATGGGCGACGAGCGCGACGCTCGCACGCTCAGCAACGACATCGCGGACGGCGGCCACTACTGACAACCGACACGAAGGAAGGGCCACTTGGCCAACATCCAGAAGCGCCCCAACGGTAAATGGCGGGCCCGCTACCGCGACCTCGACGGCAAGGAGCACGCCCGCCACTTCGAGCGGAAGCTCGACGCCCAACGGTGGCTCGACGAGGTCACGGCGAGCATGGTCACCGGCCAGTACGTCGACCCGCGCGCCGGTCGCGTCACCTTCGAGAAGTACGCCGAGAAGTGGGAAGGCTCGCTCATCGCCAGCGAGGCGGGCGAGCGCATCACCGACAACGCGCTGCGGCTCCACCTCATACCGGCGCTCGGAGCCCGCTCCATGGCGGCGATACGCCGCAACGACATCCAGGTGCTCTTCAAGCACCTCTCCGGCCAGCTCGGCCCCGGCAGCGTCCGGAACGTCTACGACGTCCTCGTGCGTGTCATGACGGCGGCCGTGGACGACAAGGTCATCGCCTCCAGCCCGTGCCGCCGGATCACTCTCCCGGCCATGCCGGACGAGGAGGTCACCCCGCCCACGGTCGAGCAGGTCGAGGCGATGGCGCGGGTGATGCCGCCGTACATCCGCGCAGCGATCGTCACCCTCGCCGGCTCAGGGCTGCGCATCGGTGAACTGCTCGGCCTGAAGGTGTCGGACGTCGACTTCAAGGCCGGCACCATCCGCGTCGAGCGGCAGCGGCTCCAGTCCGGGAAGATCGGCCCGCCGAAGACCGCCAAGTCCCGGCGCACGGTTCCGGTCGGCGAGGTCGTCACCGACGCGCTCCTCGCGCATCTCGCTGCACGTCCGTCCAGGGAGTGGCTGTTCACCATGGAGGAGGGCGAGCCGCTCAACTACCGGCGGTGGAAGACCGAGTGGAACGGGGCTCGCAAGGCGCTCCAGGCGGCCGAGAACGAGGTCGCCGAGCGGGAAGGCCGAAAGCCCGTCGAGCTGCCGCACATGGTCACCCACGACCTGCGGCACTTCTACGCCTCCGCGCTCATCGCCGGCGGAGCGAGCGTCAAGCAGGTGCAGCTCGTCCTCGGGCACGCGTCCGCCGTCATCACGCTGCGGATCTACGCCCACCTGTGGCCGGGCGAAGAAGACCGCACCCGGGCCGTCATGGACGCCGTGCTCGGCGGCCTGCGGACCGGGTGCGGACAGGTAGACCAGACGATCGAAGAAATCGCAGGTCAAGCGGCTTGATCGAAGATCAGGCCTTCTTGGTCTCCCAGAAGATCTTGTCGATCTGCGCGATGTAGTCCAGCGCCTTCTGGCCGGTGGCCGGGTCGGTGGACGCCTTGGCGGCCGAGAGGGCCTTCAGGGTGTCGTTGACCAGCTGGTGCAGCTCCGGGTACTTCTCGAAGTGCGGCGGCTTGAAGTAGTCGCTCCACAGGACCGACACGTGGTGCTTGGCCAGCTCCGCGCGCTGCTCCTTGATGACCGTGGCGCGGGCCTGGAAGTGCGGGTCGTCGTTGCCGGCCATCTTCTCCTGGACGGCCTTGACCGACTCCGCCTCGATACGGGCCTGGGCCGGGTCGTACACGCCGCAGGGCAGGTCGCAGTGGGCACTGACCTTGACCTTGGGGGCAAACAGGCGGGAAAGCATGGAGCGTTCCTTCCTCGTGATCGTCTTCTCAGGGGGGACATTACTCCCTGGAGGAGGCGATTTCGCGAGTGCCCCCGTGGGCTTAGGACAAAAGTCCAGGGTGAGACTGAGACTGGTGGAGGAATGACCGGGGAGGTGCCGGGTGATGCCGGAGCTGTCGCAGGAGACCGAGCGCGCCAGAGGGCCGCTGCCCTTCGGACCGGCCGAGGTGACCGGGCCGTCCATGGTGCCCACGCTGTACCACGGGGATGTGCTGGTGGTGCACTGGGGGGCGAGGGTGCGGCCGGGGGACGTGGTCGTGCTGCGGCACCCCTTCCAGCAGGACCTGCTCGTCGTCAAGCGGGCCGTGGAGCTGCGTGAGGGCGGGTGGTGGGTGCTGGGGGACAACGCGTACGCGGGGGGTGACAGCACCGATTACGGGGCCGTCCCCGAGGAGCTCGTGCTGGGGCGGGTGCGGCTGCGTTACCGGCCGCTCGGGCCGGGGCGGCGGTCGCCGTTCGCGCTGGTGCGCTGGGCGCTGTCGGCGGTCAGGCCGGTGCTGTCCGGCCGGTCCGCCTCCAGGCGTTTGCGGGCGCGGTAGGCGGCCACGTTGGCGCGGGTGGCGCAGCGGTCGGAGCAGTAGCGCCGGGAGCGGTTGGTCGAGGTGTCCAGGTAGGCGTTGCGGCAGGGGGCCGCTTCGCACAGGCCCAGGCGGTCCACGCCGTACTCCGTGAGGTGGAAGGCGAGGCCCATCGCGGCGATGGCGGCGTAGCCGGCCGTGGCGTTGGACGGGTGGTCGGCCAGGTGCATGTGCCACAGGGGGCGGCCGTCGTCGTCGCGGTGGTCGTGGCCGGAGATCTGGGGGCTGACCGGGAACTCCAGGAGGAGGGAGTTCAGGAGGTCCACGGCGAGGGTCTCGTCACCGGTGTCGGCCGCCTCGAACACCGCGCGCAGGCGGGCGCGGACCGCGCGGAACCGGGTCACGTCCGCCTCCGCGGCCCGCCGGACGGCCGACTGGTTGGCGCCGAAGAGTTCACGGACGGCCTCGACCGAGGTCAGCGCGTCCTTGCCCCGGTCCGGCTCCTCGGTGTTGACGAGACGTACGGCGTAATCCGAGTAATAGGCCAGTTCCACTTGTAGTCCTTACGGAGGGGCTCTAGGGTCGTGCCTGCGGTCGGGTAATGGCTGATCGTGGATTCAGGGTATTACGTGACGGACTCCGGAGGAGCTCTATGACGGACGCGGACGCCACCACGGCCACGACCGGCGCCGACTGGCAGGCCTGGCAGGAGAGCTGGGACCGGCAGCAGGAGTGGTACATGCCCGACCGCGAGGAGCGGTTCCGGATCATGCTGGACATGGTGGAGGCGCTGGTCGGGCCGGCGCCGAGGGTGCTCGACCTCGCGTGCGGCACCGGGAGCATCACGGCGCGGCTGCTCGCCCGGTTCCCCGAGGCCACCAGTACCGGGGTGGATCTCGACCCGGCGCTGCTCGCCATCGCGGAGGGGACCTTCGCGGGGGACGAGCGGGTCTCGCTGGTGACTGCCGACCTGAAGGACCCCGCGTGGGCGAGCGGGCTGCCGTACGACTCGTACGACGCCGTACTGACCGCCACGGCCCTGCACTGGCTCCACGCCGAACCCCTCGCGGCCCTCTACGGTCGGGTCGCGGAGCTGGTCCGCGACGGCGGTGTCTTCCTGAACGCGGACCACATGATCGACGACACGACGCCCCGGATCAACGCGGCCGAGCGGGAGCGGCGGCACGCGCAGATGGCGGCCGCCAAACGGGACGGCGCCCTCGACTGGTCCGAGTGGTGGCAGCTCGCCGCCAAGGACCCGGTGCTCGCGGAGCCGACGGCCCGGCGGTTCGCCCTCTACGGCGAGCACGCGGAGGGGGACACGCCGCCGGTGGCGTGGCACGCGCGCGTGCTGCGGGAGAAGGGCTTCGGGGAAGCGCGGCCGGTGTGGTGCTCGCCCTCGGACACGTTGCTGCTCGCCTTGAAGTAGGCGGGAGGGTACGTGCGTGAGGGGCGGTACGTGCGTCGCCGTACCGCCCCTCGTGTCTCAGAGCACCTTGGACAGGAACGCCTTCGTCCGTTCGTGCTGCGGGTCGGTCAGGACGTCGCGCGGGTTGCCCGACTCGACCACCACGCCGCCGTCCATGAAGACCAGGCTGTCGCCCACCTCGCGGGCGAAGCCCATCTCGTGGGTGACGACCACCATCGTCATGCCGGACTCGGCCAGGTCGCGCATGACGTCCAGGACGTCGCCGACCAGCTCCGGGTCGAGAGCCGAGGTCGGCTCGTCGAAGAGCATCAGCTTGGGGTCCATCGCCAGGGCCCGGGCGATGGCGACGCGCTGCTGCTGGCCGCCGGAGAGCTGGGAGGGGTAGTTGTCGGCCTTGTCGGCCAGGCCGACGCGGTCCAGGAGCTGGCCGGCGCGTTCCCGGGCCTGGGTGCGCGGTACGCCCTTGACCTGGACCGGGGCCTCCATGACGTTCTCCACGGCCGTCATGTGCGGGAACAGGTTGAAGCGCTGGAACACCATGCCGATGTCGCGGCGCTTGAGGGCGACCTCGCTGTCCTTCAGCTCGTAGAGCTTGTCGCCCTTCTGGCGGTAGCCGACCAGCTCGCCGTCGACGTACAGACGCCCGGCGTTGATCTTTTCGAGGTGGTTGATACACCTGAGGAAGGTGGACTTGCCGGAGCCGGAGGGGCCGATGAGGCAGAAGACCTCGCCGGAGTTCACCTGGAGGTCGATGCCCTTGAGGACCTCGACCTGGCCGAAGGACTTGTGGACGCCCTCGGCCTTCACCATCGGGGTGGCGCTGGTCTCGGTCATGCCGGGACTCCCTTCGGGCGGCGCGTGGGGAGGACGGCGGACCGGAAGCGCTGGAGCGGGGTCGGCGGCAGGGCGCGGGTCGAGCCCCGGGCGTAGTAGCGCTCGATGTAGTACTGGCCGACGCTCAGGACCGAGGTCATGATCAGGTACCAGGTGGCGGCGAGGAAGTACATCTCCACCGTGGAGCCGGCGTTCTGGCCGATGTCCTGCGCCTCCTTGAACAGGTCGTAGTACTGCACCGCCGAGACGAGCGAGGTCGTCTTCAGCATGTTGATGACCTCGTTGCCGGTGGGCGGCACGATCACCCGCATCGCCTGCGGAATGACGATCCGGCGCAGCGTCTTGCTGTGGCTCATGCCGAGCGCGTGCGACGCCTCGGTCTGGCCCTCGTCGACCGAGAGCAGGCCGGCCCGGCAGATCTCGGCCATGTACGCGGCCTCGTTGAGGCCGAGGCCGAGCAGCGCCGTCAGCAGCGGCGTCATGAAGGACGACCAGTAGTCCTTGTAGACCGGGCCCAGGTTGATGTACTCGAAGACCAGGCCGAGGTTGAACCAGACGAAGAGCTGGACCAGGACCGGGGTGCCGCGGAAGAACCAGATGTAGAACCACGCGATGGACGAGGTCACCGGGTTCTTCGACAGGCGCATCACCGCGAGCAGGATGCCGCCGACGATGCCGATGAGCATCGACAGCACGGTGAGGAGGAGGGTGTTCCAGACGCCTTCGAGGATGCGGTCGTCGAAGAAGTAGTCGGGGATCGCGCCCCAGTTGATCTTGCCTTGGGCGAAGGCGTAGACGACGGAGCCCAGCAGGGCGAGGGCGACGACCGCGGACACGTACCGCCACGGGTGCCGGACCGGGATGGCCTTGACGGCCTCCGGACCGGCGGGGGGAGTCGTGCCGGGACCGTCCGTCTTGCTGACGTCAGCAGTCACGGGTGGAGCCTTTCAGTGCCGAGTCGGGCGGTGTCGGGTCAGGAGCCGCCGTTGATCTTGGACTCGGTGACCGCGCCGTCCGCGACGCCCCACTTGTCGATGATCTTCTTGTACTCGCCGTTGTCGATGATCGCCTGGACGGCCGCCTGGAGCGCGTCGCGCAGTTCGGTGTTGTCCTTGGCCACGGCGATGCCGTACGGGCCCGCCTCCACCTGGTCGCCGACCAGCTCGAAGTACTTGCCGCCGCCGGAGTTCTTCACGGAGTACGCGGCGATCGGGAAGTCGGCGGAGACGACGTCCGCGCCCTTGGAGCGCATCCGGGTCTCGGCCTCGGGGTTGGTGCCGAAGTCCTCGATCTTCAGGGTCTTCTCGCCGTCCTTCGTACACTTCTTCGCCTGGTCCTTGGCGAGGTCGTGGGAGAAGGTGTTGCGCTGCACGGCCATCGTCTTGCCGCACAGGTCGTCCCAGGTCTTGATCCCCTGGTCATCGCCCTTGTTGGTGTAGAGGGAGACGCCCGCGGTGAAGTAGTCGACGAAGTCGACGCCCGTGCCGACCTTCTTGCCGGTGTCGGCGTCGATGCCCTCCTGGCGGTCCTTGGTGTCGGTCATGGCCGACATGGCGATGTCGTAACGCTTGGCGGCGAGGCCGCCGATGAGCGTGTCGAAGGTGGCGTTCTCGAACTCGAACGTCACGCCGAGCTGCTTGCCCATCGCCTCCGCGAGGTCCGGGTCGATACCGACCGTCTTGCCGGAGTCGTCCTTGAACTCCACCGGCGCGTAGGCGATGTCGGAACCGACCTTGATGACGCCCTTGTCGCGGATGGCCTGGGGGAGCTTGCCGGCCAGCGGGGCGCTGCTCGACGACGTGGTCTCGTCGGAGCCGTTGTCCTTGGTCTGGTCGCCGCAGCCGGTGAGCAGCAGTGCGCCCGCGACCGCGATGGCGCCGACCGCGGCGGTGCGGGAGGACACGGCGGTCGTACGACGGGTGGAGCGTGCGGTCATGTGGGTTCCTCCGGCGGATGAGTGGAGCAGCCGATCGGGCGGGGCGTCCGACGGAGGGCCGGCGGGCGCCGTGGGTCGACGGTCGACGGGGTGTGTGCGGCGGTCGTCGACGGCAGCGCACGGAGGCCGGCGTGGGCACACGTCTTCGAGTGCCGCGACCTCGTGCGATTACGGCATCTTGCCATTCGGACGGAGCTGTTCAGGGGACCTGCGATGTCAAAATCGGATAACGGGTGGTTTCGCGAAGTGGAGCACGTCGGTCAATCGCGACCGAACGTTTGCGGGAATTGATGCTTCCGGCCGGAAGATCTTCGGGGGAGTGGGGTGGGATGGGGTGGGGTGTGGCTTCTTCGGAGTGGTGTCAAGGGTTGTCGGGATGTTGGCCGGAAGTGGTGGTGTGGGTCATGTCACTGGCATATGACTGACTGTGTTCGTCATGCGGCTGTCCCGTGGGCTCGCGCGGGCCGGTGTGTGAGCTTGCGCCTATTGGACTCGTCCTGGGGGGCGTCCGTCCGGTAAGAAGGTTCTTTACACCCCTCATCCGGGGCTCAGGGCGCGTGTGCGGCGCGCCCGTCGCGTACAGGCCCGTACGCATCAATGACCTGGGCCTTGCGCGGTCCCGCCCACTCCTCACCAGGAGCGGACACACCCTCACACCATGAACTCTTAAGGGGTACTACGAAGTGGCAGCGGAGATCGTCAATCCTCGCAGCGACAGTGTCAGTGACAGCGTGAGTGACAGCGTCGGCGGATCCTCCCTCGACTCCCTCGACCTCGATCCCGCGTTCGCGTTGCACCGCGGCGGCAAGATGGCCGTGCGGGCCACCGTGCCGGTCCGGGACAAGGACGACCTGTCCCTGGCGTACACGCCCGGCGTCGCGAAAGTGTGCAGCGCGATCGCCGAGCAGCCGGAACTGGTCGACGACTACACGTGGAAATCGTCGGTCGTGGCGGTCGTGACGGACGGTACGGCCGTGCTCGGGCTCGGGGACATCGGGCCGCAGGCCTCTCTTCCGGTGATGGAAGGGAAGGCGATCCTGTTCAAGCAGTTCGGCGGCGTGGACGCGGTGCCGATCGCGCTGGACTGCACGGACGCGGACGAGATCGTCGAGACGGTGGTGCGGCTCGCGCCGTCGTTCGGCGGGGTCAACCTGGAGGACATCTCGGCGCCGCGGTGCTTCGAGATCGAGCGGAAGCTGCAGGAGCGGCTGGACATCCCGGTCTTCCATGACGACCAGCACGGTACGGCGGTCGTGACGCTGGCGGCGCTGCGGAACGCGGCGCGGCTGAGCGGGCGGTCGCTGGGCGAGCTGCGGGCGGTGATCTCGGGCGCGGGGGCGGCGGGCGTCGCCATCGCGAAGATGCTGGTCGAGGCCGGCATCGGGGACGTCGCCGTGGCGGACCGGAAGGGGGTCGTGTCGGCGGACCGGGACGATCTGACGCCGGTGAAGCGGGAGCTGGCCGAGTTCACGAACAAGGCCGGGCGGAGCGGGTCGCTGGAGGCGGCGCTGGAAGGCGCGGACGTCTTCATCGGGGTTTCCGGCGGGACGGTGCCGGAGGCCGCGGTGGCGTCGATGGCTCCGGGGGCGTTCGTGTTCGCCATGGCGAACCCGAACCCCGAGGTGCGTCCCGAGGTCGCGCACAAGTACGCGGCGGTGGTCGCCACCGGGCGGTCGGACTTCCCCAACCAGATCAACAACGTGCTGGCGTTCCCGGGGATCTTCGCGGGGGCGTTGCAGGTGCGGGCGTCCCGGATCACCGAGGGGATGAAGCTGGCGGCGGCTGAGGCGCTGGCCTCGGTCGTGGGCGACGATCTCTCGGCGGAGTATGTGATTCCGTCGCCGTTCGACGAGCGGGTCGCGCCGGCGGTGACGGCGGCGGTGGCCGCGGCTGCTCGGGCGGAGGGGGTCGCTCGTCGCTGACGGGTGGCTTCTCGGCTTCTTCGACGGTCCCGTCCTGGTGGGCGGGGCCGTTTTGTGTGGGCCGAGGGGTGCGGGTGCGGGTCGTGGGGTGGGTCTGCCTGCGGCGCCTGTGCGGGTTCGGTGGGGGTGCGCGTAGCGCTCAGGGTGCGGTGCGGTGCGGTGCGGTGAGGTGCGTGGTCGGGGCCGGGGTCGGGGCCGGGGCCGGGGTGGGGGGTGTCCGTCCTCGGAACGGCGCGCGGAATCGGTTTCCTACGGGGGTGAAGCGTGTTGAGGCGCCAACCGCTGCGGGCGGACACCCCCCACCCCGGCTCCTTTTCCGCCGTACGCGGGTGCGGGTGCGTCCCGCGTGGCAAGAGGACGCGTGTCACAGGTGCGGTCGGTTCTCGTGGGCGGGTGGGGAATCTATCGTCGGGGGCATGTTCGCTGTCTACGCCGCCCGGATCGACCGTGATCAGCCGCTGAGTGGTCTGGAGTTGGGAGAGCGTCCCGCTCCCGAGGCCCGGCCCGGCTGGAGTGTCGTCGATGTCAGGGCCGCCTCACTCAACCATCACGACCTGTGGTCCCTGCGGGGCGTCGGTCTCGCGGAGGACCGGCTGCCGATGATCCTGGGGTGCGATGCCGCCGGGGTCGACGAGGACGGCAACGAGGTCGTGCTGCATTCCGTCATCGGCCAGAGCGGGTACGGGGTCGGGGTGAGGGAGCCCCGGTCCATTCTGACCGAGCGTTATCAGGGGACGTTCGCGGAGAGGGTCGCCGTACCGACCTGGAATCTGCTGCCGAAGCCCAAGGAGTTGTCGTTCGCGGAGGCGGCCTGTCTGCCGACGGCGTGGCTGACGGCGTACCGGATGCTGTTCACGAACGCCGGGGTGCGGCCCGGGGATTCGGTGTTGGTGCAGGGGGCCGGGGGTGGTGTTGCCACGGCTGCGATCGTGTTGGGGAAGGCGGCCGGGCTGCGGGTGTTCGCGACCAGCCGGGACGAGGCCAAGCGGAAGCGGGCGGTGGAGCTGGGGGCCGTGGAGGCCGTCGAGCCGGGGGCGCGGCTGCCGCAGCGGGTCGACGCTGTGATCGAGACGGTGGGGGCCGCCACCTGGTCGCACTCGGTCAAGTCGTTGCGGCCCGGTGGGACGCTGGTCATTTCCGGTGCCACGAGTGGTGACCGTCCCTCGCACGCCGAGTTGACGCGGATCTTCTTCCTGGAGCTGAAGGTCGTGGGGTCCACGATGGGGACCAAGGACGAGCTGGAGGATCTGCTGGCGTTCTGCGCGGCCACCGGGGTGCGTCCCGTGATCGACGAGGTGCTGCCTCTGGAACGGGCGCGTGAGGGGTTCGCTCGGATGGAGTCGGGGGAGCTCTTCGGGAAGATCGTGTTGGGGCGTGGGTGACGCCTCGGTCGGTTGGTGGCGGGTTCGGGAGCGGGTGAGCTGCCGGGCCCGCTTTTTTGGGGGTGAGGTGTCAATCAGGGGTGACGGCGGTCGAGTGCGCGTCGGGGGATGTGGGGGCTGAGCATCTCGTGCTGGCGCTGCTGGAGCGCGAGGGGAGCCGCGCCTCGTTCGCGCTGGGTGCGCTCGGGGTGAACGGTGAGCGCAAGGAGTCGGTGCGGCGGGCGCTGGGGGAGGCGCGCCGGCGTGCCGGGTTGTCGCAGGCCGAGACCGACGCGCTGGCCGGGCTCGGGATCGACGTCATGGAGATCGTCGCCCGGGTGGAGGAGGCGCACGGTGCCGGGGCGATGTCCGGTGACCGGCGCGGCAGGGGCGGCGGCCGGTGGTCGGGGCGGGGGCGGTTCGGGGAAGGACGCCGAGGAGGTGCTGGAGAAGGCGCTGCGGGTGGCTGTCGCGCGGCGGGACCGGCACATCGGGGATGAGCACATTCTGCCCGCCCTGGTTTTGCGGCCCGGTGTGTCCGCCGAGGTGCTCGCCGACCACGGGGTGACCCATGGGGCGCTGGTCCGTGTGCTGGGGGATGGAGCGGGGGAAGGGGAGGCTCGGGCGGGGTGAGGGGTCTCCCCTTCCGTGCGGGTCCAGGGCCGGGGCCCGGGCCGGGGCCGGCCCCGGGGTCTCCCCTTCCGCGCTGGGCCGGGGTCGGAGTCAGGGTTGCGGGGCGCGGAGCAGGGCGCCGATGTGGGCCGCGGCTGTCGAGAGGTGGCGGCGGGCGTCGCGGAGCTGGTCCGTCGTGATGCCGTGGTCCCGGGCCGCGTCGCGGATGTCGTCCCGGAAGCGGTCCAGCAGGCGGTCCAGGTCGCGGGCCGGGTCGCCGGTGGAGTCGGTGGCCGTTTCGTGGGCCCAGGAGGGTTCGTAGGCGGCGGGGAAGTCCTCCGGGGTGGACGAGTAGTCCGGAGGGGTCTGGTGCGGGTGGGGGGTGGGG
>NZ_JAGGOO010000067.1 GCF_018614415.1 Streptomyces sp. ISL-12
CGCACCGAACGGGATCAGATCATCGTCGTGGAACGTCACCCCGTACGCGCCCAGCTCCGCCAGACGCCGCACCGACTCGACCGGATCCAGCTCCGGCCGGGTCGCGTCCCCGAACGGGTCCCTGCCCTGCCAGCCAACGGTCCACAGACCGAACGTGAACCTGTCCTCGGGAGTGGGCTGGTAGCTCATGCCGCGGCTCCTTGCTCGCTTGCGACTATTTCGTCATGGCGCTTTACAAATTAGTATGCGGACGCATTCCTGGGAAGGGTCAGGGTGTCTCGGAGGAGTGATGTCCGTGTCTTCGCGGTCCTGGCTCCCGAAGCGGAAGCCCGTGGAGACATCCCTGGAGTCCCAGGTCGGAATCGCACAGAGCCGCGGAAAGAGGGAGAAGCCCGATGTCAGCAGCCGAGGGTCCGCTCGTCGTCGGTGTGGACACGTCCACCCAGTCCACCAAGGCACTGGTGGTCGACGCGGCCACCGGCCGGGTCGTCGCGAGCGGCCAGGCCCCGCACACCGTGTCGTCGGGGGCGGGCCGCGAGAGCGATCCGCGCCAGTGGTGGGACGCCCTGTGCGAGGCCCTGCGGCAGTGCGGCGAGGCGGCGCACGAGGCGGCCGCGGTGTCGATCGGCGGACAGCAGCACGGACTGGTCACGCTGGACGCGCGGGGGGAGCCGGTGCGCCCGGCCCTGCTCTGGAACGACGTGCGTTCGGCACCGCACGCGCGGCGCCTGATCGAGGAGCTGGGCGGCCCCAAGGCGTGGGCGGAGCGCACGGGCAGCGTCCCCAGTGCCTCGTTCACCGTCACCAAGTGGGCCTGGCTGGCCGAGAACGAGCCGGAGGCCGTCCGCGCGACCAAGGCCGTACGCCTCCCCCACGACTACCTCACCGAGCGTCTCACCGGCGAGGGGACCACCGACCGCGGCGACGCGTCCGGCACCGGATGGTGGGCGGCCGGGACGGAGGCGTACGACGAGGAGACCCTCGCGCGCGTGGGGCTCGATCCGGCGCTGCTGCCCCGGGTCGTACGGCCCGGCGAGGTGGCCGGCACCGTACGCGGCGGTCATGACCTGCCGTTCGCCACGGGCACCCTGGTCGCGCCCGGCACCGGCGACAACGCGGCCGCCGCGCTGGGCCTGGGGGTCAGCCCCGGCGTGCCGGTGATGAGCCTGGGGACGTCGGGGACGGTGTACGCCGTGACGCGGCACCGGCCCGCCGACCCGACCGGCACGGTGGCCGGTTTCGCCGACGCGCGCGGCGACTGGCTGCCGCTCGCGTGCACCCTCAACTGCACGCTCGCCGTCGACCGGGTCGCGACGCTGCTGGGGCTGGACCGGGAGGCCGTCGAGCCCTGCGCCGACGTCACGCTGCTGCCGTATCTGGACGGCGAGCGCACCCCCAACCTGCCGAGCGCCTCCGGCCTGCTGCACGGGCTGCGGCACGACACGACCGGTGGCCAATTGCTCCAGGCCGCCTACGACGGCGCGGTCCACGCCCTGCTGGGCGCCCTGGACCTGGTGCTCGGCGCGGACGCCGACCCCTCCGCCCCCCTCCTTCTGATCGGCGGCGGTGCCCGCGGCACGGCCTGGCAGCAGACCGTACGGCGGCTTTCGGGACGCCCCGTGCAGATTCCCGAGGCCCGGGAACTGGTGGCTCTCGGGGCGGCGGCGCAGGCGGCCGGTCTGCTCACCGGGGAGGACGCGGCAGCGGTCGCGCGGCGCTGGAACACCGCCGCCGGTCCGGTCCTGGACGCCGTGGAGCGGGACGAGGCGACACTGTCCCGGATCTCCGGCGTACTCTCCGACGCGGCCCCGCTGCTGGAGCGGAGCGCGCCCACCAGGTAAGTACCGCCAGGCGATCGCCACCCGCCGAGGCCGGCCGGCTGGACCCGCCGACGCGCGTGGCCGCCATGAATCCACCGTGAATCAGCCATGACCCCGCCGAGGGCATCGACCGAGGACGTCGACCGAGAACATCGACGCGCGCATCGACTGAACATCAACTGACACACCGACTGATAGATCGACTGACAGACCGACGAGGACTGAGGAGGCATGACCGCACCGCCGCACCCCGCGCACCCGGCCGGTCCCGGACGTCCGCTGCCGGACACCCAGCAGGGCATGCGCCGCCGCAATCTCGCCCGGGTGATGCACACCGTCCGCGCCGAGGGCCGGCTCTCCCGGGCCGCCGTCGCGTCACGGATCGGGCTGACCCGTGCGGCGGTGTCGACCCTCGTGGACGAGCTCGTCCGTTCCGGCCTGCTGGAGGAGCTGGGGCCCGAGCGGCCGGGACGGGTCGGCCGGCCCGGATCGGCGCTGGCGGTCAGCGCGAGCGGGCCAGCCGGGATCGGTGCGGAGATCGGTGTCGACCACCTCGCGGTGTGCGCTGTCGATCTGCGGGGCCGGGTGCGGTCCCGGGCCGTACGCCACGGCGGCAACCGCGACCGCTCCGCCAAACCGGTACTCGAACAGCTCACCGGCCTGGTCCGCCAGGTCGTCGACGAGGCCGAGGCGGAGGGCCTGTGGCCGGCCGGGCTGGCCGTGGCGGTACCGGGCCTGGTGGCACGGGACACCCGGACCGTCGTACGGGCCCCCAACCTCGACTGGCACGACACCGACCTCCGCAGCCTTCTGGCCGTGGACATGCCGCTGACCGTGGACAACGAGGCCAATTTCGGCGCACTCGCCGAACTCTGGCTCGGTGACGACACGCCACGGGACTTCCTCCATGTCTCGGCCGAGATCGGCATCGGCGCGGCGGTGGTCGTTGACGGGCTGCTGCTGCGGGGCACCCGGGGCTTCGCCGGTGAACTGGGGCATGTGCCGGTCCACCCCGACGGACCCGAGTGCGCCTGCGGCGGACGCGGCTGTCTGGAGCAGTACGCCGGTGAGGAGGCGGTCCTGCGGGCGTCCGGCCTGGCACCGGGCGAGAACCGCGTCGGCCAGCTCGCGCAGCGCGCGACGGAAGGCGACGAGCGCGTACGGCACGCCCTGACCGGCGCCGGTACCGCGCTCGGCATCGCGCTGACCGGCGCGGTGAACCTGCTGGACCCCGAGAGCGTGATTCTGGGCGGTGCCCTGGCCGAACTCGCACCCTGGCTGCTGCCCGCGCTCCGCGACGAACTGGCCCGGCGCACCGCCGGTCCGGCATGCCCGGTGACCGTGTCCGCCCTGGGACCGCAGGGACCGCTGCTGGGCGCCGCGCACTCGGTCGTACGGACCGTGCTGGACGACCCGGCGGCGGTCGCGGGAAGGGCCTGATCCGGTCCGACCGTCCCAACCTGCCCTGGTCGCCGCCGCTCGCTCGTCGGCGTTCCGGCACACGGCCGGCCCTCACTCGATCGGGTGGCGGAGTTATCCACAGTCGGACGGTTGTCCACCGGAAGGCGCCGCTTCTTCCTGCCCAACCCTCGCTCGCCGTACCGTGATTCACGCGGAACGCAGCCGCCACGAGAACGGCGGCCGCGTCCGCCGGGCCCACCGCCACCTGGAGGAGGGACCGGGTCGTGACGGTGCTCCCGCGGGTGTGCGCGCCACCCTGAGCACACCACCCTCGTCCGCAACCTCGGCATCCGCGACGCCGTTGGCCCTGCACACGAGGGCGAACACGTCCACGACGCTCGTCAGCCACGCACGAAAGCCAATGGATTCCCCACCACCCCGAAGCCTGAAAGGCGACTTCTCATGGAACGGACACGACCGCTCCCCAGCAGACGACGACTCCTCGCCGGCGGCGCCGCCCTCGCCGCCGCCTCTCACACGCTGCTGTCGAACACCCGGGCCGACGCCCGGCCCCAGGACGTCGACCACCCGGGCGCCGATTGGCGGCCGGCGAGCGGGTCGAACTACACCCGGTCCAGCCGCCCGCAGGCCTGTCCCATCGACTACGTGGTCGTCCACGTCAGCCAGGAGACCTACGCCGACACCCTGGCCATCTTCCAGAATCCGCAGAAGAACGTGTCCGCGCACTATGTGGTGCGCTCCTCCGACGGGCACCTGGCGCAGTGCGTCCGCGAGGCCGACATCGCCTGGCACGCGGGCAACTGGGACTACAACACGCGCAGCATCGGAATCGAGCACGAGGGGTGGGTGGATCAGCCGGCGTACTTCACCGACGCGCTGTACGCGAGTTCGGCGGCGCTGACCTCGGCGATCTGCGCGAGGTACGGCATCCCCAAGAACCGGGAGCACATCATCGGGCACCACGAGGTGCCGGGCAGCGACCACACGGACCCCGGTCCGCTGTGGGACTGGACCCGCTACATCAGACTGGTCGACCTCCTGTGACCCGCGACAGTCCGGACGGGCCTCCACCCGACCGGAACGGAGCCGCACACACCCTTGTCAGGGACATGAACAACTCCTACAGTCCCCCCACAACAATGGATGGGAGCGCTCCCATCCGCACTCGTCCCCCAACTCAGCCTCCTCCTCAGAGAGGTCCCCCGCATGCGATCGTCCCCCCACCAGGTCACTACCCTGCGCGGCCTCTTCGGAGCGCTGCTCATGGCCCTCTCCCTCATCGCGGCGCTCGCAACGACCACCGCGCCGGCCAGGGCGGCCGACACCACCATCTGCGAGCAGTACGGCACGGCCACGATCCAGAACCGTTACGTCGTCCAGAACAACCGCTGGGGCAGCAGTGCCGAGCAGTGCGTCACCGTGACCGACACCGGCTTCCGGCTGAGCAGAGCGGACGGCTCGGTGCCGACCAACGGCGCGCCGAAGTCGTACCCCTCGGTCTTCAACGGCTGCCACTACACCAACTGTTCGCCGGGCACCGCACTCCCCGCCCGGGTCGACTCCATAGCGAGCGCGCCCAGCAGCGTCTCGTACGGCTTCGTCGACGACGCCGTCTACAACGCCTCGTACGACATCTGGCTGGACCCGACGCCGCGGACCGACGGGGTGAATCGGACCGAGATCATGATCTGGTTCAACCGGGTCGGCCCGATCCAGCCGATCGGCTCCCAGGTCGGCACCGCCACGGTGGCCGGGCGGAACTGGGAGGTGTGGTCGGGCGGCAACGGTTCCAATGACGTCCTGTCCTTCGTCGCCCCGGCGGCCGTCGACAGCTGGAGTTTCGACGTCATGGACTTCGTCCGACAGGCCGTCTCCCGCGGCCTCGCCGGGAACGACTGGTACCTGACGAGCGTTCAGGCCGGCTTCGAACCCTGGCAGAACGGTGCGGGGCTGTCGGTCGACGCCTTCTCCTCGACCGTCGTCACCGACGACGAGGAGCCGACCGGTCCCGGCACCCCGGCCGCCTGCGAGGTCTCCTACACCCCGCAGGTCTGGCAGGGCGGCTTCACCGCGGAGGTCAGAGTCGGCAACACCGGACCGGCGCCCGTGGACGACTGGCGGCTGGCCTTCACCCTGCCTCCGGGGCAGCAGATCACCCACGCCTGGAACGGATCGGTGACGCCGGCGACGGGTGCGGTGACGGTGCGCGGCCCGGAGCACGGTACGCGGATCGCTGCAGGCGGCAGCCAGACGTTCGGATTCCAGGCCACCTACAGCGGCGCGTTCGCCGAGCCCGACGGCTTCACCCTGAACGGCACCCCCTGCACGGCCCTCTGACGAGGCTCCGACCGGGACCGACCTGGACCGGCCGGAACCACATCAGCGAAAGGACCCGCACCACACCCGACACCAACCAGGAAACAGGAAACTGGAGATTCCATGGCTCGACGCAGCAGACTCCTCTCCCTGGCGGCGGTACTGGCCACCCTGCTCGGCGCACTGGGGCTGACCGCCCTCTGGCAGGGCAAGGCGGAGGCGCACGGCGTGGCGATGACGCCCGGGTCGCGCACCTACCTCTGCCAGCTGGACGCCATCACCGGCACCGGCGCCCTGGACCCGACCAATCCCGCCTGTCAGGACGCACTGGACCAGAGCGGGGCGACGGCGCTGTACAACTGGTTCGCCGTGCTGGACTCCAACGCGGGCGGCCGGGGCGCCGGTTACGTGCCCGACGGCACGCTGTGCAGTGCCGGCGACCGTTCGCCGTACGACTTCTCCGCCTACAACGCGGCCCGCGCCGACTGGCCGAAGACCCATCTGACGTCCGGGGCGACGATCCAGTTGCAGTACAGCAACTGGGCCGCACATCCGGGCGACTTCCGGGTCTATCTGACCGAGCCCGGCTGGTCGCCCACCTCCGAGCTGGCCTGGGACGACCTTCAGCTCATACAGACGGTCACCGACCCGCCCCAGCAGGGCTCGCCGGGCAGCAACGGCGGCCACTACTACTGGGATCTGGCGCTGCCCTCGGGCCGCTCCGGTGACGCGCTGCTCTTCATCCAGTGGGTGCGGTCGGACAGTCAGGAGAACTTCTTCTCCTGCTCCGACATCGTCTTCGACGGCGGCAACGGCGAGGTGACCGGCATCCGCGGCGCCGGGAGCACCCCCGAGCCGACCCCGACTCCGACTCCGACCCCGACCGATCCGCCGCACACGGGGTCCTGCATGGCGGTGTACACCGTGCAGAACAGCTGGAGCGGCGGTTTCCAGGGTTCCGTCGAGGTGATGAACCACGGAACGGAGCCCCGTGCCGGCTGGGCCGTGCAGTGGACGCCCGGTACCGGGACCCGGATCAACAGTGTGTGGAACGGTGCGCTGTCCACCGGGGCCGACGGTTCCGTCACGGTGCGGAACGTGGACCACAACCGGGTCATAGCCGCGGACGGCAGCGTGACCTTCGGATTCACCGCGACCTCCACCGGCAACGACTATCCGATCGGGACGATCGGCTGTGTGAACGAGTAGCCGCCCCCGACCCCGGTCGTCCGAAGACGTCCCGGTAGTCCTGGTGGTCACGAGAGTGCCGGGCAGGACCCGTGGTGTCCGCCGCACGACCATGATCTACTGTGCTCACGACAATGAAGCGCCGCGTGGTCACGCGCGGCGCTTCCCGTGCGTCCGGCACCGTCGGGTACCTCGTACCGGTCCAATTACCTCACGCGCCGGTTACAAATTGCTCAACCCCTGGTTGCCGGGTGGTAATGGAGCGACGATAGGGACATGACTCTGGCCCAGCGTGCCCTGGAGCGACTGCAGGACTGGCCCGACCTCACGGCGGGGCCGGCCAGTTGCGGTACCGGACAGGCGCTCCGCTCAGTCCGTGACGAGATCGTCCACTTCCACTCGGACCGGGACGTGGACCTGCACCTGACCCAACGGGCCATCCAGCGCTTCCACTACGACCTCGGTGGCTCCAGCGCGATCCAGCTGATCCCCGGTTCCCGCTGGGTGACCGTGCACCTGGACTGCGAGACCGATGTCGACCTGCTGATGAGCCTGGTGAGCATCGCGCTCAAGGCGCACCAGACGTGGCCCGCCGCGGAACCGCCGACCGGCTGCAACTTCCACCGCGTCACGGTGCTGCACCGCGACGGCGTCCTGGGCGGCTGAGAACCCCGAGGGACGGAAACGGCCCGCCTCACCCCGCCCCGGCCGAGGACGCCAACGGCGCACCGCTCCGGGCCACCGCCGCCCGCGCGCACCCGAGGGGGTGCGTTTTACCGCCCTTCCGCGCGTCTTTGTCGCTCGGCTGCCCCCATGGTCGCCGCGATCTGATGCACTGCTCTCTGATCCCGTGGAACTGACGGAACATCAGGGAGCGCATGTGACGCGTCGTGCAGCATTCCGCCGGACACTGACGTTCCTGGTCGCCTTCGGCGCGCTGGTGGGCGCGGCACCGGCCGCCGCCGCTCCGGCGGCCGGGGAGATCGCGCCGGGGGTGACCTACGAGGAGTTCGACCTGCCGGCGGCGAGCGGGACGACCCACGCCCATGTGCTCGGCGTCGACCTGAACGTGCCGGACGTCCGGCTGGGCCTGCTGTACCCGGGGGCGGTGGCGGCACGGGCGACGGTCTCCCGGATGGCCGGCGCCCAGGGCGCCATCGGGGGCGTCAACGGGGACTTCTTCAACATCACCGAGAGCCAGCACCCGGGCGTAGAGGCGACCGGCGCGAGCGTGGGACCGGCGATCGCCGAGGGCCGGGCGCTGAAGGGGGCGGTGCCGAAGGGCCAGCGGTTCGGGCCGGCCCTGCCGCCCGGCACCACCACCGAGGCGGTCTTCGGCGTCGGCACCGACCGGCGGGCACGGCTCGACCGGCTCGCCCTCGACGGTCAGATCCGCACGCCGGAGGGCACGCTGCCGCTCGGCGGGTTCAACCAGTACGCGCTGCCGGTGGACTCGGTGGGCGCCTTCACCGGCGAGTGGGGCAGCGCCTCCCGGGTGCGTGCCACCTGCGGTACGGACACCGACCGGGGGGCCGCGTGCAGCACGGACACCTACGAGGTGACGGTCCGCGGCGGCCGGGTGGTCTCCGCGTCCGGCACTCCCGGCAGCGGCCCGATCGCCGACGACACGACGGTGCTGGTGGGCCGTGAGGAAGGTGCGCGGCAGCTGCGGAAGGTCGCCACCGGGGATGCCGTGACCGTCACCCACCGCCTGGTCGCCTCCGCGTCCGGGGCAACGTTCGGCTTCGCCCTCGGTGGCTATCCCGTGCTCTCGGGCGGGCAGCCGCTGCCCGGACTGGACGACCGTACGTCGGCCGTGCGGACCGCGGTGGGCATCGCGGACGGCGGGCGGCGGGTGCTGCTGCTCGCGGTGGACGGCTCGTCCGCGTACCGCTCCGGCCTGACCATCGCCGAGGTGGCCCGGGCGCTGCGCGCACGCGGGGCGACGGAGGGGTTCAGTCTCGACGGCGGCGGTTCGACGACGCTGGTCGCCCGCGCGCCGGGCGCGACCGGTGTCTCGGTGCGCAACCACCCCAGCGGCGGGGCCGAGCGCCTCGTCCCGAACGGGATCGGGGTCTTCTCGGCCTCCTGATCACACCTCTGATACGCCCGCTGATCACGCCTCCTGGAAAGCCCGCTGATCGCGGAACGAGGGATCAGGGCCTGAGACCGCTCACGATGTCGGCCGTGGCGGTGAGCCCGCTGCTGATGGTGGGGGCCATGTTGGTGCCGGCCAGGTAGAAGCCCAGCAGCAGGCAGACCAGCGCGTGGGAGACCTTCAGCCCGCCGTTGCGCAGGAAGATCACCGCCAGGATCGCGAGCAGCAGCACCACAGAGATGGACACGGCCATCGTCAACCTCCTCCGCCACGCCGCATGTCTGGTTCACGGCGTTCGGCCGCAAGTGTGGCGTAGCGGAGGGTTCGTCCGGGCGGCTGACACGTCCTCCGAACGTGTGGTGTCCGTCGTGCCCGGCGCGCTACGCCGCCCGGTGGGCGTCCAGGAACGCCTCCAGACCGGCGAGGTCGTCCGTGTTGAGGTGGTCGACGTCCGCGGCGACCAGTTCCGCCCACACCGCGTCCCGGGCCGGCCCCGCGAGGTCGGGCGTGGCCCAGAAGCGGACGCGCTGTCCGCGGGAGTGCGCGGCGCCGACGATGTCGTGCAGCTTGCGCCGCTCGGCGGCGGGGAAGGTGCCGACGCCCTGCCAGGTGAAGTGGTTGGTCCAGTTGTCGCTGATCAGCGGGACGAAGGAGGCGGGGGCTGAGGTGCCGAGGTCGGTGAGGCGGCCGTCGTAGAAGGCGTGGCGCTCGGTCTGCGCCTCCATGGGCGCGCGGGCCGCCCGGTCGCCGGAGATCACGGCGGTGACGGCGCCGGTGCGCACCCTGCCGTGGGCGTACGTGGTGAACAGGTGCCGGTAGCGGCGCAGGTGACGGTCGAGTTCGAGGTAGGTCGCCGCGCCCTCGGTCTTGATGTCGATGAGCAGTTGCAGCGGGCGGCGGTCCCCGCGGTGGATCCGGCCGCCCTGGGCGCGGACGCGGGCGGCGAGGGGGTCGAGGTAGAGGGACTCCAGGGTGCGGGCCGGGTCGAGGTCCACGGCGTCGTGGGCGACCAGGAGTCGGCCGTCGACGAGGTAGATGTCGGCCTCGACGCTGCCGAAGCGGTGGTCGAGGGCGTCGAGGAGGGGGCGGGGGTGTTCGTAGTCGTTGTGGGCGTGGGCGCGCCACAACGGACGCGGGCGGCGCGTCCGTTCGCCGGCCAGCGCGGGGGCGGCGGGCAGGGCGACCGCGCCGGCGAGGGCGGCGCCGAGGGTGGTGAGGGCTCTGCGACGGGTGGTGAGGGCCATGCTCTGCCTCCCTGGTAGGCCTTACGGGACCTCAGTGAGTATGCGAGGCGGAGGGGGGCCGGGAGCAGGTCGGTGCGGGGAAATTGGCCGGTGGGCCGCCACCTGTTCACTTCGTGCGGGCGGGGCGTACGGAAAAGCCCGCCCAGGCCGGGCGGGCTTCTCCGGAGTGCCGTCGCGGTCTCTTACGGTGCCGGCAGCTCCACCAGCGCGGCCAGCGCCGCGCGGTGGGCGCCCGCCGTGCCGTAGGCGATCGAGTCGGCCTTGGCCCGCTTCAGGTACAGGTGGACCGGGTGCTCCCAGGTCATGCCGATGCCGCCGTGCAGTTGGAGGGCCTCCTCGGCGGCGCGGACGGCGACGGGTGCCGCGTACGCCTGCGCGACGGCCACGGCGACGTCGGTGTCCTGGCCGGTGGCCAGCGCGTCCGCGGCGTTCCGGGCGGCGGCGCGCAGGTGGACGACCTCCAGCCACAGCGCGGCGAGCCGGTGCTTGAGCGCCTGGAAGCCGCCGACGGGCCGGTTGAACTGCTTGCGTTCCTTGAGGTAGCGCACCGTTTCGGTCAGCGTCCAGTCGGCCAGGCCCAGTTGCTCCGAGGCGAGCAGACCGGCGGCGGCCCGCAGGGCGCGTCGTACGGCGGGCCCGGCCTCGCCCAGCCGCTCGCCCGGCACCCCGTCGAACGAGACGTCGGCCACCGGCCGGGTGAGGTCCAGGGAGGTGCGCGGGGTGACGGTCGCGTCGGTGGCGCGCACCGCGTACAGCCCGCCGTCGTCGGCCGGGACCAGCAGCACGTCGGCGACGGCCGCGTCCGCGATGCCGGTCAGCGAGCCGCTCAGGACGCTGTTCTCCAGCCGTACGGCGGGGAAGGCGGCGCCGGGGGCGGTGTGCAGGCCGACGGCGAGCGCGGCGATCCGGCGGCCGGAGGCCAGCTCGGCCAGTGGCTGACCGGCGGCGCACTCCAGCAGCGCCTCGGTGGCGACGACGGCGCTGGTCAGGTACGGGACGGGGGCCACGGCCCGGCCGAGTTCCTCCAGGACGACGGCCGTCTCGCGGTGGCCGGCGCCCTGACCGCCGTACTCCTCGGGGATCAGGAGACCGGCCAGGCCCATCCCCTCGGTGAGGGACTTCCAGACGGTCAGGTCGTGGGGGGTGTCCGTCTCGGTGCGCGCGATGACGCCGGCCGCGTCGCAGTGGTCGGTGAGCAGGTCCCGGACGGCGGCGCGCAGCGCCTCTTCCTCCTCCGAGTACAGCAGGTCGCTCATCGGGCCAGGTCCTTCCAGGCGACGTCCTTGTCGGTGCGGGGCTCGGCGGGCAGGCCGAGGACGCGTTCGGCGACGATGTTCAACAGGATCTCGCTGGTGCCGCCCTCGATGCTGTTGCCCTTGGAACGCAGGTAGCGGTAGCCGGCGTCGCGGCCGGTGAAGTCGACCAGTTCCGGGCGGCGCATGGTCCAGTCGTCGTAGAGCAGGCCCTCCTCGCCGCGGAGTTCCACCTCCAGGCCGCTGATCTCCTGGTTGAGGCGGGCGAAGGCCAGTTTCATGCCGGCGCCCTCGGGGCCGGGGTGGCCGACGGCGAGCTGCTGGCCGAGGCGTTCGCCGGTGAGCCGGGCGACCTCGGCCTCGACCCAGAGGGTGAGCAGGTGCTGGTGGAGGTCGTGGGTGCGCAGCTCGGGGCGTTCGCGCCAGGTCCTGGCGACCGGGCCGATCATGCCGCCCTCGCGGGGCAGGCTCCGGCCGCCGATGGCGACGCGCTCGTTGTTGAGGGTCGTCTGCGCGACCCGCCAGCCGTCGCCGATCTCGCCCAGGCGCCGGGAGTCGGGGATGCGGACGCCGGTGAGGAACACCTCGTTGAACTCGGCCTCGCCGGTGATCTGCCGCAGCGGCCGGACCTCGACTCCGGGGTCGGTCATGTCGCAGAGGAAGTAGGTGATGCCGCGGTGCTTGGGCACGTCCGGGTCGGTGCGGGCGATGAGGATGGCCCAGCGGGCGAGATGGGCGCTGGAGGTCCACACCTTCTGCCCGTCCACCACCCAGCTGTCGCCGTCCCGCACCGCGCGGGTGCCGAGCGCGGCGAGGTCGGAGCCGGCGCCGGGCTCGCTGAACAGCTGGCACCACACCTCCTCGCCGGTCCACAGCGGGCGCAGGAAGCGCTGCTTCTGCTCCTCGGTGCCGTACTTGAGGATGGTCGGGGCGGCCATGCCGAGGCCGATGCCGATGCGCCGGGGGTCGTTGTCGGGGGCGCCCGCGGCGGCCAGTTCGGCGTCGACGACGGGCTGGAGGGTGCGGGGGGCGCCGAGTCCGCCGAGGCCCTCGGGGAAGTGCACCCAGGCGAGTCCCGCGTCGAAGCGGGCGCGCAGGAAGCCGAGGCGGTCGGTGGAGGCGGGCGGGTGCGCGGCCAGCAACTCCCGCGTGCGCTGACGGAGTTTCTCGGTGGTGGTCATGCGGCGGCTCCCTTCTCCAGGACGACGGCCACCCGGCCGGTGGTCACCCCGTCGGCGACCCGCTGCACGGCCCCGGCGGCCCCGTCCAGCGGTACCCGGTCGCTGACCAGCGGCTTGACGGCGCCCGTCGCGGCCAGTTCGGTGAGCCGCCCGTGGCACTCGGCCACCAGTCCCGGGTTCTTGGTGTTGTACAGGCCCCAGTGGAGCCCGAGGATCGCGTAGTTCTTCACCAGGGCGTGGTTGAGGGCGGCGCTCGGGATGTCGCCGCTCGCGAAGCCGACGACCACGATCCGGCCCTCGAAGGCGACCACCTTCGTCGACTGCTTGAACGCGGCGCCGCCCACCGGGTCGTAGATCACGTCGGCGCCACGTCCGCCGGTGGCCTCCTTCACGGCGGCGATCACGTCCTCGCTGCGCCGGTCGATCACCGTGTCGCAGCCCAGCTCCCGCGCGACGGCGGCCTTGTCGGCGCCGCCGACCACGCCGATGACCGTGGCCCCGGCGGCCTTGCCGAGCTGTACGGCCGCGCTGCCGACCCCGCCCGCGGCGGCGTGCACCAGCAGGGTCTCGCCGGCCTGGAGACCTGCCCGGCGGTGCAGCCCGAACCAGCCCGTCTGGTAGCCGATGTGCAGGGCGGCGGCCTCGGCGTCGTCCAGGGCGTCCGGCGCGGGCAGCAGGGCGGCGGCGTCCGCGACGGTGTACTCGGCGAACCCGCCGTACGGCAGCGCGGGGTTGGCCAGGACCCGGCGGCCGTCCTCGGTCTCGGCGCAGACCTCCACGCCCGGCGTGAACGGCAGCGGCGGCCTGACCTGGTACTGGCCCCGGCACAGCAGCGCGTCCGGGAAGTTGACGTTCGCGGCGCGGACCCGCAGCAGGACCTGGCCGTCGCCCGGCGTCGGCGGCGGGACCTCCGCGAGGCGCATCACCTCGCCCGGCTCACCGTTCTCGTGCACCTGCCATGCCTGCATGCGGGGCCTCCACCGACTGCGTCGTCCGTCCGGGTCCACCGCATACTAAGCGGTCGCTTGCCTCAGGGGGAACAGTACGGCCGAGGGAACCGTTCCGCGGGTCATGTTCGAGTGGACCGCGCCCGTACGTGCACCCGCTCGCCCTGCGGTCCGAACAGACTGAGGAACTCCACCGGCACCTCCCCCGCCGCTCCGAACCAGTGCGGCACCCTCGTGTCGAACTCGACGGCCTCACCGGCGCCGACCACCAGATCGTGCTCGCCCAGCACCACGCGCAACCGTCCGGACAGTACGTAAAGCCACTCGTAGCCCTCATGGGTCTGCGGTTCGGGTTCCTCCCGCCGTGGCGGCACCAGCACCTTGAACGCCTGGAGCCCGCCGGGCTGGCGGGTGAGCGGCCAGTAGGTGCGGCCGTGGCGCTGGATCGGCTTGGCCCGGACCCGGGGGTCGCCGACCGGCGGGGCGCCGACCAGTTCGTCCAGCGGCACCTGGTGGGCCTGGGCGATCGGCAGCAGCAGTTCGAGGCTGGGCTTGCGCAGCCCCGACTCCAGGCGGGAGAGGGTGCTCAGCGAGATGCCGGTCGCCTCGGCGAGCGCGGCGAGGGTGACCTCGCGCTCCTTGCGGAGCTGCCGCAGCCGCGGACCCACACCGGCGAGTACGTCGTCCTTCGTCATGGACTTATTGCAGAACCGGCAAATCTGTTTGTCAATCCGCCGCGGTCGGGGCGACTGTCGGATCCGGAGGTGGTCACCGTGACCGAACAGAACAGGCAGACGACCGAGAAGTACGACGTCATCGTGGTCGGGGGCGGCTCGGCCGGGCTGTCCGCCGGGCTGGTGCTGGGCCGGGCCCGGCGGCGGGCCCTCGTCGTCGACGCCGGGGAGCCGCGCAACGCGCCGGCCGCGCACATGCAGGGCTACCTGTCGCGGGACGGCATGCCGCCCGCCGAGTTCCTGGCGATCGGCCGCGAGGAGGTCGCGTCGTACGGCGTCGAACTGGTCCACGACCGGGCGGTGGGCGTCACCCGGGGTGACGCCGAGGGCGGCGACTTCGCCGTGGAACTGGCCGGCGGGCGGACCGTGCGCGCCCGGCGGCTGATCGTCACCACCGGGCTGAAGGACGAGCTGCCGGAGATCCCCGGGGTCGCCGAGCGGTTCGGCCGGGACGTGGTGCACTGCCCGTTCTGCCACGGCTGGGAGGTGCGGGACGAGCGGTTCGGCGTGCTGGCGTCGAGCCCGATGAGCGTGCACCAGGCGCTCATGGTGTCCGGCTGGTCGGACGACGTGACCCTGTTCCTGCACACCGTCGACGAGGGCGAGCTGTCCGACCAGGACCTGCGCAGGCTGGCCGCGGCGGGCGTCAAGGTGGTGCCGGGCGAGGTCGCCGGGCTGGTGGTCGAGGACGACCGGATCACCGGCGTACGGCTGGCGGACGGCTCGGTGCACGAACGGTCGGTGGTGTTCGTGGCGCCGCGTGCCGTGCCGCAGACGGGCCTGCTGGAACAGCTCGGCGCCGAGCTGGACGAGACCCCGTTCGGGGCCTACCCCGTGGTGGACCCGACCGGGCGGACCAGCGTGCCGGGGGTGTGGACGGCCGGCAACGCGATGGGCTTCGCCGAGCAGGTCGTGCACGCGGTGAGCGGCGGCTACCGGGCGGCGTCCGCGATCGTCGGCGAGCTGATCATGTCGGACCTGGACGCGTCCCTGGAGGACCGAGGAGCCGGCGACCAGGTGTGAGCCCCGCCCTCCCGGTGCACCATGAAGGGCATGCTGCTCGCCCGGCTGGCCCGTGTGTCCCAGGAGGTCGCCGCCACCTCGGCGCGGTCCCGCAAGACGGCCCTGCTCGCCGAGTTGTTCCGGGAGGCGGAGGCGTCGGACGTGCCGGTCGTCATCCCCTACCTCGCGGGACGGCTGCCGCAGGGCCGGATCGGCGTCGGCTGGAAGGTGCTGGGCCGGCGCGTCGAGCCGGCCCCCGGACCGACCCTCACCGTGCGCGAGGTGGACGCCCGGCTCACCCGCCTCGCCGCCGTGTCCGGCCCCGGATCGCAGACCGAGCGCACCCGGCTGGTCGCGGAGCTGATGGGCGCCGCCACCGAGGACGAGCAGCGCTTCCTGCTCGGGCTGCTCACCGGCGAGGTCCGGCAGGGCGCGCTGGACGCGGTCGCCGTGGAGGGCCTGGCCCGGGCCACCGGGGCGGACCCGGCGGACGTACGGCGGGCGGTGATGCTCGCGGGGTCGTTGCAGGCGGTGGCCGAGGCGCTGCTCGCCGGCGGCCCCGAGGCGCTGGGCCGCTTCCGGCTCACCGTCGGCCGTCCGGTGCTGCCGATGCTGGCGCACAGCGCCTCCTCGGTGGCGGAGGCGGTCGGCAAGCTCGGCTCCTGCGCGGTCGAGGAGAAACTCGACGGCATCCGGGTGCAGGTCCACCGCGACGGCACCGACGTACGGCTGTACACCCGCACCCTGGACGACATCACCGACCGGCTGCCCGAGGTGACCGCGGCGGCGCTGGAGCTGCCCGGCGAGCGGTTCGTGCTGGACGGCGAGGTCATCTCCTTCGGTCCCGACGGGCGCCCCCGCTCCTTCCAGGAGACCGCCGGGCGTGTCGGCTCCCGTACGGACATCGCCGCGGCCTCCCGGGCGGTGCCCGTCTCCCCCGTCTTCTTCGACGCCCTGCTGGTCGACGGCCGCGACCTGCTCGACCTGCCGCTGGCCGAGCGGCACGCGGAGCTGGCGCGGCTGGTCCCGGAGCCGATGCGGGTGCGGCGCACCCTGATGACGGAGGAGGACGACGTGAAGACCGCGGAGGACTTCCTCGCCGGGACCCTCGCCCGCGGTCACGAGGGCGTCGTGGTCAAGGGGCTGGACGCCGCCTACAGCGCCGGGCGGCGCGGCGCGTCCTGGCTGAAGGTGAAGCCCGTGCACACCCTCGACCTGGTGGTCCTGGCCGCCGAGTGGGGCCACGGCCGGCGCACCGGCAAGCTCTCCAACCTGCACCTGGGCGCCCGCGCCGCCGACGGCTCCTTCACCATGCTCGGCAAGACCTTCAAGGGCATGACGGACGCGATGCTGACCTGGCAGACCGGGCACCTCACCGGGCTCGCCGTGGCCGAACATCCCTGGGGCGTGACCGTACGCCCCGAACTGGTCGTCGAGATCGCCTACGACGGCCTCCAGCGCTCCACCCGCTACCCGGCCGGCGTCACCCTCCGCTTCGCCCGCGTGGTCCGCTACCGCGAGGACAAGCGCCCCGAGGACGCGGACACGGTGGAGACGCTGCTCGCCGCGCATCCGCAGGTCGCGCCGTGAAGCGCAGCGCGGGTCTGCTGCTGTACCGCCGGACCGGCGCGGACCTGGAGGTCCTCCTCGGCCACATGGGCGGCCCCTTCTTCGCCCGGCGCGACCAGGGCGCCTGGACGGTGCCGAAGGGCGAGTACGAGGAGGACGAGCCGGCCTGGGACGCGGCCCGGCGCGAGTTCCAGGAGGAGCTGGGGCTGCCTCCGCCGGAGGGCGACGGGGCCGTCCCGCTGGGCGAGGTCCGCCAGTCCGGCGGCAAGCTGGTCACGGTCTGGACGGTCGAGGCCGACCTCGACCCGGCGACGGTCGTGCCCGGCACCTTCCGCATGGAGTGGCCGCCGCGGTCGGGACGGGAACAGGAGTTCCCGGAACTGGACCGGGTGGCCTGGCTGCCCCTGGACCGGGCGCGCGAGGTGATCGTCACGGCCCAGCGGGCGTTTCTCGACCGCCTGGCGGAGCACTCGGGCTGACGAGGCGCCCTCGCGGCGCGGCGCCCCGCGCCCGGTGCGCGGAAGAACGACAGGGAGGTCGGCCATGCCCATCGCGACGGTGAACCCGGCGAACGGCGAGACGGTCAGGACGTACGAGGCGATGGGCGAGGAGGAGACCGAGCGCCGGCTCCAGCTCGCCGAGGCCACCTTCCGTACGTACCGGACGACGAGGTTCGACGAGCGGGCCCGGCTGATGCACCGGGCCGCCGACCTCCTGGAGGCCGACCAGGACGAGATCGGCCGGGTCGTCACCACCGAGATGGGCAAGCCCGTCAGGCAGGCCCGCGCGGAGGCGGCCAAGTGCGCCAAGGCGATGCGCTGGTACGCCGACCGCGCGGCCGCGCTGCTCGCCGACGAGGAGCCCGACGGGGCGGACGTGAAGGACTCCGGGGCCTCACGGGCGCTGGTGCGCTACCGGCCGCTCGGCCCGGTGCTCGCCGTGATGCCCTGGAACTTCCCCCTCTGGCAGGTGATCCGGTTCGCCGCGCCCGCGCTGATGGCGGGCAACGTCGGCCTGCTCAAGCACGCCTCGAACGTGCCGCAGACAGCCCTCTACCTGGAGGACCTCTTCCACCGCGCGGGCTTCCCCGAGGGCTGCTTCCAGACCCTGCTGATCGGCTCGGCGGCCGTCGACGACATCCTGCGCGACGAGCGCGTGAAGGCCGCCACCCTCACCGGCAGTGAGCCCGCCGGCCGCGCGGTGGCCTCCACCGCCGGGGAGATGATCAAGAAGACGGTGCTGGAACTGGGCGGCAGCGACCCGTTCGTCGTGATGCCGTCCGCGGACCTCGACCGGGCCGCCGAGGTCGCGGTGACCGCGCGGGCGCAGAACGCGGGGCAGTCCTGCATCGCCGCCAAGCGGTTCATCGTGCACACGGACGTCTACGACGCCTTCGCGGAGCGTTTCGTGGCCGGCATGAAGGCGCTCAAGGTCGGCGACCCGATGGACGAGGACACCGACGTCGGGCCGCTCTCCAGCGAGCGCGGCGTGACCGACCTGGTGGAGCTGGTGGAGGACGCGGTGCGCGGCGGTGCCACGGTGCTGTGCGGCGGCGAACGCCCCGACGGGCCCGGCTGGTACTACCCGCCGACCGTGCTGGCCGGCATCGGCCGCGAGATGCGCATCCACCGCGAGGAGGCCTTCGGCCCGGTCGCCACGCTGTACCGCGCGGCCGACCTGGACGAGGCGGTGCTGATCGCCAACGACACCGACTTCGGCCTCAGTTCGAACGTGTGGACCCGCGACGACGCGGACGTCGACCGGTTCGTACGGGATCTGGAGGCGGGCGGCGTCTACGTCAACGGGATGACGGCCTCGCACCCGGCGTTCCCGTTCGGCGGCGTCAAGCGGTCGGGTTACGGGCGTGAGCTGTCCGGGCACGGAATCCGGGAGTTCTGCAACATCACCACCGTATGGCACGGAGCGTGAGCCTTCCGCGACTACGATCCTTTTCTGTGACCCGCGAAGTGACTCTTCCCCTGATCGTCGACGACCGCGGCACCCTGCAGGTGGCCGCGGCCGACGTGAGCAAGCTGCTGCGCACGATGGGCGGACGGTGGCTGCGCCTGGTGGAGACCGGGGAGAGCGGCCGGCTGGACGAGGACACCGTGGCGGCCCTCACCATCGAGCTGGCCAAGCTGGCCGACCGGATCGACGTGGCCTGCATCGCGCACAGCAGCGGTCAGTCGTCCTGACCGCCCCGGGGGTGCTCCAGCTCCCACAGGCTGTCCCAGAACATCGCCTCGTACGCCTGGAGCAGCCGTCCGTAGCGGTGTACGAGGTCCTCGTTCAGGTGGCCGCCGTCCAGTCCGGCCTGCACGGCGGCCGTCGCCCTGTGCTCCAGGCCGGGATCGGGTTCGGCGAAGAAGTCGAAGAAGGCGCAGGCCTGGTCGGTGAAGCCGTGGTGGCGGCGCAGGGCGCCGGCGATGGTCGCGCAGTAGCCGCCCCAGGCGGAGAAGTTGGCGTGCACGGCGAGCACCGTCTCGGCGGGTGAGCCGTTCAGCGCGAGCCAGGCCACGTAGGCGGGGTAGGCCTGGCAGCCAGGCAGCGGCTCATGGGCCACCGACCGGGACTCCCCCACGCCGCAGGCCGCGGCGAACGCCTCCAGTTTCCGGGCGGCGACGGCCTCCCCCTCGGCGAGCGCGGAGAAGTAGGCGGCGACGGGCGGGGTGTCGTCCGCGCGGTGCGCGAGGTACTCGAAGGCCCTGCGGTCGGCGGCGATCACCCACCTCTGCTCCAGCGCCAGCGCGGCGAGCGTGTCCCCGCTCACCGCGCCCCGCGCCACCAGCGGCACGAACCGGTTGGCCCGGGGGTCGGGGGCCAGCTTCCCGGTGGTGGTCTCCAGCAGGTTCCGTGCCGTCGGTGCCATCGTCTTCTCCCTCTCCTCGGCCGCGCCGCGCTCCCAGGGTCCCCGAGACGGAGTAACTCCGCGAGAGAACGGCGTCCCGCCGGGTGATCGTGGATGAACACCCCTAGAGGTGAACCACTTTCTGACCGGGGGGCGCAAGGCCGCCCGGGAGGCGAAAGCAGGCACGGTTCATGGCGACTTTGTGCAGACCCTCGGTGTCCGTACCGGAGCACGTGATCACGATGGAGGAGACGCTCGCGCTGGCACGTGAGCGCCACGCGGACCACCCCCAGCTGCCGTTGGCCCTCCGGCTGATCGAGAACACCGGCGTGCGTACCCGGCACATCGTGCAGCCCATCGAGGAGACCCTGAAGCACCCCGGTTTCGAGGACCGGAACAAGCTCTACGAGGCCGAGGCCAAGCGGCGCGTCCCCGCGGTGATCCAGCGTGCGCTGGACGACGCGGAGGTGCTGCCCACCGACATCGACGTGATCATCTACGTCTCCTGCACGGGCTTCATGATGCCCTCGCTCACCGCGTGGCTGATCAACGAGATGGGCTTCGACAGCACCACCCGGCAGATACCGATAGCGCAGCTGGGCTGTGCGGCCGGCGGCGCGGCGATCAACCGGGCCCACGACTTCTGCACGGCCTACCCCGAGGCCAACGCGCTGATCGTGGCCTGCGAGTTCTGCTCGCTGTGCTACCAGCCCACCGACATCGGCGTCGGCTCCCTGCTCTCCAACGGCCTCTTCGGCGACGGCATCGCCGCCGCGGTGGTCCGCGGCCAGGGCGGCACCGGCGTACGCCTGGAGCGCAACGGCTCGTACCTGATCCCGAAGACCGAAGAGTGGATCATGTACGACGTGAAGGCCACCGGCTTCCACTTCCTGCTGGACAAGCGGGTGCCGGCCACCATGGAGCCGCTGGCGCCGGCGCTGGTGCAACTGGCTCGCGACCACGGCTGGGACGCCACCGACCTCGACTTCTACATCGTGCACGCGGGCGGACCGCGCATCCTGGACGACCTGAGCAAGTTCCTCCAGGTCGAACCCCACGCGTTCCGCTTCAGCAGGGCCACGCTGACCGAGTACGGCAACATCGCCAGCGCCGTCGTCCTGGACGCGCTGCGCCGCCTCTTCGACGAGGGCGGCGCGGACAACCGGGCGCGCGGACTGCTGGCGGGCTTCGGGCCCGGCATCACCGCGGAGATGTCGCTGGGCCGCTGGCGGACCGCGGACGAGACCCAGGGCGTGAGACGAACGTGAGCGAAGAGACGATTCCCCGGACCGCCCCGCCCGTGCGGGACTGGCCGGTCCCGGACCTGCCCGGCACCGACTTCGACCCGGTGCTGCGCGAGCTGATGGCCGAGGGGCCGGTCACCCGGATCTCGCTGCCCAACGGCGAGGGCTGGGCCTGGCTGGTGACCCGCTACGACGACGTGCGGATGGTCACCAACGACCCCCGGTTCGGCCGTGAGGCGGTGATGGACCGGCCGGTGACCCGGCTGGCCCCGCACTTCATCCCGGCCCGCGGCGCGGTCGGCTTCCTCGATCCGCCGGACCACACCCGGCTGCGCCGCTCGGTGGCGGCGGCGTTCACCGCGCGGGGCGTGGAGCGCGTCCGGGACCGGGCCCGCGGGCTGCTGGACGAGCTGATCGACGCCATGCTGGCGCAGGGGCCGCCCGCCGATCTCACCGAGGCGGTGCTCAGCCCCTTCCCCATCGCGGTGATCTGCGAGCTGATGGGCGTCCCGGCCGCCGACCGGCACAGCATGCACACCTGGACCCAGCTGATCCTGTCCTCCTCGCACGGCGCCGACGTCAGCGAGCGCGCCAAGCAGGAGATGGGCGCCTACTTCGCCGACCTGATCGGACTGCGGGAGAACAGCTCCGGCGAGGACGTGGCGTCGCTGCTGGGCGCGGCCGTGGGACGCGAGGAGATCACGCTCCAGGAGGCGGTGGGGCTCGCGGTGCTGCTGCAGATCGGCGGCGAGGCGGTCACCAACAACAGCGGGCAGCTGTTCTTCACCCTGCTGACCCGTCCCGACCTGGCCGAACGGCTGCGCGCGGAGCCGGACATCCGCCCTCTGGGCATCGACGAGCTGCTGCGCTGGATTCCCCATCGCAACGCTGTCGGGCTGTCCCGGATCGCCCTGGAGGACGTGGAGATCCGGGGCGTGCCCATCCGGGCGGGCGACGCGATCTACGTCTCCTACCTGGCCGCCAACCGGGACCCCGAGGTCTTCCCCGACCCGGAGACCATCGACCTCACCCGCAGCCCCAACCCGCATGTGTCCTTCGGCTTCGGCCCGCACTACTGCCCGGGCGGCATGCTGGCCCGGCTGGAGTCGGAGTTGCTGGTCGACGCCCTGCTGGACCGGGTGCCGGGGCTCCGGCTCGCGGTGGAGCCGGCGGAGGTGCCGTTCAAGAAGGGCGCGCTGATCCGCGGGCCCGAGGCCCTGCCGGTGACCTGGTGAGCGCTCGATGACGGCGACCGAGGGACTGCTGGTACCGCCGGGGCACGGCCGGGTGGTCGAGGCCCCGGCCCAGCACGTGACCTTCAAGGTGACGGGTTCGCATTCGCGTATGGCGTCCACCTTCGAGGTGATCGTGCCGCCGGGTTTCGACGTCGGCGCCCATGTGCACACCCGCAGCGAGGAGTTGTTCTACGTCCTCGAAGGCGAGCTGGACGTGCTCGCCTTCGAGCCGCGCGTCCGTACGCCCGACAACTGGCAGCGCTGGGAGTCGAGCCGGGGCAGCCGGGTGGTCCGCGCCACCCCGGGCACGGTCATCGTCGTACCGCCCGGCTGCCCGCACGCGTTCGCCAACCCGACGGACACCCCGGCGAAGATGTTCTTCCAGGCGAGCCCGCCGCCGGATCACGAACGCTACTTCGAGGAGCTGCTGGAGATCCTCCAGGACGGCGGCCCGCCGGACCACGAGGCGATCGAGGCGCTGCGGGCCAAGTACGACATCCAGCAGCTGACGCCGCTGCGCCACCGGTGACCCCCACGCGCACCGTCCGGCAGCCACCCGGGCCGGCCCTGTCCGCCGCGGCGGACAGGGCCGGCCGGCGACCGCCGCGGCGGCTCGGCGCTTCTCGCCGGACGGACGGAGCACACCGCACTTCCCGCGGTACGTCGGCATGCCCGGTCGCCCCGATCCTGGTTCCACCTGGTGGACGGGTGCTCACAGCGGACCAGGCCGGCCGCCGGCTGCTACGAGGCGCTCTCGCCGGCCCGACATCCTGGAGTACGTGGGCCGTCGAGTACGCGGACCGTCCCGAGGCGCGGCAGGAACGGCGCGGATCCCACCCCCTCCCCCGCCAGCTACCGGATCGGCATCCCCGACAGCGTGCGGGCGATCACCAGGCGCTGGATCTCGCTCGTGCCCTCGAAGATGGTGTAGATCGCGGAGTCGCGGTGCATCCGCTCCACCGGGTACTCCCGGGTGTAACCGTTGCCGCCCAGGATCTGGACCGCCTGGGCGGTCACCTTCTTCGCCGTCTCGCTGGCGAACAGCTTGGACATCGAGCCCTCGGCCGCCGTGAACGGCTTGCCGTTGACGGCCATCCAGGACGCGCGCCACACCAGCAGCCGGGCCGCGTCGATGGAGGTGCGCATGTCGGCGAGCTGGAAGGCGACGCCCTGGTTGTCGATGATGGGGCGGCCGAACTGCTCCCGGGTCTGCGCGTATTCGAGGGCGACCTCGTAGGCGGCGCGCGCGGTGCCGACCGCCATCGCGCCGACGGCCGGGCGGGACGCCTCGAAGGTGGCCATCGCGGCGTTCTTGACGCGCTCACCGCCCTTCTTGGCCTTCTCCCGGGCGCGGGCGAGGCGGGCGTCCAGCTTCTCCTTGCCGCCGAGCAGGCAGGAGCCGGGGACGCGCACGTTGTCCAGGATCACCTCGGCGGTGTGCGAGGCGCGGATGCCGTGCTTCTTGAACTTCTGGCCCTGGGACAGACCGGGCGCGCCCGGCGGGACGATGAAGGAGGCGTGGCCCTTGGAGCCCAGCTCCGGGTCGACGACCGCGACGACCACGTGGACGTTGGCGATGCCGCCGTTGGTCGCCCAGGTCTTGGTGCCGTTGATGAGCCACTCGTCCTTGGCCTCGTCGTACACCGCGCGCGTGCGCATCGAGGCGACGTCGGAGCCGGCGTCGGGCTCGGAGGAGCAGAAGGCGGCGACCTTGACGTCGTTGGCGTCGCCGTACATCTGGGGGATCCAGGTGCCGATCTGCTCCTCGGTGCCGTTGGCGAGGACGCCGACGGCGGCGAGGCCGGTGCCGACGATCGACAGGGCGATGCCCGCGTCGCCCCAGAACAGCTCCTCCATGGCCATCGGGATGCCGAGCCCCGTCTGGTCGAAGTACTGCTGGGCGTAGAAGTCGAGGGAATAGATGCCGACCTTGGCGGCCTCCTGGATGACCGGCCAGGGAGTCTCCTCACGCTCGTCCCATTCGGCGGCGGCGGGACGGATCACATCGGCGGCGAAGCCGTGCAGCCAGTCCCGCACCTCCTTCTGTTCGTCGTTGAGCTCCATGGTGAACTCGGCCATGACCCCTCCAGTGACGCACGTGCGTGTTACTAACGGTAACATCGAGTCTGTTACCCGCGGGTAAGAAAAGTCAACTCCCTGCTTCCGTCGGCAGCCCGTTCGATCACCGGAGGGCGGTGAGTGCTAGTTTGCGCAGGCGTCACCGAATCAGCACAGGTGGGGAGAGCACATGGAGACCAGGCAGCGGACCGATCAGCAGCGGTCCGCCGACCGGCGACGGCGAGAGCTGCTGGAGGCCGCCGACCGGGTGGTGCTGCGTGACGGGCCCCATGCCTCGATGAACGCCATCGCCGCCGAGGCGGGCATCACCAAGCCGATCCTCTACCGGCACTTCGGCGACAAGGGCGGTCTCTACGCCGCCCTCGCCCAACGTCACACGGACGCCCTCCTCGCCTCGCTGCGGGCCGCCCTGGACGCCCCGGCGGAGCGGCGGCAGCGCGTCGAGGCCACCCTGGACACCTATCTGGCGGCCATCGAGGCACGCCCGCAGGTGTACCGCTTCCTGATGCACCCGGCGGACAGCGCCCAGGGCGAGACGGGCTTCGACGTCGGCAAGCACTCGGCGCCGCTGCTGCGCCGCATGGGCGAGGAGCTGGCCCAGGTCATCGAGGAGCGCCTCGACCTCGGACCGGGCGGCCAGCAGCTGGCCCGGGTGTGGGGGCACGGGATCGTCGGGATGATGCATGCCGCCGGCGACTGGTGGCTCGGCGAACGCCCCTGCTCCCGCGAGGAGTTGGTGCGCAGCCTGGCCGACCTGCTGTGGGGCCGGCTGGCCGAGGCGGGCGACCGGACGGACGGCCCGGGGTTCTGACGGCCCGGGTCGGCCGGTCCTGACGCTTCGGGCCGGTCGGTCACCGACGGCTCCGGTCAGCGGAATCCTGTCGGCTCCGGTCGCGGGTCACCGGCGGCTCCGGTCGCGGGTCACCGGCGGCTCCAGTCCGCCCGGGCGGCCTGCCGTTCCACCCGCCGGCGCCGCCATCCCGTGAGGTGGTCGACGTACAGCCGTCCCTCCAGGTGGTCGCACTCGTGCTGCAGGCAGCGCGCGAAGAATCCCGTCCCGTGGACGGTGACCGGCTCCCCGTCCGCCGTGAAGCCCTCGACGACGGCGTGGTCGTACCGCTCGGTCCCGGCCTCCAGGCCCGGCAGCGACAGACAGCCCTCGGGCCCGCTCACCACCACCCCGTCGGTCTCCACCAGCCGGGGGTTGACCACATGGCCCAGGTGACGGACGTCCTCGTCGTCCGGGCAGTCGTACACGAACACCCGCAGCGGCTCCCCGATCTGGTTGGCCGCCAGCCCCACGCCGCGGGCGGCGTACATGGTGGCGAACAAATCCTCCACGAGCCCCGCGAGTTCGGGGCCGAAGCCGGTGACCTCGCGGCACGGCTCGCGCAGTACCGTGTCTCCGAGCAGGGTCAAGGGCCGGACGCGCCCGCGGGCGCCCGGGATCGGGCCGTGTCGCATGGCGGCAAGGGTACGGGCCCTGAACGCCCCGCCCGCGCGGGCCGCGATTCGGGAGTGCGAATGGATCTCGATAGGCTGAGGTCCACACCACGTGGCCGTCAGGCTTCCCAGGCTTCAGGCGCGGCGCGTACGCAAGGAGGATCGAGAACTGATGGCAGGCAACTCGGACCCGCTCACGCCGCGGGCCAAGCTGGCCGTGACCGCGGGCAAGGCGGTCGCGGCGGCGTCCCGCGCCGCGGGTCGCGGCAGCGGTTCGGTGATCGGCGGCAAGGTGGCGCTGAGACTCGACCCCGACCTCCTCGCCCGGCTCGCCCAGCACCTGGACGTGACCCTGGTCTCGGCGACCAACGGCAAGACCACCACCACCCGGCTCATCGCCGAGGCCCTCAAGGCGGCCGGGCCGGTCGTCTCCAACGCGCTCGGCGCCAACATGCCGGCCGGCATCACCTCGGCGCTGGCGGGCGGCTCGGACGCCCGGTACGGCGTCATCGAGGTCGACGAGAAGTACCTCGCCGGCGTCGCCCGGGACACCGACCCGAAGTGCATCGCCCTGCTCAACCTCTCCCGCGACCAGCTCGACCGCGCCGCCGAGACCCGGATGCTCGCGGAGGCCTGGCGGGAGGGCCTGGCCGGCTCCAAGTCGGTCGTCGTCGCCAACTGCGACGACCCGCTGGTGGTCTGGGCCGCCTCCTCCTCGCCCAACGTGGTCTGGGTGGCCGCCGGGCAGATGTGGAAGGACGACGCCTGGTCCTGCCCGTCCTGCGGCGGTGTGATGCAGCGCCCCGGTGACGACTGGTTCTGCGGCGAGTGCGGCTTCCGCCGGCCCACCCCGAGCTGGGCGCTTTCCAACGACCACGTCATCGACCCGCACGGCTCGGCCTGGCCGATCCACCTCCAGCTGCCGGGCCGCGCCAACAAGGCCAACGCCGCCTCCTCGGCGGCCGTCGCCGCCGTCTTCGGGGTGCCGCCGCAGGTCGCCCTGGAGCGGATGTACCAGGTGCAGGCGGTCGCCGGACGCTACGACGTGGTCCAGTTCCAGGGCCGCGACCTGCGTCTGCTGCTCGCCAAGAACCCGGCCGGCTGGCTGGAGACCTTCTCCCTGATCGACCCGCCGCCGGCCCCGGTGATCCTCTCGGTGAACGCGCGCGGTGCCGACGGCACCGACACCTCCTGGCTGTGGGACGTCGACTACACGCGGCTGACCGGCCACCCGATCTGCGTGATCGGCGACCGGAAGCTCGACCTGGCGGTCCGCCTCGAAGTGGCGAACCAGCAGTTCCAGGTGTGCGAGAACCTCGACCAGGCGGTGCAGCAGTGCCCGCCGGGCCGGATCGAGGTCATCGCCAACTACACCGCGTTCCAGGACCTGCGCCGCCGCGTCGGCAACTGACCCACGACACCGGTAGGGAACTTGAGAGTGAGCGACAACCAACTGCGCATCGTCTGGATCTACCCGGACCTGCTCAGCACCTACGGCGACCAGGGCAACGTCCTCGTCGTGGAGCGCCGCGCCCGGCAGCGCGGCCTGGACGTGGCCCGGATCGACGTGCGCAGCGACCAGCCGATCCCGACCTCCGGCGACATCTACCTGATCGGCGGCGGCGAGGACCGGCCGCAGCGGCTCGCGGCGGAGCGGCTGCGCCGGGACGGCGGTCTGCACCGGGCGGTGGGCAACGGCGCGATCGTCTTCTCGGTCTGCGCCGGCTACCAGATCCTCGGCCACGAGTTCGTCAACGACCTCGGCCAGCGCGAGCCCGGCCTCGGCCTGCTCGACGTGGTCTCGGTGCGCGGCGAGGGCGAGCGGTGCGTGGGCGACGTCCTCGGCGACATCGACCCGCGCCTCGGCCTGCCCCCGCTGACCGGCTTCGAGAACCACCAGGGCGTCACCCACCTGGGCCCGACCGCCCGCCCGCTCGCCCAGGTCCGCTTCGGCAACGGCAACGGCACGGGGGACGGCACGGAGGGCGCGTTCAACGACACGGTCTTCGGTACGTACATGCACGGGCCGGTGCTCGCCCGCAACCCGCTCATCGCGGACCTGCTGCTGAAGCTGGCCCTGGACGTGAACGCGCTGCCGCCGACCGACGACCGGTGGTACGAGGCACTGCGCGACGAGCGCATCGCGTCGGCCCAGCAGTCCGCCTGACACAGGCGCCCGCCCGCACGTCACCGGCCCGTCTGATGGCACGTCCGCACAGGTGAGCGGGCACGTCCAGCAGGCGGACGCCCCGTGCGGGCGGGCCCGCGGATGCCGCTAGGGTGGCGGCATCCGAGCCGGACATCGCGGTCCGGACCCGTGCCCACTGGAGAAGGTAAATCGGGCTATGCGCATTGGTGTCCTCACGTCCGGCGGCGACTGCCCCGGCCTGAACGCCGTCATCCGGTCCGTCGTGCACCGTGCCGTCGCCGACCACGGCGACGAGGTCATCGGTTTCCGGGACGGCTGGAAGGGCCTCCTGGAGTGCGACTACCTCAAGCTCGACCTCGACGCCGTGGGCGGCATCCTGGCCCTCGGCGGCACCATCCTCGGCTCCTCCCGGGTCCGTCCCGAGCAGCTGCGGGACGGCGTGGAGCGGGCCCGGGGACATGTCCGGGAGCTGGGGCTCGACGCGATCATCCCGATCGGCGGCGAGGGCACGCTGAAGGCGGCCCGGCTGCTGTCCGACAACGGGCTGCCGATAGTCGGGGTGCCCAAGACCATCGACAACGACATCGCCGTCACGGACGTCACCTTCGGCTTCGACACCGCCGTGACGGTGGCGACCGAGGCGCTGGACCGGCTGAAGACCACCGCCGAGTCGCACCAGCGGGTGCTGATCGTCGAGGTCATGGGCCGGCACACCGGCTGGATCGCGCTGCACTCCGGGATGGCGGCCGGCGCGCACGCCGTCGTCGTACCGGAACGGCCCTTCGACATAGAGGAGCTGGCCGCGAAGGTCGGCGAGCGGTTCTCGGCGGGCAAGCGGTTCGCGATCGTGGTGGCGGCGGAGGGCGCCAAGCCGAAGCCGGGGACGATGACGTTCGACGAGGGCGGCAAGGACGTCTACGGCCACGAGCGCTTCGCGGGGATCGCCCGGCAGCTCTCCATCGAGCTGGAGCAGCGGCTCGGCAAGGAGGCGCGGCCGGTGATCCTCGGGCATGTGCAGCGGGGCGGGACGCCCACGGCGTACGACCGGGTGCTGGCGACGCGGTTCGGGTGGCACGCGGTGGAGGCCGCGCACCGGGGCGAGTTCGGGAAGATGACGGCGCTGCGGGGGACGGACATCGTGACGGTGCCGTTGGCGGAGGCTGTGGAGACGCTGAAGACGGTGCCCGGGGACCGGTACGCGGAAGCGGAGTGCGTTCTTTAGGCCGGCACAGTCCCGCGCCCCTCATGGGACGCGCTGTTCAGCCCCCGGTGACATCGGTCGCCGGGGGCGGTTCTAGTCTTGGGGCGGACAGACAGCGTCAATCAGCATGAAATGGGAGCCGGCGATGGATCACAGCGGGCACGGCATGATGACCGAGCTGCCGCCGTTCACGCTGGGGCGGGGGCTCGGGTGGTCCATGGACCCGTTCTTCCTCGTCGCCTGCCTGCTGGGGCTCGCGCTCTACGGCTGGGGGGTCGTCCGGCTCGCGCGGCGCGGGGACTCCTGGCCGCTGGGGCGGACCGTCGCCTTCGTGGTCGGCGTGCTGAGCATCGCACTGGTGATGTGCACCAAGCTGAACGACTACGGCATGGTCATGTTCAGCGTGCACATGGTGCAGCACATGGTCATCAGCATGGTGTCGCCCATCCTGATCCTGCTCGGTGCCCCGGTCACCCTCGCCCTGCGCGCGCTGCCGCCGGCCGCCGTGCGGGGCAGCAAGGGGCCGCGGGAGCTGCTGCTGATGCTGCTGCACAGCCGGTACATGCGGGTGATCACCCACCCCGTGTTCACGATCCCGCTGTTCATCGCGAGCCTGTACGCGCTGTACTTCACGCCGCTGTTCGACTTCCTGATGGGCTCCAAGGTCGGGCACATCGCGATGATGGTGCACTTCCTCGCCGTCGGCGTGGTCTTCTTCTGGCCGATCATGGGCGTGGACCCGGGCCCGCACCGGCCGGGCTATCTGATGCGGATGCTGGAGCTCTTCGCGGGCATGCCGTTCCACGCGTTCTTCGGTATCGCGCTGATGATGGCGTCCTCGCCGATGGTCTCGACGTTCGAGAACCCGCCCGCCTCGCTCGGCATCGACGCGCTCTCCGACCAGAACGCGGCCGGCGGGATCGCCTGGGCGTTCAGCGAGGTGCCCTCGGTCCTGGTGCTGATCGCGCTGCTGTTCCAGTGGTACGCCTCGGACCAGCGGCAGGCCAGGCGCAAGGACCGGGCCGCCGACCGGGACGGCGACAAGGAGCTGGCGGCGTACAACGCCTATCTGGCCTCTTTGCAGACACGCGGGAGCTGAGCGGGGCGCTTCGGGGCACCATGGAGGGGATCGGCCCATGAGGAGGGTGTCGCGATGCCCGGTTCCACGGACGGTTCCACGAAGACGATGGGGGCGCTGACCATCGGCGGCCTGGTGGCGGTGACGGCCTACACGGTGGCGCTCGGCAGCAACGGCTGGCTGTGGTTCGGCTGGGTGCTGCTGGGTCTGATCACGCTGGGGATGGTCGCCTCCCGCAGCGCCTGAGGTTCAGCCGCGGGCCGGCCGGGCGGCCGAGTGGACGCCCGGCTGGTACTTCGGCAGCCGGACCGTGATCTTCATGCCCGCGCCGACGGCCGTCTCGATGGCCAGGCCGTGGTCGTCGCCGTACACCTGGCGGAGCCGGTCGTCGACGTTGGACAGGCCGATGCCGCCGGACGGGCTGACCTCGCGGGCGAGGATCGCGCGGAGCAGGGCGGGGTCCATGCCGGCGCCGTCGTCCTCGATGACGACGAGGGCCTCGGCGCCCGCGTCCTGCGCGGTGATCTGGATGCGGCAGGTGCCGGACTTGCCCTCCAGGCCGTGCTTGACGGCGTTCTCCACCAGGGGCTGGAGGCAGAGGAAGGGCAGCGCGACCGGCAGGACCTCGGGGGCGATCTGCAGGGTGACGGCGAGGCGGTCCCCGAAGCGGGCGCGGACCAGGGCCAGGTAGTGGTCGATGGCGTGCAGTTCGTCGGCGAGGGTGGTGAAGTCGCCGTGCCGGCGGAACGAGTAGCGGGTGAAGTCGGCGAACTCCAGCAGCAGCTCCCGGGCGCGTTCGGGGTCGGTGCGGACGAAGGACGCGATCACCGCGAGCGAGTTGAAGATGAAGTGCGGGGAGATCTGGGCGCGCAGTGCCTTGATCTCGGCCTCGATGAGGCGGGTGCGGGAGCGGTCGAGGTCGGCGAGTTCCAGCTGTACGGAGATCCAGCGGGCCACCTCGCCGGCCGCCCGGACCAGGACGGCGGACTCGCGGGGCGCGCAGGCCACCAGCGCGCCGTGCACCCGGTCGTCGACGGTGAGCGGGGTGACGACGGCCCAGCGCACCGCGCAGTCGGGGGCGGAGCAGGTGAGCGGGAACGCCTCGCCGCGGCCGGTCTCCAGCGGGCCGGCGAGCAGTTCCATGATCTCGGTGCGGTGGTGGCCGCCGGCGCCGTCCCAGACCAGGACCTCCTCGGTGTCCGTCAGGCACAGCGCGTCGGTGCCGAGCAGGGAGCGCAGTTTGCGGGCGGACTTGCGGGCGGTCTCCTCGGTGAGGCCCGCCCGGAGCGGGGGCGCGGCGAGGGAGGCGGTGTGCAGGGTCTGGAAGGTGGCGTGCTCGACGGGGGTGCCCAGTCCGCCGAGGTTCTCGGGGCGGGCGGTGCGCCGGCCCAGCCAGAAGCCGGCCGCCAGCAGCGGGAGGACGGCCACGCACAGTCCCGCCAGGAATCCGCTCATGCCGCTCTGCCTTCGTGAGGGCGCAGTTCCTCCGTGCGCAGTTCTTCGGGGAGGTGGAACCGGGCCAGGATCGCCGCGGCCTGGGCCGGCACCCGGCCCGGGGTGGCCAGCGACACCGTGATCATGGTGAGGAAGCCCAGCGGCACCGTCCAGAGCGCGGGCCAGGCCAGCAGGGCGTGCAGCGCGCCGTCGCCGGGGAAGCCGGCCATCGTGGCGGCCACGGCGAGCAGCGCGGAGCCGCCGCCGACCAGCATCCCGGCCGCGGCGCCCGGCGGGGTCAGCCGCCGCCACCAGATGCCGAGGACGAGCAGCGGGCAGAAGGAGGAGGCGGAGACGGCGAAGGCGAGGCCGACCGCGTCGGCGACCGGCAGCCCGCCCACCAGGACGCTCGCCGCGAGCGGCACGGCCATGGCGAGGGCGGTGCCGAGCCGGAAGTGCCGTACGCCGCGGGTGGGCAGGACGTCCTGGGTGAGGACGCCCGCGACGGCCATGGTCAGTCCGGAGGCGGTGGAGAGGAACGCGGCGAAGGCGCCGCCCGCGACCAGGGCGCCGAGCAGATCGCCGCCCACTCCCCCGATCATGCGGCCGGGCAGCAGCAGTACGGCGGCGTCGGCGTCACCGGTGAGGGCGAGTTCGGGGGCGTAGAGGCGGCCGAGGGCGCCGTAGACGGGTGGCAGCAGGTAGAAGGCGCCGATCAGGCCGAGGACGGCGACGGTGGTGCGGCGGGCGGCGACGCCGTGCGGGCTGGTGTAGAAGCGGACCACGACGTGCGGCAGGCCCATGGTGCCGAGGAACGTGGCGAGGATCAGGCCGTAGGTGGCGTACAGCGGGCGTTCGGTGCGGCTCTCGGCGCGGGACGGGGTCAGGGCGTCGTCGGCGCCGTGGACGGTCGCGGCGGGGACGGGGGTGTGCGGGGCGAAGGTGAGGCGGGTGCCGGCGTCGACGCGGTGCGGGCCGGTGGGCAGGTGGAGCCGGGTGCCGTCGTGGCGGCGGCCGTCGACGGTGCCGTCGACCGTGACGGTCAGCGGGGTTCCGAGCTTCAGGGTGAGGGTGTCCTGGACGCGGACGGTGCGCTGCTCGCGGAAGGCGGCGGGTTCGTCGAAGGCGCGGCTGGGGGCGCCGTCGGCCTGCCAGGCCAGGATCAGGAAGAGGGCGGGGACGAGCAGGGCGGTGAGCTTGAGCCAGTACTGGAAGGCCTGGACGAAGGTGATGCTGCGCATGCCGCCGGCGGCGACGGTGGCGGTGACGACGACGGCGACGATGACCCCGCCGAGCCAGTCCGGCGCGTCGGTGAGCACGGTCAGCGTCAGCCCGGCGCCCTGGAGCTGGGGCAGCAGGTAGAGCCAGCCGACGCCGACGACGAAGGCGCCCGCGAGGCGCCGCACCGCCTGCGAGGCGAGCCGGGCCTCGGCGAAGTCGGGGAGGGTGTAGGCGCCGGAGCGGCGCAGCGGGGCGGCGACGAAGAGGAGCAGCACCAGATAGCCGGCGGTGTAGCCGACCGGGTACCAGAGCATGTCGGGGCCCTGGACCAGGAGCAGCCCCGCGATGCCGAGGAAGGACGCGGCGGAGAGGTACTCGCCGCTGATGGCGGCGGCGTTGAGGCGGGGGCCGACGGTGCGGGAGGCGACGTAGAAGTCGGAGGTGGTGCGGGAGATGCGCAGGCCGAAGGCGCCGACCAGGACGGTGGCGACGACGACGAGGGCGACGGCGGGGACGGCGTAGCTCGACTGCACGGTGGCTAGCGGTCCTCGACCAGGCGGACCAGGTCGCGCTCGTTGCGTTCGGCGCGGCGCACGTACCAGCGGGCGAGCAGGACCAGCGGGGCGTACAGGGCGAAGCCGAGGACGGCCCACTCCAGGCGGCGGGCGTCGGGCATCGCGGCGAACAGCAGCGGGAGCGGGCCGATGAGCAGGACGAGGACGGCGAAGACGGTGAGGGCGGCGCGCAGTTGGGTGCGCATCAGGGAGCGGACGTAGGTGTGGCCGAGGGTGGTCTGCTCGTCGATCTCGGTGCGCGGGCGGTAGTAGGCGGAGGTCCGGCGGCGGGTGCGGCGGGGCGGGCCGGTGACGGTGACGCGGCGCTCGGCGGGGTCCTGGGGCACGGTTCAGGTCCTTCTCATCAGCAGGTCGCGCAGTTCCCGGGCGTGGCGGCGGCTGACCTGGAGTTCCTCGCCGCCGACCAGGACGCTGACCGTGCCGGCGTCCAGGCGCAGTTCCCCGATGTGGCGCAGGGCGACCAGGTGGCGGCGGTGGATGCGGACGAAGCCGCGGGAGCGCCAGCGCTCCTCCAGGGTGGACAGCGGGATGCGGACCAGGTGGCTGCCCTGGGCGGTGTGCAGCCGGGCGTAGTCGCCGCGGGCCTCGACGTGGGTGATGTCGTCGACGGCGACGAAGCGGGTGACGCCGCCGAGTTCCACGGTGATGTGGCCGGGGTCGGGTTCGTGGACGGGGATGCGCGGCAGGGCGCCCCGCAGGTCGGCGGCGCGGCGGACGGCCTCGGCCAGGCGCTCCCGGCGGACGGGTTTGAGGACGTAGTCGACGGCCTTGAGGTCGAACGCCTGTACGGCGAAGTCCTCGTGGGCGGTGACGAACACGATCAGCGGCGGCCGGGCGAAGCCGGTGAGCAGCCGGGCCAGGTCCAGGCCGTCCAGGCCGGGCATCTGGATGTCCAGGAAGACCACGTCCAGGGCGTCCGGTCCGTCGGGGCCCGACTCCAGGGCGCGGTTGACGCGGCGCAGCGCCTCGGTGGCGTCGCCGGCGCCCTCGACGGTCGCGATCCGCGGGTCGGCACCGAGCAGGTACACCAGCTCTTCCAGCGAGGGGCGTTCGTCGTCGACGGCCAGGGCGCGCAGCATGGACGTGGAGTCTAGGGGCGATCCGGACCTGTGAACACGGGCCCGACGTGGACGTATGTGATGGATACAGTGCCCGCATGAACAGCAGGCCGGGCTCCTTCGACGAGCTGGACCGGAAGATCGTGACCGCGTTGATGGCCAACGCCCGGACGTCCTTCGCCGAGATCGGCGCCGGGATCGGGCTGTCGGCGACGGCGGTCAAGCGCCGGGTCGACCGGCTGCGGGAGACCGGGGTGATCACCGGGTTCACGGCGACCGTGCGGCCGTCCGCGCTGGGCTGGCGGACGGAGGCGTACGTGGAGGTGTACTGCGAGGGGGCGGCGCCGCCGCGGCGGCTGGCGGAGGTGGTGCGCAACCATCCGGAGATCACGGCGGCGATGACCGTGACCGGCGGCGCGGACGCGCTGCTGCACGTACGGGCGCGGGACGTGGAGCACTTCGAGGAGGTGCTGGAGCGGATCCGGGTGGAGCCGTTCATCCGGAAGACGATCAGTGTGATGGTGCTGTCGCATCTGATCCCGGACAGCCCGGAGGCCGGGGCCAGCCATCCTGTCCCTGACGAGGCCCCTGTGCGCGCAGCGGACCTGCGCTGAACGGCTGAACTGCGCATGATTGCTGCGCGCACACGCAGCTTTCGTCGCTTGTCGCGCGTCTCCGCCTTTTCTTACCGTGGTGACACACCCCGTCACCCCCTGTGAGCGAAGCGGAGGGATCCCGCTGTGCCCGACTCCCGTGTGCCGCACAGGCGGCGCTTCCTGGTCTGCGAGCCCCGGCACTTCGCCGTGCGGTACGCGATCAATCCGTGGATGAGCCCCGACCGGTCGGTGGACGTCATCCGCGCCCTCGACCAGTGGCAGGCCCTGGTCGACGCCTACCGCGCCCACGGCCACACCGTCGAGCGTGTCGCACCGCTGCCCGGCCTGCCCGACATGGTGTTCGCCGCCAACGCCGCGGTCGTCGTCGGGGGCCGCGTCCTCGGCTCCCGCTTCCTCGCGCCCGAGCGGCGCGCCGAGTCACTGCCGTACGAGGCGTGGTTCAAGGAGCGGGGGTACGAGGTGCAGCATCCGGGGTCGGTGTGCGAGGGCGAGGGCGACCTGGCGCCGGCCGGGCGGTGGATCCTGGCCGGCACGGGATTCCGTACGGCGCCGGAGGCGCACCGGGAGGCGCAGGAGTTCTTCGGCGTGCCGGTGATCTCGCTGACACTGGTGGATCCGTACTTCTACCACTTGGACACGGCGCTGTTCGTGCTCGACAACGACAATGTGGCTTACTACCCCGAGGCGTTCAGTCCGGGCAGCCGTGAGGTACTCGCCCGGCTGTATCCGGACGCGGTGCTCGCGACCCGCGCGGACGCGCTGGCGTTCGGCCTCAACTCCGTCTGTGACGGGCGTCATGTGTTCATCTCACCGGGGGCGACGGCCCTCGCCGGCCGGCTCGCCGAGCGCGGCTATGTCCCTGTCCCCGTCGACCTGTCCGAGTTCCACAAGGCGGGCGGCGGCATCAAGTGCTGCACTCAGGAGATCCGCTGATGACCACGACCGCGCACACCCGGACGTCCGCCGAGCTGATCCGCGCGGAGGAGCCGGTCCTCGCGCACAACTACCACCCGCTGCCCGTGGTCGTCGCCCGCGCGGAGGGCGTCTGGATGGAGGACGTGGAGGGCCGCCGCTACCTGGACCTGCTGGCCGGTTACTCGGCGCTCAACTTCGGCCACCGCCACCCGGCGCTGGTCGAGGCGGCCCACCGTCAACTGGACCGGCTGACGCTGACCTCGCGCGCCTTCCACAACGACCGTCTCGCCCTGTTCGCCGAGCGCCTCGCCGCGCTGACCGGCATGGACATGATGCTGCCGATGAACACCGGCGCGGAGGCGGTGGAGAGCGGCATCAAGGTGGCCCGCAAGTGGGCGTACGACGTGAAGGGCGTCCCGGACGGCGAGGCGACGATCGTGGTGGCGGCGGACAACTTCCACGGCCGTACGACGACGATCGTGAGCTTCTCCACGGACGAGACGGCCCGCGCGGGCTTCGGACCGTTCACGCCCGGGTTCCGCGTCGTGCCGTACAACGACCTGGCGGCACTGGAGGCGGCGGTCGACGGGACGACGGCGGCGGTGCTGATCGAGCCGATCCAGGGCGAGGCGGGGGTGCTGATCCCGGACGACGGTTATCTGGCCGGGGTGCGGGAGGTGACCCGGCGGGCGGGCTGTCTGTTCATGGCGGACGAGATCCAGTCGGGGCTGGGCCGCACCGGGCACACCCTGGCCGTGGAGCACGAGGCGGTCGTCCCCGACCTGGTGCTGCTCGGCAAGGCGCTGGGCGGCGGCATCGTGCCGGTGTCGGCGGTGGCGGGCCGGCGGGAGGTGCTCGGGGTGCTGCGTCCGGGCGAGCACGGCTCCACGTTCGGCGGCAATCCGCTGGCCGCGGCGGTCGGTGCGGCGGTGGTGGAACTGCTGGAGACGGGCGAGTACCAGCGGCGGGCGGCCGAGCTGGGCGTGCTGCTGCGGGAGGGGCTGGCGGCGCTGGTCGGGCGGGGTGTCGTGGGTTTCCGGGCGCGCGGGCTGTGGGCGGGCGTCGACGTCGACCCGGCGCTGGGCACCGGCCGCGAGGTCAGCGAGCGCCTGATGCGGGAGGGCGTCCTGGTCAAGGACACCCACGGCTCCACGATCCGGCTGGCACCGCCGCTGACGATCACGGCGGAGGAGCTCCAGGGGGCGCTGGGGGCGCTGGAGAAGGTGCTGACGCTCTGAAACGGGGGGCGCCGGGGTGACCGGGGGCTGGGTGTGCCGTTGGCGGTCGGCCGAGGTGCCGTGCCCCCGACCGCAGGTGTCACGGGGCGGGGTGGGCGGCGTCGAGCCGGGTCACGTGGGTCACGCTCTCCCGGTCCTCGGCGTCCGTGCTGGGCTCGCCCGCGAACCAGGCGTCGAGGATCTCCGTCAGCAGCGGGCCGGAGGTCAGCCGCAGACTGAGGGCGAGGACGTTGGCGTCGTTCCAGCGGCGGGCGCCGTCCGCCGTGTACGCGTCCGCGCACAGGGCCGCGCGGACGCCCGGCACCTTGTTCGCGGCGATCGACGCGCCGGTGCCGGTCCAGCAGCACACCACCGCCTGGTCGGCACGCCCGGCGGCGACCTCACGGGCCGCCCGCTCCGAGCACACCGCCCACCCGGGGTCGTCCCCGGGGCGCAGCGCGCCGTGGGTCAGCACCTCGTGGCCCCGGCCGCGCAGTTCCTCCACCAGGAGGCGGGCGACGGGTTCGTCCATGTCCGAGGAGACGGCGATCCGCATGCTCCGCAGCCTACTCGGTGATCGACGCGACACCGATCCGTACGAGTGAAATCTGCATTTTGTGGCAGGTGCAGCTGGAAAGCATATGAACGAGCATAAGTTCCGTTTGGAGCGCTATGCCCCCGGAAAGGAACGCAGCCACGTCTCCCACCGACAACGGGCCCGTGCCCGATTCCGCGGCTCTCAAGCGTCACCCGGCTCTCTTCCGTGCCATCAGACGCAGGCAGAACCCCCGGCTGCGCCGGTCGGACATCACGGTGACGGACGAGCGCGCGGTCAAGCGGGCGGTGAAGGCCGCCGCCCTCGGCAACGCCATGGAGTGGTTCGACTTCGGCATCTACGCGTATCTGGCCGGCACCATCGGCCGCGTCTTCTTCCCGTCCGGGAGCGACACCGCGCAGTTGCTGTCCTCGTTCGCCACGTTCGCCGTCGCCTTCCTGGTGCGGCCGATCGGCGGCATGGTGTTCGGGCCGATGGGCGACAAGATCGGCCGTAAGAAGGTCCTCGCGCTGACGATGATCCTGATGGCGATCGGCACCTGCGCGATCGGGCTGCTGCCGACGTACGCCGCGGTCGGCTTCTGGTCGCCGCTGCTGCTCATCCTGTTCCGGCTGCTCCAGGGGTTCTCCACCGGCGGCGAGTACGGCGGTGCCTCCACGTTCATCGCGGAGTACGCGCCGGACAAGCGGCGCGGCTTCTTCGGCTCCTTCCTGGAGCTGGGGACGCTGGCCGGGTACACCTGCGCGGCGGGTCTGGTGACCGCGCTCACCGCGGGGCTGGGCACGGACGCGGTGGACGCGTGGGCCTGGCGCATCCCGTTCCTGGTCGCCGGTCCGCTCGGGGTCGTCGGTCTGTATCTGCGGATGCGCCTGGACGACACCCCCGCCTTCCTGAAGCTGGAGGAGGGCAACGTGCACGTCTCGGACGCGGCGACCGCGGTGGAGACGACGGCCCGGGGCGACCTCGCGAAGATCTTCCGGCAGCACTGGCGGATGCTGGTGCTGTGCGTCGCCCTGGTCGGTGCCTACAACATCACCGACTACATGCTGCTGTCGTACATGCCGACGTACCTCTCGGACGAGCTGCACTACAGCGAGACGCACGGGCTGCTGATCCTCGTCGTCACCATGATCGTGCTGATGCTGGTCATCAACCAGGTGGGCCGGATCTCCGACCGGTACGGCCGCAAGCCCGTGCTGATGACCGGCATGCTGGGCTTCTTCGTGCTGTCCGCCCCGTCGTTCCTGCTGGTGCGGCAGGGCAGCCCGCTCGCCGTGGCGGGCGGGATGCTGATGCTCGGCCTGTCGCTGGTGTGTCTGCTGGGCACGATGTCGGCGGCGCTGCCCGCGATGTTCCCCACCTCGGTGCGCTACGGCTCCCTGTCGGTCGGCTACAACCTGTCGGCGTCCCTGTTCGGCGGCACCACTCCCCTGGTCATCACCGCGCTGATCGGCGCGACCGGCTCGGAGATGATGCCGGCGTACTACGCGATGGCGGCGGCCCTGGTCGGGGTGGTGGCGGTGGCCTGCATGAAGGAGACCGCGCGGCAGCCGCTGGAGGGGTCCCCGCCGTCGGTGCAGAGCGAGGAGGAGGCGGCGGCCATCGTGGAGGAACAGGCTCCCGCGCCGAGGTTCTGAGGCGTTCACGGGGTCCGGCGGCGGTGCGGTGCCGGCGCTCCGGCGTCACGGCCGCGGAGCGCACACGCCCGCGTCGGCTGACGGGATGCCCGGGCGGAACGGGGGCAGTCTGGACGGACGGAACACGTCACTCGGCGGCACCGGGACAGGGGTCCGCCGCGAGGAAGGGTGGGCGCCGTGGGCACCGCCGTACACGTCCCGCAGACCAGGGACATGCGTGGGGAGGAGCTGTCGGGGGACGAGGCGTTCACCGCGCTGCGGCACTACGGGGGCGTGCGGCTGCTGGCCGACTCCTTCGCGCGGTTCCGTTACGCGGACGGCTTCACCAACGCGCGGGCGCTCGCCTTCCAGGTGGTGCTGGGGCTGGTGCCGTTCACCGTCGCCCTGGTGGGCCTGGCCACCAGCGCGCACACCGAGACCGTGGGGCGCGTCGTCGAACTGACCCTCGGCCGGATCGTGCCCGGGGCCAGCGGCGATGTCGTCGCGGACGCCTTCGCGCGGACCCGGCGGTCCGCTCACGGCGACGTGTGGAGCACGCTCGCTCTCTGGCTGGGCCTGGGCTTCGCGCTGCTGAACCTCGCGTCGGCCATGGGCCAGATCGAGCGGGGCGCCAACCGCATCTACGGCATCGAACGCGACCGCCCCCTCCCCCTCAAGTACGCCCGGGCGATCGCCCTCGCGGTCACCGCGGGGATGCCCATGGTGCTCGGGTTCGTCGTCCTGGTCGCCGGTGAGGCGGTCGGTGACGCGGTGATGCGGGCCACCGGGCGGGCGGGGGGCGTGCCGGGCTGGTGGAGCGCGCTGGAGGTGCCGACCGGACTGGCGCTGGCGTGGATCGCCTCCGCGGTGATCTTCCGGTGGTCGCCGCGCCGGGTCCAGCCCGGCTACACCTGGCTCGCCTTGGGCTCGGCCCTGCAGATCCTCCTGTGGGTGACGGCGACCTGGCTGCTGGCGCTCTACGTCGAGGAGAGCGGTTCCTTCGGCGCCCTGTACGGGCCGCTGACCGCGTTCGTCGCCCTGCTGCTGTGGGCCAACCTCACCGCCGTGGCGCTCTTCTTCGGCATCGCCTTCGCCGCACAGCTGGAGGCGGCCCGCGCCGGTCTCGCCTCCCCGGTCCACCCGGACCCGGGGCCGGGCGACTGACCGGCGGGGGCGTCCGGGACGGGTTCAGGGACCGGGTTCAGGGGCGGGCTAGGGCCTGTCGTTTGGATCACGCCGCAGACGCGGGGTCTGGCACGCGCATCTGCGGCGTTGTCGTCACTCGCCGACGCTCCGCGTCGACTCCCTCCTCCGCCTTGCAGCTGCACGCACCAGACCCCGCTCACCGGCATGGACAAGTCCCGCCGATGTCCTGCGTCCTGATCCAAACGACAGGCCCTAGAAGCGACGGGACCGCGACACGCCCCCACCACAATGGACC
>NZ_JAGGOO010000068.1 GCF_018614415.1 Streptomyces sp. ISL-12
CCCAACGGCACCGCCGACCCCGCCCGCACCACCCCCGCCGACCCCGCCCCGCCCCCCGTCGTCGTGGGCGCCGCCGGCCGCGACGAGGACCTGTGGACCCGTACCCGGCTGCGGCGCGACACGCACGGCATCACCTTCCGTACCGAGCCAGGCCCCCTCGTCGACGCCGACGGCCGCCCCGGTCCGCCGCCGCTGGTCGTGGTCCCCGACCTGCCCCGGCTGAGCGTGGCCGGGATGCGCGCCGCCGTCCAGCTGCTCGGCGCCGACGTCGCCGTGGTGGAGCGCTCCGGACTGCGCCGCACGGTCCGGCCCCGGGCCCGCTGGCTGGCCGTCTGCCGGTCGGCCGACGCGGGACGGCTCAGCCGGCACCTGCTGGACCGGTTCGCCGTACGGCTGCCGGTGCCGGACCTCGCCCTGCCCCCGCCCGAGCAGGTGCTCGCCGGGCTGCCGCCCGCCTGGCGGACCGCCGCCGTCCGGGGCGTGCCGCCCGTCCCGGTCACCGACGAGGCGCTGACCCGCGTACAGAAGCTGCTCGGACCCGACGCCGGCGTCCGCCGCGAACTGGCCCTCGCCCGGCTGGCCCGCACCGTCGCCGCCCTCGACGGTGAGCCGTCTGCGGTGGCCGGCCACTGCGACACGGCGGCCCGGATCATCGGCCTGACCGTGCCCAGTACCCCGCCCGGACCCGAGCCCGGCCCCGGGCCCGCCGAGCGGCCGTCCGCCGGTGCCACGCCCAGCACGGTCCGGACCCGCCGCCCCGGCGGGGAGGGACGGCGTCCGTCCCCGGCGGACCGGACGCTGCTGGAGACCGGGCCCGCCGAAGGGATCGGCGGCGGCCCCGGCGGCACGCCCGCAGGGCCCGGCACCCCGTTCCCGGAGGACGAGCCGGCCGGGCCCCGTGACGCCACCCCGCTGCGCGGCCCCGGCCGGCGCGCCTCCGGGCCCGCCCTCGCCCGCGGTCCCGTGATCGGCACCCGGCGCGCCACCGACCTGCGCGACCTCGCCTACGTACGCACCGTCCGGGAGGCCGCCGTGCACCAACGGGTGCGGCGCACCGACCGGTTCACGATCGCGCCATCCGACCTGCACTCCCACGTCCGGGCCGGCGCCCCCGAGCGCGTGCTGACGCTGCTCCTCGACCACACCTGCCGGGACGGCGACTGGGACTGGCAGGACTCCCTGGCGCCCTTCCTGCAGTGGGCGTACACCAGCCGGGCCACGGTCCAGGTGATCGAGGTCGGGGCCGCGGACGCCAAGGACGAACTGCGGGCCCAGTCCTTCGCGGCCCGCAGCGTCCTCGACCCCCAGGTGCTCGCCGCGCTGTACCGCCCGGCCGGCCGCGCCTCCCCGCTCGCGCACGGCGTCGAACTGGCGGCCCACGCGCTGCGCCGGACCTTCCGGCAGCACGGCACCGGACCGGCGGAGGCCTGGCTGGTCGTCGTCACCGACGGGCGCGGCAACATCCCGCTGCGCGCCAGCCACACCGGACGGCTGACCGGCACGGTGGCCGCCGCCGGTGTCGAGGACGCCGTCGAGGCCGCCGCCCGCATCGGCGCCATGGACCGCACCCGGCTGCACGTGGCCGTCGTCGACCCGGCCCGGGAACCCTACGGCGACCTGCCGTTCGTCCTCGCCGACAGCCTGGGGGCGACGGTCGTGCAGGGGCGGAGCGGGGCGGGAGGCGACGGTGAGCGCTGAGCCGCGGCAGCGGGCGCCGCGCTGGCTGACCGGGGCCGGTACCGCCGTACGCCGCACCGGCCTGCCCGGCCAGCTGAAGGCCGCGGCCCGGCGGCCCGCCGTCGCCGTGTCCCACCTGCGCCGCGGTCAGGAACCGCCCGCCGGACTCGGCGGCACCGAGGCCCGCCCCGGCGCCCGCCTGGAGGACGGGTACGCCGTGCTGCGGGTCGTGCGCGGCGAGGGCGGCGGCGCTGCCGGCCGGGGATACCGGCTGCGCGGCTGGTGCGGCGACCTGACCGTGACCTGCGCGCCCGGGCCCACGCGGCTGGCCGCCCCGGGCATCACCCTCGCCGCCCTGCGGCAGCCCGACGGCGAGTACCCCACCGATGTGCTGCGCGGCATCCGGCACTGGTCGGCCAACCAGCCCGAACTGGCGCGGTGGCTCAACTCGATCCGCGCCCGGCACGGCGAAGCGCTGCGCCTGGTCGTCTGGGACGACACCGGCTTCGACCTGCCCTGGGAGCTGTTCTGGCTGCCCGAGGACGCGGCGCACGCGCTGGCCGGCGGTCCGCTCGGCGCGCTGACCGTCGTCTCCCGCTGGACCACCGTGCGCGACCTCAGCCAGGACCTGCCCCGGGAGACCGGCGACTGCGCGGGACGGGTCCTCGGCTACCTCCACCAGGACATGGCCGACGACGGTCAGGTCTTCGCCCCGTACGCGCACCGGCTGCACCGGCGGATGACCCCGTTCCTGCACGACCTCGACACCCTGCCCGACGCCACCGGCCTGGTCTACTTCGGCTGCCACGGCACCTACGGCGACACCGTGCCCCGCCTCACCCTGGGCAACTTCTCCTGGGCCGAGCTGAACGAGGAGCCGATGGCCGTGCTGGGCCGGGACCGCTCCCTGGTCTGCCTCAACGCCTGCGACTCGGGGCGAGCGGTGAAGAACCGGGCGCAGGGCGAGGAGGAACTGCGCGGCTTCGCCGAGCTGTTCCTGCGCAAGGGCGCGGGCGGCTGCATCGTCACCGCCGGCAAGGTCGGTGACCAGGAGGCCCGCCGGCTCGTGCGGCAACTGGTGCGCGAGGTCGCCCGCCACCCGTACCGGCCGGTCCCGCAGACGCTGCGGTCCTTCCGCGCGGGGGCGCTCGCGGAGTTCGGGTCGACGGCCCGGCTGCCCAGACGGCTCGACGACGACGGCCGGCTGGACAGCGACGGCCAGAAACGGGTCCTGCGGCTGCTGTACGCGTTCATGTTCCACTTCTACGGCCATCCGCGGACCACGCTGCGGCTCACCGCCGCCGACGGCCCGGACGCACGGGCCGAAGGGGGGTACGGCCGGTGACCGGCGCGGAGCGGCCCCTGACGATCGAACCCGTGGTGGCCTGGCCCCGGCGGGCGGAAGCGGGCTGCGACTACCTCGTCACCGTCGACCTGCGCGGCCCCCTCCCGGCCCCGGAGGCCACCCCGGACGACTGGCCCTACCCGGAGGAGGAGTTCACCTTCACCGTCACCCTGGACGGCGCCCCGCTGTTCACCTGCGCGGCCCTCGGCGAACCCGGCGTCGTCCTGCACCGCTTCGGCGGTACGTACGGACCAGCCCGTTTCCGGGTCTCCGCGGGCCCCGACACCGGCCCGGCCTCGCTGTGGCTGACGGTCACCAACCAGTGGGGGGTGCCGGTCCGCAAGGCGGAGCTGCGGTCGGAGATACGCGCCGGCGAAGACGCCCCCGACCGGGAGCGCAGGCAGGCCCCGCCCGTCCACGACGCCCCCCGGCCCCCCGCCCTGCGGCCCGCCCCTCCCACGCCGGCACCGCACCGCCGGCCCGCCGCCGCGCAGCCCGACCGGCGCCCGGTGACGATCAGCTTCGCCGGTTTCAACCGGGCCTGGGCGGCCTGGATCGGAGACCGGCTGGAGCGGCGCGGGCTGCGGGTGGTGTATCTGCGCCGGGAGTCCCCGGCGGACGTCCCTCTGGTGGACCTGCTGCGCGACCTGAAGCTCGCCGAGGGCCGCGTCCTGATCGTTGTCAGCGAGTGGTACTTCCAGCTCGGGCCGCGGTCCCACGAGGAGTGGAACGAGGCGCTGCGCGAGGTCGTCGCCCCCGACCCGTCCCGCTTCGCCGCCGTCTCCGTCACCACCGCCGACCTCCCGTCGGCCGTCGCCGCGCTCCGGCCGTCGGGACTGGTGGGCATCGACGCCGAGGAGGCCGAGCGACGGGTGCTGGCCCTGCTGGACCTGCCCACGGACCCGGTCCCCGGGAGCGCCGACCGTGCCCGGCACGGCCCCCGGTTCCCGGCGTCGATACCGCAGGCGTGGGGGAGCGTCCCGCGCCGGAACAGCCACTTCACCGGCCGTGAGGCCCTGCTCACCGAGGTGTACGACGCGCTGCGGAGCTCGGGCGTGGTGACGCTGTACGGCATGTCGGGCGTCGGCAAGACCCAGTTCGCCACGGAGTACGCCCACCGGTTCGGCTCCGAGTACGACGTGGTCTGGTGGGTCAACGCGGAGAGCCGGGTCACCTACCGCCGGCAACTGGCGGAGCTGGCACCGAGGCTGGGCCTGCGGACCGGCGAGGGGTACGGCGAGCGGCTGCGCGCCCTGAGCGACTCCCTGCGCCGGGGCGAGCCGTACGCGCGCTGGCTGCTGGTCCTGGACGGCGCGGACGAGCCGGACCAGATCCGGGACATGGTCCCCGGCGGCCCGGGCCACGTGCTCATCACCTCCCGCAATCCGGCGTGGAGCGAGCACGACAGCCGGCTCCTGGAGTTGCCGGTCTACGCCCGCGACGAGTCGGTCGCCTTCATCCGGCGCCGCGCCCCGCGGCTGACCGAGCCGGAGGCGCACAGGCTGGCCGAGGCGCTGGAGGACCTGCCGCTGCTCCTCGACCAGACGGCCGGCTGGCTCGACGACTCCGACATGTCGGTGGAGGAGTACATCGGCCTGCTGGAGGAGGGGGCCCTCGACGACGCGGTGCGGGTGTCGGCGGACTTCCCGCTGGCCTTCCGGACCGCGTGGGCGATCCTGCTGAACAAGCTCCGCGAAACCGTCCCGGAGTCGGTCGACCTGCTGCGGCTGTGCACCTTCTTCGCCCCCGGTTACATCCCCGTGCACCTGCTCCGGGACATGAGCCACGACGGCCTGCCGCCCTCCGTGGCGGAGCTGCTGACCGACCCCGGGCTGTGGGACAGGGCGGTCGGCCAGCTGCGGAGGTACTCCGTCGTCCGGGTGGAACCGCACGAGACGGACCCGGACCGCGAGATCTTCTACCTGCACCGCGTCGTCAGCCGGATCGTCCGCCAGAGCCTGCCCGCCGCGCAGAAGCGCCAACTGGTCGACGTCGTACGGCGGGCCCTCGCGGAGGCGGACCCCGGCCGGCCCTCGGTGCCCGCGCTGTGGCCCGACTACGCCGAGCTGGTGCCCCACCTCAAGCACGCCGACGTACTGGGCAGCGACGATCCGCAGGTCCAGCAGCTGGTGTTCAACTGCTTGCGTTACCTGTACCTCGCGGGCGAGCACGCGGCCGGCGTCACACTCGGCGACCACGCCATGCGTATCTGGCGGCACTCGCTCGGCGAGTCCCACCCCCTCATCTGGGAACTCACCTATCACTACGCCAACCTGCTGCGGGCCGCCGGCGACTACCACCGCACGACGCGGATCGAGCGGGAGGCCGTCCGGCAGCTCCAGGAGCAGCGCGGGGACCAGGACCCCACGCTGCTGCGCGCCCTCGGCGGTCTCGCCGCGGACCTGCGCGGACTCGGCGACTACCCGGAGGCGCTGGAGGTGTCGGAGCGGGTCCTCGCGGCGTACCGGGGACAACTCGGCGACCAGGACACCCGCACGGTCAACGCGCAGAACAACGTGGCCGTCTCCCTCCGGCTGCTCGGCCGCTACGAAGCCGCCCGCGAGGTCGACCTGCGCACGCTGGAGACACGCCGCGAACTGCTGGGGGAACGGCACCCGTGGACGCTCAACTCGGAACACGCGTACGCGGTCGATCTGCGCCTGCTGGGCCGCTTCACGGACGCCGCGTCCGTGCTGGCCAGAAGCCTGGACACCGCCCGTCGGGCGCTCGGCCGCGACGCCCCCCAGACGCTGCGGGCGGCACACAACTTCGCGATGTGCCGCTACGCCCTGGGCGACTTCGACACCGCGGCCCGGTACTTCGCCGACGCGCTGGACCGCGCCGAGCACGTCCTGGGCGACCGGGACCCGCTGACGCTGATCCTCGCCGTCGGACAGAGCTGCTTCGCACGGGAGCACGGCGACGCCGACCGGGCACGCGAGCTCAGCGAGTCCGTCGTCGCCGCCTACGAGGCGACCCTGCCGCCCGGCCACCCGTACGCCGTCGGGGCCCGGGCCAACCACGCCTTGACGCTGCTCCGCGCCGGTGAGACGGACGGTGCCCGGTCCCTGGCCGGGGCGGCGCTGACCGACATGACGGCACGCGTCGGTCCCGACCACCCCTGGACGCTGGGCTGCGCGCTGAGCGCGTCCGCGCTGTGCCACGCGGTCGGCGACGTCGAGCGGGCGGCCGGCCTGAGCGGGGACACCGTCGTCCGCGGCGAGGGGACGCTGGGCCCCGGCCACCCGCTCACCCTGTCCGCCCTCGTGGCCCACGCGGCCGATCTGCGTGCCCTCGGGCGGCGCGGGGAGGCGGAGGACAGCGAGCGGCGCGCGCTCTCCGGTCTCGCCGCCACCCTGGGCAGCGGACACCCGCTCACCGTCTCCGCCGCCGCCCGCCGGCGCCCGTACTGGGACTTCGAACCCCAGACCACCTGACGACCCGGCACACGCCGAAGGGCCCGCCCCCCGGATCACCTCCGGAGAACGGGCCCTCACACGACGCCGGGTGTCAGCGGCTCACGCCTCGAACACCTCACGCACCAGCTGCTCCTGCTCCGCCTGGTGCCGCTTCGCGGAACCGACGGCCGGGGACGAGGAGTGCGGACGCGAGATCCGGCGCAGGCGCTCGCCCGCCGGGATGTCCGCGCCGACCGCCAGGTCCAGGTGGTCGATCAGGTTGAGCGCGATGAACGGCCAGGCACCCTGGTTGGCCGGCTCCTCCTGGGCCCACAGGTACTTCTCGGCGTTCGGGTACTTGGCGATCTCCGCCTGGAGCTCGGTACCCGGCAGCGGGTACAGGCGCTCGATGCGGATGATGGCCGTGTCCGTCACCCCGCGCTTGGCGCGCTCGGCGATCAGGTCGTAGTAGACCTTGCCGGTGGTGAAGACGACCTTCTTCACCGCCGCCGCCTCGACCGAGGTGTCGCCGATGACCGGCTGGAACTGGCCGGTGGTGAAGTCCTCCGCCTTCGACGCCGCCGCCTTCAGGCGGAGCATCGACTTCGGGGTGAAGACGACCAGCGGCTTGTGGTGCGGGTTGTGCACCTGCCACCGCAGGAGGTGGAAGTAGTTCGCCGGGGAGGTCGGCATGGCGACCGTCATGTTGTTCTGCGCGCACAGCTGGAGGAACCGCTCGACGCGGGCCGAGGAGTGGTCCGGGCCCTGGCCCTCGTAGCCGTGGGGGAGGAGCAGGACCACACCGGAGGTCTGGTTCCACTTCTGCTCGGCGGCCGAGATGTACTCGTCGACGATGGTCTGCGCGCCGTTGACGAAGTCGCCGAACTGCGCCTCCCACATCACCAGCGCGTCGGGGCGGGCCAGCGAGTAGCCGTACTCGAAGCCCATCGCCGCGTACTCGGAGAGCAGGGAGTTGTAGACGTTGAGCCGCGCCTGGTCCTCGGAGAGGTACTGCAGCGGGGTGTACTCGTCGCCCTTGGCGCGGTCGATGATCACCGCGTGCCGCTGGCCGAAGGTGCCGCGCTGCGAGTCCTGGCCGGCCAGCCGGACCGGGACGCCCTCAAGGAGGAGGGAGCCGATGGCGAGGGTCTCGCCCATGCCCCAGTCGATGGTGCCGTCCTCGACCATGGCCGCCCGGCGCTGGAGCTGCGGGAGCAGCCGCGGGTGGACGGTGACGTGGGCGGGGATGTTGACCTGGGACTCGGCGATCCGCTTGACGACCTCGCCGGTGACCGCGGTGTTCACGGCGACCGGGAAGGCGGCCTGCGGGTCGGAGGGCTCCACCGAGGCGGGCTGCGCGGTGGCCTCGCGGACCTCCGTGAAGACCTTCTCCAGCTGGCCCTGGTAGTCCTGGAGCGCCTGCTCGGCCTCTTCCAGGGTGATGTCGCCGCGACCGATGAGGGACTCGGTGTACAGCTTGCGCACCGAGCGCTTCTTGTCGATCAGGTCGTACATCAGCGGCTGGGTGAAGGCCGGGTTGTCCGACTCGTTGTGACCGCGGCGGCGGTAGCAGATGAGGTCGATCACCACGTCCTTGTTGAACGCCTGGCGGAACTCGAAGGCCAGCCGCGCGACGCGGACCACGGCCTCCGGGTCGTCGCCGTTCACGTGGAAGATCGGGGCCTCGATCATGCGGGCCACGTCCGTGGCGTACATGGACGAGCGCGAGGACTCCGGGGCGGCCGTGAAGCCGACCTGGTTGTTGATGACGATGTGGACCGTGCCGCCGGTGCGGTAGCCGCGCAGCTGCGACATGTTCAGGGTCTCGGCCACCACGCCCTGGCCCGCGAAGGCCGCGTCGCCGTGGATCGCCACCGGCAGCACGGTGAAGTCCGTGCCGCCCTTGTTGATGATGTCCTGCTTGGCGCGGGCGACGCCCTCCAGGACCGGGTCGACGGTCTCCAGGTGGGAGGGGTTGGCGCAGAGGCTGACCTTGATCTGCTCGCCGTCGAGGCCGGTGAAGGTGCCCTCGGCGCCCAGGTGGTACTTGACGTCGCCGGAGCCGTGCATCGACTTCGGGTCGAGGTTGCCCTCGAACTCGCGGAAGATCTGCGCGTACGACTTGCCGACGATGTTGGCGAGGACGTTCAGCCGGCCGCGGTGGGCCATGCCGATGACGACCTCGTCGAGACGGCTCTCGGCCGCCGAGTCCAGGACCGCGTCGAGCAGCGGGATGACGGACTCGCCGCCCTCCAGGCTGAACCGCTTCTGGCCGACGTACTTGGTCTGCAGGAAGGTCTCGAAGGCCTCCGCCGCGTTCAGCCGGCGCAGGATGCGCAGCTGCTCCTCGCGCTCGGGCTTGGTGTGGCCGCGCTCCACCCGGTCCTGGATCCACTTGCGCTGCTTGGGGTCCTGGATGTGCATGAACTCGATGCCGGTGGTGCGGCAGTACGAGTCGCGCAGCACGCCGAGGATGTCGCGCAGCTTCATCATCGACTTGCCGGCGAAGCCGCCGACGGCGAACTCGCGCTCCAGGTCCCACAGGGTGAGCCCGTGCTCGGTGATGTCGAGGTCGGGGTGCTTGCGCTGCTGGTACTCCAGCGGGTCGGTGTCGGCCATGACGTGGCCGCGGACCCGGTAGGAGTGGATCAGCTCGAAGACGCGGGCGGCCTTGGTGACGTCGTCGTCGTGGCTGGCGTCGATGTCCTTGAGCCAGCGGACCGGCTCGTAGGGGATGCGCAGCGCCTCGAAGATCTCGTCGTAGAAGTCGTTCTCGCCGAGGAGCAGGTTGGCGACCTGGCGGAGGAACTCGCCGGAGGCGGCGCCCTGGATCACCCGGTGGTCGTAGGTCGACGTGAGCGTCATGACCTTGGAGATGCCGAGCTTGTTCAGGGTGTCCTGGCTGGTGCCCTGGAACTCCGCCGGGTAGTCCATGGCGCCGACGCCCATGATCACCGACTGGCCGGGCATCAGACGCGGCACGGAGTGGACGGTGCCGAGGCCGCCGGGGTTGGTCAGGGAGACCGTGACGCCGGTGAAGTCGGCCATCGTGAGCTTGTTCTCACGGGCGCGGCGGACGATGTCCTCGTAGGCCTGCCAGAACTCGAAGAAGTTCAGCGTCTCGGCCTTCTTGATCGCCGCGACGACGAGCTGGCGGTCGCCGTTGGGCTTGACCAGGTCGATGGCGAGACCGAGGTTGACGTGCTCCGGCTTGACCAGGGTGGGCTTGCCGTCCTTGGTCTGGAACGACCAGTTCATCGACGGCATGGCCTTGATGGCCTGCACCATCGCGTACCCGATGAGGTGCGTGAAGGAGATCTTCCCGCCGCGGGCGCGCTTGAGGTGGTTGTTGATGACGATGCGGTTGTCGAACAGCAGCTTCACCGGGACGGCGCGCACGGACGTGGCCGTGGGCATCTCCAGCGAGGCGTCCATGTTCTTGGCGACCGCGGCGGAGGGACCGCGCAGGGTGACCAGCTCGGGACCCTCGGCGGCCTCCTTGGCCGGCGCGGCCTTGGCGGGCGCGGCCGGCTGCGCGGCGGCGGGCTTCGCCGCCGGGGTGGCGGGAGCGGCCTTGGCGGCGGGCTGCGCGGGAGCGGCGGGCGTCTGCGCCGGGGCGGCCGGGGCCGGGGCCTGGGCGAGCGCCTGCGCGGTCTGCGCGGCCGGGGCGGGCTGAGCCGGAGCGGTGGTCTCCGCGGCCCCCGCGGCCGCGGTACCCGACGCGGCCTGGGCGGCGGCCGCCCCCGGCTTGTAGTCGGCGAAGAAGTCCCACCAGGCTCGGTCGACCGAATTCGGGTCCTGGAGGTACTGCTGATAGATCTCGTCTACGAGCCACTCATTGGCACCGAAGGCCGCTGCGGGGTTCTTCCCCGCTTGGTCGGTGTCGGTCGAGATGCTCGAGTTACTGGGGGACTGTGGCGACACGGCGGCAACCGCCCTCTTCCGCTTCACAAGGTGATGGACAGCGGGAATAAAGGCTACGCCTCCAAGAGCGAGAAGGTCAGGCCGGGCCGGTCCATCGTCGCGTAAGTCACATCTTGGCGGGTGTTTCGGCGCTGGAAATGGCGGGAAACAAGCGTGGTTCTGCGTCAACAGGGAATAGGGAACCGGGCCCTGGCGCCCTTCCGGTCGCGGGCCTCCGCCTGATCACACGTGTCCACCAGCGTGAACATCCGTGGAACGAGTGGCTCTGATGAGCAGCTTACGTCAACTCGGCGTGGTTGGCAGGCCCGGAAGAGTGACGAGGATGCGGCAGCCGCGCTCCGATTCGGCCACCCCGATCCGTCCGCCGTGCAGATCCACCGCCCAGCGGGCGATCGCCAGGCCGAGCCCGGTGCCGCCGTCGCTGCCGGGACCGTGCGGCCGGGTCACCGCGCCCCGGTTGAACCGCTCGAACACCCGGTGCCACTCCGACTGGGGGATGCCGGGTCCCTCGTCGATGATCTCCAGCTCCAGGGAGTCCGGCAGCTCGCCCTGGCGCGCCCGGACCGTCACCCGGCCGTGCGGCGGGCTGTGCTTGACCGCGTTGTCGATGAGGTTGGCGACCACCTGGTGGATGCGCTCCGGGTCGGCCAGCGCGGTCAGGTCCAGCGGGTCGACGTCGAGGTGCAGGTGGACGTCGGTACGGGTGTGCGTGCCGGAGCCGGAGGCGATGCCCGCGCGGGCGGAGGCGACCATGTTGGCCTCCTTCAGCACCCCGGACAGGTACGGCCACACCTCGAAGCGGCGGGTGCGCAGCGGGACGACGCCGTTGTCCAGGCGGGAGAGGTCCAGCAGGGTCTCCACCAGCCGGCCGAGCCGCTCGGTCTGCCGCAGGGCCGTCAGCATGGTCTCCGGGTCGGCCTCGGTGACCCCGTCGACGATGTTCTCCAGCACGGCGCGCAGCCCCGCGATCGGGGTGCGCAGCTCGTGCGAGACGTTCGCCACCAGCTCTTTGCGCTGCCGGTCCTGGGCCTCCAGGTCGTCGGCCATGTGGTTGATCGTCTGGGCCAGGTCGCCCAGTTCGTCCCGGCGGTTCTCGCGCACCCGGCGGGTGTAGTCGCCGTGCGAGATGGACCGGGCGACGGCGTTCATCTCGTCCAGCGGCGCGGTCAGCGAGTGCGCCACGAACTGCGTGATCAGCAGCGTGGCGATCATCGAGAACACCGTGATGAAGCGCAGCTCCGTCTTGGTGTGCACCGCTATGACCGACAGGCCGGTAGTGATCAGTACCGACGTGACGACCAGCGCGCCGAGCTTGGTCTTGATCGAGAACGGGCGTACGCCGCCCCAGGGTTCCCCGGTGCCGGTGCCGGTGCCGGTGCTCCGGGGGCCGGGGCTCCGCCGTGCGGCCTGCCGCCCCGCGCTCATGGCGTCGGTGTCTCCAGCGCGTAGCCCACCCCGTGCACGGTGCGGATGCGCTCGGCGCCGATCTTCCGGCGCAGTGCCTTGATGTGGCTGTCGACGGTCCGGGTCCCGGAGGCGTCCGCCCAGTCCCACACCTCGGCGAGCAGCTGCTCGCGGGAGAGCACCGCGCGCGGCGTGTTCGCCAGGCACACCAGCAGGTCGAACTCGGTCGGCGTGAGGTGCACGTCCTCGCTGCGCACCCGCACCCGGCGCTGCGCGTGGTCGATCTCCAGTTCACCCAGGCGCAGGATGCCGCTGCGCGGCGTGGAGGCGGCGACCACGGCCCGCTCCACCCGGCGCAGCAGCACGTGCACCCGCGCGGCCAGTTCGCGCATCGAGAACGGCTTGGTCATGTAGTCGTCGGCGCCGACGCCGAGCCCGACCAGCATGTCCGTCTCGTCGTCGCGGGCGGTGAGCATCAGCACCGGCACCGGCCGCTGGGCCTGCACCCGGCGGCAGACCTCCAGGCCGTCGAAGCCGGGCAGCATGATGTCGAGGATGAGCAGGTCGGGCTGCCAGGCCTCGGCCGTGTCGACGGCGGCCGGACCGTCGCCCGCCGTCTGCACCAGGAAGCCCTCGGCGCGCAGGCGGGTCGCGATGGCGTCCACGATCGTCTGGTCGTCCTCCACCACCAGCACCCGGCGCTGCGCGCCCTGCGTCGCCGTCGCCGCGCCGTTGTGGGAGGTGTGTGTCTGCTCCATCGCCCGCCCCTGAGGTGTGCTTTGTGGAATCCGTGGGGTGATCCCATGACTGCGATCGACGCTTGAATGATCCGCGTCAGAGCAGCAGCGTACGGGGAGTCACCGGGCCTTTGCTATCCAGGCCCGACGCCGATGTGCACGACGTCCGGAACGCCCCGGGCAACGGGGATCTCTTCGGTACGCACCTGCTGGAACCCGGCATTACGCAAGGTTTCTTCGAAATGCGGGGAGGGCTGGGCGGACCATACGGCGAGTACTCCGCCGGGCCTCAACAGCCTTGCGCAGAGCGCGAGTCCGGACGTTCCGTAGAGGCTGTGATTGCCCTCGGTGACGGTCCAGTCGGGGCCGTTGTCGATGTCGAGGCAGAGGGCGTCGTAGGTCGCCGGCCGTGTGGCGGAAGTCTCATTGACGTATGCGACGAGGTCCGCTTCGACGATCTCCGTGCGGGGGTCCGCGAGCGCCTCGCGGGTCAGCCCGGACAGCGGCCCGCCGTCCCGGTGCCAGTCGATGACGGCCGGTTCGCGCTCGACCACCGTGATCCGTCCCCAGCGGGGGTCCGCGGCGGCGTGGGCGAGGGAGAAGCCGACGCCCAGGCCGCCGATCAGCACGCGGGGTCCGGGGCGGCCGGCGGGGAGCGCGGCCAGCGCCGCGTCGACGAGCAGGCGCTCCGAGCGTCCGTCGGAGGTGTCCATCAGGAAGCAGCCGTTGGCGATGATCTGGAGCAGCGCGCCGTGTCTGCGCAGCACGACCTCGCCGTAGGGGCCCTCACGACGGTCCAGGACCACCGGGGGTTCGGGAATTTCGTGGACGGTCATCCCGTCATCCTGGCATCGGTCCGCCCGGCGTTGATCGCTGAGAGCGAACGCCGGCCGGGGAACATCCGCCGCCTCCCGGGCATTGAGTCGGTGTACTTGAGTGCAAGCAACTCAACTTGACTGCCGAAGGGGAGATCATGGCTGCTGAGTCCACGCCGTTCACACCGCTCGCCCTGCCCGTGCTGCCGCTCGACGACGAGGTCGTGCTGCCCGGGATGGTGGTCCCGCTCGACCTGAACGACTCCGAGGTCCGCGCCGCGGTGGAGGCCGCCCAGGCCGCCGCCCGCTCGGAACCCGGCAAGCCGAAGGTCCTGCTGGTGCCCCGCGTCGACGGCACCTACGCGAGCACCGGCGTGCTCGGCACCGTCGAGCAGGTCGGCCGGCTGGCCGACGGCGACCCCGGCGCGCTGATCCGCGGCCGGGCCCGGGTGAAGATCGGCGCCGGCACCACCGGCCCCGGCGCCGCGCTGTGGGTCGAGGGGACCAGGATCGACGAGACCGTGCCCGACCCGCTGCCCGGTCAGGTGGCCGAACTGGTCAAGGAGTACAAGGCGCTGGCCACCGCCTGGCTGCGCAAGCGCGGCGCCTGGCAGGTGGTGGACCGCGTCCAGGCCATCGAGGACGTCGCGGCGCTCGCCGACAACTCCGGCTACTCGCCGTTCCTGACCACCGCCCAGAAGACCGAACTCCTGGAGACCGCCGACCCGGTCGCCCGCCTCAAGCTCGCCACCGCGCAGCTGCGCGACCACCTCGCCGAGCAGGACGTCGCCGAGACCATCGCCAAGGACGTCCAGGAGGGCGTCGACAAGCAGCAGCGCGAGTTCCTGCTGCGCCGCCAGCTCGAAGCGGTCCGCAAGGAGTTGCGCGAGCTGAACGGAGAACAGGACGGCGAGGAGTCCGACGACTACCGCGCCCGGGTCGAGGCCGCCGACCTGCCCGAGAAGGTCCGCGAGGCCGCCCTCAAGGAGGTCGACAAGCTGGAGCGGTCCAGCGACCAGTCCCCGGAGGGCTCCTGGATCCGCACCTGGCTCGACACGGTTCTGGAGATGCCGTGGAACGAGCGAACCGACGACAGCGCTGTCGCCTACGACATCCAGGGCGCCCAGGCGGTCCTGGACGCCGAGCACGCGGGTCTGAAGGACGTCAAGGAGCGCATCACCGAGTACCTGGCGGTCCGCAAGCGGCGTGCCGACCGGGGCCTCGGCGTCATCGGCGGCCGGCGCGGCGGGGCCGTCCTCGCCCTGGTCGGCCCGCCCGGCGTCGGCAAGACCAGCCTCGGTGAGTCCGTCGCCCACGCGATGGGCCGCAAGTTCGTCCGCGTCGCCCTCGGCGGCGTCCGCGACGAGGCCGAGATCCGCGGCCACCGCCGTACGTACGTCGGCGCGCTGCCCGGCCGGATCGTGCGGGCGATCAAGGAGGCCGGGTCGATGAACCCGGTGGTCCTGCTGGACGAGATCGACAAGGTGGGGTCCGACTTCCGGGGCGACCCGGCCGCCGCCCTGCTCGAAGTCCTCGACCCGGCCCAGAACCACACCTTCCGCGACCACTACCTGGAGGTCGAACTCGACCTCTCCGACGTCGTCTTCCTCGCCACCGCCAACGTCCTGGAGGCCATCCCGGAGGCCCTGCTCGACCGCATGGAGCTGGTCCGCCTGGACGGCTACACCGAGGACGAGAAGGTCGTCATCGCCCGCGACCACCTGCTCCCGCGCCAGCTGGACCGGGCCGGGCTGGACAAGGACGAGGTGACCATCGACGAGGGCGCGCTGCGCAAGCTGGCCGGGGAGTACACCCGGGAGGCGGGCGTGCGCACCCTGGAGCGGTCGATCGCCCGGCTGCTGCGCAAGGTGGCGGCCCAGCACGAACTGGGCGAGCGGGAGCTGCCGTTCACCGTCGGCGCCGACGATCTGCGCGCGCTGATCGGCAGGCCGCACCACGTGCCCGAGTCCGCCCAGGACCCGGCCGAGCGCCGCACCTCGGTGCCGGGCGTGGCGACGGGCCTCGCGGTCACGGGGGCCGGCGGCGACGTCCTCTACGTCGAGGCGTCCCTCGCCGACCCGGAGACGGGCGCGGCGGGGCTGACCCTGACCGGTCAGCTCGGGGACGTGATGAAGGAGTCCGCGCAGATCGCCCTGAGCTTCCTGCGCTCCCACGGCGCCGAACTGGAGCTGCCGGTGGCCGACCTGAAGGACCGGGGCGTGCACATCCACTTCCCGGCGGGCGCGGTGCCCAAGGACGGCCCGAGCGCGGGCGTGACGATGACCACGGCCCTCGCCTCCCTCCTCTCCGGCCGGCTGGTCCGCACCGACGTGGCGATGACCGGCGAGGTCTCGCTGACCGGGCGGGTGCTGCCGATCGGCGGGGTGAAGCAGAAGCTGCTCGCCGCCCACCGCGCCGGGGTCACCACGGTGATCATCCCCAAGCGCAACGAACCCGACCTGGACGACGTCCCGGCCGAGATCCTGGACAAGCTCGACGTCCACACCGTCTCGGACGTCCGCCAGGTCCTGGAGCTGGCGCTGACGCCCGCGACCAGTGAGGTGCCGGTCGCGGCGTGACGGTGCCGAGGGGCCCCGGTGAGCGGTCACCGGGGCCCCTGGCACGTTCAGCCGTTGGCGAGCGCGACCACCCGGTCCAGCGCGCCGTTGAACTTGTCGTGGTCACCGACCGTCGGCCCGGACGAGGTGTACTGCCACATCGTGTAGTACGGCCATCCGGCCGGCAGCGTCCCCACCGTGGAGGCGTACCGGGCCACCCACAGCGGGTTGGCGCCGGCGAAACCGCCGTAGTTCCCGGTGCACTCGGTCCACCAGCTGGTGGCCGTGTAGATGACGGCGTCCCGGCCGGTGCGGGCCTTGTAGGTGGTCAGGAAGTCGCGGATCCAGCTGACCATCTGGCTCTGCGTCTTGCCGTAGCAGGAGGCCCCGTACGGGTTCCACTCGATGTCGAGGGCGCCCGGCAGGGTCTTGCCGTCGCGGCTCCAGCCGCCGCCGTGGTCGACGAAGTAGTCGGCCTGCGCGGCGCCGCTGGTGGTGTCCGGGGTGGCGAAGTGGTAGGCGCCCCGGATCATGCCCACGTTGTACGAGCCGTTGTACTGCTGGGCGAAGTACGGGTTCGTGTAGTACGTCCCCTCGGTGGCCTTGACGTAGGCCCACTTGACGCCGCTGCTCCACAGGGTCGGCCAGGCGACGTTGCCCTGGTGGCTGGAGACGTCGACGCCCTCGGTCTGGGTGGCGTCACCGGGGACGGGAGTGCCGTGCTCCCCGTCGTGGTCCGCGACGCCCATGCCCAGGTACGCGGAGCCGCGGGGCGGGGTGTCGGCGGCGGCCGAGGGGAGGGTGAGGAGCAGCGAGAAGGCGGCGAGCAGGCTCCCGAGGGCGGCGAGGCGCCGGCCGCGGGACGGTCGGGGTCTGTGCACGGGCATGACGGGCCTCCGAGGGGCTCGTGGTGCTCGGTGGGGGGAGCGCGCGGCCGAGATGCATGGGGCTGGCGTGCTCATGCCATTACGGTGTGCCGTGACGACGCTACGCACGTAGACCCGCCGGTGGGAAGAGGGACCGGTGACCGCCGGTGGTCTGCGCCTGCGAAATACTTGCCGAACTGCGGCGATGGCCGCGTACGGCGGAAACTTTCAGGACCGGGAAGACCGAGGCGGGAACTGACGTGCACGACAGCGGGAACGGCGGGGGACGCGGAGCCGGATCCGAGGTGTCCGCGAACGGCGCGGAGCAGCCCGAGTTCCTGGCCCTCGAACGCGAGCTGACGGTGCTGCTGCGCCGCGCCCGGGCCAACCAGGCGGAGATGGCCCGCCAGGTCCACCCCGACCTGGAGTCCTCCGCGTACGGGCTGCTGGTGCGGCTCGGGGAGTGCGGCGGGCAGCGGGCCACGGAACTCGCCGCCTACATCGGCGTCGGCAAGGCGACCATGTCCCGCCAGCTGCGCGCCCTGGAGGAGCTGGGCCTGATCGCCCGCGAGCCCGACCCGGCCGACGGCCGCGCCTGGCTGGTCGACCTCACCCCGGAGGGACGCGACCGGGTCCGCCGGGTCCGCGAGGCCCGCCGCGCCCGCTACGCCGGCCGCCTCGCCGACTGGGACCCCCGCGAGGTGGGGGAGCTGGCCCGGCTGCTGGGCGAGCTGAACCGGGGGATGGAGAGCTGACCCCGGGGAGCGTCGCTCACAGCTCGACGTAGACCACCGTCGCGTCGTCGTGCTGCTTGCTCCGGCCCAGGAACGTGCGCTTCGTGTCCCAGCGCTCCAGCCGCCGCACCCGGTCCACCAGGCTCTGCGCCCCCTCCTCGCGGACGATGTGCAGACAGTCCGCCCAGTCGCCCTCGCGGAACGTGTCCACCCACCGCGTCGCCCCGTCCGTGAGCGCCGCCAGGGCCCGCACCCCGCCGCGCGGCAGCGTCCCCGTCACCGCGCGTGCCGCCACCGCCGGGTCGGCCGCCGCCGTGAAGAAGCCGCCCTCCTTGTTGCGGAGGTCCGCGTCCACCAGGGCCTCCGTGGCGCGGGCCGACCGGGGCAGCCGGGCCAGCCGGTCGTCCAGGTGGGCCGTGACCGTGCCGTCGGACGACTCGACCAGCAGGGCGGAGTCGCACAGGACCAGGTACTCGACCCGGTCCGGGGACCAGCGGGCCAGAACCACGGTCGCCTGCGGAGTTCTGGGGTGAGAAAGGTCACAGGTTTCGGCGTGTGCCCCGGCGGTAACCGCGATGGCGCGGGACAGCGCGTCGGCGAGAGGGACATCCGGGAGTGAAACGGTCAATTCGGTCAGTGCTCCGCCGAGGCGCGCGGTGAACCAGGGCACGGAGTGCACGCACCCCGTCGCGTCCCTCGGCGGGGTCACGCCGTCCAGCAGGACGACCACGCCGCCCCGTCCGGAGGCCGGGAGGGCGACGCTCGCGAAGTCCTCGTTGGGGAGCCGGGACGTGCTGGGCTCGGAGACCAGATCCGTACGCATCGGATCAGTCTGCCCGAGTCCCGCGCGGCGCCCGCGAAGTGCCCGGGGCGGGACCGGATTTGTCACGGCCGTGCAGGTCAGGCGCCTGATTTGGGGCGGATTACCGCACTCCGGGAACGCGTGGCGGCACATCCTGCCACCGCCCCGCCGGGAACGTCCAACCGACGCGCGGCGCGGGCCCGTCGGCGGCGCTGCGGGGACTTGCCCCCCAACTCACCTCCGGGGTTCACTCCTTCGGGTGGCGGGCCAGGTGTTGGACACCCGGTGCCCACGGGCACTGGGAGGGTCGGGAGCCGGTGGGGGTTCCGCCCCGTCCGAACACGGCCGACGACCCCCCGGGCACGGCCGACGGAACGGCGACGGACGTGCGGACGGACGTACGGGCCGGCCGGCCGGTTGACGGAGCGCCACCCGGCCCCACGGGTACACGAGTCAGGAATGCGAGCACCGGTGCAGAAGACGCGGCCTCGTCGCACAGGCAAGCAGACGGCCCCCGCCGGGGGTACGGAGCGAACCACCCCCGTCACCCCCGCCCCGGACGCCACGGGGACCCCCGCCCCGGCCGTCCCGGCGGCGCCGGCCCCCGTCGTGGGCAAGGGCCGCCCCACCCACGTACGCAACCGGCTGATCGTCGCCGTCCTGGTGGTGGCCGCCGCGATCGCCGGCGCCGGAGCGCCCTCGGTCATCGCCGCCTCGGGGCAGCTCAGCGACTCCCAGGACCTGGTGACCCTCGCCGAGCGCACCCAGGACGCGCTCACCCTGGCCCACTCGCTGGCCGACGAACGCGACGAGGTCACCCCCTACATCGCCGCCGGGCGCCCCAAGTCCAAGGCGCCCTCGGAGCAGCGCGGCGCCCGCGTCGACCGGCAGATCGAGGAACTGCGCACCGACCCCGGCACCCCCGCCGCCCTGCGCGAGGACCTCGACGCCGTCGCCTCGCTGCGCCGGTCGGCGCTCACCGGCCGCAGCAGCGCCCTCGAAGCGCACGACGCCTACTCCGCCGCCGTCACCGAACTGCACGCCCTCGCCGAGGAACTGGCCGAGCAGATGCCGCCCCGCGCGGGCGCCGGCGCCTACGCCCTCGCCGAGCTGGACTCCGCCGTACAGCAGGCCGCCGCCACCCGTGGCCTGCTGCTGGCCGCCCTCAGCGTGCCGAGCACCAGGCAGACCGCCTACGACCCCGTCACCGGCCTGGCCACCGAGACCAGCACCACCTCGGCCGCCGACGCCAAGACCCGGGACGCCCTGGCCGCCGCCGCGCAGGAGGCCCGGGTCCGCTCCGACGCCGCCCTCGCCGCCTTCCGCGAGAACGCCCCCGAGACGGCCAAGGAGCGCTACGACGCCACGGTCACCGGACCCGAGGTCGACGCCGCCGAGAAGTACCTGGCCGCCCTCACCGACCAGCCGGCCCTCTCCGACGACGACCTCGCCACCAGCGTCTCCAAGCTGTCCGCCGCGCTCTCCGCCCGCGTCGACGCGATGCGCGGCGCCGAGTCGGCCCTCTACGAGCGGCGCAGCGAGGACCTGGCCCAGCTCCGCGACGACGACGTCACCGCGCTGGAGATCCGGATCGCCGTCCTCGGCGCCCTGATGCTGGTCGCCGTGGGCGTCGCCACCGCCCTGGCCCGCAGCCTCACCCGGCCGCTGTCCGTGCTGCGCCGCGGCACCGCCCGGCTCGCCGAGGCCGAGAACCCGGCCGCCGAGGAGCCCCTGACCTTCACCGGCCGCAACGACGAGTTCGCCAAGGCCGTCCGCTCCGTCAACGCCCTGCACGCGCACGCCGTCACGCTGGCCGAGCGCGTCACCACCCTGGAGTCCGACCGCAAGCACCTGGTCGGCCAGCGGCAGAAGATGGCCGACGCCCGCGAGGAACTGCGCGCCGAACTCGCCGAGTCCGCCGCCCGCCTGGAGCAGGTGCGCCAGGGCGTCGGCGCCACCTACGCCAACCTCGCGCTGCGCACCCTCGCCCTGGTCGAACGGCAGCTCGGCGTCATCGAGTCGATGGAGGAGCAGGAGCAGGACCCCGACCGCCTGGCCGTCCTCTTCAAGCTCGACCACTTCGCCACCGTGATGCGCCGCCACAACGAGAACCTCCTCGTCCTGGCCGGCACCGAGCACGGCCGGCACCCCGCCGGACCGGTGCCGCTGGTCGACGTGGTCCGCGCCGCCGTCAGCGAGATCGAGCGCTACGACCGGGTCCGGATCGCCGCCCTGCCCCCGCACGCGCACGTGACCGGCTTCGCCGCGGACGACCTCTCCCACCTGCTCGCCGAACTCCTGGAGAACGCCACCTCGTTCTCGCCGCCCGAGCTGCCCGTCGAGATCTCCGGCCGGCTGCTGGAGAACGGCGAGGTCGTCCTCTCCGTCCAGGACGAGGGCATCGGCATGGAGGCGGAACGGCTGGAGCGGCTCAACACCCGCCTCACCGACTTCGACCCCGAGGCCCCCTTCGAGCAGGAGGGCGAGGACGGCCTCGGGCTCGGTCTGTACGTCGTGGCCCGCCTCGCCCACCGGCACGGCGCCCGGGTGCGGCTGAGCGAGCAGCAGGAGGGCGCCGGCACGGCAGCCGTCGTGGTCCTGCCCGTGTCGCTGCTCGCCCGGACCCCGTCGGCCACCGTCCCCCCGTCCGCGCCTACGGCCGACGGCACGGGCAGCGCTTCGCTGCCGGGCGCCGGGGCCGTTGCGGAGGCCGGCGCGGGGCCGGATGCCGACGCCGACGCGGAGGCGGACGCCGAGGCCGGTGACCCGCTGGTGGCGCTGGCGGAGGAGGCGGTACGGCGGTCGGAGGCGGCCGAGGAGACGGAAGCCGCAGGGGAAGCCGAGGCTGCCGTAGAGGCCGCACAGGCCGGGGAGGCTGTGGTCGCCGGGGACGCGGAGGCGGCCGAGGAGACGGCGGCGGTCGAGGAGACGGCGGCGGTCGACGAAACCGCCGAGGCTGACGACGCCTCGGAGGAGCAGGAGCCGAAACCCGAGCCGAAGCCCGAGCCGAAGCCCGAGTCGGAGTCGGAGCCGGAGGAGGTTTCCGAGGAGGCCCCCGAGGCCGCGGACGCCCTGGAGAGCCCCTCCGAGGTGACGATGGAGCTCCTCGTCCCGACCCGCCCGGCATCCCCCGCCCCCGAGACCGAACCGGCC